>CAZWCX010000009.1:0-99308 GCA_964632945.1 uncultured Planctomycetia bacterium | reverse complement strand
GCGGGCGGATTTTTCACGAAGCCGCTGGCGCGGCTTCATGAATAATCCGGGTTAGGTTCAGGAGCGGGGCGTGACCGGAGCGGCGTTTCCGGAGCGGCGCGCGCGGGTCCGTCCGGGTCATTGACGGCCCGGCCGCGGCGGGGTATCTTCGCCCCCGCGTTCGCCGGCCGGCCGCGGCGCGCGTGCGCGGGACGCGCGATCCGGCCCTTCCCCGCGGCCCCCGTTGCGCGAGTGTCCCCCATGTGCGGCATCCTCGGCCTGGTCTCCTTCGAACCCGTCGCCCCCCGTCTCGTCGCCGGCGCCGACCGCCTGTTGTCACGCGGCGAGCACTCGACCGGCGCCGCGACGTTCGACGGCACCTTCTTCTGGGACCACGGGGGCCTCGGCCCGGCCAATGTCGTCTTCCACGGCTACGATCTCGCCCAGCTCCGCGGGTCGATCGGCCTGGCCCACACCCGCTACGCCACCACCGGGGGGAGCACCCCCGAACTGCTGCTGCGGAATCGCCAGCCCGTGGCCAGCGACCGGCCCGGACTGCGGACCTGCGCCAACGGCGACCTGGTCAATCTCGCCTCCGCGCGGCGGCGCCTGCAGTCGCGCGGGTACATGTTCCAGAGCGAAGTGGACGCGCGGGTGATCCAGTACGGGCTGATCGAACGGATGCTCGAGCGCCGCGTCCACGAGGCGGATTCGACGGTCGAGTACGTCGCGCGCCTGTTCGATTCGGTCCGGGACCTCCACGGCGACCTCACCGGGGCGTATTCCGCGCTCACCATCACCGAGCGCGGCATGCTCGCCTTCAAGGATCCCAAGGGGATTCGCCCCTGCGCCATGGCCCTTCGCGACCGGCCGGGCACCATGTTCGGCGGCCGGGAGGTGATCTTCGCCAGCGAATCCAGCGTGATGAACTACTTCGGCGACTACCACGAGGTCCGTGAACTCGAACCGGGCGAGATGGTCTTCGTCGAGAAGGACACCCTGCGCATTCACCGGGCGCGCGCCGGCGAGGACCGCGGGGCGTTCTGCTTCTTCGAGTTCGTCTACTTCGCGCGCCCCGACTCGAAGTTCAAGGCGCGCGTCGTCGAGGCCGCCCGCAGCGATCTGGGCAAGGTCCTGGCGGGGGAGTACGCCCAGTACCGCGGCAAGGTCGACGTCGTCCTCGGCGTCCCGGGCACCGGCGTTTCCGCGGGAATGGAGATGGCCCACGCCTGGGGAGTTCCGTACCACAACGGCATCATCAAGGTGGGCAACAAGCGATCGTTTCAGGAACCCTCCCCCGAGCAGCGCCGGAAGGCGATCGACGACAAGTTCCTGTTCATCAAGGAGTTCATCGACGGCAAGCGCGTGGCGGTGGTGGACGACTCCAACGTGCGCGGAACCACGGCGCGCAAGATCGTCGCGCGCCTCTTCGATCTCGGCGCGAGCGCGGTGCATCTCTTCTACTTCTGTCCGGAGGTCGTCGGCCCGTGCTACTACGGGATCGATACGCCGGACCGGTCGAAGTTGATCGCGGCCGGGCGGAGCAATGCGGAAATCTGCGCCTGGATCGGGGCCAGCAGCGTCAACTACATCAGCATCGACGGCCTGATCCGGGGACTGCGCATCCCGCGCGACGAGTTGTGCCTCGCGTGCATCGACCTGCGCTACCCGACCTCGACGGCCGAGGTCGATGAGCGCGTGGCCTTGCGCAACGCCGAGCAATCGCGCCCGGCGGCCGGACCGGACGGAAAGGGCGGGTAGCCCGGGGACGCGGCCGGTGCGCCCGCCCGGTTGGTCGGTACCGCGTCCATCGGCGGACCGGGACGCGCGCGGCGGAGCGACTCCGCCGTCTGCGGGGGGAGGAGCGGGGCTCGGGGTCGGATCGAGACCTTCTCCCGGCGCGGCGGCCGGAGGCGGTCGGGGTTCGATCCGCGGGTGTGGCCCCATGCGCGTTTCGTGAAGGAAGAAGGACGTCACCTGCTGCTCGGGACGATTCGCTACCCGGGTCCGCGTGTACGCGCCCGGTAACGAGCGGCGGCAAGCCGTGTGCGGGAAAACCGCACGCACGGTTTGAGAGGGGGATGCGGGAGCCCGGACCCGCAAGGGCACCGCGCCTGCTGTCTACCCATGAATCCGAATCAGAACTCGTCGATGTTCGTCCGCTACCGCCTGCTCTCGCGGCTCGGAGAAGGGGCGATGGGGGAAGTCTGGAAAGCGCACGATCTCTCCCTCGGCCGCACCGTCGCGCTCAAGCGCATCCGGTCGGATTGGTCCCACGGCCGGGAGACCGTCGCGCGCTTCCTGCGCGAGGCGACCACGATGGCGCAGCTCCGCCATCCGGGGATCGTCGGGGTGTACGACGCGGGAGAGGCGGACGAGGGGCTCTACCTGGCCATGGAGCTGATCGAAGGCCCGACTTTCGCCGATTGGCTCGCCGCCGCTCCGGTCGCCGAGGATCCGAATCGCCTGCGGGCGGCGGTGGAAATCCTGGCCGCAGTAGCCGAAGCGGTGGGACATGCCCATGCGCACGGCATCCTCCACCGGGACCTCAAGCCGGGCAACCTCCTCATCGACGTCGACGGCCGCCCGCACGTTGCCGACTTCGGGCTCGCCCGCCGCTTCGACCATTCCGCGACGGGCCGTGGTTCCCTCCCGGAGCGTCTCACCGTGAGCGGGCAATTGCTCGGCTCTCCCGCATACATGAGTCCCGAGCAGGTGGAGGGAGTGCGGGAACTGGACCCGCGCTGCGACGTGTGGGCGCTCGGGGTGATGCTCTACCAGGCGCTCACCGGGCGGCTTCCTCACGGCGGGACGAGCATGGAGGTGCTTTCGCACGTGGTGTCGCAGGACGTTCCGCGGCCGCGCGAGGTTCGCGCAGGGATTCCGGAGGACCTGGAGGCGGTGTGTTGCCGGGCGCTCGATCGTACCCCGCAGCGACGCTACCCGGACGGTGCCGCATTGGCCTTCGATTTGCGGGCGTGGCTGGCGGGGGAACGGGTGCGGGCGACTCGGACCGGGATCGCGTGGCTGGCGTCACGCTTCGGTCGGCGCCATCGTCGCGCGCTCGCCGGCGTTGCGGTGACGCTGCTGGCGGTGTGCAGCCTCGCGATCGCCGTCCGGCTCGATCGCAAGGCGCGCGAAGCCTACCGGAACGGCTTGCTCGAATCGGCGGGGCGCGGGGTCCTGTCGTTCGAGGACGCGGTGTATCGGACCCGCTTGTCGCCGGAAGCCCAGTCGGCGCTGGCGGAGCAGCCGCTGAGGCTGATCGAGGTCCTGGCGGCGCAGGCGGATCGTCCGGGGACGGCGCTTTCGTGGCGCGGGCGCGTGTGGGAGATCCTCGGCCAGTCGCGGGAGGCGGATGAGGCGTTCGATCGCGGTTGCGCCGAGGCGCCGGAGGAAGGCCTGACCTGGACGCTGCGCGGCATTTCGCGCTTGGAGCGTTACATGAGGCTGCGCGGTGCGCCCGCGGTGGTCGCCGGAGTGCGAGGGATCGAATTCCGGCCGATGCGTCCGGAGACGCCGGCGGAAGCGGCGCTGCGAACGGGCGGGCTCGCGGACCTGGAACGTGCGGCGCGGGCGGCGGCCGAGCCCTGGGTCGAGCGGGAGCTTGCGGCGGGAGGCGCGATGGCGGTCCTCGCCGCGCACGGAGCGTCGGGAGGCGCGGAGGCGCTCCGGCTCCTGGAGGGGGCGGAGGGAGCACGTGCCGAGCGGTGGCGCGGGTTGTCGCTCCACTATCTCGGGCGGTTCGGCGATGCGGCGGCCGCATTTCGCCGCCTGCTCGAGCGCTGGCCCTTCGACCCGTTCGCGCGGGTCTACCTGGGGTTCACCCGCTATGCCGCCGCCGTCGAGCAGTCCACGAACGGAGTGGACCCGCGTCCCGCGCTGCGCGAGGCGATCGTGGAGTTCGGGCTGGCGCTGGAACTGGCACCCGACTCGTCCGATGCGCTATTGCAGCGAGCCGGCTCGCGGTGCATGCTCGGCCTCGTCGAAGCGTCGATGGGACGGGACGCCGGCGAACTCTTCCGCGATGCACTCGCGGACCTCGATCGGGCCCTGGAAGTGCGACCGAGCGACCGGCACGCGCTGTACACGCGTGGGACCTATCACTGTATCGTCGCCGACCAGCAGCGGATGTTCGGCGGTCCGGCCGAGGATTCCTACCGGAGGGCCTTGGCGGACCTGAACCGTGTCGTGGACGAGCTCCCCGAGTTTGCGGACGCTCGGGCCAATCGGGGGAGCGCGCGAATGGGAATCGCACGCCTGCGCCAAGCACGCGGGGAGAATTCCGAGGCCGAGATGCGCGCGGCGCTGGAGGATCTGGACGCGGCGCTGGCGGCGGAGCCGGACTTCCTGGAGGCGGCGGCCAATCGCGCTGGGGCACTGGCGGAGCTCGCCGGAATGGACCAGGCGGCGGGCCGCGACCCGCGGCCCGGCTATCGACGAGCGATCGAGGCGTTGGAACCGATGCTCGCCCGCCGGCCGGACCTGGCCCTCCAGCGGGTCAATCGGGCGCTCCTCCATCTGCGTTGCGCGCAGGCCGAGGTCCGCGCCGGCGGGGATCCCGCCCCGCACTTCCGGGCCGCGCTCGAAGACAGCACGGCGGCGTTGAAGGTCTCGACGGACATCGCGCTCGCCCACTACTATCGCGGATTGGCCCACGCGCAGCTTGGAGCTGCCGAAGCGAAGGTCGGCGGGGATCCGCTGGCATTCCGCCTCGCGGGCGCATGCGATCTCGAGGCCGCGATCGGCAAGGGGCTCCCCGCCGCGAGCGCCGAACTCGCCCGACTCTATGCGGTGCTTGGCCGGTCCGCGGAGGCCGCTTCGCTCGCCTCACCCGGCGCGACGGATGCCTCGCGGGACATGGCGGCGCCGCTCGTGGACGCGGGTTCCTGGCAGGCTGCGATGACGCGCGCCGGAACCGCCTCCCGCGCCGGCGACCGGGAAGCCGCCGCCGTCGCCTACCAGGCCGTACTCGACGCCGTCGAGGCCGGACTCGCGGGCCTCGATGCCCCGTCGCGACGCGCGCGACTCGCCGACGCTGCGCTCGGCACGGCCTTCGCCCAGGCCCACCTTGCGCTCGCCTGCCGGAAGGCGCGCACGGCCCCCGACGCGGCCTTTCGGCATCTTGCGGAGTGCCTGGACGCCGGATGGCGGGACGCCGACCGACTGGAATTCGAGCCGGACCTGGCGCCCCTGCGCGCGGATCCCCGCTGGGCGGAGATCCGCGTGCGCGGGCGATGAGCACGCCCGCGACTTCCTCCACGAGAAGAATCCACGGTCGGCTCGGGCCTTCGCGTTCCCTTCAGGCCTCCGGGCACGGCCCCATTTCCCTCTGCCGCACGCGCTGCGCCAGCGGCGATTGACCCGCTTCCCGTTGCACCGCTACACTCCCTCCGCCATGGTGAGTCCTGATCGCGATCCGGAAGATCGCTTGCTGCATCGAACTTGCGGGTGCAAGTCCGGGCGCGGCGGCGAGAGGCGGTCGGTGTTCGATCCGCGGGTGTTGCCCCATGCGCGTTTCGTGACGAAACACGGACGTCACCCGTGGCGCGGGACGATTCGTCACCCGGGTCCGCGTGCACGCGCGCGGTAGAGAGCCTCGGTAAGCCGCGTGCGGGGAAACCGCACGCACGGTTTGAAAGGGGGATGCAGGAGCCCGTACCCGCGAGGGCACCGCGCCTGATTTCTACCAATGAACGACCGGGACATGGACGACCAGAAATGCCAGGTGTGCGGCGAGCCGCTCGCCCAAGGCGTGGTGTGATGTACCGAATGCGAGACGCCGCACCACCGCGATTGCTTCGCGTACACTGGACGTTGCTCGACGTATGCGTGCACCGGATTCAGTTACAAGACCTCCCTGGACAGTGCCGCGGGAGTTCGCCTGATCGAGATCCGCGACGACTCGGGCGGGCTCGTACCCCAGACCTATGTGGTCGACTACACCAGCGGCCGGGAAGGGTGCCTTCTTGCCGCGGGCCTGTCCTGCCTGTTCTTCTCCGGCATCCTGTGTCTCGAGATGCTTGTGGGATCGGCCGGGCTTTCCCGGTTGCTCATCCCGGGAATCACGGCGCTCCTGGGCGCCGCGTTGTTGTTCCTGCGCGCCTCGATTCGGGACTACCGGGTCGTCGATGGGAAGCAACGGAAGATCTGGCTGCATCGGTCGATCCTCGGTCGGAAGTCGCTCGCCGTCGATGCCGACTTCTCCGAATGTCGCGCGCTGCGAATGGAGGGGCGGTACCACCAAGACAGCGAGACCGGGTTCACGGGACATTACTGGGAACTGGTGGTGAGGCTGGCCGACGGGCGCAAACTGAAGATGACGGACGGGGGGCCTCGCGCGGTGGACGGCCGGGGTCATCCGTGCCCCCAGGAGGAGGCCCTGCGGGTCGGCCATGCGCTGTCCACGATTCTCGGGCTGCCGCTGGAGACGCACGCAGAGTCGCCGCCGGCATGACCGGCCGGGTCCCATGGCGGAGTGCGCGCGATCGGGGGGACGCGGGAGCGGCGACCAGGGAACTCACGATTCGCGCCGCGTGCCGCCGGGGGGAGAGGGCGCGCGCGGGGGCCGGCTTTCGCGGGTCGACCGTGCACCGGCGCGCCTCAGCGCTTACGCTCCTCCCTGCGCAATTCCTCGACGAGCCCAAGAAGCTGTGATGCGAGGGGAGGAATGGCCCGGGCCGCCGTCTCGAAGGCGTCGATCGCTTCTTCCGTGCGCCCGAGGGCGCGAAAGAGCTGCCCCAGGTGGACCCAAGCCTCGACGTCCCCCCGTTCCGCCCCAGCCCGGAAGTCGGCTTCGGCGGCGGCAAACTCCCCGGCCGGGTCGTCTCCGGTCGCCGAGAAACGTCGTCCGAGTTCCGCGTGCGCCTCCCCGCGCCGCGTCCAGGCGATCGCCAGGCCGGGTTCGATTTCGGTGACGGCGGTGCAATCCTCGACCGTCCCGTCCAGACAGGTCCGACTTTCGTCGAGAGGCGTCCCGACCGAAATCCCCGCCATCAGCCGGACCAGCGCCCGGTGCAGCCGCGCCTTGAGGTCGCGGGGGTCGGCGTTCAGCAGAAGATCGAGATCCGCCAGCGCGGCCTGCCGGAAGGCGCGCCGGTCGGACTCGTCGTGACCGGGCTCCCGGGCGCGGTTCATCTGCAGCGTCGCCCGCTCGTGGCGGGCCTCCGTATTTTCGGCGTCGATTGCGAGGATTCCGTCCAGGTCGGCCAAGGCCTGTTCCAGGAACCCCGACCGGTCCGCCGGCGGAGTCGACGGGAGTCCGGCCAGGTAACGCAGGACGAGGACGCGCAGGATCCGCGCGCGCGCATCTCCGGGCTTCGACCCCAGGAACGCGTCGAGATCCGCGCGCGCGCGCTCGAGCGACTCCCGCGGGTCGAGGCCGCGCCGGGCGTCGGCTTCGGCCAGCCAACGGTACACGACGGCCCGACCGTAGCGGGCCGTGGCGGAGCCGGGATCGATGCGGAGGACCTCATGGGGGTCTTCGAGGGCGCGACGCAGGGCCGCGCGTGGATCCTCCCCGTGTCGGGCGCGTTGAAGGGCCGCCGTGAGCCGCGCCTGCAGGCGCAGTTCGCGCGCCGACCCGCGGGTCGGGTGCCGGGCCAGCACCTCGTCGAGGTCGGCTTCGGCTTCGGCCAGGAGTCGGCTGGGGTCCTCCCCGCGACCCGCATGGTGCAGCGCCAGTTCCACCGTCACGCGCGCCCGGTTTTCCCGCGGCTCGGACCAGTCCGGCGCCAGCTCCACGGTGGCCGTGAAGATCCCGCGGGCGCGTTCGAGTTCCCCTGCCGGATCTTCCCCGCGGGCGCCGCGCGCGAAGGCCTGGGAGCGCACGATGATCCCGCGGAGATGAATCGCCCGAGAGTCGCGGGGTTCGGCGCGCAGGAGTTCTTCCACGACGGACGTTGCGCGCTCGAACCACGCGCGGCCATCTCCGCCCCGGCGCTCTTCCGCCGCGCCCCGGGCATGCTCCATCGAGGCCGCGAGCGGGTCGGCCGCTCCGAGTCCGGTCTCGAGTGCCGCGGCGTCGCGCGCATCGCCGAGCGCGGCGTCGAGCCGCTCGCGTGGATCCCGGCCGGCGTCCTCCTCCACGTCGGCGAGCAGTTCCCGCGCCATCGCGCGGTTGAGTCGCGCGTCGATCGTCCCCGGGTTTCGCCGGATGGACAGCGTCAGAAAGTCCATGGCTTCCTGGCCGTGGGCACGGGCGTCCCCGCCGCGGCCCGCCTCTTCCTGGGCCAGAAACAGGCAGGCCGTGCCCGGGTTGAGCGGATCGCCGACGCCGCCGTCGCGCGCCAGGGCCGCGCGATAGTCTTCCAGCGCCGCGCGAAACCGCGGCCGCGGGTCCCGTCCGCGGGCCCGATCCTCTACGCCGCGACAAAGCTGCGCCATGCCGCGTTCCCAGCGCGCGTCCGCGTCTTCCGGCCAGGCGGCGAGGGCGCGATCGAACGCCTCCACCGAGGCCGCGAACTCGCCGCGATGGTAATGGGCCCGCCCCCGCACCTTTTCCGCCTCCGGTCCGGTTCGTCCCTCCACCGCGCGGAGCGCCGCGAGATACGCATCCGCGTCCGCCCGGACCAGTGCCGCCCGGCCCAGGGCGGCCGCGCGTTGCTCGGCGCCGAACTCCGGCGTCGGCGGCTGCGCCGCGGCGCGCTCGAGGTCGACCCGACCCCGCTCGCGCAGGGCCCGCGCGTCTTCGTCTTCCGGACCCGCCGGCTGGAAGGCGATCCCCGTCGAGGTGGCCAACGCGCCCGGCAGGGGACGCCGTCGTCCGTACTCCCGCAGCGCGGCCATCCCCCGCAGGTACCAGGTTACCGCTTCGTCCGGGGCATCGGCGCAGGCGCGGTCGTACTCCCGGCGCGCCTCGGCGTGTTTTCCGAGCAGTTCGAGGTATCGTCCCCGCCATGCGCGCGCGGCGCCGGATTCGGGAAAGCGTTCGAGCAAACGCTCGAGCGCACCCAGCGGTTGCTCCGACAGGGCCTCCCGCGCCTCCTGCGGCATCGGCTCCCGCATGACGGTCGCCTGGAAGGCCTCGGCCTGGCGCTGAATCTGGTCGAGGAGCGCGCGCGCCTGGGCCCGCTCGCCGCGACGCGTTGCGTCCACCCAGAGGGGGATGCCCGCGGACGCCAGGACGATCGCGGCTACGACGAGCGCCAGGGCCGGACGTCGAGCGGCGCGACGCAGCGCGGACCCCAGGCGGGAGGGGCGTGTCGCCCCCACGGGATCCCCCTGCAGCCACCGGCGCAGATCCGCTTCCAGGTCGGCGGCGTCCCGGTATCGTTCCGCCGGCTCGGGCGCGAGCGCCTTGCCGCAGACGGCTGCCAATTCCTCGGGCACGTCCGGGGCAAGCCGGCGTGGGGGGATGTAGTCTCCGTCGAGAATGGCCGAGAAGAGCCCCGCCAGCGTCTCTCGTCCACCGAACGGCACGGAGCCGACCAACGCCTCGTACAGCGTGACGCCGAGCGACCAGACATCCGACGCGGGGCCGACGCGCGCGAGGTCCCCCGCGACCTGCTCCGGACTCATGTAGTGCGGCGTGCCGATCGCCTGCCCGTCCCGGGTCAGCGCCGGCATCGCGTCCGCCGCCGGCTGAAACTCCTTGGCCAGGCCGAAGTCCATGACCCGCGGGCGGCCCGAGCCGTCGATCACGAGGTTGGCGGGCTTCAGGTCCCGATGGATCACCCCCGCCCGATGCGCCGCGCCGATCGCCGCCGCCGCGTCCGCGAGGAGCTCCACGTCTCGACGCAGCTCCTCCGGCGGGCGCGCGAACCCGGCGGCGCGTGTCTTCCGTCGCTCGTCGAGAATCCGGGCGAGGGTCCGGCCGCGCACGAACTCGAGCGCCAGGAACGGCGTCTCGCCGCACACCCCGGCGTCGTACACGCCGACGATTCCCGGGTGGCGCAGACGCGCCGCCAGTTCCGCCTCCCGACGGAACCGCTCCATCGCCACCGGCGTCCTCGAGCCGCCGCGAATCTGCTTGATCGCAACTTCCCGGCCGAGTTCCGGGTCCCAGGCCCGCCAGACGACGCCCATCCCCCCCGCGCCCAGGAGTTCGATCAGCCGGTAGCGTCCGAAGGTCGTGCCCGGGGCCGGGGGCGCGGGGTTGCCGGCGCTCGCGCGGGCCATCGCCGCGTCGTCCCGCGGATCGGTGGCATTCGTTTCTGCGTGGGACATCCCGGCCTCCCCCGTTTCTTTCGGCGGTGCACCCACGGTACTCGAGAGGAACGGGGCGGTCAATCGTGCCGGTCGGCGCTCGGGGAACACCCTTCGCCGCGCGGGGAATCGCACGTTGCTCCCGTTCGGCAGGCGTGGTACGGTCGAGTTGGGTCATGGATCCGATGGCCGGAACCCGGGAGGCGCCCGACCCGGGGCGTCGTCCCCGGCGACGAACGATGGCGACGGGGGAATCATGGGACGAACGGAAGACCAGGTGCTGGCCCTCCTGCTCGTTCACCTCAAGCGCGTGGCGGGGGATCGCCTGCGCCCCTGCCTGGAGGAGGCGGCGCAGTCGGGTCGGCCGCTGGCGGACGTGGTGTCGGACCAACGGTTGCTGTCTTCGGCCGACCTGGCCGGTTTCGTCGAAGCGGGGCGCTACTTGGGAGCCGGACACCATCTGCGCGCGTGTCCCCGTGGCCACCTGCAGGATGCCGGGGTGCCCGGGCAGGCGGTCCACTGCCCGACCTGCGGGGCGGCCATGCTGCGCGGGGTCCATCCTCGCCCCGAGGCGGTCCGGTTTGATCCTGCGCTCGAGCGCCAGGTACGGCGACTGATCCTGGACGAAGCGGCCCGGCAACGGATGCGTGCGCGCGTTCGCGCGGCCGGGGAGGCGCGACGGGAAGGCCGCGATCCCGGACGCGCCGAGGGGGAGCTGGCGCCGCGGGCGCAGGCCCCCGAAGCCGCGCGCCGGAAGGACGGCGAGCTCGGGCCCTACCGGCTCCTCGAAGAGCTTGGACGCGGGAGTTCGAGCTATGTCTACAAGGCGCGCGACGCGCGCAACGGCGAGCTGCTGGCCTTGAAAGTCCTCTACTTCGCCCAGGGGGAGGAAGAAGCGGTCGTGCGCGAGCGGGTGGCGCGTTTCGAGCGCGAGGCCCGGCTGTCGGCCGGCCTGGAGCATCCCAACCTCGTCCCCGCCCGCCCGGTCGAGCGGGTCGACGGCTGGTCCGTGATCCCGATGATGTACGTCGACGGGCCCTCGTTGGAAACCCTCCTCCAGGCCGGCGCCGGGAGGCCGGGCGAGTCGAGTTCGACCGGGGCCCAGGTCGACCCGCTGGAATTGGCGGCGGCGCTCATCGACGTCGCCCGTGGCCTCCACTTCGCGCATGCCCAGGGGGTGATCCATCGCGACGTGAACCCGCGGAGCATCCTGTTCTCTTCGTCGGGCCACCCCTATCTCAGCGACTTCGGGGCGGCTCGCCCGCTGGGCGAGGTGTCGGCTTTGACCGGCGAGAAGGCGCACCTGGGACAGATTGCCTATGCCGCGCCGGAGCGCCTCCGTTCGGAGCGCAATGCCGACGCGCGCAGCGATGTCTATGGCCTCGGGGCGACGCTGTACCGGGTGCTCACCGGCCGACTGCCCTTCGAGGCCGCGCAGCCGAATCAGTTGCTGGCGAAGATCCTGAAGGAGACGCCGCCGGAACCGAGCCGGGTCCGTCCCGGGCTGCCGCTCGCGCTCGATGCCGTGTGCCGCAAGGCGCTCGACCGGGATCCCGCTCGACGGCACGCGGGTGCGCTCGAGTTTGCGCACGACCTGGCGGCCGCGTTGGAAGGGGACGCGGCGCCGTCCGCCGCCGGGATGCCGGCGTGGCGCAAGCCGGTCCCGGCCTGGTGGGTCGCGGTGGCGGCCGGGATCGGGTTCGTCCTGGGGGTTGCGGTCATGGCGCTGGCCCGGCCGGCGGCCCCCGCGCGTACGGCCCAGGGGACGCCGGTGCGCGGTGGGGGCGAGTCGGCGACCGTCTCGCGATCCCCCGCCGGCGGGGACGGCGCGCGCGCCGAAGCGAGCCGTGTCGGGCGGACGTACTTCGACGCCGACCCCGCGATCGCCGCGCTGTTGCGCCGCTGGGACGAGCAGGACCGCCAGCGGCGCACGTGGTGCGCCGAGCGCGACGAGAAGCGCGAGCGCCTGCGCCGGCCCGGTCTGGACGACCTCGCGCGCGGCCACCTGGAGTATGACGCGAAGGCGCTGCAGCGCCGGATCGACGAACTCGACGAGGCCCGTCTCGCCTTGGAAGCCGATCTGTTGCGGGCGATCGCGCCTGGAGCGGCGATTCGGGGCGAGGGGCTGCGCGCGCCGGTGTCGGGTTTGTTGAACTCCGCGTACCTGCGCGGCCGACCGGAAGAGCGGGTCGAGGAAGCCGTACGCGCGGCCGAGGAGGGACGCGTCCGCGCGGAGCAGTCCGGGGCGGCGGTGGAGGAGGCGTTGCTGCGCGCGCGACGGGCGATCGGCCGGGACGATCGTCAGGCGGCGCTGGAGGCCTGGGCGGGGGCGTGGGAACGGGCCCTGGAGGCGCGTCGTTCCGGGAAGCAGGCGGAACTCGAGCGCGAGGCGCTCGTGACGGCGCGGGAGCGGGAGTGGACGGAACGTTTGAATGCCGTGGGCTCCGTCCGCCCTGCGGGGGCGCTGCCGGAGAACGTAGTCGATCGGATTGCGCTGGCGGAGCAGCAGCCAGGGGCGGGCGTGGACCCGTATTCCGTGCGCCGGCTTCTGGGGCCGCGCCGGCTTCCGTTGTCGCCGACCGCGTGGGATCCGCGCGGGCACGCCTTCCGCGGGAACGGGCCGTTCGATGCCGTGCGGTCGATGCCGCCCGGAGAGGCCCGGGGCGTCGCCGCCGCGGCCTTCGTGCGCGCCGCGGCGCGGGCGGACGCGCGCCTGCGGCACGCGACGGTCCCGGCGCAGGCGGCGGTGCGATACGACCTGCGGCTCAAGGTCGCGACGCTGCTCGCCCTGGAGGGGCCTGCCGTGATCGAGTCCTGTCGTCCGGGGGAAGCGCCGGCCGGGACGGCGGCCGGCGATGCGGTCCCGCTCGAGGCCGTGATCCGCGCGGCGCTGGACGCCGGCGATCTCGCCGGGACGGCGGCCGCCGATGCGGTGGATGCGGCCGTGGGCCGCTGTCTGGCGTTGTTTCTCGCCCAGGCGTTCGCGCCGCTCGCGGTACCTTCCGTTTCCGCCGCCCACCCCGGCGGCGCGACTCCCGCCCTCGCGCGGGCGGTCCGGTCGGCCGGCGCCGTGCTGGCCGCCGCGGCGGCCGCCGCCGCGCGGGCGGGGCGTGTCGACCGGGCGCGCGCCCGCGCCGCCGAGCGCGCCGTCGAGTCGTTGCGCGAACTTGCCCGCGACCCCGGCCGGATCGACGCGTGGGTGGACGCGGCGCTTCCCGAGCCGCTCTTTCCGGGACGCGCGGAACGGCTCCGCCGTACTCGATCCGGCGTGGACGTGTTCCGCGCGGCGGCCTTGGAATGGGAGCCGCGCATCCTGGGGCGTCGGCTCGATCCTCCCGCCGCCGGCCCCGGGGGGCGGGAAGAGTTCCTCGCGGGGTACGAACGGACGGCTGCACAGGCGTGCGCGTGGATGACCGGCCCCGGGAGTTCGGTGGGGACTCGCGCGCGCGAAGACGGCGTCGCGGTCGCCGACGGCGACGGGGATCCGCCCCTCTTCTCCGCCGTAACGGCGGCACGGGACGCGGCGGCTCGCCGGGGCGTGGCGCTCCTGGCGTGCCTTGCGCGGCTTCCGGCGGACGTCCCACGCGCCGCCGATGGGGAGGTCGTCGCCGCGTCGCGAGGCCGGATCGTGCTGGTCGGCGCCACCCTCCACGTCGGCGGCGAGTCGCTGCGGCTGCGGCTCCCGGCCCCGGAATCCCCCGCGGGCGCGTACCTGCTCGCCCCGGACGGTCGCGAGGTCGGCGCCCTCGCCCTCGCGGATCGCGCAGAAGCCGCGGCTTGCGCGGAGGCCCTGGGTTGGGGGTGGGCGGCGGCCGCGCGCGCTCTCGAGGCGCGCGCCCAGGCCCCGGACGACGACCCGATCGCGCACGCGCGCGCGTTGGCGGCGCTCGAATGGATCGGCGATCACGAGCGGTTGCTGGCCCTGGGTCCCGGGCCGCTCTCGCTGTCGCGCGGCGCGGGGGACGAAGAGCGGGCGGCGCGACTGCGCGCCCTGCGCCTCCATGCCGCCGCGACCTGCACCGCCGGCCGGCGCGGCGACGGCACCGCCGCCTTCGCCGGCGGTCTGGTCGCCCTGTCCGCCGAACCGGGGCCTCTCGAGTTGGCGGCTTTCGCGGAGTTGTGCGAAGAGTGGTTGCCTCGCGTCCCGCCGGCGGAACGCACCCCCGCGCGCGAGCGCCTCGAGGAACGGGCGCGGGCGGCCGTCGCAGCCCCGCAGTCCGCCCGTCTGTGGCTCGCGATCGCACGCCTGGCCGACCTGGGGGACGGCACCGGCGACCCGGAGCGGATGTTCGAGGCCTTGGAGCACGCCTACAGCGGCGACCCGGACGGAGAGTCCGGCCTGGCCGCGCGCGAACTGGCGCGCTCGTGGTCCCGGTAGGAACGCGATCCCTCCGCGCCGGGCGGCTACTTCGCGGGCGTCACCACGCCCGTTGCCGGGTCGATGCGGAACCCTCCCGCTCCGCCGGGCACGCGCAACAGACGGAACTCGCCGATCGTGGAGCTCGACGCGAACGGCGATCGACCACCTTTCGATGCGCCTTCTTCGATGAAGTAGGAGCTGGTCATGATTTTCCCCGCGGCCGGGAACTCCGACCGATACGACAGGACGCCTTCCTGCGAGGTCATCACCGCGGTCACGTAGCGACCGTCCTGGAGCACCAGCGAACCGCGACGCCGCGGCGCCAGCCGCACGAAGAACCGCTCCGGCCCGTCGTAGAAGATCAGCAGGTACGTGTGCGTGTCGTTCTCGATCACATGCACCGATTGTCCGTCCAGTCCGGACGGGGCGATCCCCAGCGGCGGGTCTCCGGGTTTGTTCTTCCCCGCCTCCTCGAGGGCGAGCGGAACCACTTCGTTCCGCGCCGCCTCCGCCGCCGGATCCGTGGGACAGGCATCCACGAGCAGGGTGAGGAGGAATGCGCGTCGTACCGGCGACTTGCCCTTGAAGTGATTCGCCGCCTCGATCAGCGTGGACTTGAACGGTTCGTAGTACGCATCCCCGGCCGCCGGCGCGCCGACCTCCTCGAGGTAGAATCCCGCGTATTCGACGAGGGCGTCGAACAGGCTCTTCTTCCGCGCCTCGGCGATTCCCTCCTGCAGGCATTCCACGATCTGCCGTGCCTGCAGACCCTTCGGATCCGCTCGCAATGCGTCGCGCAGATCCGCGAGCGCCTGTTCGGGCGCCCCGGCATACCCCTTCTGGACCTGATCGCGGACGCCCTGCATGCCACGCCGGCCGATGAAATCCCGGAAGTCCGACCGGACCAGGCTGAATTCGTCGCCCGGTGGATCGATCTTCCCTTCGTTCACCAGGCTTCGCAGCACCGGCAATCGGCGTTCCGGAAGGTCGTCCGGGTTTTCCTTCGCGGCCAGGGCGAGGGCTTCCGGGGAGAATCCGCGCACGGCGTCGAACCCCGGCGCCTCGCTGCTCACGATCCAGATCTGCCGCGCGTGCTGGGCGGCGTCGTGCAAATGTTTCACCCCGTCGTGGAACTTGCCCGCTTCCGCGAGTTTTCGGGCGGACTCCCGATGCACCTCGACGAGACCCCGATGCGCTTCCAACTTGCGCTCCGGGTTTCTCGAGTGCGCCATGAAACCGTAGTAGCCGTCCGCGGTCCGCTCGCCGGCCCGGTTGCTCGTCAACCGTCCCTTGGCGCGGGCCTCGATCGCCAGAGCGAGCCGGCAGTCATCGATCCGGTCCCGCAGCGCGGCAATCTGTTCCGGGGTGAGATTCAGCCGTTGTCCGGCGTTGGTCGCTTCGTGCGCCGCAAAGAACATCAGTGCGGCGGCGGGCCGATCCTCCTTCAGCAGTCGCTCGGCCGTCGGGATCCACTCCTCGGCCGGCCAGTCCTGCTCCAGGAAGTGCAGGATCTCGCTGGCCCCCTGCGGATGGGCCAGGGCGTCGGCGGCGGCGATCAGGTGTTTCATCGCCCCGTCCGCGTCCCCCGCCGCCCGCGCCTTCTTGCCGGCCTCGAGGCGGAAGCGCCCGTACTCCTGGAACCAGTAGGAGTGCTCCGCGGCCTCGGAGTCCAACTCCGCCGCCAGGGCCTCGGCGCGTTCCACATCGTTCGCTTTCATCGCCTTTCGCGCCCATTCGATGCGGGCCTGTATCCAGGCGCCGCGTACCAACCCGGTCTCCGGATGGGTCGGCAACGTGCGCGTCATCTCCTCCGCGAGCACGGCGGCTTCCTCGAACTTCCCGGCCCGACGGCGGTCCTCGAATACCCGGAACAGGCAGGCGGCGAGCTTCTTCTGCGCCGCCGCCTTCTCGCCCTCGTCGGCCGGCTGCGCCAGAATCACCCGACACTGCTCCAGCGCCTCGTCCGGTTTCCGGGACAGCAGTCGATCGATTTCCGCCAATCGCGAAGACGTCGGTGGCGCGCGACGGACTTCCTCGGGCCCCCCCTCGTGCTCGCCCTGCATCTCTTCGATGGCCCGCTGCGTCCGGTTGACGGAAGCCCACCAGAGCATTCCCACCAGGGCGCACATCCCGAGGAACCCACAACCGACGATGCCCGCTCGCATGATCCTTCTCCCGACCAGGGGTGGCGAACCTGCCTGAACGCCCGTCGGTTATACAAACCTCGTGCCCTTCTGTCGAGCCGGGGTGGAAGCGGTTCCAATTGATTTCCGTGTCTCGCTTTACCGACGGCTCGATCGTCAGGTGGGGATGCAGATCTCCCGGCTGATCCGGAGCGGGTGCCTCGTGTTGGTGCAGCGAATCCGCAGGGATTGAACTCGTCCCGCGCTCCGGACGCGAGTGCGATCCGGCGGGAGACTTGGCAGCCCCGCGGAGGCCGTGGTACGGTAGGCGCGATCGCCGTCTCGAATCCCCCTGCGCACGGATCCTTCCATGTCGACCTCCGATGCCACGCTTCCCGCTCCCCCCCGGTGCGAGGTCTGCGGCGCGCCGCTCTCGGCCGCCGCGGGGTCGCGACATTGTTCGAGGTGCACGTCCGTGCCCCCGGGCAGCGAGGCGACCTTGCGCGCGGATCCGCGCATTCCCCCCGACGTGGCGGAGACCGCTCGCCCGTCCAGCCAACTGGCGGAGACCCGGCCGGCGCCGGCGCGGGGTGCGCCGGCGGCGCCGGAGGGTCGGGAATCCGAACCAGGGCGACCGTTCGGACGCTACCGGCTCCTCAAGCGACTGGGCGCGGGCGGCATGGGTGTGGTCTGGCAGGCCCGCGACACCCAATTGGACCGGATCGTTGCGCTGAAACTGATCCGCGAGGAGGAGGTCGGGAATTCGACCCTGCTGAAGCGCTTCATGCTCGAGGCCCGGCTCGCGGCGAAGCTGCGACACCCGGGCATCGTCTCCATCTACGATGTGGGCGAGATCGACGGCCGGGCCTATCTCACCATGGACTACGTGGAAGGCCGCACGCTGGCGGATCGGTTGAAGGAAACGCGCGAGAGGTTGCGCGCGGGGGGAGACGAGGAGGCGGTCCGGTTGCGCGCCGACGTGGAATTGCTTGCGGAGATGGCGGCGGCGGTCGCCCACGCGCACGAGTCGGGCGTCGTGCACCGGGACCTCAAACCCGGCAACGTGCTTCTGGAGGATCGCCCGGCGTCGTCGGAGCCGGGGACGGCCGGGGTGTCGGCCGGGCGGATCCGCGGCTACGTCACCGACTTCGGCCTGGCGAAGGATGTTTCCCTTCGCGAAGGGGAACCGGGCGGCGGCCTGGGCGCCCTGACGACTTCGGGGGAGGCCCTCGGCACGCCTCTTTACATGAGTCCGGAGCAGGCAAACGGACGGGTGCGCGAAATCGGCCCCGCCACGGACGTCTGGTCGCTCGGCGTCATGTTGTACGAGATTCTGACCGGCGTGACCCCCTTTCAGGACGCCGGGAGTCCCTGGGCGGTGATCGGGGCGGTGATCGAGAAGGAGCCGTCATCGCCGTCAACGCGCAATCCGCGCGTGCCGGCGGCGCTCGAAGGGGTCTGCTTGCGGGCGCTGCGCAAGTCTCCCGCGGAGCGCTATCCGGATGCCCGCGAGTTCGAGCGCGAACTTCGGCGCTGGCTCGCCGGCGAACCGGTGACGACGCCGCTGCCTGCTCCGCAGCCCATGCCGCCCGCGGCCCCACAGCGTCCCGGCGGGAGGAGTCGGGGGGCGCGAATCGGCGTGGCGGCAGGGATCGTTCTGGCGCTTGCCGGGATCGCGGGATGGCGCGCCTTCGAGGGAACCCGGCAGGTGCAGGCGCTGCGAGATCTGCGCCGGACCGCCGCCGAGTGCCTGCAGTCGATCCTGTCCGGAAGCGAAACGGGTCACGAAGCGGCCGGCCGCGTGCGCTCCCGTCTGGCCGACGCGGCGACGCGGGCGCGCGCCGCCCTGTCGGAGCCTTCCCCGGAGCCCGACTATTTCGAGGGTCGGCTGGCCCGCTTGCTGCAGGAGCCGGCCAAGGCCGAGGAATACCAGGATCGGGCCCTCGCGATCGCCCCGGACTTCGCGCCGGCGTTGTACGAGCGCATTCTCCTCGCGGCGTCGGAGTATGGTCGCGGGTACGACTCCACGCGGGACTGGGGAGACGCGGCCGAGATCCGGGACATCCGTACCACGGTCGCCCTTGCGGGCGCGGATCCCCTCGACGACATCGAGCGGATGCGTCCGACCCTGGCGCGCCATCGCGCGCTGGCCGATCATCTGCTGACGCGCCTGCGGGCCGCCCGCGCGGCCGTCCTCGCGGCGCAAGACCCCGACGAAGGCGCCCCGCGGGTGTCCGATGCCGCGCTGACCGCTCTGGAGGCCACGGTCGCCCTCATCCAGCCCGGCGGGTCCTGGGATGAGGCCCATCTCGCCCTGCTCGACGCCTGCGCGCGCGAACCCGGTCTCGACGACGCGCGGGAGACGCTGTACCGGGAAGCGATCTCGCGCGGGCAGGCGAGGCTGATGATCGACACGGCGGACGTCGGGATCCAGGTTCATCCGGGGAATGCCCAGCATTGGCGATACCGGGGTGTCGCTCATCAGATGCTGGGCAATGGCCTGCAGTCCCAGGGGAAAGACTCCTCGGAACGGTACCGGACCGCCTTGAGCGATCTCGACGAGGCGCTCCTCCGGCATCCGCACTCGGCCGATCCGTGGCTGGACCGGGCGCAAGTGCGCGCCAACTGGGTGATCGGCCACCACGCCCGGCTCCCGGATGCGCCGGAGATGTTCGCCAAAGCGGCGGCGGATTGTACGGAGGCGGAAAAGCGCGACCCCCGACACCTCCGCGTGCTGTCGCTCCGGGGGCAGATCCGATTGAAATGGGGGCAATACCTCTCCGCCGTCAGCCGGGATCCCCGCGAAGTCCTGGAAGGTGCCGCGGCCGACTTCGCCGCGCTCGCGGAACGCACTCCCGATCGGCCGGAACACTGGCTTTCGCGCGCCGCCTGCGCCCAGCTTCGGGCCTCCTGGGCTCGGGGTCCGGCCGACGATCCGGGACCCGTTTACCAGGACGGCATCGCCGACGTCGATCGTGCCCTCGCCGCCCGACCGAAGTATGGGGCGGCATACGCCCGCAGGGCCCAATTGCAGAGCGCATGGGGGGACTGGTTGCGCCGTCGGAATCGCGATGCGGCGGCGACGCTCGAGGCGGCGGTCGCCGATGCGACGCAGGGGACTACCCTCGATGCCGGCCAGCCGGAGCGCTGGGTGGAACTCGGACGGGCTTGCTGGTTTCGCGGGCTCGAGCATGCGCGGTGTGGGGAAGATCCGATGCCGGCCTACGAACGCGCCGTCGGGGCTCTGCAGGAGGCGATTCGCCGGGGTCCCCGGCTCCCCGACGCGCATCACCTGCTCGGCGAAGTCCGGCGTCACCACGGCGAGCGCGTCGCGCAGACCGGAGGAGACCCGGCGGAGTCGTATCGGAACGCGATCGAGCACTACGGAAAGGCTCTGGAGTTGCTCCCCAACTATGCCGCCCCGCTCGCCTGCCGGGGCCGGGCGCGCATGCTGCTGGCGGGGCTCACCGGGACGTCCGCCGTGGAGCGTCAGGCGCTGCTCGACGGCGCGCGGGTGGACTTGGGCGAGGCGTTCCGGCGGGCGCCGCTCGACCCGGACATCCGCTCGTGGAAGGATGAGTTGGAGGCGCAGGGGAAGTAGGTCGGGGGGGAAGCGGGGAGCGCGGGGCGGAAAAATCTGCCGACGCGGCGGGGCGTCGGGATGGTACATTCGGAAGCCGAGTCCCGGTCCGGGCCCATAGCTCAATCGGTCAGAGCAGCGGACTCATAATCCGTAAGGTGCTGGTTCGAGTCCAGCTGGGCCCATCCCCGGCGGGAGGCCGGGAAGCGAGGATTTTCAAGGGTTTGCGGGCGGAACAGGAAGTGCAACCATGACGACGGGACGCGACCGGAAACGACCCAAACGGACGGGAGATAGGGGCCCTGGGAGGGGCCCCAGGATTGGGGGTGCGGAGCAGCGCACGGAATCGACCGTCGAACACCCCGCGGAGCGCAACATGAGCGAGCGGAAATTGCGCGCGGGTCTGGAGTGGGTTGACAGCCTGCGCCGCCGAACGCTTCCCCTCGAGGGGCAAGACCTGCGATTCTTCCAAGCGTGGACCCTGGCGCGGCTGCTCCTCCTGCACACTGACCGCCCGGTCACGCGCCGGGCACTGTTGTATGAAGATACTGCTCGGTACGAAGCCAAGGCTCTCTGGCTGATGTTCATGGAGACTGGCGCATCGAAGGACGACGTGCTCCGCGACCTGGTTCCTGCTTCACGCGAGTGGGTGCGCAAGGCATTCCCCAGGAATCCGACGACGGAGCGGGAGAAGGCGTTGCGCGAGCTGATGGAGGAATTCCAGCGGTTACACATTGCGCCGTCCAGCCGGGAGGCGACCTCGGGCGAACTGGCCGCGTGGCGCCGAATCTCCATGGCGCCTTGCCGAGCGAAAGGCGTCTGCTGGGACGCGCTCTTTAAGGAGTGGACAGCCGAGACGGGTCTGGACCCGAAGACCCCGGCGGGCGCGACGGCCCTTGGCCTGCACCTGATCGCCGGCATCATTGGGGATGAAGGGTCTTTCGTGCTCACGCCGGACGGGCGCGTCCTATGGAACTGCCCGAAGGCGCTGGACAAGGCGAAGGACCGGCTCAAGACGGACCGGGAGAGGGGCGCCAAGGACCGGGACCGTCACAAGGATGTGCGCACGGAGATGGACGGTCACGACATGGCAGACCTACTCAAGGCGCTCGATTCACTGGCCGAAGCGGAAGGCTCTGCTGGCCGAGCTGCGTTAGCGCGGTGGGTGCAGGACGTTCCGCGCGGCGCGATGGCAAAAAAACATGGCGTGACCGACGACGCGATCCGAGGCGCCGAAAAGCGCATCCGGGCCGCGTTGATGAAGCAGCTCAAGCAGGCGTAGAATTTTTCTCAAGAATCCCGATTCCCTCCCAATTCCTCGGATCATGGCTCCCTTGGACCTTCGAAAGGAGGTGAGCCATGGTCCCCCAAACTGCCGCGGATGCGCTGCGATCCGTGCGGCTCCCCGACATCTTCAACCCAACGAAACTCCTACCTGCATTGCTCGGTGTCACGGCAGGCGCCATCGCAAAGATGCTTCGCGAAGGCCGCCTCGGTCCGTTCATCAAGACCGGGCGCCGGGGCTTTCTCCAAAGGCGTGAGGCTCTGCTGGGGTTCTTGGAATCCCAAGAGACCATGCCCGCGCCCCTTCGCGGCCGCCCGGTTCCGCCGCCGGCGAAGGCCGAATTCCTCGCCCTCCTGCGATCGCGCACGCCGCGGGGAGGCAAGCAGTGAAGCCCCCGCCGGAGACCGTCCGCAACGAGACTCTCATCACGAAGTACGTCCGGGCGATGGCGCGCGCCGAGTGGGGCGAGACTCCCTACGATCGCATCGGCGCGTACCGCGCAATGCGCCGGCTCGTGCGTCGCATGGGCGTTGAGATCGCGGCGGGCCTGCCGCGGGGAGGTGCCGCATGAACACGTCCACCCGCCGCGCCGACCGCGCGACCGTCCGCCAGGCCCTCGCGTTCCTGCATCCGTCCGGGGTGTTCGAGATACGCGCGCTCCGGTGCAGGTCGAAGCGAGGTGGCAAGCCATTCACGGCTGCCGGCTGGTTCAACGACCACGCGCTCGCCGCCGCGGAGGTTGCGCGAATCGACGCCGAGAACACGCCCGAAGGCGTCTACGTCACGTTGAACCCGGTCCATCCCGACCTGCTCGCGCGGCAGGAGGCGAACAAGCTCCGCGACTACGCGGACGGGCTCACGACCGACGCGGACATTCTGGCGCGCCACCGTCTCCTGATCGACTTCGACCCTGCCCGTAGGACCGGCATCTCGTCCACCGAACAGGAGCACAAGGCCGCATTCGCCAAGGCCGGCGAGGTGGCCGCCTGGCTCAAGGGCGAGATGGGCTTCCCCGACCCGCTCAAGGGCGACTCCGGGAACGGTGCGCACCTTCTCTGCTCCATCGACCTGCCGAACGACGCCGAGGCGCTCGACCTCGTGCAGGCCGTGCTCCTCGGGCTCAAGACGAAGTGGGATTCCGCGACCGTCGCCGTGGATGAAAAGGTGTTCAACGCTTCCAGAATCACGAAGCTCTACGGGACGGTCGCACGCAAGGGCGCGGACACGCACGAACGACCGCATCGTCTATCGAGGTTGTGGGCTCCAACCGCGCCAGTGGCGCCGGTGCCCCGCGAACTCCTCGAGCAGGTCGCCGCGCTCCGGCCGGCGCCTGCGAGGACCTCGGTTTCGATGCCGGCGCCGACCTCGGGGAAGGGCCGTGGAGGCGACCTCCCGCCGATGCCCGAGCGGATCGAGCGGGCGCGGAAGTACCTGTCGGCGATGCCACCGTCCATCGAAGGCCAGGGAGGGAGCAAGGCCGCGTACCGCGCCGCGCTCGCCCTCGTTCGGGATTTTGCCCTTGGGGAGCAGGAGGCGCTCGAACTCATGCTCACGGACTTCAACCCGCGTTCGTCGCCGCCGTGGTTGGAGAAGGACCTGCGCCACAAGATCGCGGACGCGGCACGGAAGGGGGATCGCGAGATCGGCTCCGCGTACCGCAACGGCAATGGCCGCCGCAACGGCCAGGCCCGCCCGCCGGCGCCCGCGGAGGCCAGCGGCGAGGAGGAATCGAACGAGGCGCCGAAGGGCTCGCCGTACTTCGCCGACGCCGCGGGGACCTTCCGAATGAAGCCTACCCGTGACGGCGAGGTGGCCGAGATGCTCGCGAACTTCTCCGCGCGGATCGTGGGCGAGGTGGCCGACGACGACGGGGCCGAGGTGCGGCGCTCGTACGAGATCGAAGCAACCCTGCGCGGCTCCGCGCGGCGGGTGACCGTGGGGGCGATGCACTTCGGGAACATGAATTGGACCTCCGAAGCCCTCGGAGCCGGCGCCATTGTCTCGCCCGGATTCGGCGCGAAGGATCATCTCCGTGCCGCGATCCAGGTCTTGAGCGGACCGGAGATCCCGCGCAGGGTGCGCTACTCGCACCTGGGTTGGCGCGAGATCGACGGCGAGCACGTATACCTGCATGGAGGTGGCGCCATCGGCGCGGCCGGCGCGGTCGCGGGAATCGAAGTGGCGTTGACCGGGGCGTTGGCGCTCTTCGTCCTGCCGCCGCCGCCGGAGGCTGCCGACCTGCGCCGCGCGATCCGCGCCAGCATGGCCGTGTTGGAGGTGGCGCACGACGAGATCGCGGTCCCGCTATGGTGCGCCCTCTGGCGATCCGTGCTCGGAGCGACCGACTTCTCGCTCCACGTCTCCGGCGCGACCGGGCGCGGGAAGTCCGAGCACGCCGCGCTGGTGCAGCAACACTTCGGGCCCGGAATGGTCCGCGCGCGCCTGCCCCTGTCTTGGAGCAGCACCGCGAACGCGCTGGAGGGGACCGCGTTCGGTGCGGCCGATGCGGTGCTCACGGTCGATGACTTCGCGCCGAGCGGTGGACATCATGATGTGACGGCGCTGCATCGGGTGGCCGAGCGACTCGTGCGGAACGCCGGCAACGGCGCCGGTCGCGCCCGCATGAACGCCGACGGATCGCTCAAGCCGGTTCGCCCGCCCCGGTGCCTGATCCTCTCGACCGGGGAGGACGTGCCCCGCGGCGCGTCGATCCGGGCGCGGCTCCTGGTCCTGGAGCATCCCGGAGTGGACTTCGTGAAGCTCGCCCGATGCCAGGCCGCCGCCGCGGCAGGGTTGTACGCGCAGGCCATGTCCGGCTTCGTTCGCTGGCTCGCTCCGCGGATCGTGGACCTTCGGCGAGGGATGCCGCATGAGGTGGCACGACTCCGAGGAGAAGCGACCCGGAGTGGACAGCATCGCCGCACGCCCGGACTCGTTGCCGACCTCATGATGGGGCTCGACACGTTTGTTGCCTTCGCCGGTGAGGTGGGTGCCCTCACGACCTCGGAGGCCGCCGCCCTCCGGGATCGAGCGTGGTCTGCGCTTGGAAAAGCAGCGCAGGCCCAGGCCGAATACCAGGCCGCGGCCGACCCGGTGCGCCGATACCTCGAACTCCTCGGGGCCGCGGTCGCCAGCGGCCGGGCTCACGTTGCCGACCTCGCAGGAGGCCCGCCAGGCGATGGATGGGGTTGGCGCAACGGCGATCCGTGCGGCGATCGGATCGCCTGGCTGGACGGAGACGACCTCCTTCTCGAACCGGACGCTGCCTACGCCGTCGCGCAGCGGCTCGCGGGGGCGGGGGGCGAGTCCATCGGCGTGTCGGAGGCGACCCTGCGCCGCCGGCTCCATGAGCGTGGGCTCCTGACTGCCGTAGAGCGGGAAGGCGACGAAGCGCGACTCGCTCCAAAGCGCACGGTCGAAGGCCGGCGCCTACGGGTGCTCGTACTGCGTGCCGAGTCCCTATCCTCGGGGCGACCGGGGCAACCGGGACAGGACGACGTAAGTACGGACGGGCGCGCCCCGGAGAGTGCCCCGGTAACTGCCCCGGAAACCGAAACCGGGGCGCGGACCGGGGCGGCAGGGCAAGGACTTGCGGCAGAGTGCCCCGGTTGCCCCGGTAGCCGTGAGGGGGGAGGGGCAGGAGGTGCGTGCTACTCGTGCGGCGGGTCGGATTGGTGGACCCACCGCGACGGGGGCCCGCCGGTCTGCCGCCGGTGCCACCCTCCGGCGTCAGGCGCAGAGGCGTAGAGGCGCGCACCTGGAGGAGAGTCTACGGACCGTATACAGGGGAGTAAGGCCATGGGGTTCGATGACCAAATCAACGTCAGGTTGAATCCATTGACCGCCGACCTCGCGCACGAACTGGCCCGCCTGCGCGGGTGCTCGGTCTCGGCGTTGGTCCGCGGCTTCGTCCTGGAGGCCCTGCGCCGGGAGATGGCCGGCAACCGGGAACTGGCGCGATTCGCCAAGGAGTGGGAGAACCGATCGGCAGGCGCGCCCGACCCCGGCAGGGACGCGCCAGGCGCCCCGCAGGCGCACGCGGAGGCCATCGCGAGACCCGCAGGCCGAGACGGTGGGTGAACGAGGCGGGAACCGACGAGGGACCGACGAGGAACAGGAGGTATCTCCGCGCAACCCGTTGGACAAGGCCGGTTCCGGCGGGTGGGTTCGGAAATGGGCGGGTTCGACGGAAAAGGGGGGGGGCCCGGTGGAGGGAGACTCGCATGGGCGGACCTGGGTCCGGGCGCCGGGGTGGCCGCCCCGCGCGCCCCTTGGCGGAGGACCTGCCGTTCCTTGACGTGCGTGTCCTGGCCCGCCGCTGGGGCGGATTCGAGGAACCCTGGGCCGCCGTGATCGAGCTGGACCACGCGGCCGGCGCCGTCGAGCTTCACGGCGGGTCCGGGATGCTCCGGGTGCGGGGCGCCGACCTCGCGCGCGGGATCGAGCGGGTGCTGATCGACGGAACGCCATGCGGGTGGGGGCGGGGGCCGGGGCGCGGGTCGCGACCGTGGTTTCTCTGCCCAGGTTGCGGCCGGCGCTGCGCCGTCCTGTTCCTCCGCCGCGGCCGGCTCGCGTGCCGACGCTGCTTCGGACTGGCGTACAGAAGCCAGCGACTCGGACGCGGCGACCGGCTTGCATGGAAGTGCTCGAAGCTCATGCGACGACTCGGAGCGGCAACCGCCCCGAGCACACGAGAGATCGCCAAGCCGACGAGGATGAGGTGGCGCACGTTCGAGCGGTTGCTGCTGGAGGCCGAGGCGCTGGAGGCCGCGGCCCACTGTGAGCTGGAGTGCCGGTTCACGCGGCAGGACCGGCAGAAGCGCAGACGAGATTTCCCTTGACTGCTCCGGTTCCAATCTCTAGCATGCTAGAAACCGAAAGGAGATTCGACATGACCGTGAAAGGCAAGGCCGTACTCTTCGCCCACCTGGAACCGGCGCAGCATGAGGCGCTTCGCCGGATCGCCTACCGGGAGCATCGCACCCTGGCCGACCTCGCCCGTGAGGCCGTGGCCGACCTGATCGCCCGCCGGCGCGGCGGGAAGCGTCCCACGAAGTAGCACAGGAGGCGCCATGCGCAGAGCGTTCGGAACGATCAAGACCCGCAAGGGCAAGCCGGGGTTCTACGTCAAATTCGCCTGGCAGGGCCGCGCGTATCGGCGCCACGCTGGCCCGACGCGGAGCGGCGCGGCATCGAAGCTCGCGAAGGCCCACGCCGACCTCGAACGCGGGATGGCGCTCGAAGAGGTGCTCTCCAGCGTGTTCGGCGACCCGCGAGGCTCCCGCATGACGTTCCGGGATGCGGCGCCCCTCTACCTCGAGCACGCGCAGGCGCGCAAGAAAGCATCGACCTTCGCGGCCGACGTGCGCCGACTCCGGCCGCTCCTGGCCGCGACCTGGGCGGGGAAGTACCTCTCGGAGATCCGACCCGAGGACCTCGCTCGGTTCATCGACGAACGCCGGGCCGGAGGCGCGGCCGGCCCGACGATCAACCGTGACCTCGCCCTCGTGTCCGCGCTCTACAAGTGGGCGATCCGATTGCGCTACGCCGACGAGAACCCGGCGAGCCGGAAGCATCTCGAATGGTGCTCCGAACGCGGACGCGAGCGCGAAACGTATCTGGCCTCCGAGGAGTGCCGCGCGCTGGTGGACACGGCCGGGCCGGTCCTGCGGCCCATCCTCGTGACCGCCCTCTCGACCGGCATGCGGCGCGGCGAACTGCTCGCCCTGCGCTGGTGCGACCTCGACCTCGACCGCCGAACGATCTTCGCGCGCCCGGAAGAGGAGAAGGCCGGCCGCGGACGCTCCATCCCGATGACGCCCGACCTGCATGCGCTTCTCCGCGACCTCGCCCGCGCGCGGCAGGAACGGAAGATCGACGGCACCGACCCGGTGTTCGTCGGCAACGACGGCGCGGCGCTCGGGGCCGGGGCGCTGCGGGGCTTGTTCGAGTCCGCGGTCGCGCGCTGCGCCGAGATCGCGCTGGAGAAGCGGCCCAAGGTGACGTTCCATACCCTGCGCCACACGGCCGCGAGTCTCATGGTGCAGGCCGGGGTTCCGCTCCTCGAGGTGGCGAAGATCCTCGGACACTCCACCCTGGCCGTGACCATGCGCTACGCGCACTTCGCCCCGGAGCACGGACGGAAAGCAATCGACCTCCTGGGCTCGACCCTCTCGTTTGGGTCGGGTGGAGGCAAACCGCAGGCGACCGCCGCGACCTCCTGAAACGTCGAAATCGGGATCGGATAGGGGCCCTGGGAGGGGCCCCAAGGAATCGCGATTCACGCAAGCCGTTGCCGTCCGGGAGCCTATGGAATCGCAGCAACGGACTCATAATCCGTAAGGTCCTGGTTCGAGTCCAGGTGGGCCCATCGCCCGTGCGGGACCGACCACCCGCGCCCGCGGCCTGCAGCCGGCGCCATGCCGCTCAGCGTCCGTTCGAAGGCTGCCGCGTCTTGGCCTCGATCGTCTCCAGCATGGCGCGCGCCTTCTCCAGCGTGGGATCGAGTTCGAGCGCCTTGCGCAGGTGCCGCAAGGCCTGCCGATTCTCCCGCTGCGCGGCGAGGGCCCTGCCCAGGCCTTCATGCGCCGGCGCGAGATTGGGATTGGTTTGCAGGGCGAAGCGAAAAAGGGTCTCCGCGCCGCGGATGTTCCCCTGGTCCAGGTGGGCGTTCCCGTTCTGCGTGTAGACCATCGCCACGTCCACCTTGCTCATGACCGCTTCGATCACACGGCGTTTCGTCTCCTCGCGTTTCTTCGCCAGCGCGGCCGCGTCCTCCTCCTTCATGTTCGGGTCATTGCGGACCCCATGCCGGTAAAGGAACATCACATCGTCCACGAGGGACTGGTCCAGCGTCCGGTTTTCGACCAGGCTCAGGCTCGTCTCGGTGACCCCGGCATGCCAGCGTCCCGGGAACGGCACCGCCCAGTCCCGCCGCTGTTCGGGGGTGGCGTGGAGGTCGATCACGTCCGCCAGGAGTTGGTTCACTCCGACCGGCCCCCGGTAGACCACGGCCAGTCGGCGGCGGTCGTCGACGAGGAAGCTGATGGGGACGGGGAATGCGCGCAGGCGGCCGAAGAGCTGGCCGTACAGGAGTTCGAGCGACCGGACGAGGTTCGCCCCGGCCCGTCCGGAGACCATGCGGAAATCCAGGCGGTCGAGGAATTCCTTCGAGGCGCGCGGGTCGGCCGGCGGGCCGCCGGAGAGCTCGTCCACGTCGAGGGCGAGGACTTCCAGGCCCGCAGCCTGAATCTCGTCCCGTCGCGCCGCGAAGTCCGCCAGTTCGGTGCGGCAGGGTGCACAGCGGCTGGCCCATAGATTGATCAGGAGCGGTCGCGAGGGGTACTCGGACAGACGGCCGGTGCGGCCGTCCCAGTGCGTGAACTCGAGGTCGGGCAGCCAGATCTTCGCCGTCAGCACGTTGCGGGCGACCTGGGTCGAGCGGGGGGCGTCGAGTTGCGCGGGGACCAGGGGCGCGGCCGGAACAGGCGGTCCGGAATCGGCTTTCGTCTGGCCGCTCCCCTGCACCAGGTGATGGCGCCGATTCGCCTCCACACCCCGGAATTCCTCGACCTCGCCTCCCGGCCAGCGGACGGTGACGCGTTCGATCGCGGCGGACGCTCCCAGGCCGAAGTGCATCCATTTGGTCGATTGCGCGAGGTAGCCGCTCCCCGCATGGAGCGTACGGACGCGCCTGCGGCCGGGCGGGTCGTCGCGGACGAACAATTCGACGCGGGCCCCGATCGCGTCGCGATTGCACCGGGTCCCCGTGAGCTTGAAGGCCACGAATCCTCCGGCCCCATTCGACCGCTCGACATGATCGTTGCGCAGGAACCGGATCTGCGGGGAGGAACGGTTCACCACCCAGAGGTCGAGGTCGCCGTCCCGGTCCCAGTCGCTCAACGCCACGGCGCGTCCGTCGTCGGGGAAGTCGAATCCGGAAACCGCCGAGACGTCCGCGAAGCCTGCGCCGCGCAGGTTGAAGAAGAAGCAATTGCGCTCGTGCCCGCTGAAGGACCGGCCCTGACTGATCATCTGTTGCAGCGCCAGGTCCGGGAGCATGGCGTCCAGCGAAGGACGGGTGTCGTACCGTCCGGGATTGCGCTGCGACACGACCTGCCGCCAGAAGAAACTTCACAAGTCCGCGTCGTCTTCGCCCGTGATGTACCCGTTGGCCACGGCCAGGTCTTCCCAGCCGTCGTTGTTCACATCGACGAAATTCGAACTCCAGGACCAACGTCCCATTTCCACGCGGGCCTGCGCGCCGGTGTCCCGGAAGGTCCCGTCGCCGGCATTCGCGAACAGCGTGTTTCCCTTCGCGAAGCGCTTGTAGATCTCGCGCAACTCCGCGGATTCCTCCGCCTTGAAACGGGGTTGTTCGGCGATCCGGCTGCCCGCCGAGGAAAACATGTTGCCGACGTACAGGTCGGGCCGGCCGTCCCCGTTGTAGTCCCCCCAGCAGACCGACATTCCCGAGGCGCGATCGTCCACGCCCGCCTCCCGGGCGAGGCTGCGGAAGCGGCCACCGTCGTTGCGAAACAGCGAATTGGGGCCGAAGTCGTTCGCCACGTAGAGGTCGAGGTCTCCATCCTCGTCGTAGTCGTCCCAGGACGCGGCGAGGCTGTGCCGGGTGCCGTCGACATCGAGCCCGACCTCACGGGTGACCTCGACGAAGGTCCAGTTCCCGTCGTTGCGGAACAGCGCGCTCTGTCCGCCGGTGTTTGCGTCGTGGTACACGAACTCGGCGGGGCCCGTGGGCTCGCCTTCCATCGACTTCGGGATGGTGCGGTCCGAGCAGTGGAACAGGTCGAGATCGCCGTCCTGGTCGAAATCGGCGGCGGCCAGGGATTTCGTGTTTCGTTCGCCGGTCAGGGTGGCGCGCAAGGTGAATCGGCCGCGGCCGTCGTTGGACATGATCAGGACCCCGTCCTGCGTCCCCACCGCCAGGTCCTGATCGCCGTCATTGTCGAAATCCACCAGCAGGGCGCCGCTGGAGTAGTCGAGCCAGTCGACCCCCGCCTCCGCCGAGCGATCCGTCGCCGTTCCGTCGGGATTCTGCACGAACAGCCGGTTCGGCAGTCCCCCCGCCTGGCACAGGTAGAGGTCTTCGCGGCCGTCCCCGTCGACGTCGCCCACGGCGAGCCCGCTCGCGACATGTTGATTCATGCCCAGGGAGATTTCGATGCGCTCGACCCAGTGGTTCATGCCGTACCGGAGCTGGGTCTCGAACGAGGGGTTGTGTCCGAGCGCCGCCTGCGTGCAGTCCGCGAACCACGGCGCGCCGACGGACGCGACCTCCTCGTAGTCCCGGACGCCGATCCACGTCAGGCGCGGAGAGGCGTCGCCGGGAGTCCACCGACAGGTCCAGGTGGCGCGGACGCAGGCCCGGCCGACGGAGGAGGATGCGCTCGCCTGGAAGTAGATCCGCGTGGTCGTGGACGTCGGGGACGGCGTGACGCCGACGATCTTGAACTTGGCGTAGACGCTCTTCGCGCCGGGGAACGCCTCCTGGAGGCGTTTCACGGCGTCGATCAAGCCCGCCGGTCCGTGAAAGGCGTCCGGTCCCCCCCCGGCCGCCCGGAGGACGGTGAGGGCGGAATCCGAGTATTCCGTTTGTCGCGGATCCGGCCGCAGGGAACCGCAGCGGAAGTCGGGGGCGACCCACTCGGACAGGTCCGCAGGGCTGCTCCCCGCGGGGTCCTGGAGCATGCGCGCAAGCCGTCCGAGTTGGCGCCCGACGGCGTCGCTGAGCACTTCCGTGTCCCATCCGTCCCGCCGCGGGTCATCCAGTTCGTTCCCCTTCTGGATCAGGGGGCTTGCGATGGTGACTTCCGCGTTCGGGGCGAGCGGCCCGGCGGGGGAATCGAGCCGGAGGTTCTGGATCGATGCGAGGGTCGCGGACAAGGCCGCGGCCAGGGCGGCCGCCAGGAGGCGTTTCGGGCGTTTCGAGGGCGGGGGAGCCGCGTCCGCGGGCGGCGGGGGGGGGGGGGTCTGGGACAACGCGGCGGCTCCTCCCGGGTCGATCGAACCCGATGAGGGTATCGGCGTCGCCAGGCAGTGTCAAGGGGCGAGGAAAGGACAGGTCGGCTCCGGGGGGATGTCGCCGGGGAGCGCCCCGCCGGGTACACCCGGCCTGCGGCGATCGGCGACCGGATCGGCGGGGTCCTCGAGAGGTCGGCACTTTGGATGGTGGACTCGGCGTTGATCCGACGCTAGGCTCAGACACGACCCCGACCCGTTCTCCGCCCGCCCGGGGGGCGAGGACGCCAGCGCCAAGCGTGGGATGATTTTCCGTGCCGCGGGGTGGTCGGGACGATCGCGCTCGTGCCCAACCAGGAGTCCCTGCCATGGGGATGCTTGACTTTCTCTTCGGCGGTGCGCCGCGCAAGATCGACGATCCCGAGCGGTTGCGCAGCGCGCTGGCCGCGGCGGCGGAGAAGGGCGACATGCAGACGCTGCAGGCGCTTTGCGCGGGGCATCAGGAGATCATCCTGACGAGTTTCCCGGGCTGGGCACGCATTCCCGAGGCGATTCGGAGCGATCCGGACGCGGTGCGGCGGCATGCGAACGGGCTGATTGCCGTGGCGGTCCACTTCGCCAAGGAGTTGGGGCACCCCGAACTCCTGCAGCGGTTGCAAGGGACGCCCCAGGACAACCCGATCGTCGCCTGGGAGGCCGACGTCAAGGAAGCCGAAGGGCGGATGGAGCGGGGCGAATTCGAGGAGGCGTATCGACTCCTGGAAAAGCGGTTGGCCGCCGGACGCACCCTGCAGGGAACGGGCGTCGATGCATGGCGACCGGTCACGCAGGGGCTGATGGCCGTGTGCCGCTTCAGCGTCGGCGATGCCCAGGCTGCCCTGGGTCCGGCCGAGGATGCGCAAGCCGGCTTCCACGCGATCCAGCGGCCGGAAGGAGTCCGGCGATACCTGGAACTCGCGTTCGATGTTCAGCGCTATCTCGGGCGTCCGGCGGAAGCCGCCGCATGCGCCGGACGTCTGGCAGACGACGCGCAGTCGTCGGGCCGCACGGAAGAAGCGGTCCGTTGGCGGGACGTGGCCCGGATTGTGGCCGCCGGGGAACCGCTCAATCGGGTCGTGGTGCGCATCGGCGAGCGCGTTTCCGAGGTGGAGCAGGCGCCGGCGGTTCGCGACGGACGGGTGGAGTTCCTTTTCGAACGCAATCGCCCGAGCCTGGGCCGGACCGGATTCCTCCTGCGCGAAGGGATGGACCACGGCGCCCGCGGGGACTACGCGGCGGCGCTGACGAGTTTCCGTGCGGCCGCGGCGGCGGACCCGTTCGATCCGCAGCCGCACCATCAGGCGGGCGTCACGCAGTTGCATCTCCGCCGCGCCGCGGACGCGGTCGAGTCGTTTCGGAAGGCGGAGGAGCTCGCCCCGGGCTGGTTCCAGTGCCGGGCCGATCTCTGGCTGGCGCAGGGGATCGCGCTCGGCCGGATCCCGGAGTCGGTCTTCTCGGCCCTGCGCGAGCTCGAGGATCGCGACCTCCGTCCGGCGGACCGGGCCGCGCTGGCGCGGCAGGCCCTGGGCGCCGCTCCCGGGACAGGAGCGCTGGAATTGGCGTTGGGGAGCGCGCTGCTGGAGGCGGGGGAGATCCAGGCGTCCGAAGAGGCCCTCCGGCGGGCCTGCGCCCCCTCCACCGAACCGGACACGCGGACCCGGGCGCTCCTGCGGCTGGCCACCGTCGTGTCGTCGGGCGAAGAAAAGCGGGCGTTGCTGTCGGAGGCCGCCGGCCTTCGCGGCAACCTCGTCGCGGCCGCCCAGGCGGCCTATTTTCTGCGTCACGGATTGCCGGGTTGACCGGGAGGCGCGCCGATCGGCCGGTATTTTTCGGGGAACCCTAAAGACCCGCGACCCGATGTCGAATAAAGAGGGGCAGGGCCGCGCGGCCCGCTGCGGGAACCGGGGCAATCGGGACCGCAGGAATCGGCCGGGTCGAGTCGTCGGGCCCTGCCGTTTCGGCGCACGTGCGACGATCCCGCTCCCGCGCCCGGCCTCGCCGAAGTGTCGGGGCGGCAGTTCGGGTGAAGATCCACTCGCTCCCGAGGGAGCGCCGCGCAGACCAGGCCGTCCCATCGGGCCGGGCACGCGGCGCCTCCCTCGTCATTTTATCTTCTCGAGGAGTGCGGCGAAGCGCGGGTCGTCGTGGAGCGGAGCCAGGTTCGGGTCCGAACGCAGACGATCGGGATCGATTCTTCCGAATGTCCGGGCGCACTCGAGGTGATCGAACGCCTGGTCCCGGTGGGCAAGTCGGGTCATCCCGCCCTCCTCGGTCCGCGCGAGCGCGGGATCGGCGGACGCTTGGGCGGATCGGCGCGCCTGCTCCAGGCGCTGCTCGCATGCGAGCGCCCGCGCACGAGCGATCTCCGGCTGCAGCTGATTCGCCAGGGGGGGAGACTTCGCCATCGCCGATTCGAGAACCGCGATGGCCTCCTCCGTTTGATTCCGTTGCAGGAGGACCCCCCCCAAGGCGGGTTCGGCATCCGGGTGCCCCAGCTCCCGCGCTTCCCGCAAGTCCTCTTCCGCCAGCCGAAGGAGTTCATTCGTGGGCCTGCCGTACGCCGTTTCGATCTGGGCGAGCAGCGCGCGGGCGCTGCCGCGGTTGCCCAGGGCTGCGGGGCGCGGGGCTCCCCGGCGCAGCGATTCTCCATGGTCCTCGATCGCCTGACGGATCCGACCGCGTGGGTCGATCCCGCGGGCGGCCTCCTGCATCGCGAGCTTGACGTGGAGCACCCCGCGATTCTGGTGGTTCCCCGCGATGTTCGGGTTTGCGAGGATCACCGCGGTCAGGTCCTGGATCGCGCGGAGGTAGTCTTGCGAGGGGTCCTCCCCCCGGGCCTCGCGGGCGGCTCCGAGAAAGTGGCCCGCGAGGCCTCGCTGGGTCCGCGCGTAGGGACCGTCCGGCCGTTGACGGAGCGACTCCGCCAGGTCCGCCATCGCCGCCTCGAGAAGGGGACGGGGATCCGTGCCGCGGCGGATTTCCTCCTGCGCGAGGAGGATCAGCGTGCGAGCCCGCGCGTCTCGCGTGTCCCCGCGCCCCGGCTCGTTCTCGAGCGCGCGATCGAGGTCTTCCCGCGAGAGTCGGAGATTCGGTCCCGGGTCCCCGCCGCGTCGTGCCTCCGCCTCGGCCAGGAATTGCCGGTCCAGACCGCGATTGATCATCGCCGGGAGGAACGTCGGGTTCAGGGCCAGCGCCGCATCATGATCGGCGATCGCACGCTCGAGTCCCGTTCGACCATTTCCGCCCGCGAGTTCTTCCGCCCGACCCAACAGCAACCACGCCGTGCCGCGGTTGTTGTGGGCATTCGGGAGATCGGGCGATATCACGAGGACCGCGTCCAGGTCCGCGATCGCATGGCGCGCGGCTTCGCACGGGTCCTCCCCCCGGTCCAACTTCAGGCGGGCGAGCGCCAGCCATGCATCTCCTCGTCCGTGCAGGGCTTCCCGCTTGTCGGGCGCGAGGCGACACGCCTCGGTTTCGTCCCGGATCGAGGCGAGCAGGTGCGGCAGCGGGTCTCCGTCCCGTTCCGTCTCGGCTCCGGCCAGTTCCAGATGGGCAAACCCGCGATTGTGATGGGCAATGGACGATTCGGGATTGAGCCGGACGGCGACGTCCAGGTCGACCAGGGCGGCTTGCAGCCCGGGGCGGGGATCCCCGCCGTTCCCGGCTTCCTCCTGCGCGAGCACGACGCGCGCCAGTCCGCGTCCGATCCACGCTTCGGCCCACCCCGGCTCCAGCCGTGCCGCCTCTCCGAAAGCGGCCTCGGCCATGCGGAACCGTTCCCGCGGCTCTCCGTCCGAGGGGGCCTGCACATGACCGGCCACGAGGTGGACACGCCCGACGCCGGCATGGGCCTGGGAGTTCTCCGGCCGCGCCCGCAGGACTTCGGCGAGGTCCTGCAGCGCTTCGTTCCGCTGATTCAGGAAGAGCCGGACCTTGGAACGCGCGAGGAGCAGGTCCGAACGGAAGCCCGGCAGCGTTTCGCGCAGCGCCGCAGTGAATGCCGCATCCGCCTCGGCGAATCGCTCCTGTTGCAGCGCGCGGACGGCCTCGATCGAGCGGCGTAATCCCTGTGCCGGTCCTTCCCCCCAGACCCCCGCGCGCGAGGACTCTTGCAATAGGGCGTCGATCTCGCCGCGCAATCGTCGCAACTCTTCCGACTCGGGGGGGAACGCGCCCACCGTTACCGAGCCCGGCGCGAGGACGGCGTCCGGGAAGATTTGCCCGGCCAGGTACTGGGAGAGGAGGGTGAGGGCGTGGAGGGCGGATCCGAAGGGCAGGTCGGGTTGGTTCTTCCGCGCCTCCTGCAGCCAGGCGATCCCCTGCTCTTCGTGGCAGGCGAGAACGCGGGCCCAGCCGGCGAAGGCGCGCGCCGTCGCCTGCGAAGCGCCATCGGGGGGGGTGTCGGCGAGAAACCGCGCGACCTCGGCCCACGGTGCCGCCGCCCGCTCCCGGCGTTCCTCGGGAGGGAGGGTGGAGTCGTATCGGATCCGTTCGAGTCGGGCGAGCGCGTCGCCGAGGGATCCCCACCGAACGAGCACGCCGGCGGCAGCCTGGGCCTTGCGGGTGGCCTCCAACGAGGCCGCGGCCTGGCTTTCCGCGATTCGGCGGGCATCCCGCTCGTTGCGCAGATAGCCCCAGAGTCCGGTCGCGGCCGCCGCAAGGATCCCGACCAGCAGTCCGGAGACGGCCTGGACGCGATTGCGCTGCATCTGGCGCAGCATTCGCGTGACCAGGGAGGTGGGCCGGGCCTCGATCGGTTCCCCGGCCAGCCACCGGTCCAGGTCGTCGGCCAGGGCCCCCGCATCGCGATAGCGCCGCTTCGGCTCCTTGTCGAGGCAGCGCAGGCAGATGGTTTCGAGATCGCGCGGCGTGCTCGGGTTGCGCTCGACCGGCCGCTTCGGATCGGCGAAGAGGACCTGGTGAATCAGGCCGGCCGTGCTGTCGCTCTCGAAGGCGCGCGTGCCGGTGAGCAGTTCGTAGAGGATGGCGCCGAAGGCGAAGACGTCGGACGGCGGACCCACCTCCCCCATGGCGCGATCGATCTGCTCGGGCGCCATGTACCCGGGTGTGCCGACCATCTGCCCGGTGGCGGTCAGGGTAGTGGGTTCATCGATGCGTCGGGCGAGGCCGAAGTCGAGCACGCGCGGGCGCCCGGTCGTGTCGATCATGATGTTCGACGGCTTGATGTCCCGGTGCACGATCCCATGCGCGTGGGCGTGCGCCACGGCGCGCGCGGCATCGCGCAGGAGCGCCGCCCGCTCCGAGGCCGGGCGGCCGGACAATGCGGGCAGGTGATCCGAAAGCGACGTGCCTTCGACGAGCTCCATGACGACGAAGGGGACGCCGTCGCTCGCCCCCACCTCGTGCACGCCCACGATCCCCGGATGTCGAAGGCTGCCGGCCGTGCGCGCCTCTCGCCAGAAGCGGGCGATCATCTCGGGATTCGTGCGATCCGCGGCGCTCAAGACCTTCACCGCGACATGACGTTCGAGACGCGGGTCGAAGGCGCGGTGGACGATGCCCATGCCCCCCTTGCCCAGGATCTCGCCGAGGACCAGCCGGTCGAGACGGGGCATGGCCGGATCGAGCTCGTCCTCCCCGCGCAGCCGGTCCAGAAGGCCGTCGTCGAGCCACATTTACGACGCCCCTTCCCCCAGCACGGCGCGAACTTCCTCGCGGTACTCTCCCTCGTCCGACGTCAGGTCGCGAAGCCGTGCGCGCACGAGCTGACGCAGGCGCCGGCGCGCGTAGGACAGGTGGTTGGTGACGTCGGTGACGGCGATCCCGAGGGCAGTCGCCACGGCCTCGTAGGTCGGCTTGGGGCATTCGGCCGCGGGCATCTCGTACGCCTCGAAGGTGCGATAGCGAACCTCCCGCCCGGCGGCGGTGCACTCGGCGCGGAAGTCCTCCAGGGCCAGCCCGAAGAGGTGGCGCATCCACTCCTTCTCGAAGACCTCTTCCACGGTGGCAGCGGCGGAAAGGGAAGTGCGCGCCAGTTCCGCTTCGGCGCCGGCGAAGTCGAGGGGGAGGAGCCTCAGGCCGCCGCCGCGCTTGAGCGCTTGGGCGGCCTCGTGGCTGTCGGAGAGAAACCCGCGCAGGCACATCATGAAGTAGGTGCGGAACCTCGCCTTCGTCGGATCGTACGCCGCGAACTGGCCCTTTTCCAGGGCGCGCGCGAAGAACTCCTGGGTCAAGTCCTTGGCGTCCTCGTTGGATTTGTTCCAGCAGCGGCGTATGACCTTGTAGGCTGGCTTCCAGTACGAGGCGACCAGGGTCTCGAAGGAGCGCTGCCGCTCCGGGGCGTCGGGGCTGCGCATCCCCAGCACGGCGGAAACCCGGGTCGGCGGAATCCGGCCGTCGGTTCCGCCCAGGCTGGTGTCGTCGCGATACCCCGTCATGGCGTCCTTCCGGGGGGGAGGGAAGCGGTGTTGCGCCGCCGATCGCTGCGGCGCGCCGGGTCGCGTCCCGATGGGCGTCATGGTAGCGTCCGCGGGGCCCGGGCGCCAGCCTCTCGCGGTTTCCCGGGTTTTCCTTGCGCCCTCCCTTCGGACGGGTCTATCCTGCACGGAACGCCCCCCGGACGGCTCTCCATCCGCCTCCCCGGACTCCGCCCATGACCCCCGCCTGCCTCCAACGCATCGAAAACGCCGTCGGCGAAGCGGAAAGGCGGACTCGTGCCGAGATCCTGGTCGTGGTGAACCGGCAGTCCGGATCGTATCTCGACCGCGAGATTCTCTTCGGGGTCGTCGCGGGGGTGCTGGTCATCGCCGGGATGATCGCCTCGGAGCGGGTCTACGCCGACACGCTGCTGCTCCCGTACGCGGGCGCGACGGGGTTGGCGTGTTTCGCCCTCGCGCGCCGGATTCCCGCGCTGCGGCGCGCCCTGGTGCAGCCGGGGCGGCGCCAGCATCAGGTGCTGGTGGGTGCGCGCAATGCGTTCTGCGCCCTGAATGCCTCGGCCACCCGCGAGCGCACGGGGTTGCTCGTCTACGTCTCCCGGTTCGAGGACCGCCTGTTCGTCCTGCCCGACTATGGATTGGAGTCGAAGATCGAGCCCGCCGCCTGGCAGCGGCTGCTCGACGGAGTCGGGCCGCCCTCGCGGCACGCCGATCTCGCCGGTGCCCTGGAGCGCTTCCTGCAGGAGGCGGCCGTCGTGCTGGGTGCGGCGTTCCCGCCGCTCGAGGACAATCCGGACGAGATCCCCAATCATCCGCACCTGGAGGTGCAATGAAGAGCGCGGATCGCTCCGGACCGTCGTGCGCGAGCTCCGCGTCCGCGTGCATGAGGCCGGCGGGGACGGTCGAGCCGGGGGCGGCCGTCGCTTCGCGCCCACGACTCGGGGCGACCGCTCCGGCGCTGGCCGGAGTACTCCTCCTGTCCGACGCCGCGGTCGCATTCGCCCGGGCGGGCGGGGGCGAGTCCTGGGGCGGCGGGGGCGGCGGTGGAGGTGGCGGCGGCGGAGGTGGAGGAGGAGGCGGCGGCGGGGACGGGCTTGCGCTCGTCATCGAACTGATCCTCCGCTGGATCGCATTCTGCATCCACTATCCCCACATCGGACTCCCGGTCACCGCGGTCGTCCTGCTCGTCGGCGCGATCTGGTTCCGCGTACAGTCGGGGTCCCGCTCCGGGTCCTCGGTGTCCACCTTGGCCGGATTGAGCGATCGCCGGGTGTGGAACGTGGTCGACGAACACCTGCAGGGACGCGGTTCGCCCTTCCGGGGGCGCGGGGTCCGCCGCGATCCGACGGCGAAGGTCGTGGCGGTGGATCCGCTCTTCTCCAAACCGATCTTCCTCGACTTCGTGCACCTGCTCTTCGTCCGCTTCCACCAGCAGCGCGGCAAGCGCGCGATGGACGGCTTGCGACCCTACGTGGCGGAAGGGGAGATCGAGCGTGCCCTGCAGGAGACCTCGGGTGCCGTGTCGGAGGTCGATCGCGTGCTGGTCGGCGCCTCCCGGATCGCGCGGGTGCGCACGGGCTCCGAAGTCCGGATCGAGGTGGAATTCAAGGCGAACTTCCGGGAGACGGCTACGGGCGCTTCGGCGGTGATCTACGTCGAGGAGGCCTGGGAGTTCCGACGCGACGCGGGCGTGCATTCGAAGCCGCCGGAGGAGATTGCGCGGCTGGGCTGTCCCTCGTGCGGGGCGGCGGACGACCCGGCCGCCGACGGGAGTTGTCCGCGCTGCGGCCAGGTGGTCCGCGACGGCCGATTCCACTGGTTCGTCGAGTCCATCCGGACCCACGTCCGGCGCCCGGCGGAGAACTTCTCTCCTTCGAGCGGGGCGGAGATCGGCACCGACCTGCCGACGGTGTACTCCCCGACCTTGCGCGAGGACAAGCGCGCCTTCGACGTCCGCCATGCCGGCTTTTCGTGGGAGTCGTTCCGGGACCAGGTCGAGCTGTCGTTCCTTGCGATTCAGAAGGCCTGGTCGGAGCAGAGATGGGAAGAGGCGCGGGCGCTGGAGAGCGACCATCTCTTCGACGTCCACCGCTACTGGATCGAGCGCTATCGCGATGCCGGACTCGTCAACCGGCTCGACGACCCCCGGGTCGAGCGCATCACCCTGGTCAAGGTCGACACCGATGCCTTCTTCGAGACCGTCACGGTGCGCCTCTTCGCGTCGGGACTGGAGTACACCACCGACCGCTCCGGCAAGGTCGTCGCCGGCTCACGATCGTCCCGGCGCACCTTCAGCGAGTACTGGACGTTCCTGCGCCGGATCGGACACGAGGGGAAAGCGGAGGCCGCGCGGGGCCAGTGCCCGAGTTGCGGCGCCGCGCTCAAGATCACCATGGCGGGTCTGTGCGAGTATTGCACCTCGAAGATCGCTTCGGGAGACTTCGGCTGGGTCTTGACCGCGATCGAGCAGGACGAGGAATATCAGGGATAGGGAATGCCCGGAGTCCGGTCGCGGTTGCAGGGGGAAGTCGCCGGGGGGCGCAGTCCCCGGGCCGTCGTTCCGGAGGCGTGCGCATGATCGATCGACTGCAATCGTCGGGGGTCGCGGCAACCGTGGTGCCGGCGCTCGCGCTGGTGGTGGGATCCGTCCTGTTCCTGGAGGTCGCCATGTTCGGCATGGGAAAGAAGACGCAGATGCCCCGCCCGGAGGAGGCGCTGCCCGGTCGCGCCGAGCGCATGCCCGTCCCGGCCCGTCATGAAGTGCTGGGGACCCCGTTGCAGCCGCCGTTCCCTGCCGGGACCGAACGGGCGATCTTCGGCATGGGCTGCTTCTGGGGTGCGGAGCGGAAATTCTGGAACCTCCCCGGCGTGTACACCACGGCCGTGGGATATGCCGCCGGCTTCACGCCCAACCCGACGTATCGCGAAGTCTGTTCGGGCATGACGGGCCACAACGAGGTCGTGCTGGTTGCTTACGACCCGGCGCGGGTGCCGTTCGAGACGCTCCTGAAGACGTTTTGGGAAAGTCATGACCCGACGCAGGGGATGCGTCAGGGGAACGACGCCGGGACGCAATACCGGTCGGGAATCTACACGACCACGCCCGCGCAGCGCGCGGCCGCGGAGCGGACGCGGGACGCATTTCAGGCGGCCCTGACGAAGGCGGGGTATCGGCGGATCACGACGGAGATCCTCGACGCCCCCGAGTTTTACTACGCGGAGGACTACCACCAGCAATACCTCGAGAAGAACCCGGACGGGTATTGCGGGCTGGGGGGGACCGGGGTGGCCTGTCCGATCGGTCTCTTGCCGGCGAAGTAGCCGGACCGCGGAGGCGCCAGGTCGGTTGCGGGGGTGGACCGGCGTCGCCCGCAGTCGATCGGATCGCTCAGGTTCGGCCGGCGCCGGCGCGCGCACGCAACCGCAGAGGCGCATACCAGCGCGCGAGCCGGTCGGCCGGGATGCCCGCGCCGTAGGCGGCGGCGATCGCCCAGTTGCGCAATGCCACCCGCCACCACCCGTGCAGGCGCCAGTCGCGCGCCGACGAGCGGATGACGGCCGCGGCGACGCCGACCGGACCGGCGCGCCGCAGGCGTCGGCTGAATTCCACGTCCTCCAGGAACGGCATTCCCTCGCAGAAGCCGCCGAGCCGATCGAACACGTCCGTCCGCGCCCAGATTCCCTGGTCGCCGTAGAAGACGCGCAGCACGCGGGCGCGCGCATGGGCGAGTCCGCCGATGGTGGCGTAGACGGGCCCCGGCGCGTCGATGCGTTGCGACAGGCATCCGCCGACCCAGCCGCGCGCGGCGGAGCGCACGAGGGCTTCGGTCCAGCCCGCGTCCAGGCGGCAGTCGGCGTGGAGGAAGAGCAGGAGTTCGCTTGCGGTCGCGCGGGCGCCCGCGTTCATCTGTCGTGCGCGGCCGCGTTCGCCGGCGACCACCGTCGCCCCCGCCGATCGCGCCAGGTCGGCGCTGTCGTCCGCGCTTCCGCCGTCGACCACGACCACGTCGCACGCGGGCCCGGTCGCGCGCACGCGCGCCACCGTCTCCGCGATCGCCGGCCCCTCGTTGAGCACCGGGATCACCACCGCAATCTTCACGGCGCCCCGGACTCCGTCAGCCAGACCGGCAGGTCGCGCGCCGTATCCACGTCCGCGAGCACCGGCAGGAGCGCAAACGGCCACTCCCGCTCCTCCAGGCGCGTTCGGGTGGTCGCAAACACCTCCGACGTGCTCCAGGGGACGTTCGCGAACAGTTCCGGGGCCTTGCGCGGCAGGCCGATCAGGTAGTAGCCGCCGTCCTGCGCCGGACCGAGGACCCAGTTCCCGTCTTCCAGGGCGGTGTGCGCCGCCGTCAACAGCCGGGCGCTCAACATCGGGCAATCGCTGCCGATCACGGTGACCGTCGCGGCGCCGTCGTCGAATGCGGCCGCCGTGGCGCGCGCCAACCGCTCTCCGAGGTCCCCCTCCCCTTGCGGCCGGTAGCGGAGATCCTTGCCCAGCCAGGCGGCAAACTCCCCCGCACGATCGTCGGGGGCGAAGGCGATCGAGATTCGCCCGTCCCGCCACCCCGCGCGCGCCTCCGCCAGCGTCGCCTCGACCAGCCGCCGGTAGATCTGCGCCGCACGCTCCGCGCCCACGTCGGCCGCGAGTCGCGTCTTCACGCGGCCCGGCTCCGGCCACTTCGCGAACACGATCAATTCGTCCGTCATCGCCCCCCCATGCGCCAGAGTTTCACCGTCCGGTCGCGACTCGCCGTGATCAGCCCGGACCCGTCCGGAAGGAAGGCGACCCGCTGGACCCGGTCCGAATGCGCCTTCAGGGCCACACGCAGGCGGCCGGTGGCCGGTTCCCAGACCTGGAGGTTCGGACCGGTGTCGGTGTGCAGCGCCCCGGCCAAGAACGTGCCGTCGGGAGAGAACGAGATCGACATCACCGGCGGCGGCTCGAAGTATCGTCCGCGGCCCAGCGGCGTCCAGGTTCCGCGCGGACTTCCCGAGCCGACATCCCACAGGCACACCCGGCCGGTCAGACTGGCTGCGGCCAGGGTCGCCCCGTCTGGAGAGAAGGACACGGCGCTCACGAACGCCGGTTCGGTCCAGGCCGCCCGCCGCGCGCGCGTCGCCCAGGACCAGGATTGCACCGAAACCCCGGCCTCCCGCAAGTGCCCGGTCGCCAGCGTAACCCCGTCGCGCGCGAACGCCACCGCCTTCACGTCCGGATGCTCCACATCCAGCAGAAGCCGGTCCCGCCCTCGCACCACGTCCCACATTCGCACGTGGTGCGGGGGCGCGCCCGTGGCCAGCGTCTCGCCGTCGGGAGCGAATGCCAGCGTGCCGTCCACGTAGCCGCTCAACTCCGGACGCTCCGCGTGCTCCCAGCAGTCCCACAGGCGCAGCAACCCGTCCATGTCGGCCGAGGCGAGCCAGCGTCCGTCGTGCGAGAAGGCGAGGGCCGTCACCGCCTTGGGGTGGGGTGGAAGACTCGACCGTTCCCGTCCGTCGGACGCGGTCCACAGTTTCACCGATCCGTCCACGGCGCCGGACGCGAACAGACCGCCGGTCGGCGCCACCGCCAGGCTCCAGACCGGACTGCCATGCGCTTCCAGGGTGACGAATGGTTCCAACGGGATCGGGCATTCCGGCGCTCCGCTCGCATCCCCCACCCGGCCCAACCGTCGACCGCAGGAGGGGCACTCCACCGGCGCTCCGGCCTCGCCGTCCGGGACGCCGAATTCGATCTCGCACCGGGGGCAGAGCACGCGCATTCTGGATCCTCACGGGCCTGAACGAGTTGCGGCATTCTACGGGGATGCCCCCCAGGGGTCAATCCGCCGGTTCCGGGTTTCTGCGAACCCGACGTGCCCGGCATCGTTCAGATCCGCCACGATTCCCGATTCCGGCAATTGGTTTCCATGGAGGGTCGGTCATGAAGGGTTCCGGGTTGCGGTCCATCGCCGGTCTCCTCGTCGTTCTTCTTGCCCTGGCTGCCCCGACGCTCTTCGCCGACCCCCCGAAGGAACCGTGGAAGTCCTGCGTCGATCCCGAGGAGTTGTTTCTCCACGGAACGCGGGCCTCGCTCGAGAATCGGTCGGCCGACGCGATCCAAATCCACCGGCGGTTCCTTTCCCTCCACCCCGACCACGCGCTGGTGCCCGAGGTCCTCTATGCCCTCGGTCATGCGCTCGAGGCGGCGCAACAACGGCAGGAGGCGATCCAGACCTGGAAGGGACTGCGCCGGGAGTTTCCGGGCCGGCCGGACTCCGAGGATGTGCTCCACCGCATCGCCCGATGCGCCGCGGAGTGCGTCACGCGCCAGATTGCGCTGAACGCGGATTGCAACCGGCGTCTGGGGGAGTTGCGGGACGCCGAAATCCTGCGCTTGCCCGCACACGGCACGGAAGCGGAGCGGAAGGCGGCGCGCGAACAGGTGGCGAACCGATACCAGGCCTTGGGTGAAGCCGGTGCGAGTCTGCTGTCGGTCTACCATCAGCAGGCGATCGACGCGTACCGCGAGCTGATGGACACCTATCCGCGGGGCCGGCACACCCATGACGCGGAGTTGTGGCTGGCCGGTCGGGAGGCCCGCTACGTCGAGTTCGAAGTCGAGCGGGCCTACCGGACGGACGAGGACGTCACGCTCACGCTGCAGCATTCCGGAATGGGCGTGGTGTCCCTGCAGGTCTATCGAATTCCCGCCGCGCGGGTCCTCGACCGCGTCCGGGAGAGTGCGAGCGCGGACCTGGGCACTCTGTTCACTCCCGAGGACGTGGCGGCCGCAGGCCCGGTGATCGAGCGGCGACTGCCGCTGCGCAGCGGCACGGATCAAATCGCATCGGCGCTGCCCCTCGGCCGGCTCGATCCGGGACTGTACATCGTCGCGGTTCGGGAGAGCTACTTCCGGGCGTGGGTGCCGTTGCTGGTCACCGACCTGACCGCGCTCGAAGTGTCCCAGGGGGATCAGGGCGCGGTCTGGCTGCTCGACTCTTCGAGCGGCGCCTGGATCGAAGAAGGGACGGTATGGGCGGTGCCGAACGGCCGGGCGGAGACGAAGCCGGAGGCGCCGTTTTCGGTCCCCGTCGGGGCGGGGATCGGTCGTTTCCGTAAACCGGAGTCGGGTGCAAACCTGGTGGTCAGGCACGGCGAACACCTGGCCTCCACGTCGGAGCGCTGGGGGCGCTCTTCCGGCGGCGGGCCCACGTCGGCGGCGTCGATGAATCTCGTCTACACCGATCGGCCGATCTACCGGCCCGGCCATCGAGTGCACTACCGCGCGATCCTGCGGGAGTTGGCGGGGGGACAATACGAGATCCCGGACGCGGAGTCGGTGCAGGTGGTGTTACGGGACCCGCGCGGAAACGTGTTGCACCGGCATTCGGGCGCGCCCGACTCTTTCGGTTGTCTCTCCGGTTCGTTCGACCTTGCCGCCGACGGGGCGACGGGGACCTTCTCGATCTCCCTCTCCGCGGGCGGGCAGCGCTCCTTCGACGTGGAAGCGTACCGATTGCCGGTATTCGCGGTGAAGGCCGCGCCCCGTCGGGAATCCTATTCGGAGGGCGAAACGGTGGAGATCGATGTGGAAGCCCGGCACTTCCACGGCCGGCCGGTGACCGGCGGGCGCGTGGAGGTGGAGGTGCGTCCGTCCGCCCGGGCTCCGCATCCTTCCCTGCGCTCGCCGCGGACGCTCCCCTTCTCCGGCAGCGCGCGGCGGCTGCCCGTTCAGCCCGCGCGGGTCGTGACCGACGCATCCGGACGCGCGATGGTCCGGTACGCGGCGCCGGCGGACGACACCGATTCGGTGCATTACGTCCGCGTGCGCGTCCAGGACCGCAGTCGGAGGCCGGTGGGGGACTGGATCGAGATTCCGGTGCACGCGGGGAGTCTGAGTCTGGTGCTCGAGGCGGACGGTACGCCCGCGCCCGATCGGCCGTGGAGCTTCTTCGCCCGGGTGATCCGACGCGATGGTGTCCCTGCCGAGGGCGTGCGGGTGGCGGTGGATGCGGCTCGGGTGCGGACGGCCGAGAACAAGGAGTACGTCGATCCGCTGGCGCGCGTCGAAGGGACGACGGGATCCGACGGCCTCGCCGCCTTCATGGTCCATCCCGGGGCGGAGGGCATGCTGCGATTGGTCGCCACGGCCGCCGACCCGGAGGGGCGCCCGATCGGGTACGTATCCGACGTGCGCGTCGGCGGTTGGCGGAGACGGAGCACCGCGGCGGAGCCTTCGCTGTCGGTCGAGTTCGAGCGCGACGGCTGGGGCGCGGGTGAGGAAGCGATCCTGCAGGTGGACAATCCGGTCGCGGCCGGAGACGCCTTCCTGGTGGTCGCGGGACAGGGACTGGAGAGTGTGAGCCGGGTGACCGTGCCCGCGGGGATGAGCCGGATTCCGGTGAAGGTCGACCCCGCCTGGTTCCCCGGGGTGCAGGTGCAGGTGGCTCTCGTGCGTGAGCGGCGCCGGTGGGTCGACACCGCGGTGCTGCGGCTCTCGCCGCGAACGCACACGCTGGACGTGCAGGTCGCGACGGACCAGGAGACGTACGGGCCCGGGGAGACGGCGCGCTGCCGGGTCCGGGTTTGCGACGCGGAGGGGCGACCGGTGACGGCGCAGCTGTCTCTGGGGATTGTCGATGAGGCGGTCTATGCGCTGCGGGAGGACTCGGTGCAGCAGTTTGCGGCGCAATTCCACCATGTCCCCTGGCCGCGGCCGTCCTGGCGCGACCTGCTTCGGTTTACGGCCGAGACCACGATGGACTGTGTGTGGGTGGGCGGTGGCGGCGGTGGCGCGTACGGAGGGCGCCTGGGCGGCCGTCGCAACCTCGTGGCCCGGGGCGGCGGAGGTTCGTCCACCGAGTCGGCGCGTCCGCGGCGGGACTTCCCGGACACGCTGTATTGGAACGCGGCCGTGGAGACGGGAGCGGACGGGACGGTCGAGGTGGAGGTGCCGATCGCGGACGCGATCACGACGTACCGGATCGTCGCGAGGGCGGTCACGCTCGAGACGCAGGTCGGCGCGGGATCCGCGGCCTTGCGGGTGGACCGGCCGTTCTTCGTGCAGGTGCTGACTCCCCGGCACTTCGTTCCCGGCGACCGTTCGTCCATCGGGGTCGTGGTCCATCCCGCGGCGGGTTCGGCGCAGCCGGTCGAATTGGCGTTGGAAGTGGAAGGGGCGACGCTGGCAGGCGAGCCCGGGCGCACGTTGTCGGCCGGGGAGGCCGGCGGCGGTCGCGCGGACTGGTTCCTGAGCGTGGGCGACGTGCGCGTCGTTCGCATCACCTGTCGCGCGAAGCAAGGCGATCACCTCGATGCCGTGGAGACCACGGTCCCGGTCGGTCCCCTCGGGCCGATGCGCCCGGACGGGATCGCCGGCAGCGTGGCGGGGACCGCGGCCGAAAAGGTGATGCTCGCGCGCAATGAGCGTCACCGCGCGCGCAACGTACGGGTGGCTCTGATGGCGGGCAAGGCGGGGGCCGTGCTCGAATCGCTCGAGTACCTGGTCGGCTACCCGTATGGTTGCGTCGAGCAGACGCTGTCCCGCTTCCTGCCGACGGTCGCCTATCAGCGCGCCCTGCAGGCGCTGGGACGGCCGCCCGCGCCGGCGCTGCGCGAGACCCCGCGTATGGTCGCCCTGGGGCTGCAGCGGTTGTATGCCATGCAGACGCACGGCGGGGGTTGGGGGTGGTTCCACGGCGACGACGCCGGCGTGCTCCTGACGTCGCACGTCCTGCGCGGGCTCGAGCAGGCCCGGGTGGCGGGGGTGGCGGTCGACTCCGAGGTGATCGCGCGCGCCCGTCGCTGGTTGCACGGGTGCGCCCGTGAGTCCACGGATCCCGTGCTGCTGGCGGCGATCGCCTGCGCGGCGGCCGGCGACGATGAACTCGGCCACGAGGTCGTCGAGCGCGCCTGGGGGGCGCGCGACGCGGCCGGCATGACCGCGCACGGGCGCGCCTTCCTGGTGAGCGCACTCGTCCGCGTTCGCCGGGGCGAGGACGCCGCGCGCGAGGCCGATCGCCTCCGCGCCGCGGCGGCGGAGTCGAAGAGCGAAGTGTTCTGGCGCGCCCAGGCCCCGCGCACCTCCTGGCTGGACAGCGACATCGAGGCGACCGGCGACGCCGTCCGCGCCCTGCTGGCGCTCGATCCCGCCGACCAGACGGCCCATCGCGCCGTCGACTGGATCCTCGCCGCCCGGCGCATGGGTCGTTGGGGATCCACACGCACGACCGCGGCGGCGGTCTTCGCCTGCACCGAGGCGCTGATCGCCCGGCCTGAACCGGTCGAACTGCCTTCCTGCCGGGTGGCGTGGAACGGAACCGTCCTGCACGAAGGGGCGGTCGGTCGCGCCGACGAGCCGATGGTCCGGCTCGAGGTGCCCGAGGCCCTGCTCCGACACGGGTCGAACGACTTCGAAGTCATCGTCTCGGGCCGCGGCCTCGTCGCCTTCGACGTCCGCTGGGAGGAAGAGGATCTTGCGCCCTCGTTTCCGCTCCGGTCGAGCGGCGGCATCGATGTCACGCGCTCGTACCACCGCCTGCGCACCGACGAATCCGGGACCGTCCAGGTCGATCCGCAGCCGATCCGTCCCGGTGAGACCATCGCCGCGGACGAAGAGATCGAGGTGTGTGTGCGCGTCGAATCGGTTCGGGACTACGAGTTCCTCCTGCTCGAGGATCCCAAGCCGGCCGGTTTCGAATGGCTGGAGTGGTCGGGCGGCTCGGCAACCTGGAGCGACGCGTTCGACGACCGGGTCGCCTTCTGCTTCACGCGCCTGGGCGAAGGGACCGCCGAGCTCCGCTATCGGTTGCGCGCCGAAACCCCCGGGACCTTCGGCGTCGGTCCGGCCGTGCTGACGCACATGTACTCGGACCGGTTGTTCTCGCACTCGGCGTCGCATCGCCTGGAAGTGGAATGACGGCGGATGGGGCAGGTGGGGCTGCAACCGAGCGCTCCCAGGTTGGTCCGGTCGCATTTCGCGCCGGGCTGCGTCGCCCGTCGTCGGCGAGGCCCCGGGGCATCGCCCCCTCCGCGCGGCTTGCCGGGCGCGAAAATCGCCTCGGCCGAGGACGGGATCTCAAGATTGAAGACCCACTAATCCCGAGCCGGCGCGCGCTCCGCGTCCTCCAGCGCCCGGGATTCGAAGTGGGTGGTGAACCACCCCACGTTCGAGCTCCAGAAGAGGTAGGCCCATCCGGTCAGCCAGAACAAGGCACCGGCGATCCCCGTCCCCGCGTAGATCATCTTGTCCGCGAACAGTCCCGAGCAGGGGACGGTGCAGGAGAGCAGCAACGAGCTCAGGATCGTTTGCGCCGCGGCCTCCGCCACGGCGCCCACGACCCCTCGCGCGCGCGCGGTGCAGTAACATCCGATGCAGGATCCGATGAACGCGACGGCGAGGAAGGCGGGAGCCGCGAGCAGGCACCAGCCCGCGACGCCCCAATCGCGCGGGTAGCAGGTCAGGGTCCACGCGAACCACCCGAGGTAGGGGACGGAGCCCAGGGTCGCGGTGCGGATGAAACTGCCGAGGACGATGGCCCGGCCGATCGCTCCCCGCGGATAGGGAGTGAGGACGATGCCTTCGAACGTCCCCGACTCCCGTTCCCCGGCGAGGGTGAGGGCCGCCTGGATCGCGGCCGCCAGGATGATGGCCGTGGAAAGGGGGATGGCGGTGTAGAACAGATGGATTTGCGCCGGTCCGCCGACGTGAAGCTCCGCCACGCCCGCGGCAATCCCCGCGGCGGGAGCGGCGAGCAGCGCGCCGTACCAGGCTCGCCGCCGGAGGCCGGTCGTGAAACGGCCGAAGCGCCCATAGCGGCGGCGGACCGGATCCGTGAGGAGCGGCTCCGGCGGAGATTCCATCACGGCGGGGGACGGCATGGCGGCTACTCGAACGACAGCGTGGGGTCGGCGTTCCAGTCCCCCAACCGGAAGCCCGGTCCGTTGAGGCGATCCCGCTGGGTCTTGAGCACGAAGCGGAGTCCGCCGGGATCGAGCCGCCGTTCCGCAGCGACACGGTCGAGCAGGCGGCGGACTTCCCCGTCGATCTCCCCGGTTTCCAGGCGCAGGACTAGGTTGGACTGAAGCAGCGCCTTGCGTCCGCTCAGGTAGGCCGGCCGTCCGCGGGTGATCCACGAGACGGCGACGTCGAACGCGTGGTCCGATGCGACGAGGCGGGCGGGGAACACCGGGGCGGGAGTCGCGAAGGAGAGGCGCAGCGGGGGCAGGACGTCGTCCCGTGCCAGCGCGGACTGTCCCTCGGGCGGAAGAACGAGCACGACGACGAACCGCCAGCCCTCGCCGGCATACGGTTCCAGAGCGGCGGGCGGAAGTTCGCGGAAGGCCTGATCGGAGAGCCACTGCCGGAGGGCCGAGGCCGCAGCGGCTCCGGCACCGGGCAGCAGGGTCGCCTGCAACCGGACGGCGCGCCGTTCACCCTCGCCCGGTCGGACGGCGGACGCGCCCAGCCGGCGGGCGCGATCCTCGCCGGCGCCGAAGTCGACCACCTGCGATTGCTCGAGGGCGGCGTAGAGGAGCGCCCAGTCCTCGAACAGGCGCGTGCCTTCGACCGCGATCTGCTCGGGGTCGGCCGGGACGGCCTCGATCCAGGCCAGTCGCGGCGGGCCCTCGGCCGCGGCCGTGCGATAGGCGGGGCGCAGGATGAGTTCCTCACGGCCGCCGGACCAGAGCACGAGCGCATCCACGCGCGTGCGGACGACGGGTTCGGTGCAGTCGCGGGGAGCCAGCAACTCGCCCGCGCGCGCGGGCCCGGCGACGGCGGCCAGGGCGGCCAGGAGCAGCGCGGTTGCACGCCGGGCGAGCGGTCGCGAGGTCGGTGAACCGACGGCTCGGTCCGGAGGGGGGGAGGACGGGGGGCGGGGCATCGGCATCATTTCGGGATCGGTCCCCGTCCCTTCTCGCCGGCCACCGCGTCGGCCAGTTCGCGCAGCCCTTCCGCGGTCATTTCCGCCGTCATCTTTTCGGCGCCGGCCCAGCGCCGGCGCAGGGTGCGCGAAACTTCCGACCAGCAGCGCTCATGGGCGGCCAGGAACGCCGGGTCGGGGCGACCCTCCTTCGGCCAGATCGCGAGCGGATTCCGACGCAACGATTCCAAGAAGGCCTCGATCCGCTGGACGGTGTCGGTCCGGGACATGATCGATTCGCCGCGGGAGATCGAGGGGAGGACCTTGTGGATCTCGTGAATCGACCCCGCCACCAGGGCGACCGCGTCCTTGGTGATGCCGGCCATGGAGGCGATGCCGATGATTCTCCCCTCCCGATCGAGCACGGGAGCCCCGCTCTCGCCGTGGACGGCGGGGGCATCGATGATCAGGACGGGGTTGCGGTAGTCGTTGTCGGGGCCGAACGCCCCGGCCACGTCGACCATGCGCACCTCTCCGGCCGCCAGTCCGACGCTCGTCCCGCCACGGACCAGGGAGGCGACGAACGCCCAATCCCCGGGTTCCACGCCGGCGGCGAGGGGGACGGTGGCGAACGGGCCGTCCGGTTCCACGATCTGGAGGGTCAGCAGGTCGCTTTCCTCCGCCTCGCCCATCACGCGCGCACGGCCCGTGCGCCCGTCGGCGAAGCGGATCTCCTCGAGAGAGCCCGGGAGCCAGGAACCGTGCGCGCAGGTCAGGATCAAGCCGTCCGCGCGCACGACGACCCCGGTCTTGATCCCCATCCAGGTGGTGATGCGTACCAGTGCCGGTCGTACGTCTTCCAAATGGCTTTCGACGCCGCGCACGACCTCCGTCGGTACCCGGGCCAGCGAGCCGCGGCGCAGCTGCTGGGTGCGGGCCCACGAACAACCGGCGGTCAGGAGGAGGAGGGCGAGGACGGGAAGGAGACGGCGCGGGCTCGGCATGCGGGCGATCCGGGGACGGTCGGCGGAACCGGGTCCGGGCCTTCGGATGCCGTTCCGCCGATCCTTGCATTGTGCCCGCGGCGAGGGTGGATTGCAATGGCGCGCCGCGGCGTTCTTGCGCGCGGCCGGCGTCGCTTGTACCATGTCTGCCCCATGCTCGAACGCGCCGTCTTCCTCGACCTCGTCACCACCGGCCCCGATCCACGCCACCATCGCGTCCTGGAAGTGGCGGCCGTGCGGGTCGTGGACGGGCGCGAGGAGGGCGTCTTCCACGGCCTGGTCAATCCCGGCCGCGCCATCCCGACCGGCGTGGCGAAACGCACCGGCATCTCGGAGCGGGAAGTCTCGGCCGCTCCCGAGTTGCGGTACGTCCTCCCCGATCTGTTCCGCTTTCTCGGCGCCGATCCGATCGTGACCCGGGAGGCGGAGCGCGCGGTGCGCGCGTTCCTCGAGGCCCCGTTCGGTTGTCGGATGGGGAATCGCTTTCTCGACCTGGCCGGCCTGGAATTCCTCACCGACCCCTCCCCGCGCCGGCGGCCATGGCTTGCGGGGGCGCCGGGCGTGCCCGGTGCAATCCGGGATCCCGCGCCCGCCGCGAAAGGCGTCGGGGCGGCGGGGGGAGCATCCGCCGCCGCGCCGGTTCCCCACCGCGCCCTCGAGCGCGCGCGGGCCCATGCCGAGGCGACCGCGCGATTGCTCGAACGCGCCCGCGGCTGGGATCCCGCGTTGCGCGCGGAGGTGGCCCGGGTCGTGCGGGGGTCCGGGTTCCCCTGGACCCCGTTGTACGAGGGGGTGCCGCCGGATGCGGGTCCGTTGCGGCTGGCCCTTCCGGAGGTGGATCTCGACGGGCGCCGCCCGTCGCCGCCGCCGCCGTTCCCGGCCCGCCCCATCGACATCGACGCGGTCACCCGCGTCTTCGACGGCGATGGAGCGCTCTCCCGCATCAAGCCCGGGTTCGAGTACCGCGCGCAGCAGGCGGAGATGGCCGCCGAAGTGGCGGGCACGTTCAACGAAGGCCGCATCCTGCTCGTGGAGGCCGGAACCGGAGTCGGCAAGTCGCTCGCCTACCTGGTTCCCGCCCTGCTGTGGGCGCGCGAGAACGGTTGCCCGGTCATCGTCTCCACCCACACGAAGGTCCTGCAGGGACAACTCGATCTCGACCTCGACCTGCTGCGGGAGCTGCTCGACTGGGATTTCCGGGCCGTGGTCGTGAAGGGGCGCAGCAACTACCTGTGCCTGCATCGCTGGCAGGACACCCATCAACGAACGCAGGAACCGGATGAAACGCCGGGCGCATCCGGTGCGTCGGCCCCGCCGCCCCGCCCGCGCAGCGACGGCACGGGTCGCCTCGACGAGCGCGAAACCCTCGCCTACGCCCTCCACTGGGTGCAGGCCACGCAGACGGGGGACATCCGCGACGAAATGCCGCTGTGGATGCAGGAGCGGCTTCCCGCCGGATTTCTGGGCCGGGTGACCATCGACGCGGAACACTGCCTCGGCCGTCGCTGCCCGCAGTACACGCGCTGTTTCGTGACCCATGCGCGCGAGCGGGCCCGCGAGGCCCACCTCGTCATCGTCAACCACTCCCTGCTCATGGAGTGCCTGCTGGCCGAGCGCGACGACATCCTCCCCCACCGCGGACCGATCGTCATCGACGAGGCGCACCACCTGGAGAACGTCGCCACCGCCGTCCTGTCCGCCGTCTCCTCGCGACGCGCCCTGGCGCGCGTGCTGCGGGAGATCTGGAATCCGTCCGACCGCTCCGGCCTGCTCCCGCTGCTGTTCCGCCAGCTCGGCCACGACCCCGACCCTGCGATCTCGAAGGCCGTCCGCGAGCTGGCGCTCGAGGGACGCAAGCGCGTCGAGGAACTGGGGCCCGCCGGCGTACGCTTCTTCTCCCAGTTGCAGGCCTTCCTGCGCGACGTGCGCGTCGGGGAGGAAAACGGCGGCGGCACCCAGCACGCCGTGAAGGTGCGCGTCACCGACCCGGTGCGCAACCTGGACGGCTGGCGTCCCCTGCGCGAAGCCAACGCCGCCGTCCACTACTCCCTCGCGGCGCTCTACGGACTTCTCCACCACCTGGACGTCAACGTGCTGGGCGCCGGCGGCGAAGAAGGCCCGCTCGCCCGCGTCCCGCGCGCGGAACTGGACGGCCTCATCACCCAGCTCGGAGCGGGGCGCCGCGCCGTCCAGGAGATGCTCTCCGTCCACGCGCAGTTCTTCGACGCCCCCCAGGCCGACCGGGTCTACTGGCTGGAAAACGAGTTCCTGCCCGACAACGACGACGGTGGCCAGTGGGAGGCCTCGTTGCACGCCGCCCCTCTGGACGTGGGGCCCGCGCTCGAGTCGTACCTCTTCGCACGCCACTCCTCCGTGGTGCTCACCTCCGCAACCCTGACCACCAGCAGCGCAACCGACGAGTTCCGGTTCTTCCGTCTGCGTCTCGGCCTCGATCGCCTGGAGGGCGACCGCGTCCGCTACGTCAAGCTGCTCTCTCCGTTCGACTATGGACGCCAGGTGCTGTTCCTGCTGATTTCCGACCTCCCTCCCTACTCCGCGAAGGACCGGGAGTCCCGGCGGCGTTTCTTCGATGCGGCGCGGGAGTTTCTCCCGGCGCTCCTGCGAGCGAACCACGGCGGCACGCTGGTCCTTTGCACCTCACACGAGCAGCTCGACTACCTCCACGGGCCGGCGCGGGATGCCCTGGCGCCGCTCGGCATCGACGTGCTGCGACAGAGCCGCGGGGTGTCCACCCGCCGCCAGGTCGAGCGCTTCCGCGAGGATCCCGACTCGGTCCTCTTCGGCACCTACGGCCTCTGGGAGGGAATCGACGTCCCCGGGGATTCGCTCGACGGCCTGGCCGTGGTCAAGCTCCCCTTCGATCCGCCGACCGATCCCCTCGTCGAATCCCGTCGCGAGCAGACCATCGCGCGCGGACTCGACGGCAACCACCACTACTACTATCCGCTCGCGATCATGCGGCTCAAACAGGGCTTCGGCCGCCTCATCCGCAGCACCCGCGACCGCGGCGTGTTCGTCGTCCTGGACAACCGGCTCGCCACGCGGGCCCCCTACGCGAAGCAGTTCCTGAACTCCCTTCCGCCGGGAATGCAGTCCTACCGCCTGGTGGAATCGGTGGAGGCGCTCCGCCTGATCGAGATGTGGCGCCGCCCCGAGTAGAAGTCACGGCGCACGGACCCGCCGGCCGGGCTTCGTCCGGGCGCACCGCGACGCTTCCCCGATTCGCGGTCAATTCGCCGACGACCCCGGACCGGCGGCGTTCTCCCGCGGCGCGGTCGGGGTGTCGAACCCCTCCGACTCCAGGCCGAATGCGTGGTTGAACCGCGCCCGATAGTTCTCCCAGGCGATGGCGGCCGTCAGTTCCACCAGAGCCGCCGGAGAAAATTCGCGGCGCAGCTCCTCGAAGAGCGAGTCCGATACCTGCACGGGGGTCAGGGTCATGGCCTCCGCGTATCTCACCACCAGCCGTTCTGTGTTCGTAAGTGCAGAACTGGTATTGGGATCGGAAAGCGCCGCCAGCTTTTCGTCGGTCAGTCCCGCGCGTCTGCCGCCGGCAGACCCGATGTCGATTCAGAACGGGCACCCGATCATGCGGGCGACCCGGAGTTGTGCCAGGACTTTCAGCGGTTCCGCCACCTGTCGCGCGGCTTCCTGCCCGAATTCCATCTCCCCCACGGCGCGGAGCAGACGTGGGTGATGGGCGTAGATCTTCACGGACTCGATCACCCGCCCGAGTTTCCGCGCACACCACCAATAGGCGAAACGGGCGAACCATCCCGCCTCGCGTTTTTCCAGTCCCGCCAATCGCTTCATGACTCGCTCCTCTCCGGGTCACAGGCGACCCATGTTCCTATCGTAGAGCCGGCGGCATCGGGAGGGAAGCGCCCGCGCCGCGCAGGGGCGGACGGGAGTGTCCCCCCTGATCGGGAGAACCCCGCGGCCGGCTGACGGGGACGGCGGACCCGATCCGCATCCGCCGAGACGAGCGCCGCCCCGATTGGGTTCCGAGCGGGGCGTTCGAAGAATGCACGACGGCTAGGGCCGGCGCCGGAAGACCAGGGTCGCCCCCCAGGAATCGCTCCGAAAGGGGCGGATTTCCGATCGGCCCGGACGGCGCCGGTTCAGCGGCCGCCGCGGTCCCGGCGGTCCTTCGGGGGCGAGTCCGCGCCGCGGGACGAGTCGTCGCGTCCCCCTCGCGCGTCGGAGGGTTCCGGCGGGTCGTTCGCCGCATCCGGGCTGGTGCGCGCGCTCTCGACCGCCGTGAGGAGGAGGACCTGGGTTCCCAGGATGAGGGCGACCCGGCCGACGCAGGTGGCGCGTCCGCGATCGGCGATCCGTCCGCTGTGACGGTGGACGAAGGCGAGGACGCCTTCCTGCCAGGGCTCGAGGTCGGCCGGCGGGTTCTCGCGCATGGAACCGACGATTCGATGCACGATCCCGGCTTCGCGAACGGCGTCGGGCCGGGCCCAGTGGAAGTTCGGCCGCTCCGGGGCCGCGGCGATCCGTTCCACGAATCCGGCGATCAACCGGGTGATCGACTGGAGGGAGCGGTAGTCGACATCGGCGGGGACGTCGCGAGGCGTGTGGTAGGCCGAGTGAGTGCCGGTGGTGAAGAACACGTACGGGATGCGGCGGAGGCCGAAGTGCAGGAAGTCGCTGCGCGGTCCCACGAATTCGGTGCCGAGCGGCCAGACCTCGACGCCCGTCGGACGGGGGGTACCCTCGAGGAGTCGTCCGAGGTCGCTCGACCATTCGGTGCCGAAGGCGACCACTCGGCCGGGGAACCGGTCCATCATGCTGCGTCCGAGCATGTCGAGGCAGAGCATGGTCGTGACGTCCCGCAGGGGGACGGTGGGGTGGCCGACCCAATACTCCGAGCCGCGCAGGCCCTCCTCCTCGTTGTCGAAGGCGAGGAACAGGAGGCTGCGCGCGGGCCGCGTGCGGGAGGTCTGGAAATGCTCCGCGAGCTCGATCATGGCCGCCACGCCGCTTGCGTTGTCGTCGGCGCCGACGAAGATTCCCTGCTCGCCGACGCCGAGGTGGTCGTAGTGGGCGCCGATGACGACGACCTCGGCGGCGCGCGGGCCGGGGGCGCCCGGCAGGACGAAACAGACGTTGCGTCCGAGGAGCGAGCCGTCCGCGCCGAGGACGTCCTGGAAGGGGGTTCCGTTCTCGCCGCGGGGTTCGAGGCCGATCCGGGTGAAGGCGCGGGCGATGTACTCCGCGGCGCGGCGGGACCCTTCGGTGCGCGGTTCCCGGCCGCGCAATTGCGGGTCGGCGAGCGCGGCGACGTGGCGGCGCAGGTCGCGTTGGGAGATTTCGCGCTCGGCGGCAGCGGGTACGGCGGCGAGAACGCCGAGGAGGAGGACGGCGACGGGGCTGCGCAGGAACGGGAAGGGGCGGATCATGGCACTGCTCCGAAACGGAACCGGAACTCCCTGCCCCCCGAACGCGCGCAGTCTATCCGGACCCCCTTCCGGATTCAATCATTGACACCGCGCTCCGGCGATCCGGATAATGTCGGCTCGCGTTTCGCATCCGAGGGTTCCCGCCTACGAGGAGACGGACATGGAACCGAATTCCCCCGGAGCCGTTGCCGGCAATCCCCGCGTCAAACGCAACTTTCCGCAGATCAGCTCCCGGGCGTTCGAGCATCCCCTCGACCGGGCGGCCCTGGCGGCGCTCCGCAAGGTCCCGGGGTTCGACTGGGTGATCCGCAAGTTTCTGACCGCGATCGGCGAGAAGCGGGTGCGTCTCTACTTCCTCGCCACCGCCGTGCGCGTCACCGACACGCAGTTCAAACGCGTGAAGAAGCTGTACGACGAGGCGTGCTGGATCCTCGACGTACAGGATCCGCCCGAGCTCTACATCTCCCAGGACCCGTTCGTGAACGCGATGGCGGTCGGTGTCGACCGTCCTTTCATCGTGCTCCACTCGGCGATCGTCGACTTGCTCAACGACGAGGAGCTCCAGTGCGTGATGGGTCACGAGCTGGGTCACGTCATGTGCGGGCACGCGCTCTACCGGACGCTGCTGATGCTGCTGATCCGGCTCACGCTGCTGTTCACCGGCATCCCGCTCGGGATGATGGGACTGTATGCGATTCTGCTCGGCCTGCTCGAGTGGTATCGGAAGGCGGAGCTCACGTCGGACCGCGCCGGCCTGCTGGTTTCGCAGGATCTCGAAGTGAGCATGCGGGTGCTGATGAAGCTGGCCGGCGGGAAGAACTCCCAGGAATGCAACGTCGAGGACTTCCGCAAGCAGGCGAAGGAATACGAGGCGCATGGAGACATGGTCGACGGCGTGCTGAAGCTGATGCTGCTGATGTGGCAGACGCACCCGTTCCCGGTCCTGCGCGTGACGGAGCTCGATGCCTGGGTGAAGTCGGGCGAATACGAGAAGATCATGAACCGGAACTACGAGCTCCGGGGGAATGCGCCGGTGGACTCGTGGTTCGAGGACGTGAAGAAGACGGCTCAGAACTACAAGGAAGGGTTCGACGGCTCGACCGATCCGTTCGTCGCCTTTGTGCGGGATCTCGGCAACAACGTCGCGGCCGCGGGGGCCGGATTCGTCGATTTCTTCCGGCGGACGGCCGGCGGTTCCGAGAAGCAGGGCTCGACCGAGTCGAAAGACTCGAAGCCGGGCGGGGACGGCGCGGGGAACGACAAGCCGAAGTAGGCGCAGTGCGTCGGCCGGCGGGTCCGCGGGATCGAGGGCTTCGCCGGCGTCGCGGACGGGGTGCGGCGGGGGAGGACCCATGCATCCGGACCCGGACTTCGGCCCCTGTGCCGACCGGATCGACGAGGAGCGTCTCCGCGACATCCTTTGCCGGGCCTTCGGCATCTCCCCGCCGGCAAAATGGGACCGGTTCTTCGCGCGCGTCGGAATGGACCAGGTGCGCGTGCAGAGGTTCGACGGGGTGGTGCAGGCGGGGCTCGCGCTCTACCGTTTCGGGATGTTCTTCGGCGGGCGCAGCGTACCCTGCGCCGGCGTGGCGGCGGTCGGCGCGGCCCCCGAGCGGCGGGGCGCGGGCCTGACCCGGCGGCTGCTGGAGAACACGCTTCGCGAGCTGTACGTCGCGGGCGTGCCCCTGTCCGCCCTCTTCCCCTCCACCCAGGCGCTCTACCGCAAGGTCGGTTTCGAATCCGCCGGCCACCGCGTCTCCTGGTCGGTCCCCCTGCAGGCGATCGGCGTGCGGGAACGGCCGCTGGCGATCCGGGAGGTGGATCCGCGCGATCCCGACCTGTTTCGCGAGATCTACCGCCAGCGGGCCGAGGCCTCCGCGGGCAATCTCGATCGCTCGCCGGCGATCTGGGAACGGGTCACGCAGGGGGGCGGCGAGATCCCGATCTTCGCCTACCGGATCGGGGTCGAAGCCGCGCCCGAGGGGTACGTGATTTTCGAGCATGCGTCGACGGAGGGGCCGAAGTACGACCTGCTCGTGCGCGACTGGGTCGCGCTGACGCCGGCCGCGGGGCGCACGTTGTGGTCCTTCCTCGCCGGCCACCGCTCGCTGGGCGAACGCGCGAAGTGGCATGGACCGGCGTCCGAGCCGATGGTCACCCTCCTGCCCGAACAACCCACGGAGGCCGAGCGGCCGTTCCGCTGGATGGTGCGAATGGTCGACGTCCCCCGGGCGCTCGAGGCGCGCGGCTATCCCGCGGGGCTGAATGCGGACCTGCACCTCTACGTGCGGGACGATCTGCTGCCCGCGAACCAGGGACGTCTGCGGTTGCGCGTGGCGGATGGACGGGGGACCGTGTCGAAGGAAGGGAGCGGAGACGTGCAGATGGACGTGCGCGGACTGGCGCCCCTCTACACCGGGTTGATGACCCCCGCCCAGCTCCGGTCGATCGGTTTGGTCGAGGGTCCGCCGGACGCGCTCGCCGCGGCGGCGAGGGTCTTTGCCGGACCGGAACCCTGGATGAGCGAGATCTTCTAGTCCCGTACCGCTTCGCGGTGCGCGAACCATCCGGCTCCGGCCATCCTGGAAGGCCGGCCGTCGCGGGGCGGCCGCGCCCAGCGTGCGGCCCCGTGCGTCCCACGCCGGTCGCCCTCCCGCGGTCCTGGCTGCTGACGCAGCCGGGAGCCCGCGGGCGGATGGTTCAGGAAGCCGCGGGCGCGGCTTCTCGAGCAGTCCGGTCGGGCCGATCACGCCCCCCCCGCCTCGAGCGAGGACACGATCGTGTTCCCCGCTTGATCGGTGACGCGCAGGTGCAGGGTTCCGCCCCCCGCGGGAATGGAAGGCAGGTCGAAGGCGAACTCCTCTTCGGATTCGTCGAAGACGCCGTCCGCGCACGAAACCCGCGTCCAGGCGGTCGTGCCGGCCCAGCGCCAGTCGATGCGTCCGATCGCGCTGTGCGCGTCCCGCGCCTTCCCCGTCACCCGCCCGCCCGCGGCCACCGCCAGGTCGACGACCTCGGGTCGACCGTGGTCGATCAGGAAGCGCGCGCTCGTCGCCTCCCCCGACAACGCGCGGTCGGTCGGGTTGGCGAGCTCGTCGGTGGCCACGACGCGCAATCCGTACCAGCCGTCGGGCAGGTCGTCGACCCCCCAATTCGCCTCCACGACGCGCAGGGGTTCCTGCGGATTGAGCGGGACCCAGCGGTCCGTCCCCTCGCGGCGGTAGTAGACCCAGAAGGTCAACAGATCTTCGTTCGGGTCGCGTGCCTGCCACTTGATCTTGCGCTGGGTCGTGCGCTTGATCTCGGGGGGAAACGGCTTGCCGGGCGGGAGGGCCGGGGGCTGCCCTCCTTCCAGCGCCGCGGGGTCCGGCACTTCCAGCACCAGGACCTCGGTGACCACCGGGCGCTGATTCTCCGGGACGAAGGCGACGTGGACGGCGGTGAGCTGCGCCTCGGGCTCCGACCAGGTCGCGCGGAATTGCAGGTATCGGGCGGACGGACTGGCGACGGGGACCGTGTTCGACCCGTCGGCCGGGGTCCAATCGCTCCAGGTCTCGTCCGGCTCGGACGTGTTCCCGGTGCGGGTCGCCAGGACCAGTCGCCCCCGGCCGGTCCAGGTCAGGTTCCCCCAGGTGGCGTGGCCCTTCGCATCGAACACCCGGGACAGGTACGTTCCGTCGGCGGCCGGGGCGCGGCTGATTCGATACGCCGCGCCGGGTGTCCCCGTCGCCGCGCCGGCGAAAACCCCGTCGCGCGCGAGCAGGGCGAGTACCTGGGTCTCGGGGAGATCGAGCGGAATGCTGAAGCGCCGGTCCGCCGCGATCCGAAACACCCGGCCGCTGTTGTTGGTCGCGACCAGGATCGACCCGTCCGCCTCGGGGAGGAGGGCGGTCAGGTAGGCGTGGGCGAAGGAGTGCATCTCCCGGGGCGCGCCGCCGCGGGGGATCCGGTAGAGCGTGCTCTGCACGACCGGACCCGGTTGCGCCGGCGCCGCGTTCTCCGGCGCCTGCGCCTCGTCGACTTTCCGGGCCGCCTCCTCGGGAGAAGCCGCCTTTTGGGCCGCGTCCGAGAGCGCCTGCAAGAACTCCGCGGGGGGCGCCTTCACCCCGCTGTTCACCGCGGCCCACACGCCGCCCGCGTCCGCTTTCAGGTCCTTCACCTCGGCGTCGCCGAAGTCCGCCAGAACGGAGACCTTCCCGTCCGCGGCGACGGCGTAGATCACGCCCGCGCCCGCGGTGCCCACCAACAGCGAACCGTCCGGCGTCCGCGCCAGGGAAAGCGCATTCTCCCGCCGGGTGTCGAGCGCGATCCGGAAGCCGCCGGTCGCATCCACCTGGTACACCTTGCCGCCCGGGCCGGTGGCGGCGAACAGACCCCCGGCCGCGTCTACCTCCAGTGCCCACACGTGCTTCGCCGGCAGCGTGCAGAAGAGATTCCCCTTGCCGCTCGCGTCGATGCGGAAGATCTTGCCGTTCGGCAACGTTGCGAGAAACAGTTCGCCCGACTGCGCGCGGACGAGCGCCGTCACCAGCATCTCGCCCGTGTCGAACAGCGTCTCGGCCTTGTCCCCCGCGAGGCGCAGCACCTTCCCCGATCCGGTGCCGAACAACAGCGTGTCGTCGGCCTCGGCCAGGCCGCACCAGAGGCTCGTCTCGTCCGTTTTCACCTTGCCGTGGGCGTAGCCGAGATCGACCGTCCCTTCGGCGTTCAGCACGAGATTGCGCAGTTCACCCTCGGCGAGTTCGGCGCGCGTGGCCACGGACCACGTTTCCGTCTGCACCGCGCCCGTGGAGAGCGCCAGGGCGGCGAGGGACGCGGCCACCAGGAGCGGCATTCGGACGGTCATCGGCTGCCTCCGGAAAGCGGGAAAATGCGGGCGGCGGTCGGACGACTTGCGGACGGGCGGCCCGGGATCCATCCGTCCCGTCCCGCCCCCGGGACATCGCTCCCGGGCTCATTTCTCGATGCGCAGCGAAGCCCGGACGTTCCCGGAAATGACCCAGTCGGTGTCTTCCACCCGGCGCCGGAACTCCTGCGCCAGATCGGCCGGTTCCGTGATCGACGGCACCCAGGCGCCGAGCGCCGAATTCGGCATGCCCGGCAGGACCTGCCCGCCGACGCGCAGCGCCAACGACCGCTCCGGCATCGAGACCACGATGGCGGTCGCGGGCGGACGGGTGGCCAGGTTTCGCAACCACTCCTGCGCCGTTCGCAGCGGCGGATGGTCGGTCGGCGCTTCGGTCCGCCCGCTGACGATCGCCTCCAGGGTCCCTTCGGGATGCGTCGCCGGAATCGGGATCTCGATCTCCCGTCGGACCCGGTCGCCGCGGAACTTCCGCAACTGCACCGTCAGGGTCGCGGTCTCCCCGGGGCGCGCCCGCTCCCGATCGAACCAGGCGCGCTCGATCTCCGCGGAATGATTGCCCGCCTTGACCGTCACCTCGACGTCCGCGCGGGAGATCACCGGAGCCTCCAGCGGATTCTGGTGCAACCGGAGCAGTTCGAGCAGGAGGTTGATGCTGTAGACCTGGGTCGACTGCGCGGACGCCTCGCGGAAGCGCACCGGCTCCTGTCCCTCGAGCGCGACCGTCCAGTCCGCCGTCACCGTGCAATCGCCCATCCGATTCTCGCCCGCCTCGATGCTCTCCGCGAACACGATGTTGATCAGCAGGGCGGCGAAGATCGGGTGGCGGCTGACCTCGTACCGGAAACGGCTCTCATGCCCGGAATCGAGGTCCTGGAGCGATACCGTAACGGGAATCATCGGCGCGACGACCCCCTTGCGGCCGACGATGCAGGCGTTGCGGTCCTGCACCATGGCGCCGACGTCCTTCACCGGGCTCGAAATCTTGAACGACCGAGCCACCGAGGCCAGAACCATGTGGACCTCGGCCGTCGTCATCGGCATCCGGCTCTCGCCGCCGTTGAGAAAGGGATGCCCGAAGGCGTAGACCGTGTCCCCGTCCACCCAGGTGACCGTACCGGTGGCCGTCATCGACAAATCGCCCCGCACAAGCGTGACGCCGACCGCGCTGCCCGGTTCGAGAGCGATCTCGGGCGCGTTCCCTTCGCCTCCCGCCCCACCCTGCAGCGGTTCCAGCCCGTGCTCGCGGAACACTTCGGCCAACCGCCGCACGCCCCGCGTCGACACACCCGAGACGATCAACGGCGTGGTCACCGGTTCGATCCCGGGCGGCAGCGGGTTCCGGTCGAGCGCGCCGACCCGGACCGGACGCTTCCCCTCGGCGAGGATCGCCTCGATCGGCGTCACGCCCGCGATCGGTTCCTTGGAGAACGACCAGCCGTAGGCCAGCGCCCCGACGAGCTTGTCTTCGAGGTAGATCGGGCTGCCGCTCATGCCGCCGATCACGTTCGCCCGGTCGACGATCGGGTGCGACACGCGAATCAGGATCAGGTCCATGCCGGGAAGGAACTTTCGAAGGACGTCCACGACCTCGACGTCGAACGTCTCGATGGTCGTGCCGGAGAAGACGGACTTTCCGTATCCCTTCATCCCGCGCTTGACCTCGGACAACGGCAGAATCGGAGGGGGATCGGCGGCGGCGAGCGGGGCGAAGCCGAGGAGGAGGACGGACGAGAGCAGGACGGGGAGGCCGACTCGTGCCATCGCGCAGGCTCCTTCCGGGACAGGCTCCGGTCCGGCGGACCGCCGACGGGAGGGACCGGGCCGGGCGCGCGGGGGGATAAGTGAGGCGGATTATACGGGGCAGGCGGAACCGGGGGGAAGGGATTCCCGGGAGGTGGACGATGATATAGTGGGATCCGGCGGGTCCCCGCGGGCCGGGTGTCGGGACGGAGCTTCGACGCCCCGGTTGCGGGGGAAGCGGAATCGGGCGGGCAAGTCGTGCGCTACGGCGTGATTGCGGACATTCACGGATGCGGGGAGGCCCTGCGGGACGTCCTGGCCGCGTTGGAGGGCCGGGTCGCGGAGATCCTCTGCCTCGGCGACCTGGTCGGGGACGGGGAAGAGAGCGCCGCGTGCGTGGAGGAGGCGCGTCGGCGAGACTTGCGGTGCGTCCTCGGTCCGCGGGACGCCCGGGCGCTGAAGACGGGTCGCCCCGCCCTGTCGGACGAGAGCGTCCGCTGGCTGCGGGGGCTGCCGACGGATCGCCGACACGCCGGGATGATGCTCGTGCACGACAACCCGATCGCGCGACGGCGTCTGGCCAAGGGGCTGTGGCGACGGGGAACGGCGGTCCGCCATCTCCTGGCCGCCCAGGTGGTCTTCGAGGAGGCCGCGGTGTTTCGCGAGGACCCCCAGGCCCTGGTGCTGATCGGCGACACCCACGTGCCGGCGGTCTACTCGCCGCAGGCGGACCTGCCCCTGGCCGAGGGAAACTCGGTCGTCCTGCGACCGGGAACGCCCTATCTCCTCAATCCCGGGGCGGTGGGCTACTCCTCCGACGGTCGGTCGGCCTGTGCGGGGATCGTCGATCCGGAAGAGCGCACCTTCACGGTGATCCGGGTCGCGACCCGGACGCGACTGCAGGCGGACTACCGCCCGCCCGGGGCGTAGCGGGACGCGGCGGACCGGCGGATCGACGCGCGGCCGGGCGCGCGCGACCCGGGCCCGGACCGTCGCCCGCGGGCGGCTACTTCGCCGGCAGGGCGCGGGCCTGCTGCACGATGTCGCGGGCGCGCGCGGCCCACTCCGTGCCGGGATACTCGTCGAGCAGCCGGTTGGCGGCCTCGAGCGCCTTTGCGGCCAGGCCGTTGGCCAGGTAGGTTTCCGCCAGCGACAGCAGACGCTTGCACTCCGCCTCGGCGCGCGAGGCGCGCAGAACCTCACGGACCGTCGGCGATTCGCGGAGCGCCGTCATCCGCTCCTCCGCGGTCGCGTGGTGCCGGCTGCCGGCGTAGCGGGTGGTGAGGATCCGGTACTGTTCGAGGGCGTCTTCGAAGCGGTCGGCCTGCTCGTGTTTGCGGGCGAGGGCGTAGACGTGATCCGCCTCGGTCGCGCGTCGTTCCGCATCGGCGCGTGCCTTGAAGTCGCCGGTGAGCGCGGCCTTGTGCTCGTCCCACCAGCGGACCCAGGCGACATAGTCCTGGCCGAGCCCGGCGCCGGTCAGGGCCTCGAGGGCGCCCACCAGGGCGACCCGTTCCTCGACCTCGATGATGCGTTCGACGCGGACGGTCTTGATGTCGAGGACCTGCCCGTTGTTGACGACCCCGACGACCGGGTCGGCGACGGCGGCGTTGGTCGCGACCTCCACATCGTAGTCTTTCACGTAGGCCATCTGTTCGCCGATGAAGATGTGGGCCCGTGGTCCGCCGCCGCTGACCAGGTGGTAGCGCATCCGCCGGATCAGGACGCCGACCGCGTACGGATTGCCGATGCGGCCGAGCGCGTGGTACGCGTGGATGCGGTAACGCGGGATCCAGCCGTTCAGTTCGCCGAGGAAGGCCCAGGCGATCTGGTCGCGACCGGCCAGAGTCACCAGCGAATCGACCGCGGCGGTGCGCACGGTTTCTTCCTTGTCCTGGACGGCGGCGGCGATGAGCGGACGCACGACGTCGTTGTGACGCACGTCCGCCAGGGACTCGGCGGCCCAGCGGCGGATCTGCGGGGATCGATCGTAGAGCGCCTGGACGAGCGGCTTGCGCAGCGTCTCGGGCGGGAGGGAGTCCAGCACCTGGCGGGCGTAGTCGCGTTCCGTCACCGACGTCGATCCCAGGTTGCGGATCAGTTGCTTGATGTGTTCCGGGCTCGGAGGGATGCGGGCGGCGGATCCCGCGCGGCGGACGGGGGGGGATGCGGTGGCGGCGGGCTCCCCGGGTCCGGCGGCTCCCGGCGTCGGGTCGGCGAGGTCTTCGCCGGTCGGCCAGGTGTCCTCCGACTCTTCCGCGGTGGGCGTCATCCCCGGCGGATCCCCGGCGTGCACGGGCAGCGGAAGGAGCCAGAGGGCGACGACCAGGGAGCAGAGGCGCAGCGATCGGGGTTTCACGGGATCATCCCCCCGGGGTGACGGGTCGCGCGCACCAGTGCCCCGGATTATAGCGCCCGGATGCACGAGACGCAATGTCGACGTTTTCCCCTTTGCGTACGCCGCGGACGGGGACATAATAGGGGGCCGCGACCGGCTGTCCGCGGCGGCGATCGAGCGAGGGATGATGGCGAAGGATACCCAGATCCACGACCGGCCGATCCGGGTGCTGCTCGTGGAAGACAGTCCCAGCTACTCCCAACTGATCGCGCGCATGCTGGAGGACGGGCACGAGCCCCGCTTCGAGTCCCGCGCCGCGTCCTCGGTGTTCGAGGCCTCCGTCGCGGTCAACGACCGGCGGCCGGACATCGTGCTTCTGGATCTCGCCCTTCCCGATGCCTCCGGTCTGGTGACGGTGGCGAAGCTTCGCGATGCGGCGCCCCACGTTCCCATCGTCGTGATCACCGGGACCGACGACGAGACGGTGGCCCTGGAGGCGGTCCGGGGCGGGGCGCAGGATTACCTCGTCAAGGGCCATTTCGACCGCGGACTCCTCGTGCGGACCATCCGCTATGCGATCGAGCGGGCGGAGGCGGCGGAGGCCTTGCGGGAGAGCGAAGAGCGCTACGCCCTGGCCGTCCAGGGGGCGCGCGACGGCCTGTGGGACTGGGATCTCCGATCCAATTGCATCTACTATTCTCCCCGCTGGAAAGCGATCCTCGGCTGCATCGACCATGAGGTCGGCACTTCCCCCGAGGAGTGGATGAAGCGGATCCTGCCCGAGGACCTGGGGCGGTTCACGAGCATGCTTAACCACCACCTGGACGGGCGCACGCCCGACCTGGAGGTGGAATACCGGATGCTGCACGACGACGGCACCACGCGCTGGGTGCTGACCCGGGGGATCGCCATCCGGGACCGGGAGGGGAAGCCGTACCGGATGGCCGGTTCGCAGACCGACGTGACGGAGCGGAACGCGTTCTTCGACGCCCTCACCGGTCTGCCGAGCCGCGCCCTGTTCCTGCGCGTTCTGGGCGGCGCGTTCGCGCGCGCCCGCCGGCGCGTGGACTACCACTGCGCCGTGCTGTCGCTCGACCTGGACAAGTTCGTGGTGGTCACCGACGGGCTCGGGCACGCCATGGGCGACCAGGCGCTGGTGACGATCGCGCATCGCATCGAGAAGTGCCTGCGCGCCGGCGACACGCTGGCGCGGCTCGGCGGCGACGAGTTCGCCGTCCTGCTCGACGACGTGAAGAGCGAGGGGGACGGAATGCAGGCGGCCGAACGCATACTGGATGCCGTGCGTTCGCCGCTCTCGCTCGGCGGCGAGGCGGTGCATCTGACCGCCTGCCTCGGGGTGGCGCCGCTCACCCCGGCATACGAGCGCGCCGAAGACCTGCTGCGCGACGCGGACACGTCGATGAAGTTCGCCAAGACGCTCGGCAAGGGACGGATCGCCGTCTTCGACGTGAACATGCGCCGGCATGCCGAGGCCGCGATCAAGCTCGAATCGGAGCTGCGCCGGGCCATCGAGCGTGGCGAGTTCGTCCTGCATTTTCAGCCCATCGTCTCGGTCCCCACGGGGCGATGGAGCGGCGCCGAGGTGCTCGTTCGCTGGATCCATCCGGAACGAGGCCTCATCCCCCCCGGCAAGTTCATCCCGCTGGCCGAGGAGACCGGTCTCATCGTCCCGCTCGGCGAGTGGATCCTGCGCCGCGCCTGCGAACAGAACCGCGCCTGGACCGCGACCGGACGGGAGCCTCTCTGCATGGCGGTCAACATCTCGCCGCGGCAGTTCCAGGAGAAGGATTTCGTCGCCCAGGTCCGCCGCGTTCTCGAGGAGACCCGCGTCCCGGCGCAATGCCTGGAGATCGAGCTCACCGAGGGCGTGGCCATGCAGAACGTGGAGTTCACGATCGAAATGCTGCGCGAACTGGCCTCGACGGGAGTGAAAATCCTCATCGACGACTTCGGCACCGGCTATTCGTCCCTCTCCTACCTGCAGCGTTTCCCGGTCACGACGCTCAAACTCGACCGCTCGTTCGTCTCGCGCATCTCCGACGACGAGGACAGCGCCTCGATCGTGGCGGCGATCATTGCCATGGGGCACAGCCTGGGGCTCACCCTGATCGCCGAGGGAGTGGAGACCGAAGCGCAGCGGGAGTTCCTGCAGGCGCGCGGTTGCGACGAGATGCAGGGGTTCCTGTTCGGCGGCGGCCTGCCGGCGGATGAATTCGATCGCCGGCGCGGACAGAATTGAGCGGCGGCATTCCCGCGTTCAGCGGCCGGTGAACCGGTAGATCCGCACGTCCCCGTCCGCGTGGACGCGCTCCAGGTCCGGGCGGGAGTCCGGGTCGAACGGCAGCCACCCGACCTCGAGGGGGCCGGCGACGAGGAGCGACGGGGCGCGCGCGTCGGCCCGCACTTCTTCGCGCGGACGTCGCAGCCGCGCGTGCTCCTCGACCAGTTCGCGGCGCATCGCCCCGTCGTCCCCGGGACGCGCGGCCATGACGCGATTGAGTCCGAACACCGCCTGCAGGAATCCCCGGTCGCGGGCCGCGATCCATGCGGGAACGCCTTCCGGCGGGACGTCGAGGAGCGTGATCGTATCATGGCAGCGACGGTGGTGCTCCGCGGCGGGCACGGCCGTGTAGAGCGCCGCGAAGCGGCTGCCGAAGAAGATGTCGTGTTTCGTGTAGAGCGGGACCAGTTCCGAGGTCCCGGGCGATGCCAGCACCACCCGGGGCGCGGGCAGCGCCTCGAGCCAGGCGAACGCGCGCTCGTACCGCAGGTGGACGACGAAGTAGCGCATCCGTTGCTGGGTCCAGCGCCACTGGACCTGGAGCCCGCCGGCGAGAAGCGCCACGGCGAGGGCGACCCCCGCCGCGCGCCGGAGCGCCGGCGATCCGGGCAGTCGCGCGGCGAGCGCGGGCAATACGGGTCCGATCAGAAACGCCGCCGTCAACGTGAACCAGTAGTAGGCGTGATTCTCCTCGTGGAACAGGTTCACGCCCGTGATCCAGCGAAGATTGGCCGCCACGATCGCCCCCCCCGCAAGGTGGACTCCCCACGCCGTGACCGCTCCGCGGCCGCGGGCGAGGCCCCACCAGAGGAGCAGTCCGACCACCACGCTCTTCGACCACAGGAAGCCGGGTTCGACGAAGTGCCGATCCGCGTGCAGCGTGACGTCCACGGCGCCCTCGCGGGACCCGCGCCAGTACATCCACGCCAGCGCGGCCAGGGGAATCGCGGCCCCCAGGGCCCCGTACAGGATCGGTCGCAGCGGCAGGCGACGCTCCCGCACCGTCATCCACAGGACCTGTGCGATCAGGACGCAGCCGAGGAACTGCGCGTAGAACACGTACGCATGGGCGAGCAGGCCGAAGAGGAATCCGGCGAGCAGCGCCGTCCGCGGGGGTCGGTCGGCCGCCAGGGCCTTCATCCACAGGAACAGCGCCGGCGCCAGCACCAGCAGCCCCAGCGGATACCCGGGGGTCCGGTACATCGGCAGAAAGACGTACGGGTCCCGCTCCGGCCGGCCGAGCCAGTACCAGAGCGCCTGGGGAACGGGGAAGCAGACCAGGTAGGTGAGCAGCGCGGTGAGTGCGCCGGACGCCCGGCTGCCGCCCAGGTCCACGCCGAGGCGGAACACCAGGAGGGCGCCCATCAGCGGGAGCAGGAAGTCGAGCCCCTGGTAGAGCAAGGGGACCGGGATCCCGGTCGCGCGCGCGAATCCGCCGATCAGGAGTTCGGGGAGGATCGGAAAGAAGGCGGGGAGGTCCTTGCCCTCGCGGTAATAGGGGTGTCCCGACCCCGGGTGGCCGTCCACGACTTCGCGGGCCCGGACGGCGAAGTACTCCTCGTCGGGGGCGCCGAGGAAGACCGGGCCCGAGACGCGGAAGCCCGCTTCCGCCCACCAGAGGAAGTGGGGGAAGCCGATGACCAGCGCCACGGCGACCGCCACGGTCCAGGCGAGGGGGTCGCGCAGGGTGGAGGGGAGCGGCCGTGGGGCGTCGGGTGGTGCGGGCACCGCCGGATCGGGGCGGGCGTCCGGAGGCGACGGGGCGCCGGACGCGCGGCCATCATCCATCAGCGGCGTTGCCTCGATTCGGCGCGGGAGATCACTTGGTCGCGGCGGGGAGCCACCAGCCGCGGCCGGAGGGGAGCCGCCACTCGATCCCGGCCAGCTCCGTTTCGAAGTCGCCCGGTGCGGCCCAATCGAGGCGCAGGGAGAATTCCGGCGTCGCTCCGCTCTTCTTCTCCCCCACGAAGGCGACGCGATCGCGCGCGTACGAGACGACCGTCCAGGTCTCGATTACGCACTCGCTCAGCACCTGGGCCTCCCGGACCCCGGGATCGCGGCCGAACTTCTCTTCGATCTGCGCGGCGGTGCGACTGTCCGGCGGCGGCCGGACGCCGAGATACAGGACGCGGTCACCGAGGAGGACGACCGAGTCCCCCGGATCGTACTCGAGGATTTCGACCGTGAGGACCCGGGAATCCCGCGCGTTCAGCAGGATCGGCGCGCCATCCGCGTCCAGGTGGTTCCCGAAGCGGAAATCGACGAGTCCCTTGACCACGCGCGCGGCGCGCGTGCGCCGCGGCCGGCCCGCGCGTTCGTCCAGCGCGGCGCGCCCGGTCTTCCCCGGGCGGACCCAGGACCAGTCCCGGGCGGGCGCATTCACGGGCCAGGTCCATTCCGTTCCCGCGAGATCGGATTCGAATTGCCGGTTCTCCGCCCAGACGACCCGCAGGACGGCGGGCCCGGGGACGTTCCAGTGCGGGCGTTCGCGCTGGACGAAGCCCTCGTTGCGGTCCTCCCGCACGCTCACCCAGTAGCGCCGGAATCCCTCCCCCGCCGCGACTTCGAAGAAGACGTCGCGATACTTGCCCCGCCCCTCCGCCTCGGTCGCGGGGAGCGCGCGTTGCGCCGCGGTGGTCTGGACCACGGCGTAAAGCAGGCGCCCATGGCGGAAGACGAGGCGGTCCGGTTCGTCCGGCGCGGCGGCGCCGGCAGGATAGGTCAGCACTTCGACGGCAATCCGCGCGCACGGGTCGAGCGTGAGCCCGCGCAGGCCCGGAGCGTCACCGGGCAGGAGCGGATGAAGATCGAGACGCCCCTTCGCCACCTCGGTCTCGCCCGTCCGCGCGGGCTCCCCGGCACGGGCGACGACGTCGTCGCGGGTGGTCTTCCCCGGTTCCAGCCACGACCAGTCCTGGGCCCGTGCGGCGCAGGCGCCGCCCAACCAGACGGCCAGCAAGAGACAGGCGAGTTTCGCCATCGGGCCTCCTATTGCCACAGGTTGGGATGCGCGTCGATCCAGGCGATTTCGGCCGGGGTCAGGACGTCGTTCCCCGGATCGGCGTCATTGGCCAGATCGCGCCAGCGCTGGAACTTCCCCGGGTCGTAGCGGGCGGTCTCGAGCACGATGGCGAAGTACTCGTGATCGTTGCCGGCGGAGTGGACGTCCCCGCGGTACCGGCTCGGGAGCCCGTGGGACTCGGCGATGGCGGAGCGCCGATCGTTGGCCTCGTACCACCGGTCGCGGATCTCGGGGTTGGCGGCGGCAAAGCGCTCGAATTGCGCCGGGTCGATCGATCCGCCGGAGTAGATCGATCCTCCGGCCGCGTTCGCCGCGGCCTCGAGATCGGCCAGGGCCTGTTGCTGGTCGGCGGTCGCCGTCGCGTAGGCGGGATCGGCGTTGAGCGCCGCCTGCTTGCCGGCGTAGTTGAGCCCGGTGAACCCGTCGACCACCGCCGAATTGTTGTGGTGATAGGCGTGCAGCATCTCGTGGTAGATCACGCGCTCGAGGGGATGGTTGAGCTGGATGCCGTAGATCGCATAGCGGTTGTCATGGCGCTCCTGAGGCGCGTCCGGGCGGATGACGTAGTTTCCCACGATGATGTGGTTCGTCGAGGGATCGAAGTACGCGTTGTTGTCGTTCGTGTGGTCGATGCCGGTGATCCCCGCGTTGCGGACGTCGGCCGGCAGCCGGTCGAGCGCGGCCAGGATCCGGCGCCGGTCCGATTCGGTCAGGTTTGCGTCGGTCGGAAGGGCGGCCAGCGGCGTCGCGTTGAGGCGCGTGACCTCCGCGTTGGTCGTCCCGCGCGGATTGGCGAGCGTGTGGTCGGTGTTGATGTCGAGACCGGAGCCGTAGGCGTCGACCTTGGTGGGCGCGCCGCGGTCGAGGCTCTTGGAGGCGCCGGCGAACAGGGAGAGAATCTTTTGCCCGTAGACGGTGACGCCCAGGATCAGCGCGATGGCGATGACCGTCACGACGATGGCATACTCGGTCATGGAAGCGCCGCGCCGATGCCGCTGGGTTTCGAGTCGCATCGTCGAATCCTCCGCTGGGGACGAAGGCAGCGTACTCCCGTTCCGGAGGGCCTGTCAACGCCCGCGACACGCGGGGGTCCGCGGCACTCGCCGGGGGCCGGAACTTGGCATCGACGCGCGGGGTGCGGCTGCGCCGCGACTCCCGTGGGTCGGCCCACCGAAGCAGGGAGAGGCCGGTCCGGTCCCGGGCCGACCGGCCGGAAACCAGGACCCTCCCGGGGGGGCGCGGGAGAACGGAATTCCGGTTTCCCGACGGGCGTGGTAGGATGCACGCACGGGGAGAGGGCGACCCGGGGACACGGAGCCGATCCGCCGGGATCGCCGGGGCCGCGGGAGGGTCCACTTCCTTCCGAGAGAACATGAGCATCGACCCGACCGTTCCCCCCGGGGAGGACACCGGGACCGAGGACGTGACGCCCGAACTCGGCGTTCACGCCCCGGACGTCCTCTATTCGGGCACCCGCGCCGAGTTGCGCGTGCTCTTGCAGGCGTCCGCCGCGGACGGATCCGTGCGTCCGCTCGAAGGCGTCCGACTGGCGGCGGTCCTCGACGCGCGCGAGGCGGGGCGCGTGCGCCTGGGTGAAGCGACCACGGGGGCGGACGGGGTCGGGATCGTGCCGCTGGCGCTCCCGGACCTGGCCCCGGGGACGTATTGGCTGGCGGTTCGGGCCGAGACGCCGCTGGGGCCGGCCGAATTGCGCCACGAGATGCGGGTGCGGGCCAACGCCCGGCTGCTCGTGGCCCTCGACGCGCACCGGGTTCGGCCCGGGTCCACCGCCGGCGTGCAGCTCGCCCTGCGGCGCGCGATCCCCCCGGCGCCGATCCCGGACGCCCCCGTCGAAATCACCGTGCATGACCCGCGCGGCAACCGTGTCCTGGCGCGGGCGGTGACCACCGACGCGACGGGCGGGGCGCGGGTCGAACTGCCGGTGGCGCCCGGCGCGCGGGCCGGTCCCTACGTGGTGACCGCGCACCACCGCGGGCGAAGCGACCGGTGCGTGTTCTGGGTTCCCGGACCCCGCCCGCCGGAGTCTCCCGCCGTCCGCCCGGCGCCCGTCGCCGCTGCCGTGGCGCGTTTTTTTCCGGCGGGTGGAGGGTTGGTGCCGGAGGTGCCGCGCGAGCTGTTCGCCCACGTCTGGAGGTCCGACGGCCGTCCCGCGCGAGGGCGGTTGAGCATCACCCTGGCCGCGACGGGCGCGCTTCCCGACCTGCCGCTCGGTCCGCCCGAGGGGCTCGAGTTAAGAGAAAACGCCTGGGCCTCTCTCGAGGTGCGGGTCCCGCGCGGGTATATGCGCCCCGCGGCGCCCGGGGGCGGGGTGGAACTGGAGTACGCCGCCCGGGGCTTCCAGGACGCGCGCCGACGCAATCCGGCCATTGTCCTCGTGCGCTGGCGCTGGTACGACGGCGAGACCGGATGTGATGGCGAGACCGAGGTCAACGCCTTCCCGGTCGAACAGCCCCTGACCCTTCGGCTGGAGCGCGAGGTCGTCGACCCCGGCGGGTTGCTGCCGTTCCGCGTGGTGGCGGCCGGCGCGGACGGACCGGTATTCCTGGACCTGCTGATCATGGGTCAGGTCGTGCAGACCCGGACGGTCCACACACGGGACGGGCTCGGATCCGGGGAGATGGAAGTCCCGACTTATGCCGAAGGATTGATCGAGCTGCGCGCCTATCGCGCGGCAGCGGACAACCGGCTGATCGAGGACAGTCGTTTGGTCCACGTGCGCCCGCGTGGCGCCCTGACCGTGCAGGTGGAAGCGACGGCGGAAATCGTCCGACCCGCGGTGGTCTGGGACCGGGTCTGGGTGCGCGTGCACGACGCGGCCGGCGAGCCGGTGCCGGCCGCCGTCGACCTCGCGCTCGCCCCGGCGATCGATCCCGGCGCACCGGGCGGCGACGGGACCGAACCGTGGGTGGGTCGCGCGCTGGAATTGCGCGGCCACGAACCCCTGGTGACGGGCGCGGAGTGTCCCGGGTTCTCGACGGTGTTGCGCGACTTCGTCATCGACGGCCGCGGATCGGCAGCGGATCGTCCCTCGATCGGCCGGCGCGCCTACCTGGCCTTGCTGCCCGCGCTCAGCCACTACGGCTGGTCGGTCGATCCGGCCGCGGACCGGCGTCAGCGCCGGATCAGCCAGCTCGAGCGGCTGTTCTCCAACCTCGTTGCGTACATGGAACGTCATCCGTTCGCCCAGCTCGATCCGAACACGAAGCGATGGGGCTACGTCCCGGATCTCCTCGGGCGCCTCACCCGCGAGGGGCGGATGCTGAGGGAAGACGTGCTCGACCCCACCGGCCGCCCGTACGCCTTGACCGACCTCGAGGTCCTGGATCCCTTCTTCCGCTTCGACTTCCTGGTGCGCGCGATCACCGGCGTGCGCATCCGGCGCGTTTACGAAGCGCTCGCGGAATACGGTCGCCGCCACGAGAAGTGGTCGTGGGTGCGGCGTCCTTACTGGGAGTTTCCCGACGATGTGGCCGCGCAGTTGCTCAAGGAGGGTCTCGTCGAAGAGATCTTCCTGGAAGACGGATGGGGCCGGCCGCTGCAGATCCTCCGGCGGGAGGCTCCGGTGGAGCCCGAGCAGCTGCCGCGCGGGCTGGCCCAGGTTCGGGTGGTTTCCGGGGGACCGGACGGCGAGTTCACCGAGGGGGTGGATCCCGAACAGCCGCTCTTCTCCGTGATGGAGTTGCCGGTGCCGGGAAGCGACCTGGGGGAACCGGCGCCGCCGGGGCCGGCAACGTCAACGGCCGAGGGGGGAAGCGCGGAAGTGCGTCGCCCCGTTGCGATCCCCGCGCGGGCCGCACGACGGATCGCCTGGCCGGTTCCGCCGCGATGGACCGAGCGCGTGGAGGATCCCGAGGCGCTGCTGCCCCCCGAGGAGGCCCAGCTCGATCCGGTGGCGCGCCCTCACGTGGCGACCGTGACGGCAACGGAGTCCGGAGAGATCCCGCCCCAGGAAGTGCCGGTCCCGGACAGCGGCAACTGGATGCTGGTTGCGGTGGCGCGTGCGCCTTCGGGAGAGGTCGGCGCCGCCCTGCTGCCGCTCGCGGCGGAGCCCCGTCCGCGCGTGGAGGTCGTGCCCCCGCCTCCCGTCACGGTCGGCGACCGGTTCCCGCTCGAGGTGCGGGCGTACGGCGCCCCGGAACAGGCGCGTGTGCTCCTGCTTTCCGATCCCGCCGGCATCCTCTCGGCCGCACCGGTGCCGGTGGCCCCGGGGGAGCCGGCGACCGCGACCTTCGCGGTGGAAGCCCTGCGCGCCGGCGCCGGCGAGGTCGGCGTGGGGTTGACCGACGAAACCCACCTGCTCCGCACCCACGCTTCCGCGGCCGTCACGGTTCGACCCGCGTGCGACGAGGTGACGGAGTCGCACGGATTGCTGCTCCGTCCCGGGCGAAAAGTGACGTTTCCCTGGCCGGAAGGCGCGCGGGTTCGCGCGCGGCGCGCCGGGGGTCCGGCCTCCCTGGCGTGGGAGGCGTGGCTTGCACTCGAACGCGAGCCGGTGATGGACCTCGACGGCGCGCTCGCGCGCGCCACCGCAGGTTCCCTCCTGCTGACCGCGTTGCGCGCGCCGCGCGTCTCGTGGCCCGAGCCCGAAGCCCGGGTGGAGGCGGATGCGCTGGCTTCCTGCCAGGAACTGCTGGCCCGGGAGCATCCGGAGGGAGGGTTCGCGTGGTTCCCCGGGCGCCCGTCCCATCCGCTGCTCACGGCGCGGACGCTCCGGGCGCTGTGCGATCTCGCCGGCGTGATCGACGTCGATCGCGGCGTGGTGGAGCGGACGGTGCAGGCGCTGGTGCGGATCCAGGACCGCGAGGGGTGTTGGGTCCTGCCCCGCGACGCCGGGGGGTGGGATTCGCTCTCGGCGCGGTTCGTCCCCACCGCGTACGTGGCCTGGATCCTGCAGGAGGCGGGCTGCCGCGACGGAGTCACCGACCGCGCCCTCGGCTGGCTGCGCAAGCACCTGCGCGACGCGGGGTCGGACGCCTACGCGCGCGCCCTGGCCCTCGGGGCGTTGCTCGAACGGGATCCCGCCGATGCCGCGCTGGCCGCCGAGGGGGAGCGCCTGGAGGCCCTCGCGCGCAGCGAAGATCCGCCGAACGGGGCGTCGCTCGAGGAGGTGTCCTGGGGGCCCGGGTCCCTGACGCTCTTCGGCACCGCCGGCAGCGACGCGCGCACCGAAACCACCGCGACCGCCTTGCGGGCGTTGCGGCGATTCCCCACGAGAACCCGATCGCTCACCCCGGGTTGCGCCCACCTCCTCCGGATGCGCGGCGCGGACGGGACCTGGGGACCCACACACGTCACGGAGACCTGCCTGCGCGCCCTGGCCGCCTGCGAATTCCCCGCCCCCGCGCCGGAAGGCGGCGTTCCGCTCGTGCGCATCAACGGGCGGGAGCTCGAGGTTCCCCCGGCGGACGACGGGCTGCCCTCCTCCCCGGACTTCGGCATTCCCGCGCCGGGCGCGGGTTCGACCGCCGGCTTCGAAGCCGAGGTGCTGTCCGGCCAGGGGCGGGTGCTGCAGTTCATCGTGTCCCGCGACGTGCCCTGGGGCGGGCGACCGGCGCCATCGGCCCGCGGGATCACTCCCCGGACCTCCCTCGGGATCGTCCTTCGTCCGTCGCGGATCGCCGTCCCGCTCGGCGAATCGCTCGACCTCGAGGTCCAGGTCGAGAATGCGGGCAGCACCCCCGTTTGGCGCAGCGTCGTGACCCTGGATCTTCCCCCCGGCGTGGAGCCGGACCTGACGGCTCTGGAGGCCTGGGTCGCCGAAGGAAAGCTGTTGGCCGTAGCGCGGCGGGCGAACGTCCTCCGGCTCGATGTCGGTCACCTCAAATCCAAGGAGCGGCGCGCGTGGAAGATCCCGGTGCGCGTGCGCGCCCGCGGACGCGTGCAATGGCCCCCCGCCCGCGCCCGGGAGGCGTACGGCGCGCAGATCCAGGCCGCCGCGGATCCCTTCGTCCTGGAGATCACGTAGCCGCGTCCGCGCGCCGCGCCGGTCTCATTCGGCGATCGCCCCGGCGGGACGGCGTCCTCCCCTCTCCCGGTGTTCCCGGGGCGGGGCCGTCGCCGAAAACGTGCGCGGCCGGGAACGTCGTTCCCGGCCGTCGCGAGGGTGGGTGCGCCGGGCCTCTAGGCGGCCTTCGGCATCTCCTCGAACTTGATCACGTTGACCGGGCACTTCTCCGCGGCGGAGACGATGCCCTCGCTGAAATCCACCGGCTTGGCGCCGTCCTTGATCAGACAGGTGGTCTCCGTCACGTCGAAGATTTCCGGGCACTCCTCTTCGCAGACGTGACAGACGATGCAGCCGGGGTCGATCCAGACCTTGGCGATCTTGGGAACTTCCACGGTCGCCGTCGCCGCCGCCGATTCGTCGCCCTCCGCCGCGGGACCCGCCGCTGCGGCCGCGGCCGCCGCCGCGCGCTTCTTCTTCAGGCGCTCGACCATGAATTCTTCGTTGAAGAAGTGCGTCATCGGCTCGCCGTTCGGCCAGCGGACGACGATCGCGTCCTTGATGCACACCTCTTCGCAGAGCTTGCAGCCGACACACGCCTTCTCATCGACCATCTTGGCCACCGGCAGGCTCTGGCCGGGGTCCGTCGGTTCCACCAACGCGAGGCAGTCGAACGGGCATACCTCTGGGCAGAAGTCGCAGCCCGTGCACAGTTCTTCGATGACGTAGGCGATCGGACGGGTCTTGTTGTCGATCTGGAAAGTCTGGTTGCCGTGCTCGTCCAGGATGCAGTCGACCGGACAGTAGCTGGCACAGACGCCGCAATCGATGCAGCGCGCCGGATCGATCACGTGCATTTCCTTGTTGGCCCCGTCGATGCACGTAACCGGACACTTCTTGGCGCAAATCGTGCAGCCAATACAGGGTTCGGTGATGAAGTAGGGCATGCGAGCCTCCACGGACCACGCTTGTTCATTCCTGCCGCCGGGATCACGCAGAATTCCGCATCCGGGTACGCGGCGAGAATCCCGTCGGCACCCGCCATCCTAGAAGTCCCGACCGGCAATGTCCAGAAGAAAACTCCGGCCCTCGATTTGGGCGCTTGCGCCGGGGCTGGCGCGAGCCTAAACTGGGCTCGGGAGAAATTCCCCTTTTCCGCGGCAGCCCTTTTCCGATCGGGAGTCGCTCATGCCCGAGAACCCGGATGCCACCGACGGACCCCGGATTCGCTTCGTCGCCGAGATCCCCGACCTCATTCACCCGGAGGAATACGAGGCCTTGGGGGACCGCAAGGTCGTGCGCATGCGCATCGAGACCGGTCCGGAGGGGCTCGTGGTCATCGCGGACTCGCGACACGCGGACCTGCTCGACCAGTTGCTGCCCCGCTTGACCCAGGGGGAGGTGGAGGAGCGGTTGTGCGGATGAGCGGTCGGGGGGCATTGCCCGATGGGCCGGAGCGCGGGCGGAGAAGCGCCGGAACGGCGGCGGCGCCGGGGGAGGCGGAGGTTCACGCCCGCGATTGGTCCGTGTTGCACCGCTTTGCCCGTGCGCTGGCGGATGCCGGGGCGGAGACGGTGCCGGTCGGGCCGCCCGTCGTCCCATCCGGGGAGATCGCCCGGGCGACGGCCGCGGATCTGGACGCCCTGACGTCGGTCTGGGGGCGCGCGATTTCGTCCTTTTGGCAGGAGGAGGTCCTGACCGGGGCGCCGCCCTCGCCGCTGGCCGTGGGGCCGGCGCCGGTGCGCCTCCTGGCGGTGGTCCATGACCTGGCTTCCCTCGCTCTTCGTCCGGACGCGGAGGCCATGCGCGCGCTGGAGGCGGAGGCGGGGGCTCTCCCCGTGTCGCAGACCGTCGGCGACGCTCTGGCGGCGCACGCGATGATGCGCCGGGCGCGCCGTTGGGCTGCCGATTGGCCGGAGCCGCTGCGCGTTCTCTTCGGGCGCTTGAACGACCGGAGCCCGTTGACGCGTTTCGCGCATGGCGATCTCGCCCTCGCGCGCGACTGGACCGGGACCGAAGTCGTCTTCGAGGTCCCCGCGCTGCAACCCTGGGCGCGACTCCGATTGATTCCGCCGGCCGGGGCGCCGGAGCGCTTCCGGGCGGCGGGGGCGATTCTGGCGGTTCTGGCCGAGGGCCGGGGCACGCCGGCGCGGCGGGCGTTCGTGCTGGACGTCTACGAAACGTTCCTCTATCATGAGCGCGAATCGATCCCGCTTTCCGACGGGGACGGAGGCAGGCGCGAGCGCGGGTTCTGGCAGGTGTTCGCCGATCTCGAGCGCCGGCTGCGGTCGCACGACCGCGAGGAGAATCGAAAAGGCGCGGCGCAGTTCGCCTATTTCGATCCCTTGCTGGAGATCGCGGCGGCAGAACCGGCGGCGCTGGAGCGGTATCCGAACATCACGCGCGAAGTGCTGCTGACCCTGGCCGGATTGGCTCGCTGGGTCGCCCGCGGCGCGGAGTCGGGGCGGGCCTTCGTTCCGGCCGGGCCGGCCGAAGACGGGTAGCGGGGATCGGCGATCCCCGCCGGGCGCGGCCCGGACGAGGCTCGAGGGGCTGATGGCGCGCATCCTGTACCTCAAGACGCCGAACCGCGACTTTTCGCAGCGCATGCTCGAAAAGTGTCCCGACCTGACGCTCGGCGAGTTCCTCGCGGCCACCGGCTGCGAACCGGTGGCGCGCGACCCCGGGCTTTTCGGCGACCGCCTGGGCGATTTCCAGGTGATGTGGGTCCAGGGCGGAGCGTCCGCGCCTCCGCCGAAGCCGGTCGCGGCAGCGGCCCCGGCGGGCGGCAACGAGTTCGACGCCCTGTGGGCCGGGGGCGGCGTCCCCCCCGCGGCGGCGCCCGTCGCGGCGCGCGCCCCGGCGCCCGTCCGACCCGCGCCCGCGCCCGAGGAAATCCCCGACGAGATGAGCGACGAGATCGCGGTCTATCACGCCTACCACCGGGAGATCGTCGAGATCGGCAAGTCGCTCGACCACGGCCTCTCCGTCCTCGTGATCGCCGACAAGATCCTGGTCGAGCACCTGCTCCGGCAGATCGGGCGCTCGACCGTGCGGGCCCTCGTTCGCGACGACGACGGCGCCGGCGCGCAGGCCGAACCCGCGGCCGCACCGCGCCGCGACCTCGGGTCCCGCGTCGAGTCCGCCATGGATCCCGGCGTGAGCCGCGTGCAGGCAATCGGCCGCCGCCTCAACCTGCTCAAGTCGAACGAGGCGCTGGTCCTGCGCAACCTGGATCTGATCACGACGGTCAGCCAGTCGGTGTTGACGAGCGAGGCCAAACAGCTCGCCGAGATCCTCTACTGGCGGCCGGACAAGGTCCTGGTCGGATTCGCGGACCCGGCGCTCGAGATCCCCGAGATCATTCGCAAGCGATTCCCGATCCGCGTCGAGGTCGTCTCGATCGCCAAGCAGTCGGTCCCGCGCATGGTCACCCGGCGCGAGCGCGCCAAGTTCAAGGACTTCGACGCCAACCACCTGTACAAGAACGTGTCCGGCCTGAACGCGGTCGAGTTCCGCAACGCGATGCGCTACATCACGGTGGAGTGCGCCGACGGCACGCCCTCGCGACGGATCTTCTCGTCGATCCGGCTGTTCAAGGGAAGCCAGTCGAGCGAAGTCCAGATCCCCGACATCACCTTCGAGGACATCGGCGGGTACGGAGAGGTGAAGGGGAAGATCGACGAGGTGATCCGCCTGATGAGCGGCGAGTTCGACGGGGCGGACGAGCGCACCGAGCGGATCGCGCAGGAACTCGTGCCGCGCGGCGTTCTCTTCCACGGCCCTCCCGGCACCGGCAAGACGCTTTTCTCCAAGGCGATCGCCAACCGCCTGAACGCCACCATCCAGATCGTCAGCGGCCCGGAGATCATGAGCAAGTTCGTGGGCGAGAGCGAGGAGCGGGTGCGTCACATCTTCGCCGTGGCCCGCAAGAACGCCCCGGCGGTGATCGTCTTCGACGAATTCGACAGCATCGCCTTCCATCGCGGCAGCGCCGGGGACGACGGCGCCGGGCGGGCGAGCAACGCCGTGGTGGCGCAGTTGCTCACCGAGATGGACGGCTTCCGCGGCGACCAGCAGGTCCTGATCGTCGCCACCACCAACCGGCCCGACATCATCGATGTGGCGTTCCTCCGGCCGAGTCGGCTGACGCCGATCGAAATCCCGCTGCCCGACGACGACGCGCGCCGCCGCATCATCGAGATCTATCTCAAGAGATTCGACATCGCGCGCGCGCCGGAGATCGAGGCCTGCCTCGACCGCCTGGTCGCGCGCTCCGCCGGGTTCAACGGGGACGACCTGCAGAGCCTGTTCCGCGATGCGAAGCGCGCGGAACTGCTCCATCAGGTCGCGGTGACGGCGGAGGGGCTCCTCCGGCTCGCGGAAGGAATCGTGGAACGGAAGACGCACGGTCGGCGACAGCATCTCTAGGGAGCCATGCGCGACGACATTCTCCGGATCGTCCAGACCCTCAATGACGGCGTGATCCGGCCGCTCAAGGCCATGTTCGTGGCCAAGGACGAGGTCCTCGACCTCCTCGCCGCCGTGATCGCGGCGCAGGAGAATCTGCTTCTCGTCGGGCCCCCGGGCACGGCGAAATCGGCGGTGTTGCGCAGCTTCTGCCTGCTGGTGCAGGGGCGCTTTTTCGAGTACCTGCTCACCCGCTTCACCGAGCCGAACGAGATCTTCGGGCCGGTGGACCTCAAGCGGTACCAGGAGGACGGCGGCTTCGAGCGCATCACGGAGCGGATGCTGCCGGAGGCGGACGTGGCCTTTCTGGACGAGGTGTTCAAGGCCAACAGCGCGATCTTGAACTCGCTGCTGACGGTCATGAACGAGCGCTGGTTCTTCACCGGCCGCGAGAAGAAGCGCCTGCCGCTGATCAGCGTCTTCGGCGCCACCAACGAGATCGCCGACGACGAGACGCTGGCGGCGCTCTACGACCGCTTCCTGGTGCGCGTGCGCACGGACAACGTGGACGAGATCTACTTCCAGGACCTCGTGGAGCAGGGATGGCACCTGGAATCCCTGCGCTTCCAGGGGTTGGAGGAGCAACTGGCGCCGGCGCTGACGACCGATCACTTGCGGGAGCTGTTCCGCGCCCTGGGCGAGGTGGACGTGCGGACCATCGCGCCGCGTTTCCAGAAGATGGTGTACCAGATCCGCGCGGAAGGAGTCGCCTTCAGCGACCGGCGCGCGATCAAGGTGCTGAAGCTGATGGCCGCCTCGGCGCTCCTGCGCAAGCGGCAGGTCGTGACGCCGGCGGACTTCTGGGTGCTCAAGCACGTCTGGAACACTCCGGACCAGGGACCGTACCTCCTGCGGGAGATCGTTCAGCCGGTGCTGGAGGAGTGGTACGCGGAGCATCCGGAGGACCGGCTGGACGGCCGCGCCGACGGGCTCGGGATCCCGCCCGAGCGGCTGCGTGACGAGGTGCGCGTGCTGGAGAAGGAAGTGGCGGGACTCGGCCCCGGGACGCTCGATACCGAGTACCTCCACCTCCTGCGCCGCCTGAAACGGCTGCGCGACGCCCTGGAGGCCGCGCCCCCGGACGGCGGGGAGGATCCGGCGCGCAAGCTGCGCGCCCTGATCGGCGCGACGATGAAGCGTTGGGGGGCGAAGGAGACGCCGGCCGCCCGCCCGAAGACCGGCGGCGGCGAGTAGCGGAGGAGGCCCGGGCGATGTGCATGCCGCGGCGGATCATCGTGCGCGTGGCGCAGAAACTGAACGAGAAGTGGCACAAGGAACTCCAGCACTTCGAGAAGATGACCGACGAGATCCGCGTCGCGGATTCGATCAGCGCGGAAATCGCCCTCGATGAGGAGTTGGGCGACCTGGCCTACCAAGGCCTGCAGGCCTGCCTTGCCGAAGGCTACCGCGGCTGGACCTCGTCGGAGGGGGTCTGGCGCAAGGAGGTCGAGGGCGTGACGGCGACGTTCGACCCGAACACCCGCCGGCTGACCCTGGCCGCGTCGGCGGCCGACGTGATCACGGCGGCGGTGGAGAAACGCACGGTCGTGTCCGATCGCTTCCGCGCCGAGCTGGGCATCGACGTGGACCTCGGCTTCGAGACCTGGGGAAACCTCGACCGGGTCGAGGCGCTCGAGCGGCAGATGAAGGAGCGCCTGGAGTCGGACCTGGAGGCGGACAAACGCGCCAAGATCGACGCGGCGCGCGCCCGGCTGCGGGCGGAGGTCAAGGCGGACATGGACCGGCGCTGGACGGCGCTCAGCGGCGACAAGCGCCGTGAACTCGGGCGTCTGGTGACCGAGCGATTGCGCGACTCGCGTCCGCAGGTGGAGTGCGAAATGAACCTGCTGCTCGCCGAGTCCTACAAGCGCGCCCTGGTGCTCCTGGCCGCGCAGCAGAAGGGCAAGGTGACCCGGGACGAGGAAAGCGGGAGCGTGATCGACCTGGAGATCACCCTGTAGGGGGAAGGCGCGTGGCCGACAAGCGTCCGCCCATCAAGGTGCGGCTGAAGATCAATAAACTGACCGGCGAAATCGAAGAATTGATCGTGGACGACCAGGCGCGTTTGGCGCCCGAGGAGTACCACGACAAGGTGGCGGCGCTGGTGGCGCGCGCGCTGGGACGGAACGCGGACATCCTGGATACGGCGCTCGAGCAGCACGAGGCCGAGCGGCGCGCCGCGGCGGAAGCGGAGCAGCAGCGCGATCGCGAGCAGGAAAAGGGCGCGGGAGGCCGTTCATGACCCTGACGCGGGAGGCGCTGCTGCAGAAGGCGATCGAGAATTTCCGCAAGGCCGGGAATCCCGCCAAGATCGCCGAATGCTACGAGGTGTGGCCGAAGTACCTCGAGGCTGCGCGCATCTACGAACAGGAGGTGCTCGATTTCGGCCGCGCGGCGCGCTGCTTCCGTCAGGGGCGGGAGTATCGGCGCGCCGCCGAGTTGTACGAGCGGGCCGAACTGCTCGCCGAGGCGGTCGAGTGTTACAAGCTGGCGAACGAGTTCCACAAGGCGGGCGACCTCCAGGCGACGCGACTCAAGGACCCCAAGGGCGCCGTTCAGACCTACGTTCAAGGGGCGTGCTGGTACCCGGCCGCCCGGTTGCTGGATCTGACCCTGAACCAGCCGGACAAGGCGCAGTCGTGCTACCGGAAGTGCCTGGAGGCGATTCCGGCCGGACCCTCCGCGCGACGGGCCGAGGCGCTCTTCGGCATCGCCGGGATCCGCCACGCGAAAGGGGACGAGGCCGGCCGCGAGGATTTTCAGGAACAGGGCGAGGGGGTCGCCGATGCACTCTCCGCCGCCGGCCGGTCCGCGGAGGCGGGAAGCGCGTACGAGGCGCAGGGCCGGTACGGCGTGCGCGCGGGGCGAAGCCACCAGGTCGACGCGGGCTTCGAACGGGCCCTGCGGAACTACTCCAAGGGGGGGGACGACGCGGGTTACGGCCGCGCTCTGGCGGCGTATCTGGAGCACGCCCGGGCCACGGGCAACCTGAGCCTGGTCGACCGGCTCGAGCGGATGTCCGGCGGCCCCGGGGGCGCGGCGCGCTAGACGCCTTCGCCCGGGCGATACGGAGCGACCGATGTCCGACCCTTCCCGGTATGTCCCGCTCTCCACCCGCGGCGAACGCGTGTGCGCGTGCGGCCGCCGCTTCACCTGCGACCTGGAGGCCGGGAAGCCGCGCTGCTGGTGTGCGGACTTCCCGAAGGTCCTGCCGGTGCCGGCCGCCGACGCCGCGTGCCTCTGCCCCGAGTGCCTCGCCCGGGCGATTGCGCGGGCCCAGGACGGCGCCTGACCCGCGCGCGAGGACCGACGTTTGAGCGGCGGGGATCGCGGGAAGCCGCCCGCAACCGGACCCGCCGCACGGGGCGGGCCGGGCCTGCCGCGGGGGGGGCGCCCCGGGATCTCCCCGCCGCACCGGAAAATTTCGCAAACAGCGCCCCACGCCCCCTCGTACACAGGTCCGATCCCGCCGCGACGGGGGAGGTTCGTTGGGAGGAATGGCATGCATCAGCTGGGTCGGGCGGTCATCGGAGCCCTTCTGGCGTTGGCCGTGGCGTTCGCGCCGGCGACGCTCGAAGCGCAGGACCTCAATGCCCCCAAATCGAAGCAGCGCAAGGGGAAGTCGATCTCCTGGGCGAAGAACTACCTGCTCGAGGTGAAGAAACACCTGCGCCAGTCGTTCGTCGAAGCCGAGCGCGTGGCGGAGCAGGACCTGATCGATGCCTGCCTGTCGGGCCTCCGCAAGGGGTTGAAGGCCGAGGCGCACAAGGCGCTCGACGCCGAGGTCGCCGGAGACCTGCGCGAAATCTTCGAACGGAAGTACGACAAGATCAGCGCGATCATCTCCGCGCTGGAGGCCTACCTGTCCGCGAACGAAGTCGAGGGTCTGAACCTCGAAATCCTCGCCGATGCCGGCGCCAAGGGAATGGTCGAATCGATCCGCGACCCGTACTCCCACGTCTTCACCATGGACGAAGTGCAGAAGATGATGGGGATGCTGTCCGGCGAGGGTCGCGAGGACAGCCTGGGCTTCAATGTCGCCCCCAAGGGAAAGCGCTTCGAGGTCGGCTACGTCATGTACGGGTACCCCGCGTACTGGGCGGGGATCCAGATGGGCGACGAAGTCCTCGCGCTCAACGGCGCCGAGATCGGCAGCCTCGCGCTGCCGCAGATCTCGGAGATCCTGAAGGTCAAACCGGGCGGCTCGATCGAGCTCACGCTCAAGCGCGAGGGCTGGGTGAAGCCGTACACCTTCCGGTTGTCGCAGGAAGGCCGCCGGCCCAAGGACGTGATCTGGCGGGTGCTTCCCGGGGACATCGGGTACCTGCGCCTCACCGTCTTCGACATCGCCCTCGAGGCCGCGGTGAAGAAGGCCATGGAGAAGATGGCGCAGAAGAAGATCAAGGGGTTGATCCTCGATCTGCGCCAGAACCCGGGCGGCGCGCTGAATGCCGCGGTGGCCGTCGCCGACCAGTTCATCCCGGGCAAGTCGCTGATCACCAAGACCGAGTCCAACTACAAGGTCGAGCTGCCGATCAAGCTCCCCGGGCTGGTGCCGGAAATGGATGCGACCTTCTATGCGGCAAAGGCTTCGCCGTACGAGCAGGTGCCGATGGCGGTCCTGATCGACCACGCTTCGGCGAGCGCGTCGGAGCTGCTCTCGGGAGCGCTGCAGGACCTGGACCGCGCGGTCCTGATCGGGGAAACGACCTACGGAAAGGGCGTCGGACAAACCGTGATCCCGCTCTGGCGCACCGGCATGCCCTTCCCCCAGCGCTTTCTCTATCTGACCGTCATGCGCTACACGCTGCCCACCGGGCGGTCGATCCACGGCACGGGCGTGGAGCCGAACGTGAAGGTGCCGTCGGCGAAGCCCAGCGGAGAGGAATTCGACCGCCTTTGGACGTTGCGGGAGAGCGGGGCGATCGAGCGTTACATCGCCGAGAACCTGACGGATGCTGCGCTGCGGACGGAACTGGCTGCCTATGACCGGTTCGAGACGAAGCGCTATCCGAAGTTCGCGGCGTTCTACCGGAGCCTGGGCACGAAACTGTCCGAGCAGCAGGTCCGCGAGGAGATTCGTCGCGCCCTGCGGATTGCCGTGGAGCGGGAAACCGACTCCTCGCTGGTCTTCGACCTCCAGACCGACGAGCAGTTGCAGACCGCCGTGCTTCACCTGGCGACGGAGCTTGGACTGGAACAGGACTAATCGTATCCTTGTGACTCCCGGCCGGTCCGCTCGTCCCCCCGAAGGGCCGGACCGGGAGGTTGCTCCGCAACACGGGCCCCGGCCCCCCGCCGGGGCTCGTTCATTTTTCCGTGGGAGGGGCGCACGATGGCCAAAGGGAAACTGGGCACGATCGTTCAGGTCCTCGGCGGAACGGTCATGATCGGACTGATGGCTTTCCTGCTGGCCGAGCTGCGCCGCCTGGAGGACCGGGTGGGGCGGTTGGAGGGAGAGGCGGCGACGGCCGCGCGGGCCTCCCGGTCCGAGACCGCGTCCCGGCCGTCCATCCGGCCTGGAGGCGACGGCGGGGCGTCGCGGGGCGGCGGTGTTACGGCTCCGGCTGCGGACGGGGTGGCCCCGCTGGGGTCGGTCCAGGACGACCTGCGCCGCCTGAACGATCTGGTGGCGGGCCTGGAGTCCCGGGTGGGCGGGATGACGGATCGCACGGAGCGAATCGAGTCCGAGGTTGCGGCCGCGAAGGCGCGGATCGAGCAGGGAATCGCCGCGGTGGCGGAGGCCGGGGGCACGACCGCGCAAGCCGCGGAGAAGGCGGCCCAGGCGGAGGCGATGAACCACGCCGGCACGAAGGCGTGGCTCGAGATGGAGCTCGAGAAGATGGCCGACGTCGTGGGATTGACCGACGTTCAGCGCGAGCGCGCGCGCGCGCTCGTGGCGGAGCTCATGGAGCAGTTCTTCCCTCGCGACGGAGACGCCCAGGCCAATTGGTCGAAGTGGGGGGAATTCCAGAAGGAGTGGACCGACCGGATGAAGGGGATGATGACGTCGGAGCAGCAGAACGAGTATTCCCGCTACCAGCGCAAGCAGGCCGACGACCAGGCCCGACAATCGACCGCCTGGACGGTCGGGACGCTCGAGGAGGCCTGTGGGCTGAACTCATCGCAGCGGGAACGGATTCGCGAGCGGGTCCAGTCCTACTACGGCGACATGCTCGCCCAGTATTATGGCGGCGGCCAGGCGGACCCCCAGGCGTCGGCCGGTTCGTACAAGGCACTCAAGGATTCGATCCGCGCGGAGCTCTCGGCCGATCAGGTGCCCAAGTTCGAGCAATGGGCCCAGCAGTACCTGCAGGGCTGGGCCGGAGGCGAAGGCCAGGAGGGGGATGGCTCCGGGAAGTGAACCGGCGCGCGACGGCAGCGGAGGGTCGGCGATGTCGAAGTCGAAGCTCGCGACGATGGTCCTGGGGGTGCTGGGGATCGTCCTCGCGATGGGTTTGGGAGCGGTCTGGGTCGAAGTGCGTGAGCTCGGAGCCCGCATGGCGGGAGTGGAGGAGGGCTTGGCCTCGGCGCGCGCCGTCCGGGAGGTCCGCACCGCTCCCGGTTCCGAAACCGGCGGGACGCGCCCGTTCGCGACGCGGGGGAACGGGTCTCCGCCGGGCGATCCCGGGGAGGATCTGGCCGCGCTGCGCGCGGACGTGATGCGATTGAACGAGCAGGTGGCCGGCTTGCAGGGGCGCCTGGACGAGCAGGCGAAGCGGGCGGACGATTGGGCGGCGCGCGTTTCCGCGCAGGAGGCGGGCGAAGGGTCGGACGGCGCCACCTCCGCCGCGATGATTCGCACGCACGCGCAGGCGGTGGAGATCCGCTTGCCCGGGTCGGGGTCCCGGGCGATCCATGAGATGGAGCTGGACCGGATTGCCGACGAGGTCGGCCTGACGGAGGCGCAGAAGGATCGGGGGCGGCAGATCCTGCGCGAACTGATCGAGCGCCACCTCGACCCGCCGCTGAATTCGACCGGTGGATTCGTGGGTGGTCACGAGGAGTTCCTGCGCCAGTGGCAGGAGCAGTTGCGCGGACTGATGACCTCGGAACAGCAGGTGGCGTACGATTCCTACCAGGAGCGGAAGCGGCAGGAGCATGCGCGCACGGCCGCCCACTTCTCCGCGTCGACGCTCGACCAGGCCGTGGCGCTCTTGCCGGCGCAGCGCGAGCGGATCACCACGATCCTGCGGGAACACTACGGCCGGCCGGGCGCGAGTTCCGATGAGGCGGCGCGGGATGCGATGAAGGACGCCATCCGCCGGGAGCTCGCCCCGGACCAGATGTCGGGCTTCGATGAGTGGGCCGAGCGAAACCTGCGGATCGGGGCGATGGGCGGGAACGCGGTGTTTATCCAGTCCTTCGAGATTCGCGGCGAAAAGAAGTAGTCGATGGCGTCGGGGCGACGGGATCGGCCTATCGCGCGGTTGCCGCGGCGGCGACGAATCGGCGCACGATGTCGCCCGCCGGTTCAATCGCCTCGATCCCCTCGACGCTCTTGCCCGCCTGGAAGTAGTCCTGGTAGCGCTGCCCCTGCAGGGCCGACCCGCGCAGTTTCCACAACGAGAGCAGGGCGTAGATCGTGCGCATCCAGTGCTTGGTGCGGCGTCCGCGCAGCATCCAGCGGGCGATGGGACCCGCCTTGGTCCCCACCTTCTCGATGTAAGGCGTCTTGATCACGGCGCAGGGGACTCCCGAGATCTTCTCGCTGAGGACGATGTCGTCCTCCCGCGCGCGCAGGATGGCGTCCTTGTAGTCCTGGTGGACCTGGCACTCCTGCGAGGCGATGAACCGCGTCCCCATCTGGACCGCGGCATAGCCCATGTCGAGCGCGCCCAGGAACGCCTCGGGATCGCCCACGCCCCCCGCGCACACCAAGGGGACGCCGAAGTCCCCGAGTTCGCGGACCATCTCCTCGGGGGACTTCGTGCCGGCGTGGCCCCCGGCGCGGTTGTTCACGCAGATCAGGCCGTCCACCCCGTGTCCCAGCGCCTTCTCCGCCCACTCGCGCGTGGTCACGTCGTGGTAGACGACCCCGCCGGCGGGCTTGACGCGATCGAGCACCCACTTCGGATTTCCGAGCGCCGTGATGAAGAACTTCACCCCCTCCTCGACGGCGACGTCCACCCACTTCCGCATGCGGTCTTCGTAGGCCTTGGCGGTCTTTTCGACGATGACGTTGAACCCGATCGGTTTCTGCGTCAGCTGCCGGATCAGCCGCAGCCCTTCGCGCAGGTCGTGTTTGTAGACGTACATGAGCGAGATCGGCTGCACGATGCCGATCCCGCCGGCCTCCGACACCGCCGCCACCAGCTCGGGATTGGAGCAAGGGTACATCGCCCCGCAGAGGATGGGAAACTCGGCCCCGGTGTGGGCGGTGAACGGGGTTTGCATGTTCATCGCGCGCGCCTCTCGGGCGGATGGTTGCTCCGGGAAGGAACGACATCCGGACGCGCCGGCCACGATGCGGCGAACGCGGCCCCTTGCGGCCCGGAGGCCGCGCCTGCGGGCCCTTGCCGGTCCCGCGCGGCGGTCCTGGGGATCATGCGTCCGTCCGCCGGCATCCGGGGATCTCCAGGATGAAGTCCGCGCCGTACGCGCGGGACGGGGTCTGAAACCCCGGCGGCGCCTTTCCCGATACGATTCTCTCCGCGATCGCCGCCGCCGTCAAGGCCGTGAGCGTGTACCCCTCCGGCGTGCGGAGCCGGGAGACGGCCGTCCGGCCTTCCGCATCCGCGACCTCGCCCCAGAGGAGGCTCTCGCCGCGCGCGCGCGCCTCTTCCGAGGGGCCCGCGGGACCGCTGCGGATGCGGCTTTTCAGGTACGATTGGACCGGTCCCGTGCCGAGCAGCCAGGTGAACCAGCGGCTGGCCACCATCGCGCGACGCTGGCCGCGGGAGACGGCCAGGTAGACTTCGATCGCGGGGATGCCGGTGGAGTGCCACGCGGTGGACAGGTCGCCCCAGGGGATCGTGACCGCGGTGCGCGGGCCGGCGCCGAAGTCGATCGTGCGCGTGCTCCAGGCCGCAGGCACGGGCTTCAGCGTCCCACCCGAGCGGATCCAGCCTCCGCGGGGCAGGTTCTCGACCACCGTCGTCGCCGTGCCGCGTGACATCGATCCCGCGGCCTCGAAGCCGAGGGCGAGCCGGACCGCCGCGGGCATCCGGCGATGGAGGTGCGCGGCGAGGCAGTCGGACGGCACGACGTCGAATCCTCCCCCCGGCAAAAGGAGGACGCCGGCCGCTCGGGCCTCCGCGTCGCGCGCGGCGCAGCCCTCGAACACCTCGACTTCGCCGGTGATGTCGACGTAGTGCCGGCCGGTGCGCAGACAGGCGTCCACCATGGCGCGGTAGGTATGGGCGAACGGTCCGGCGGCGTGGAGGACGAACGGGACCGCCCGCAGCGCCGCATCCAGGGCCGCGGAATCATCGAGGGAGAAGGCCCGGGACTCGAGCGACAGCTCGCGCGCCAGCGCTCCCACCGCCTCCGCGTTGCGGCCCGCAAGCAGCGGTCGCATCCCGCGTTTCACCGCCTCGCGCGCGATCAGCGCCCCGGTGTAGCCGTTGGCCCCGTACAGCAGGAACGACGAGGACATCCCGCACCTCCCCCCCAGCGGCGCCGCCGTCGGCGCCGGACATCGAATCGGCCGTCCGGTCAGGGTCCGCCCGCGCCTTTGCGTTGCGCCTCCCGCTCCTCCCACTCGTCGAGCGAGCGTGGCCAGTCGGTCTTCAGGAGCCGCGACAAGGAGCGGTCGGCCAGCATCCGGCCCCCGGTCTGGCAGCGCGGACAGTAGTTCGTCTCATTCTCAGCATAGACGATCCTCTGCACGGACGCACCGCAGACCGGACAGGGCTTCCGGTAGCGTCCGTGCACGGCCATCCCCGGACGGAATGCGGTGACCTTGACCGGGAAACCGTCCCCGGTCGCGGTGCGGATCCGCTCGGTCCATTCGGTCAGCACCGCGCGCACCGCCTCGTACAACCGCGCGACTTCCTCTTCGTCCATCCGTCCGGTCTGCCGGACCGGGGAAAGGCGGGCGCGGTGCAGGATCTCGTCCGAGTACGCGTTGCCGATGCCGCTGAAGACGCGCGGATCGGTGAGCACGCGCTTGAGCGTGTGGTTCTCGCGCAGGAGGGCGGCGCGAAAGGCCGCGAGGTCCGCGTCCATCACCTCGAGGCCGCCCGGATCGAGCGCCGCGAGGGCCGCCCCGCCCCGGACGACATGCAGGGCGGCGCGCTTCTTCGAGCTCGCCTCCGTCAGGGTCAGGGTGCCCGACGCGAAATCGAATGCGGCCAGGCCGATCTTCGCCGGCACGCGCGCGCCCGCGTCCTCCCACTGCAGGCGACCGGCGATCATCAGGTGGAGCACCAGGGACAGGTCCTCCTCCAGCGCGAACCGGATGCGTTTGCCCATGCGGCCCACCTCCCGGACGCGGAGTCCGTGCGCGGCTGCGAGCGGCGGGTCGAAGGTGCGCAGGAGAAACGGGCTCGTCACCCGGACCCGCTCGAGCCGCTGCCCGACGACGCGCCGGGCGAGCGCTTCGACGTACACGGCCACGTCGGGCAGTTCGGGCATGCCGTTCTCCGGGGGGATCCGGATCCCATGGGGCCGGCGGTTCGACGCCCCGGGTCGGCTTCCGGGGGGCGCCGCCGGGGTTTCCTCCGGGAGGTTCCGCGGGGCGGACCCTCCCCCTCAGCGGCGCGGCACGTGCGGCCACGGGTGGGCGCGCCGGTACTCGATCGAGGGGGTGCGCGCCGAGCGGGCGGCGGCGTCGATCCGAAAGAGTCCGCGCGCGCGCTCCGCCTTGCCGCGCTCGGAATTCCACCAGACCGGATACGACTCCAGCACCGACCCCATCTCGTCCTCGAACCAGTACACGTAGTCCCGGTTCGCCGCCCACCAGGCAAGCCACCAGTCGCGGCGCTTCGCGACGTCCGCCGCGTCCTGCGCGTCGACATTCCCCGGGTACGGCTTCTCGGCGGTCACGTCCTCGAGCACCTTGAAGATCCGTTCCGGGTGCCGATCCGGACGGTCGCGGAGTGCGGTCAGCGCCCAGGTCATGCGCCCCTCGTGCTCGTGCTCGGCGAGCCAGCGCAGCCAGTCGTTGGCGCGCCGGGAGACCCAGCCCTTGTCGCGGAAGCGCTCGAGCGGGACGTCCTCGAAGCGCAGGGTCACGTACTGCAGGAAGAAGTCGAGTTCCAACTTGTGGTAGGCGGTCCCGTGGTTCAATTCCTCGATCAACCAGAAAAGCACCGGTTCGGCGAAATGCGTGTAGACGAGATGAAAGCCGAAGCCCATCTCGCTCAGGATGCCGGAGTCCATGTCGCGTCCCGTGACCCGGTGGGCGTAGATCCAGAGGTGGGGCGGGAGCAGGGTGTCGGCGAAGCCGCACCGGTAGAGGGTGTCGGCCATGCGCACCCGGTGTTCCATCGGCACGGTGAGGAGTCCGGCGATGAATTGGGAGGTTTCCGCGGCGCTGACGGGCGGGCCCTGGAGGACCGCGAGGGCGGCGGAAGGTCGCCGGTTGCCTGGTTCGGCCGGCGCGGCGGCGCCCGCGGGTGCGACCGGTCCGGGGCGGGCGGGTTGGTCGGTTCCGGCGCTCGCGGCGGGCCGCCCCGTGTCGGTCGGACCCGCGGAGGCCGGCGGGGTCGGGGTTCCGCCGCCGAACGCACCGCAACCGGTCGCGCCGACCATCGCGACGGCGAGGATCCACCCCGCGGCCGCGCGCCGCCCGGGACCGCGCATGCGCGCTCCCCCTACTCCTCGCCTTCGTATTGCGTGGGGACTTCGACCGCGCGCAGGATCTCTTCGATGATCTCGCCGGCCTTGACCCCCTTCAGGCGCGATTGCGGCCGCACCAGGAGCCGGTGCGCCAGCACTTCCTTCGCCATCTCCTTCACGTGCTCGGGGGTGACGAACGCCTTCCCCTCGAGCAGCGCCTGCGTCTGCGACGCCTTCATGAGCGCGATCGAGCCGCGCGGCGAAACGCCGAGGAGGACGTGGTCGTGCTTGCGCGTTTCCGCCACGATCTGCGTGATGTACCGGCGGATCGGCGTATGCACCAGGACGTTTCCCACCATTTCCTGGATCGCCTGCACCTGCTCCACCGACATGACCGGCGACACGCTCTGCAGCGGATGCCCCTTGGTCTGGCTGTCGAGGATGGCCACCTCCTGCTCCAGGCCGGGGTATCCGAGCGTCACGCGCATCATGAACCGGTCGAGCTGGGCTTCCGGGAGCGGGTAGGTCCCCTGGAGTTCGACCGGGTTCTCCGTCGCCATGACGAAGAAGAGCTCGGCCAGGCGGTGCGAAGTCCCGTCCACGCTCACCTGCCGCTCTTCCATCGCCTCGAGCAGGCTCGACTGGGTGCGCGGAGTGGCGCGGTTGATCTCGTCGGCCAGGAGGATCTGGGTGAAGACCGGTCCCGGGTGGAACTCGAACTTCATCTCCTTCTGATTGAAGACCGAACCGCCGGTGATGTCGGACGGGAGCAGGTCGGGCGTGAACTGGACCCGCTTGTACCCTGCCTGGAGCGAACGGGCCAGCGTGCGGGCGAGAACGGTCTTCCCCACCCCCGGCACGTCCTCGATGAGGAGGTGGCCGCGGGCGAACAGGGCCACGAGGGCGCGATGGATCACGGCGTCCTTGCCGATGATCACGGCGGCGATGTTGTTCCGAAGCCGCTCGACCGCCTGATGGACTTCCTGTGGGGTCATAGGACGCGTCGACTCGGGCGGGAGGACGGGATCGGGGGTTCGCGGCGGGGGCACGTGCCTCCACCGCGCGACCCCCGACGGTCACGCTTACTTGGCGGCGGGCTTGGCGGGGGCCGCCATCCGCATCAACCGGGACTTGCGGCGGGCCGCCGTGTTCGGATGAAGCAGGCCCTTGGCCGCCGCCTTGTCCACCACGCGGCACGCGGCGCGGAGCGCTTCCGGATCGAGCTTCCCGTCCTTGGGCGTGGTCGCGTTCTTCAGGGTGGTCTTCACCACCGTCTTGTAGTGCTTGTTCTGCCTGCGGCGCTTGGCCGCCTGCCGGACGCGCTTCTGCGCGGACAACGAATGAGCCATGTCGGGTTACTCTCCTCCATCCAACGTTTCCACCAGCTTGGCGACATCCTTGTAGCTGTAGTCGATCTCGAGGATCTTCTTGTACTGCTCCAGCGCCTTCGGAATGTCCTTGCCCTGCTGGTAGGACTTGCCCAGCCAATAGCGGAGGGCCTTCTCGCGGTCGGACGAGGTCGTCGCCTCGATCGCCTTGCTGAACTGCCCCGCCGCCAGTTCGTACATCTTCTTCTTGTAGAAGCACTGCCCCAGCGCGTCCAGCGATTCCAGCTTGCGCTTGGGATCCTTGACGGTCTGCTGGAATTCCTGGATCGCGGCGTCCACTTCCCCGGCGTCCCGCAGGAACGTCCCGAGGTCATAGCGCAGCCCGAGTTCCGTCGGGTGATCCTTGACGCGCTGCCGCCACTCGCCGATCTGGAACTTCAGCTTCTCCATGCGCAGCGCCTGGTATTCCTTCTTGAGCTCCTCGTTCTCCGGGTCCTCCTTGAGGGTCTTCCCGAGCTCGGACAGCTGAATCTCGAACTCCTTCACCTTCACGTCGCCGATTTTCATCTTGATCCGGGCGTCGTTCGGGTCGAGCTCGCGTGCGCGCTCGTACGCCGAGGAGGCTTCCTCGAAGGCGGCCTTGCGCATGTGGATGTCGCCGATCTTGACCCACTGCTTGGCCATCTGCGGGTTTTCCGGGTCGGCGTCGATCTTCTCCTGGAGCGCGGTCAATTCGCTGTCGAGCTCCTCGTCGGTCTTGTAGACCTTGTGGCTCTCGGCCAGCTCCTTGGCCTTGTCCTTGTCCTTGATCATGTCGCGCGAACTCTTGGCGTCGTCCCAGCCCTCCTTCATCGAGCCCATGGCCAGGAGGTCCTTGAGCGCGCCGGCGGCATGCCGGTCTTCCGGCATCACGCGCGTCACGATGTTGTAGTATTCGACCGCTTTCTTGATGTCGCCCTTCTCGCGGTAGCAGTCGCCGAGGATCCGGGCGCACACCGCATTGTTGGTGTCGAGCGAGATCGCCGCCTCGAGCTCCACGATCGCGCCGGTCAGGTGCCCCGACTCCTTCAGCGCCTCGCCCAGCTGGACCCGTACCTTCGCGTTGTTCGGGTCGTTGCAGAGGAGGTCCTGCAGGGAGTCGATCTTCTTGTTGTAGTTCTTGGTGATGCCGCCAAGCATGGCCCCGAAGCGGGAGCCCAGGCCCTTGATCGCGGCCGATCCGGCGCTCGGGAAACCGTGGTCCTGGCACTTCTTAAGACAAGTCGCCCGAAGGGCTTGCCGCGCCTGGACGTGGTCCGGATCGATCGAGAGGATCTGCTTGAACAGATCGATCCCGTAGTCGTAGTTCTTCTTCTCGAAGGCTTCCTTGCCCTTGGCAAAGAGCTTGTCCACTTCGGCCATACCGCTGTCTCCCTCTCTCGCTGTATCCTGCTCAAGGGTAGCGACTTCGATAGCACTCCCCCGGTTGGAGTGTCAATACATATTTCGATTTGCGCTCCCTGGGGCATCTGCTACCATGACGCCGCACGTCCCATCATACCCGGAGGCGCCGCAGAATGGAATTGCGTTACTATCCGGACCCGATTCTGACCGAACGGGCCCGGCCGATCCCCGCGATCGACGAGAGCGTGGTCCAGGCGGTGACCCGAATGTTCGAGCTCATGCACGAAAAGCGCGGCATCGGCCTGGCCGGCCCTCAGGTGGGGTACGGATTCCGGGTATTCGTGATGAATCTGGGCGCCAAGGAGGGGGGAGTGGACCGGGCCCTGATCAATCCGGAGATCCTCGAGACCCGAGGGGGATCGCTGGGTGAAGAGGGGTGCCTCAGCTTTCCGGGCATCTATGCGAAGATTTTCCGCGCCGACTGGATCCGCTATCGCGCGACCGACCTGGACGGGAAGACGGAAGAGCGGGAGGCCGAGGGGCTCGAGGCCCGGGTGATCCTGCACGAAGCCGACCACCTGGACGGGGTGCTGTTCACCAAGCGGATGAGTCCGGCCGAGAAGCAGACGAACTCGCGCTCGCTGCGCGAGATGGAGCGGGAGTGGGCAGAGCAGCACCCGGAGCAGGCCCGCACGGGCAAGGGAAAGGCGCGCGCGCGAAGGTAGCGATGGAAACCTACACCCGGTTCGAGGATCTCGCCGGGTTCGGGGCGCGTCGGCCGTACGTCACCTGGGGGATCTTCGACGGCGTGCACCTGGGCCACCAGGCGATCTTGCGCGCGCTGGTCGAGTGGGCGCGGGAGCGGGACGGGCTGCCCGCGGCGATCACCTTTACCGACCACCCCCGCGAGGTGCTCGAGGGGCGACGCGTCCCGTACCTGACCTCGCTGGCGCACCGGCTGCGGCTGCTCGGCCGGCACGGCATCGCCGCCTGCCTGGTGCTGCGCTTCGACCTGGATTTCGCCGCCACGCCGGCGGAGACGTTCTTCCGCGAGCGGCTCGTGGGCCGGATGGGCGTGCGCGGAATTCTGCTCGGCGCCGGGGCGACGTTCGGCAGCGGTCGCGAGGGGACGCTCGACCGGCTCCGGGCCTGGGGGCCGCGCTCTGGGGTCGAGGTGCGGGAGTTGGCGCCGGTGGAGACGTCCGCGGGCACGATCTCGAGCACGGCGATCCGCAAGGCCGTGGAAGCGGGCGACCTCGAGGGGGCGGCGGCGATGCTCGGCCGTCCCTATTCGCTCTTCGGGACGGTGGTCAAGGGGGACCAGCGCGGCCGGCGGCTCGGGTTTCCCACCGCGAACCTCGACCTCCCCGGCGTGATCCTTCCGCCCAACGGCGTATGGGCGTGCCGCACGGAGATCGACGGGCGGACCCACGACGTACTCACCAACATCGGCACCCGGCCGACCTTCTCCTCGGGCGGGACGCCGGTGACGGTGCCGGAGTGCCATGTGCTCGGATTCGACGGCGACCTTTACGGCCGGGAACTCGAGGTGGCCTTCCGGTTCAAGATCCGCGAGGAGCGAGCCTTCGCCGGCCCGGACGCGCTGATCGCCCAGATTCGCGCCGATCGCGCGGCCCTGCTCGCGCGCCCGGAGCCGTAGCGGAGCCCTGCGCCGGTCCGCCCCCCATCACCGGCTCTTGTACACCCCGGGGATCGGTCTATAATGGTATCCGTCGCCACGAATTCAGGGGACGAGATGACCGACGTATCCCATCCGCGCGCCGCCGAGCACGGATCCGCGCCCGGCCCCGAACGCGTCCCGGCCCGCGTGTCCCGCGTCCTCCACGAGGTGCGGGAGAGCCTGCGCAAGGGCGACGGCGTGCCGGCGCTGCAGCGGCTCATGGAGCTGCCCGCTCGCGAGCAGGCGCGGCCGCTCGTGCTCCTCGAACTGGCCAACACCTACCTGGTGCTGGGGAACCGGACGCTGGCGGAGGGCGCCCTCAAGGCCTATCTGCGGAAAAAGCCGCGGGACGCCGACCGCTGGGTGATCCTCGCGCGCACGCAGCGCGAATTGTCCCGTCCGTACGAGGCGCGCGACGCCCTCCTGCGCGCCATCCGGATCCGCCCGGACGACGAGCGCTACCTGTGCGAGCTCGCCTCGCTCTATCGCGACCTCGACCACGGCGACGCCGCGCTCTCGGTGGCGCGTCGCATTCTCGAGATCAATCCTTCTTCGGCGCGCGGCCACTTCGAGGCCGGGCTGTCGTATGTGCAATGGGGCCGCTACGGCGACGCGCTTGCCCATCTCAAGGCTGCCTCGGTTCAGGACCCGATCCTGGCCGGATTGCCCGAGGCGCTGCAGCGGGCGGAGCGGCTCTCCGAGGAGTGCACGCGCGAGATGCAGGCCGCGGAGGAGCGCTCGCAGGCGGCGCCCGATAACCTCGACGAGGCTGAGCACGTCGCCAGCCTCCTCGTCTGCGTCGGCGAGATCGAGCGCGCGCTCGAGAAGGCGGACCTGATCCTGCGCGCGAATCCCGGCCGGGCTTCCACGCTCGAGCTGCGCGGGCGCATCCTGATCGAGCTCGACCGCTTCGAGGAGTCGCTCGCCTCCCTGCGACGCTGCGAGGAGATCGACCCGGAGCGCAGCTACCTGGCTTTTCACACCCGCCGGATCCTGCGCCTGGTCGGCGATCCGGAGGACCGCCGACGGTTCTACGAACAGCAGATCGCGCAGCACCCCGACCAGCACTGGTGGCCGCTCAACCTCGGCATGCTCCTGATGGAGCTCGGGGAGCCCAAGAAGGCGCTGGCGGCCCTGCGCAAGGGGATTCAGCGTTGCCCGGACCGCCACCTGCTGCACGAGGCGCTCGCGCGAGCGCAGGAGATGGCCGGCCGCCCGGGACGCGCCCTGCGGGCGCTGCGCAAGGCCACCCAGCAGGCCCCCAAGGACCCCCACTGCTGGAACGCGCGCGGCACTCACTACTCCCCCCAGGGCAA
>CAZWCX010000008.1:0-107559 GCA_964632945.1 uncultured Planctomycetia bacterium | reverse complement strand
CGCCCGGCACGGTCCGGTTGCTCACCGCCGCGCTCGCCGCGTCCCTGACCGCCAACTCGCTGGTGATCGGCGCCGAGGTGCTCGTGCCCCACGCCAACCAGGACGCCGCGCGAGCGGCCAAGCTTCTCACCCGCGGGCATTACCGGGGCCGGTTCTGGGGCGGGGTCGCCCTCGCCGGAACCTTGGCCCCGCTCGCGCTCCTCGGCGTCGGCGGCAACGCCGCGCTCACCTTGGCCGCCCTGCTTGCGCTCGGCGGCATGCTCCTCTGGGAAGACCTGTGGATCCGGGCCGGCCAGTCCATCCCCTTGAGCTAGAACCCATGTCGACGCCCCCTGCCGAACCCCTTCACCCGTCCGCCCGCGCGCTCGAGGCGCCCTCCGGCGGCCTGGCCTCCTTCCCCCCCGCGGAGAAGTGGGAGCATTGGGAGGAGTATGATTCCGCCGCGTGGCCGCGCAAAGTCCGGCGCGCCTTCTCGATCCTGCCGACGATCTGCTTCAACTGCGAGGCCGCCTGCGGCCTGATCGCCTACGTGGATCCATCGACGGGAAAGATCCGCAAGTTCGAGGGGAATCCGCTCCACCCCGGCAGCCGCGGCCGCACCTGCGCCAAGGGCCCGGCGACGCTGAACCAGATCGATGACCCCGAGCGGATCCGGTACCCGCTCAAGCGAACCGGCCGCCGCGGCGAGGGGAAGTGGGCCCGCGTCACCTGGGAGGAAGTCCTGGCCGACCTCGGCGGGCGCATCCGCAAGGCCCTGGTGGAGAAGCGCCAGCGCGAGATCATGTACCACGTCGGCCGCCCCGGCCACGAACTGATCTATCATCAACGCGTGATGCACGCGTGGGGAATCGACGGCCACAACAGCCACACCAACGTCTGCTCCTCGGGGGCGCGCGCCGGCTACGCCTTCTGGATGGGCATCGACCGCCCCTCCCCCGACCACGCGGAGGCCCGCTTCATTCTGCTGCTGTCCTCCCACCTGGAGACCGGACACTACTTCAACCCGCACGCCCAGCGGATCGTGGAGGCCAAGGCGCGCGGGACGAAGCTCTGCGTCATCGACACGCGCCTCTCGAACACCGCGTCGATGGCCGATTACTGGCTCTCCTCGTGGCCGGGGACCGAAGCCGCCCTCTTGCTGGCCATGGCCCACGTCATCCTGAAGGAGCGCCTCTACGATCGGGCGTTCCTGCGCCGGTGGGTGAACTGGGAAGAGTGGCTGCGCGAACTCCACCCCGCCGAGCCCGTCACGTTCGAGGCGTTCGAGCGGCGACTCGCCGACCACTACGCCGAATTCACGCCCGAAGCCGCGGCGAAGGAGAGCGGCGCCGCGGCCGACGTCATCGTCCAGGTCGCGCGCGAGATCGCCCGCGCCGGAACCGGCTTCGCCTCCCACGTGTGGCGCAACGCCGCGGCGGGAAACCTCGGCGGATGGCAGGTCTCCCGCGCCCTCCAACTCCTCGTCGTTCTCGTCGGGGCCGTCGGCACCCCCGGCGGCACCGTCCCCAACGCCTGGAACAAGTCGGTCCCCCGCCCCTACCGCATGCCGCCTCCTCCGGCGGTCTGGAGCGAACTCCTCTGGCCCCGCGAGTACCCCCTCGCCTTCTTCGAAATGTCCTTCCTCCTCCCCCACTTCCTCAAGGAGGGACGCGGGCGACTGGATACCTACTTCACCCGCGTCTACAACCCGGTCTGGACCAACCCCGACGGCATGTCCTGGATCGAGGTCCTCACCGACGAGTCCAAGGTCGGCTGCCACGTCGCCCTCACCCCGACCTGGAGCGAAACCGCCTGGTTCGCCGACTACGTCCTGCCCATGGGGCACGCATCCGAGCGCCACGACCTCATGAGCCAGGAAACGCACGCGGCACGCTGGATCGGCTTCCGCCAGCCGATCCACCGCGTCTGGCTCGAGCGCCAGGGAAAGACCTTCCCCACTACCTGGCAGGCTCACGAAGCGGCCGGCCTCGGCCAGGTGTGGGAGGAAGACGAGTTCTGGATCGACCTGTCGTGGAGCATCGACCCGGACGGATCGATGGGGATCCGGAAGTTCTTCGAGTCCCCCGAGCAGCCCGGCCGGAAGCTCACGCTCGACGAGTTCTACGGCTGGATCTTCGAGAACAGCGTCCCCGGTCTGCCCGCGGCGGCGAAGCGGGAGGGCCTGACCCCGCTGGCCTACATGCGCCGCAAGGGCGCTTTCCTGATCGAGGAGCGACCCGGCACGCTGCACGAGAAGGCGCTCGAGCCCGACGTCGTCGAGGGCACGGAGACCGATCCGGTCACCGGCGTGATCCGCCGTCAGGGGATCCCGATCGGCGTGCGGATCGACGGGCAGGCGCTCCCCGGCTTCCCCACCCCGACGCGCAAGCTCGAGTTCTGGTCGCGCACGCTGCGCGACTGGTCCTGGGGCGAGCACGCCGTGCCGGGCTACTGGAAGAGCCACGTCCACTGGTCGGGAATCGACCCGGCCCGGGGGGAGATGCTCCTGCTGCCGACCTTCCGGCTGCCGACGCTCATCCACACACGCTCGGGAAACGCCAAGTGGCTGCTGGAGATCTCCCACAGCAACCCCCTCTGGGTACACCCGGTGGACGGTGAGCGGCTCGGGGTCGGCACCGGGGACCTGCTCAAGGTGCACACGGAGATCGGGTGGTTCGTGGACAAGGTGTGGCTGACCGAGGGGATCCGCCCGGGGGTGATCGCCTGTTCGCACCACATCGGCCGCTGGCGCCTGCAGGAGGACCAGGGGGGTGAACGCTGGTCGACCGCGCTCGTCACGCTCGAGCAGCCCGCGCCGGGGCAGTGGAAGATGCGGCACGTACACGGCGTCCGTCCGTTCGAGAGCGCGGACCCGGACTCGGCGCGGATCGGCTGGACGGATGCCGGCGTGCACCAGAATCTGACGTTTCCCGTGCAACCCGACCCGGTGAGCGGCCAGCACTGCTGGCATCAGAAGGTGCGCGTGGAGCGGCCGTCGGCCGACGACCGGTACGGCGACGTGTTCGTGGACACCGGCAAGGCGCACGAGGTGTACCGGCGTTGGCTGGCGATGACGCGCCCCGCGCCGGGTCCCGGCGGACTGCGCAGGCCGCTTTGGCTGCCGCGCCCGTACGCGCCGGCGCCCGAGGCGTTCCGGATGGTGTAGGCAGGGCCGTTCGGGGGAGGGCGCGGACGGACGGGGAGTCCGCGACGGCCCCGCAACCCGCCTCGGCACCTCTCGCGGTGCTGGACAGTCCATCGCCGGTCTCCCGGAAACTCCCCCCCGGATGGGGGCGGCGCAATTCCCGGATGCCGGAGATAGACGGGCCGGGAGTTCCGCAACTTGATCGCTCGCTGCGGCAAGTAGTATACTCCGACTCGCCCACCCATGAGGCCGGCTCGTGCATGAGGCCGAGGGCCGCTCGAGTTCATTGCGGGAGCAAGGACACCTTGAATCGCCTGTTCACGCCGGCCGCCCGCCTGCTGCTCTGCGGAGCGGCGGCGCTGTTCTGGGAACTGCTGCTGATTCGCTGGCTGGGGTCGTGCATACGAGTCGTCGCCTACTACACGAACTTCGTCCTGTTGTCCGCATTCCTCGGTCTCGGCGCAGGCGCACTGCTGGTTGGGCGGAAGACGTCGATTCGCGGCTGGGTGATCCCGGCACTGGCCCTGATTGTCGTGCTCGGGCCCACCTTGGGATCGTTCGAGCATCACAACCCGGGCAACGGCGAAGCGGTCTGGCGCGGGACCCCGGCCGGAGTCCTCTCGGAGTTCACCTCCGAGATCGAATTGCCGTTCTGGGTCCCGCTGCTCCTCGTCTATCTGCTGAATACCGCTGTTTTCGCCGCCTTCGGGCAATGGATCGGAGAGCTCTTTCGCGGCTTTCCGCCCCTCCGCGCCTACACGATCGAGATCGGCGGCAGCCTCGTGGGCATCGCCGCATTCGCGCTGGTATCCTATGCCTACCTGCCGCCGCCCGCTTGGTTTCTGCTCGGGTTCCTCCTCGTTCTGGCCATCGGCGAGTTTGAAACACGCCAACGCGCGATCCACGCCTTGATCGCGCTGGGCGCCACGGCGGCGGTGGTCCCGTTCTCGGGCGACTACATTTGGTCGCGGTACTACAAGATCGAACTCTCGGAAATCTCGTCCATCGCCGACATCCATCGGAAGGAGCAGGTGCACTTCGATCCGCCCGTGGGCGTCTTCCTGTCGGTCAACAACGATTATCATCAGATGATCCTCGACCTCAGGCCGCGCACCGAGGAACACGCGTTCCTCCGCTCCTGGCGGTGGCTCTACGACTATCCCTATGCGAACGTCGAGCCCGGGATCCCCCAGGGTCCCGTGCTCGTGGTTGGGGCCGGCACCGGAAATGACGTGAGTGCCGCCTTGCGCGCCGGCTCAGCGCGGATCGATGCGATCGAGATCGATCCCCGAATCGTCGAAATCGGTCGGGAACACCATCCGGAGCGACCCTACGATCATCCGGCCGTGCACGTGACCGTGAACGATGCCCGGTCGTATCTGGCTCGGACCAACCAGCGCTATGCCCGCATCGTCTTCGGGTTTCTCGACAGCCACACGCTCATGTCCTCGTTCTCGTCCCTGCGGCTCGATAACTTCGTCTACACACGCGAAGCCATGGAGCGTGCCAAGGAAGTCTTGTTGCCCGGCGGTCAAGTGCATTTGACGTTTGCAACTCAGGACCAATGGCTGGCGGAACGACTGGTCGCTCTGCTCGACGATGTGTTCGACTATGAAACCCGCATCGCATTCGAATCGGGCCAGCCCTATTCCAACGGACTGATTTTCGTGAACGGCAGGGCCCCGGAATCGGGCGCACCGCCCAAGCGAGCGGGTCGCTCGGTCGAAGCCGTGATTCCCACCGATGATTGGCCCTTCCTGTACATGCGCGACCGGGTCCTCCCGCCGCACTACGTGTACTTCATGGTCGGAGTGGTCGTCCTCGGCTGCGCCTCCCTGGGGCTCCTGCCCTCCGGTCAGCGACGCATTCGCCTTCCCTACTTCTTCCTGGGAGCGGGATTCTTCCTGATTGAAACCAGCAACGTCGTCGCCCTCTCCCTGCTGTACGGCTCGACCTGGATCGTGAACGTGTCGGTGTTTTCCGGCATTCTCTTGTTGATCCTGCTCGGGAATGCCACCTGCATGGTCATCGCACGTCCGCACTTCCCGCTCCTCTTCGGCATCTTGGGCGCCAGTGTGCTGCTCTCCTGGCTGACGCCCCCCGCGCTGCTCCTGGGCATCGAGTCTGTGCCGCTGCAGGCGGTCGCCGCGATCACGATCTTCCTCGGACCCGTCTACGTGGCCAGCGTCATCTTCGGCAGCCTGATCCGGCAGGAGCACGAGCTCTATGCCGCCTATGGATCCAACCTTCTCGGCGCGGTGATCGGGGGGGCGTGTGAGTACCTGGCGATCGTAACCGGGATGAAGTTCCTGCTGCTGATCACACTCGGGCTCTATGCGACCGCCGGCTTGCTGGTGGGACGGGGGGGAAACCCGGGCGCCGCGCCCGCGACCGGGTAGCCCGCGCCGCGTCCATCGCCACCTACGGCTCCCGGGAGTTTTCCGTACCGCGGGAGCGTGGAAGGAAGCCACGGGCCGGGCGAGAGCCCGCCGATCGCAAGCGTCCCCGGGCCGAAGAAGGGGAGCCAGAGCGTCCCCCGCGGCCGCCATGACCGTAGATTGCAACTTCCCCGCACCGTGTACTCAACGGCGCGGGCCGTGAAGCGGTTGTGCGCCGCGAGGACCACCCGGTTCCCCTGCATCCGGATCGGCCGCGACTGCACCCGGCTCGAGAAGCCGGCCGCCGACGGGACCGCGGTTGCGGTCGCTGCCGCAACCGCTCTCCTCCCCGGCCCCGGTCGTCCCCCCGCGGGCCCGCCGGCGTACGTCGGCGCCGCTTTCTCTCCACCTTCCTCCTGAAGCGTCGGAGGCGTTCCGGACGGAGTAGGCCGGGATCCTCACTTATCGAGGAAGTCGGGCAGGTAATCGTCGCTCACCCCGGCCTCGGCGTTGCGCCGCGCCCGTTCCTCCTCGCGCCCCTGTTTCTCCTGCGCGCGCAGGGTGAGGTACGACCCGGAAAAGATCCGGTCCTCCTTGCCCGCGCCCGCGAAAACGGCGATCGCCGTGTCGGCCAGCAGGCGCTTCTCCACCACGTTGATCCCCCAGCAGCGCGTCTGGCAAAGCCCACAGCCGACGCAGCGGTCGGCGAGGACGACGGGCGCGACGAACCCGCTTCCCTCGACCGGGGCTCCCGCCTCGTCGACCTCGGCGTGGACGCGCAGGAACTCGATCGCGTGATAGCCGGCGGCGTCGCACTCGTCGACGCACATCTGGCAGGCCTCCCGGCCGGCGAACGGGAGGCAGGTGACCTCGTCGACCACGGCCAGGCCCATGCGCGCGGCGGCCTTCTCCTCGAGCGGCAGGGCGCGGATCGCGCCCGTGGGACAGACCTGGCCGCAGTTGTTGCACGACGGCTCGCAGCCGGCGAAGTTGGGCACGGCCTCGGGGGTCCAGAGGGAATTCCATCCCCCCGCGAAACCCATCGAGTGCAGGACGTTGTTCGGGCAGGCCTTGACGCACGCCTCGCAACGGATGCAGAGCTGGAGGAAGTCCGGTTCCGGCACGCTCCCCGGGGGACGGATCGGCGGCGTCGCCGCCGCGGCGGCGGAGGTCGCGAGCGGCAATACGCCCGCCGCCGCCGCCGCCGCCCCGGCCGCCGCCGCTCCCAGGAAGCCCCGGCGCGACAGCGCGACTTCGCTCGTCGGCGGCTCCTCCTCGGCCTTGAGCGCCGATTGGTCCCAGCGGCCGACGAACTTGATGGCGTAGGTCGGACACACGCCCCCGCACGACTGGCACAGCGTGCAGTCGAGCGTGCGCGTGGTGAAGTCCGCCTTGATGGCATCGAACGGGCAGATCTCGATGCACTTGTTGCAGTGGATGCAGGTCGACTCGACCTTGCGCTCGGTGGCCCGGGCCAGGTTGCCGACGGAAAGCAGCGCGCCGCTCGGGCAGACGTAGCGACACCAGAATCGCGGACGCCAGAGCCCCATGGCGAGGACGGCCGCGAAGAGCGCGATCGACACGAAGTGTCCGGCGTTCATGGGCGGGATCAGGTGACCGCCGCGGAGCGTGCCGATGAGGAACGGCTCGAGGACGAAGAGCAGGCCGCGAGTGAGGACCGGGATGGCGGCCACGAAGCCGGAGAGCAGGACCCCGCCCGCCGCGGCGGCCATCACGGCGAGGAGGAGGTAGTACTTGAGGTGGACCCACCCACCGTCCTTCTCGATGCGGAAGCGCGTCACCCGCCGGCCGACCGCCCAATCGAAGAGATCGATCAGGGTCCCGAGCGGGCAGAGGTAGCCGCAGAAGCCCCGCGGGATGAGCACGCCCGAGCCGAGCATCGCCGCCGCGAACACCAGGGACCAGACCCAGGTCTTTCCCGCCAGGGCCGTCGACAGGGCGACGAGGGGATCGAGCGCGAGGAAGAGTTCCGCGTCGACGAACTCCCGCGCGGAGCGCGTCTCTTCGTAATGCCGGCCGCCGTACGGCCAGGACACCCAGAAGAAGAGCACGCACCAGAGGACGAACGCCCCCGCCTGCACGGCACGTCGCACGGGGGAGGAGTGCCAGGACGGGCCGACGCGCTTGAGCCAGCGGCGCAGCCGTCCCGGGTTCGCGCCGGTCGCGTCGGAGAAGAGCGGCGCGGGGAGAACCCGGCGCAGCGGACCGACCCACCCGCCCAGGCCGACGGACGCGGCGGCCGGCGCTTCACCCTTCTTGGGCTTGCGCAGGAAGGGGAGAAACCAGTCCAGTCGCACGACAGGGCCTCGCGCCGGGATCCGCGGGGGAGGTCGGTGCGATCCACTCTAGCGAGGCGACGGAGCGTGGACAAGGCGATTCCGGCACACGCGGTTTCGCGCCGGTCGATGCGCAGGCACGCCTGTTCGGTCCGGCATGGGCCGCGGGCCGACCGTCCCGGACGACTGCCCCGTGCCGGGTCCGGTCGAGGACGGGGTCCGACCGCATGCGTCGGACTCCGGTCCTACTTCTTCTTCCCCTTCCCCCCGAGCGCCTTCGCGGTGGCGTTGATGATCGCCTCCGACGTGATCGTGGCGCCGGTGGTGGCGTCCACGCCTTTCACGCTCTGCTTGTCCAGGATCCGTCGCGGGGTGTCGGTGAGGGCGGAATAGAACTGCTTCTCCTTGTGGCGGCTGACCTCGACCTTGACGATCTTGCGGCCGGCCACCGTGACCTCCACCTCGATCGGGGCCTCGTATCCGAGGCTCTCCGCGACGAACGTCCCGTTCGGCACCCGTTTCAAGTCGAGCGCATCGAACAGTTGCACCGCTTCGAGGCTCGCCCTGGCGCGATCGACGTTGCGCTGCAGGTCGCGCGTTCCCTGGGTGGTCGCGGCCGCCTTCCGGTAGTAGTCCATCGCCGGCTCGTACCGCCCCGCCAGTCGGCAGGCGTCCCCGGCGACGAGGAAGCCGATGTCCGGCCGCCCCTGCGCGGCCATCTCCTCCCCGAGTTTCACGGCCTTGTCGGTCTCCCCCATGTCGGCCCACAGTTTCACCACGGCGCCGTGGCGCGTGCCGTCGGAGGAAAACTGCGCCAGGATCTCTTCGGCCATCTCGCGGCAGCCGAGTTTCCAGTAGCAGTCGGCGAGATCGATGTTCGCTCCGCGGGAGGGATCCATGGAGTCGGCCTTGCGCCACCAGAAGGCGGCGCGCGGGTAATCCTCGAGCAGGTTGTGATACATCCGCCCCATGGCGTCCATGCACCGCAAGACGACGCGCGGGTCGTCCTTGTTGACCGTCATCAGGTGGGTGATGAACTTGGGCCCCTCCTGCCAGCGGGGCGGGTTCTCGTTGATCACGCTCCAGATGAACTGGCCGACGTTCTTCTGCGCGTCCCACGGCCCGGGCGGGGCCGGTTCGGGCCAGGAGAGGTCGAGCGACCTGGGGTAGTTGAGCGTGACCTTCTTCCACCAGGCCGGCGGAGTCCTGCCCTCCTTGTCGATGAGCGCCTCGATTTCGGGGCGCGTGCGGGTCTTGGCGGCGGGGGCTTTTCCCTGCGCGAAGACCACCCCGGCCGCGAAGGCGGCGACCAGGCAGGGCAGGGCCAGGCGGAACGGGATCATCCGACCTCCGGAAAGCCGGGGGTGCGGACCACGCTCCCGTCCGCGCGCACGCACAACGCGTCGGCGCCGGGGACCGAGCGAAGCCAGGCCAGGCCGCGGTCGACGCCCAGGACGAAGACCGCGGTGGAGAGGGCGTCGGCATCGATCCCGGTCGGTGCGGCGACGGTCACGCCCTGGAGGCCGTGCGGCGAACGGCCGGTGACGGGATCGACGATGTGGTGGCTCGCGCGATCGGGGGTAAAGAAGGTCTCATAGTCCCCCGAGGTCGCCAGGCAGCGGCCGTCCATCCGCGCGAGCGCGACGAAGGCATCCTCGCGCCGGGGGTGCTGCACGCCCGCGATCCAGGCGTCTCCGGTCGGCCGGGAACCGAAGGCGCCGATCTCGCCGGTATCGAGGAGCGCGTGCGCCACTCCGCGCGCGCGCAACGCCTCCGCGGCGCGGTCGAGGGCGAATCCCTGGGCGATGCCGTTCAGCGTCACCGCCATTCCGGACCGTCCGAATGCGATCCGGTCGGGAGAGACGGACACGTCCCGCCAGCCGACGCGTGCGCGGGCGGCTTCGACCGTCGCGGCGTCCGGAAGCCGCCCCGTCGCGGATGCGGCGGCGTAGACATCCCAGAGCGGCTGCACGGTCGGGTCGAACGCGCCGCCGGTGGCGCCCGCCCAGTGGAGCGCGCGATCGATCACCGCGCACAGCCATGGGTCGGGGTCGACCAGCACTCCTTCGCGGTTGAGCCGACACAGCCCGCTCGCCGGGCGATAGAGGCTCATGACCCGCTCGACCCGCTCGAGCGCCGCGAAGGCGTCGTCGAGCGCCGACTCGGCGACGGCCGCATCGGCGTGGCGAACGGTCAGGGACACGCGGGCACCGAACGCGCGCGCCGCGCGCCGGGCGACGGCCGGCGCGTGGGGGGCCGGCTCCAATCCCGGCAGGAAGAAACGCCCGACGGCCATTCCGGAAGCGCCGGCGCCGGCCAGGAGAACCAGAAATCGGCGGCGAGTCAGGGACATGGCGATAGTGTAGCGACCCGAAAGGCCGCGCGACAAGATGAAGCGGGATCGCCGATCGACGGCGAAGGGCGGGACTTCGGCGCCTGCAGGAGACCCCGGCCGGTCCCGACCGGGCGGCTCCCCGGCGACCGCATCCCCTCCGGGTTCCCGGGTTCCCGCGCCCGGCGAGCGAGTCGCCGGCGACGCCCGAGGGGAATCGGGCGTCATCGCGGATAAGGCACGGCTCCATCCGGGATCGCCATGCCACGACCGTAAAGATCGGACCGCGGCCTACTTCTTCGGCGCCCGGAAGATCTGGTCCGGCGGCGCGGAGAACTCCTTCGCCCCGAGCTGGATCTTCACCTGCTTGGGCGACACCTCGGTCAGGACCGCCGTCACGTAGAGGTCCGCCTGCGCCCCGCCCGTGGCCGCGTCGTTCACCAGCACGTCGTCGCCCAGTTCCGCCTTGGCGACGTCGATCGGCTCCAGCGGGAACGCCTGGGCCGCCGGCACGGTCACCTTCTTGCCGTCCGCGGTCAGCCCCAGCACCTCTTCCCCCTGCCGCTTGAGCAGCTTGATCCGCCGGTAGCGGCCTTCCCCTTCGCCGACGATCATTTCGGAGGCGCGCTTCTCGGCGTCCCCGGCCTCGCCGACCGGGGGCTGCGGATTCGGGTTTTCCTTCACCGGGCGGCCCATCGTCCCTTCCTGCTCGTACACCCGCAGGCGCCGGAGCGTCACGTACTGCTTCCACGGCTTGAGAAACCGGACGTGGACGTATTGGGCCTTGACGGGCGGGAAGCGGAAGAACTGCCAGTAATGATGGTCTTCGAATTCGAGGATCCCGACGCTCGTCCAGGCGAAGCCCGTGTCGGTCGGTCCTCCGACGTACAATTCGGCGGCCACGGGAAGTGCGTTCTTGATTGCGGGCAGCAGCCCGATGCGCCGGATCTCGCGGGGCTCCCCGGAAACCTTGAGCGTCACGCCCCACGGAAAACCCTGTCGCCAGGGGTGGAACTGGCCACCATCGTATCCGGCGGCCAGCATCTGCTCCGCGGCCCACTCCGGCTTGTCCGTCTTCGGCGACTTGTGCACCTCGAGCGGGACGGCTTCGCCTTGCTCGTCCAGCCACGGCATCTCGTAGGCGAACTCCGCGGGCACCCAGAGCTGCGTATCCCGACCCTGCAGGGAGACCCGCAGCTTGTTGTCCTTCGACTCGAGGATCGTTCCGTAGTGGAGCACGGTGGGCTTGCCGCCGACCGCCTCCTGCGTGGCGAGGACGCCGGTGCCGACCTGGAACTTCTCGGGCGGCAGTTTCCGCGCGGCGAAGCAGGCATGCGCGGGGACCTCGATCTGATTGCCGCCGGCGAGCTTGAGCGTCACGCGGCCCTCCTTCTCGTCGACCACCTCCGCGCCGACCGCCTCGACCCAGCTCGTGAAGACGAGCTGATCCTTCGCCCGAAAGGCGGGGATCGCCTGCTGCACCGCGTCCTGCAGGCCTTCGGCAAGCTGTTCGGCCTTCTTCACGTCGTAGTACTTGCCCCCGCCCGCCACCGCGATGGCGTTCAGCTCGCTCGCCGTCGCGGCATCGACGTCGAAACCGATCACGTGCACCATGACCTTGAAGCCGAGCGACTTCAATTTCGTGAGCAGCGCCACGGAGTCGCCCCCGCAGGTCTCCTTGCCGTCGGAGAGCAGGATGATCGTGCGCTGGACGTCCCCCTGCGTGAAGTCCCCCGCCGCCACCTCGAGGGAGTAGGCGATCGGCGTCATGCCGACGCACTTGAGCGCGGCCACCTTTTCGCGGATGAGCGCCTTCTGGATCGGCCCGATCGGGACCAGGAGTTCGGTGTCCATGCAGCTGCGCTTACGGGACTCCTCGTCCTGTCCGGCCGGGTACCGATGGGCATAGGCGCGCAGCCCGACTCGCGTCCCGTCCGGAATCTTCTCGAGGAGGTTCAGCAGGGTTTCCTTGGCGATGGTGATGCGAGCGCGCCCGCCCACGGGGGCCATCATGCTCCCGGAGCAGTCGAGGACGATTTCGAGTTCGGTGCCCTGGGCGGCGGCCGGCACCACCCCGAGGGCGAGCACGAGCAGGATCGCGGCGACGACACGCATGGAATCCCCTCCGACGGACACGGATCGAAGTACCGTGAACGGGCGAATGGTATCCCTGCGCGCGCCACGAATCAACCAAACGAATCCACCGGCGCGGGCGGTGACGGCGGGCTCAGACCGGAAGTTCCGGCGCCGAGGGCTTCCCGAATCCGGGAGAGCCCTCGGCACCGGAGAGTCCCTCTTGGGCGAGGAACCAGCAGGTTGGGCGGTACGCGCACACGCGGCAGAAACTCTTGTGGGCGACGCGGTAGGCGCACCGATCATCGGCCGTCATCAACACCGGAGGCTTGACCAGCGGAATCATCCATCTTCCTGACCGGACCGCAGTCCGCGCGAGTGGGAAAGAGAAACGAGACCGGATGGAAGAGGTCGCAAACCCCGTGCTCGCGGGCCGAATCGCGGGTGAAACCTCAAGACGAGGTCAGGGAGCCGCTTGCAGAGGGGGGCAGGAAGACCCGGAGAATTCTCGGGAGGGAAACCCGACATTCTTGTCGGATCGGTCAGCGTCCACAGCACTTTTTGTACTTCCGGCCGCTGCCGCACGGGCAGGGATCGTTGCGGGCCGGCCCGGGTTTGCGGGCGAGCGGCGGCGGGGCAATCCGATCCGCTTCGGTCAGGACCGACTCATCGTCCTCGTCGTCATCATCGCCCTCCTCCTCCCCTTCCGCTTCGGCGTTCTCCCATTCCTGGTGACGGGCCTCGACTTCCTCCGGCAGGTAGAAGTCGAGCCAGTCTCCGGCGGGGACCGGATCCCCGAGGTCCTCGCCGCGCAGGGCGGCGTCCAGTTCCGCGCTGGGGAACGCGGTGCCGGCGAATTCCTGAAGGCGTGGCCGATCCTCCGCGCTCGCGAAGTGGAGCAGACGGGTCGCGGCGGCGACGCGGATTTCCTCGTCCCCCTCCGTTTCGGCGATCAGGCGGCGCAGGCAGCCGGCGATCAACGCGCGGGCCTCGGCATGGCGGCGACCGATGAGACAGAGGGCGTCGATCAGGACGAGGACCGCGTGGATTCCGATCTCGGCGGTTTCGGCCCGCTGCGCGAGTTCGGGCGCGGCGCCGGGACCGAAGGAGGCGAGGACGGCGGGCATCTCTTCGAGCAGGTAGTCGACCCCGTGGAGATCGGCGCGGTCGAGCGCGGCGAGCAGCCGGTGGAACGCGGCGGGCGGCTTGAGCGAGGCGAGCAGCAGGGACGCGTGCAGGACCGCCCAACCGCGCGGACCCTCGTCTTTCCACAAGGCCTCGTCCTCGAGGATGCGCGCCAGGGGTTCGGCGAGGGTCGCGCCGCGGCGCAGGATCTCCTCCACCGCCTGGGGCGGCAGAGCGTCTTCCTCCGTGTACAGGAGGTCGAGCAAGGCCGGATCGCCGGCGCGGGTGAACGGGGACCGCGGTTTCACGGGCACCTCGTGGATTCGTGTGGAAACCCAATCGGACCGGGATGATACCGCGGCGCCGTCGGACAGGCAACGTCGGATCCGGTGATTCCGGCGCGGGGTCCCGACATTCTTGTCGCTGTCTTCAGAATGGTCTGAACCTTTCACCCTCCCGGAATGTCCTATCCGACCTTCCCAAATCAAGAGGGCCGATCCTCCCATGCGCCTCGACGCCTGACCGCCCCCCGGTCGATCGAATCCCCGCCACCGTCCTGCGCCACGCAGGCCGGGCGGGACCGTATTTTCTCCGCGGCCCGGAGCCGCAAGCCTTTTTGATGGATGGAGTTCCAGATGACCGCAACGACGGGAAAACCGCCGCGATTTCCGGGCCTGGCGCTGACCCGACGGATGATGGCGCTGGCCGTGCCCGAGTCGGCGCGGATGGCGGTGCTGGGAGCGCTGCTGCTGGTCCTCCTGGGGGCGGATCTGGCGATCCCGCTTCTGCTGGGCCGCCTGATCGACGCCCTGGCCGCCGGGCCCGTGCTGCCGGTGGCGGGGATCGGGCTTTTCTTCGCGCTGGCGACGGGGCGCAATCTCCTGCGCGGCGCGGAGGGGCTCGTGCGCGCGCGGGTGGCCGCCGGCATCCTGGCGCGACTGCGCACCGCGATCCTCGCGCAGGTGCAGTCGCTCGGATTCCGCTACCACGACCGGATGCGCGCCGGAGAGTTGATCTCCCGAGCGTCGCGGGATGTCGAACGGATCGCGCCGTTCTATGCCGACGTGATCTTCCCGACGATCGAACTGTTCCTGATCCTGCTCGGCTCGGCGGGGATGATCTTCCTGGCCGATCCCCTGCTGGGCCTGGGGGCGTTGTCGGCGGCGTTCGTCTATCTGTATCTGACGTGCCGGTACGCGATCCCCTTGCGCAAGATCTGGGAGGACGTGGGCGAGCACTATGACACGGTGACATCGGCGCTGCAGGAGAGCATCGCGGGGGTGCGCGTGGTGAAGACGTTCGGCGCCTCGGGACGGGAGCGGGCGCGCTTCAACGAGCGCATCGACGTCTTCCGCGACCGCTGCATCGAAGGGGAGCTGTTCTGGACGGCGCGGTCGCCGTTCGCGCACTTCTGCTTCCAGATGGTGCTGCCGCTCTCGCTCGCCTGGGGCGGTGCGCGGGTGGTGTCCGGCGAGTTGCCGATCGGCGCGCTGGCGGCGGTCGTCTTCTACCTGGTGGAGATGGGCAACCGGCTGCGGGTGGTGAGCCGGATCGTGCAGGGTCTGGAGAATGCGCTCGCGAGCTCCGCGCGCGTGTTCGAGATCCTGGACGCGACGGAGCGCCTGCCGGAGGCGGCGGAGCCGAAGCAGCCCGGAAGGGCCGAGGGGCGCCTGGAGCTGGCGGGGGTATCGTTCCGCTGGGACGACTCGCTGCCGGCGCTGCACGGGATCGACCTGGCGGTGGCGCCGGGCGAGACGGTGGCGGTGGTCGGGCCGACGGGATCGGGCAAGAGCACCCTGATGGGGCTCCTGCCGCGGTTCTACGACCCGAGCGAAGGCGCGATCCGGCTGGACGGGGTGGACTTGCGCGAGTGGCCGCTGCCGGAGCTGCGCCGGCGCATCGGGCTGGTCTTCCAGGAGACGTTTCTCTTTTCGGCGACGGTCGCCGAGAACGTCGCCTTCGGCCGGCCCGGCGCGGGGCCCGCGGAGATCGAGCGGGCGTGCCGGCTCGCGCAGGCGCACGACTTCGTGGCGGCGTTGCCGCAGGGGTACGACACGGTGATCGGCGAGCGGGGCGTGAACCTCTCGGGAGGTCAGCGCCAGCGGCTCGCGATCGCGCGCGCGGTGCTCTCGGATCCGTGCGTACTCCTGCTCGATGACGCGCTGTCGAGCGTCGACAGCCACACGGAGATCGCGCTGCAGCGGGCGATCGCGTCCGCCGCGCGGGGGCGAACGACGGTGATCATCGCGCAGCGGCTGTCGACGGTGATGCACGCGGACCGGGTGGTCGTGCTCGATCGCGGCCGCAAGGTCGATCAAGGGAGACACGAGGACCTGGTGGCGCGCTGTTCCCTGTATGCGGAATTGTTCCGCGGACAGGGAGTGGACGAGGCGCTCGCGGAGGGCGTCCCCGCCCGGTAGGACGGGAGACGCCCCCGCGCGGCCGGCGCCGCCGGGGGCGATCGGGGAGGAGTCATGGAACTCGACCTGGACCTGGAAGAGGAACTGGCGCAGCGCAAGCTGTCGCGGCGCACGTTCGGGCGCATCCTGCCCTACGTGCGTCCGTACCGGCGCTGGATCGTCGCCGCCCTCGTGCTGGAGGTCGGCTGGGTGGCCAGCGTGGTCGCCGAGCCGCACCTGCTCCACGTCGGAATCGACGGCCTGGTGGCCGGCGCGGACCCCGCGACGCTCGCCTGGGTGGTGGCCCTGCTGGCCGGGCTCGCGCTCCAACGCGCCTTCTTCGACATGTGGGAACTGGGCTGGATGTGGCGCGCGGGACACGCGACGCTGACGGACCTGCGCAAGGACGTGTTTCGGCACGTGCACTCGCTGTCGGTGCGCTACTTCGACCAGACCCGACAGGGGCGCATCCTCGCGCGCGTCGACCGGGACGTGGACACGCTGGAGAAGCCCCTGGTCTGGGGGCCGCTGGCGTTCCTGTCCTGTACGGTGCGCATGGCGATGGCGCTCGGGCTCATGCTCTGGTACGACGCGCAGCTGTGTCTCTGGACCGCGCTGTGGACGCTGCCGGTGGTCGCGGCCACGGAGGGGTTCCGGCGCTACGGCCTGCGCGCGCACCGGCGCGTGCGCGAGGCGATGGCGCGCATCACCGCGGCGCTGGCGGAGTCGATCCAGGGAATCCGCGTCATCCAGGCGTTCGGCCAGGAGACCCGGAACCTGCAGACGTTCTCCGGCCACGTGGAGCGCCACCGGGCCGACGTGGTGCGCGCGGCGTGGGTGTGGAACGCGTACCAGCCGGCCCTCAAGACCGCGCAGGCGTGCGCGACCGCCACCATCCTGGTGATCGGCGGCCGCATGGTGCTCGCGGGCGAGATGGGCGTCGGGGAACTGGCGGCGTTCGTGCTCCTGCTCACCTCGTTCTTCGGGCCGATCGAGTGGCTGGGGGACCTGTACAACTCCTGCCTTTCGGCGACGGCGGCGGCGGAGCGGATTTTTCTGCTCCTCGACACGCCGCCCGAAGTCGTGGACCGGCCGGAGGCGCGGGCGCTGCCGCGTCCGCGCGGCGAGGTGCGCTTCGAGCGCGTCTGGTTCTCGTACGATCCGCGCCTGGAGCGGACGCGCTGGACGCTGCGCGACGTCTCGCTGACGGCGCAGCCGGGGGACGTGGTCGCCCTGGTCGGACCCACGGGGGCCGGCAAGAGCACCATCGTCAATCTGCTGTGCCGCTTCTACGAGCCGCTCGAAGGGCGCATCCTGCTCGACGGGCATGACCTGTCGAACGTCACGCTCGCGTCGCTCGAGCGCCAGGTGGGGGTGGTGCTGCAGGAGCCGTTCCTCTTCGGGGGGTCGATCCTGGACAACCTCCGCTACGGACGCCCGGAGGCGACCGAGGAGGAGGCGCGCGCGGCGCTGGAGTCGATCGGCGCGGGGTGGCTGCTGGCGAAGCTGCCGCGCGGGGTGCACACGCCGCTCGAACAGAGGGGCGTGGGCGTCTCGGCCGGCGAACGGCAGTTGCTGTGCGTCGCTCGGGCCCTGCTCGCGGATCCGGCGGTGCTGGTCCTCGATGAGGCGACCAGTTCGTTGGACACGCGGACGGAAGCGACGCTGGCGCAGGCGCTGGAGACGCTGTTGCGCGGCCGCACGACGTTCGTGGTCGCGCACCGGCTGTCGACGGTGCGGCGCGCGAGCCAGATCCTGTACATCGACGACGGGCGGATCGTGGAGCGGGGATCGCACCGCGACCTGCTGCGCGCGGACGGACCGTACGCCCGCCTGGTGCGCGCCTATTCGCGCGGGGCGGATGCGGCCGGGCCCGAACCGCGGGCCGTCCTGGCGTAGTCCGGCCCGGCGGGAGGGGGACGCGAGTCCCCGTCCCGGCCGGGATCGCGGGGCGCGCAGCCGTCCCCCGGGCGGCGCGCCGGGAGGGCCCGAGGCAGCTTCTCCGCAATTCCGACATGCCCCTGCCCCATGGACGCGCTGCGTCCACGATGGTATCCTCGGGGTCGTCCTGCTCCCCGAAGCCTCATCCCCAGCCCGAACGGAGGTGCGCCGATGTCAGGACGGAACGGGATGTCCCTTGCGGTCGCCCTGCTGGCCGTCTGCCTGCTTGCCCCCGCGGCGTGGCCGGATGCCGTCGAATTGAAGACCGGCGTCAAGTTCTTCGGCGAAGTCGTGGAGGAGACGGAGCGGTCGGTCACGATCCAGACCAAGGAAGGGACGATGACTTTCGACCGCAAGCAGATCCGGTCGATCGAGAAGTCGCGGCGCGATCGCCCCGTGCCGGCGGGCGATGCTGCGAAGGGAGGCTCGGGGAAGACGTCCGGCGGGGGCGCCCCGAAGGGAAACGACCGCCCGGTGGCTGCCACCGCCTCGTACGAGGGCCTGGACGTGCAGGGTCCCCTCAAGGACCTGGTGGCGCGCGTCGGCCCCGGGGGCGTCCCCCGCGCCGAGTTCGAGGTGTACGCCGCCCGCTTCGCCCGCCAGGCCGGCAAGCCGGTCAACGATCTCTCCCCGGGCGAACGGCGCATGGCCCTCGAGGGGGCGGTCGAGGACGAGGTCATCTTCCAGGCCGCCCTCGCCGACGGGTTGCTGCGGGAAGAGTACATCCAATGGCGCATCACCGAAGAATTCCGCAACAACCAGACGGCAGGCAAGATCGAGCCGCAGTCGTTCACGGAGGAAGACCTCCGGCGCCACTATGACGCCAACCCCGACCTGTACACGGAGCCCGGATCGGTGGAGTTCGAGATGATCGAATTCCCGGACCAGACCGGCGAGGAGGAGGTCCGGGCGACGGCGGCGCGGGCGAAGCAGGATCCCGCGTCGGTCACGGGCTGGAAGCGCGCCGGCTGGATCAAGAAGGGGGACGCGGCCACGCATGCCGTGTCCGGGCTCGAGTCCATACTGGACCTCGCCGTGGGCGAGATTTCCGCGCCGTTGCGGAATCCGATGCGCGACTACCTCCTGTGCCGTGTGACGGCGCGCAAGGAACCGCGCCGAATGACGTTCGAGGAGGCGCGCGGGAAGGCCCGATTCAACCTGATCGGCGAGACCCAGAACCGGCTGGACTCGGAACTGAAGGAGAGGCTGCGGGGAGAGGACGGGTTGGACGACAAGGAACGGGTCTTCCGGGCCGCCCTGCGCTCCGGCAAACAGCGCGACTGGGGCATCCGCCAGCGCATCATCAACACCTATCTGGCGCGGATCGGGGCCGACCCGAACCTGAAGGCCGCCAAGAAACGCGAAGAGGTCCTTCCGGAGATGCGGGCGCGATTCCCGGTGGAGATCCTTCTGAACGAGTAAGGCCGGAGCCGGCGCGGTTCAGCCCGTGCAGGAAAGGAGCGCGGGCGGCGCGAGCCGCGGAATCGCGCCGCGAACGCCGCAGGGGCGGACCGGCGCCGCGTCCCGGCCGCCTTTCGGTGCGCGGAGCACCGCGCGGGTGATAGGATGAAGGACGTGGAATGACCCGGCGAACGCTACGGGGGGAGGAGAATCATGAAGACGGCCAATGTTCAGGAATTGCGATCCGCGCTCGAATCCGATGCGGCGATCCTCATCGACGTGCGCGAGTACGCGGAGCACGCCCAGGGACACATTCCGGGCTCGCGCAGCATTCCGCTGCGGCTCCTGGCCGGGCGCGCCGCAGAGTTGCAGCCCGACCGCCCCGTCTACCTGGCTTGCCAGGCGGGCGTCCGCTCCAAGAAGGCGGTGGAAATCCTCCGCGGGTTGGGCCGCGCCGACGCCATCAACGTGGAAGGCGGGTACCTGGCCTGGCAGAGCGCCGGATTTGCGAGCGAAAAGTCGCCCAATCCGCCCTGGACCCTCGAACGCCAGGTCCGGCTGACCGCCGGGGCGATCATCCTGGTCGCCGCGCTGCTGGCCCGGTTCGTCCACGGGGAGATCGTGTGGGTCTGCGCCGCGATGGGCGCGGGGCTCTCCTTCGCGGCCATCACCAACAGTTGCGCGATGGCGATGGTCCTCGCCCGCATGCCGTGGAACCAGGCGCCGACGACCGCGCCTTCCCAGACCCCGTCGGGGGTGGCCGGCACGTAGGCCCGGAACGGGCGGGCGCGGCGCCCCGTCGCCGGAGAGGTCAGACTGCCAGGTCGAGATACGGTTCCAGCGCCCGCAGCAGGTCCGAGAACCGGTCGAACCCCCGGCCGATCTCGAGCGCGCCGTCGTTCAGCACCCGCAGGCGCAGCCCACGGAGGAGCGTCTCCTCCAGGCCCTCCGGCAGCTCCGGCCGATAGACCGTGGGCCGGCGCAGATCGCGAATCGGCTCGAGGAAGCGGTTGCCCGATTGACTCGTGAGCCGGAGCCGTTCCGCCAGGTTCGGCCCGACGCGGGTCGGCGCGTCCCCGCCCGGATTCGGGCGCAGCGGGTGTTTGCCGCAGGCGGCTTCCCAGAGGATGATCCCGAGCGCGGACAGGTCGTCCGGCTGCAAATCCGGGTAGTACGCGGGGGTCGTCACCCGCAAGTCCTGCACCCCTTCGTCCACCGTAGGCAGGTTGCCGAAGTGCCCGGGGTCGACCAGACCGATCCCGTTCCCGCCGACGAGGATGTTTTCGGGCTTGAGGTCGCCGTGGTAGCGGAACTCCGGATGCAGGACCAGGCGCTGCATCGCCGCGGCCACCGCATGGAAGACCCCGAGCGGAACCGGCCCGGCCCGGAGCCTCTGTCGCAGCGTCTCGCCGGCGAAGAAGTGGAGCACGGCGAACGCGAGCCCGTCTTCCTCTCCGAACGACTCCACCGCGGGCAGGGCCGGATCCACGACCCATTGCATCCGCCGGACCTGGGAGAAGAGCAGTTGGGCCGGGTCGGGCCGCGCGGAGCCCATGTTTCCGGTCCAGAACACGAGGGCCTGGGAAGGAGGGGACGCCGGGGCCGCCCGCGGCCCCTCCGCCTCGGTGGCCGTCCGTGCGCCCGGATCGGCGCCGACCTCCGCGGGGGACTTGGCGATTTTGAGCGCGTAGTCGACGCCGCCGCCCGGAGGGGCCGCGCGATAGACCCGCGCGTAGCTGCCCTCGCCGATCTGGTCGCCGACGGAGAGGCCGCGAATCCGGGTCGGCGGGACCGACCGGCGAGCGAGCGCCGTCGACGGCCGCGGACACGCCGGCAGTGGGTGCCGCCGGGTCTCGCCCGCCGTTCCCTCCGCATCCGCAGGCGCGGGAAGGACGAAGGCGCCGGCGAATGCCTCCGCGAACTCGACCGCGTTGCGATATCGGCTTTCCCGCCGAGGCGCCATCGCCCTGGAGAGCACCTCATCCGCCCCGACGGGAAGGTCGGGCTGACGCTCACGCGCCGCCGGGACCGGTCCGCGCAGCTTTCGTTCGATCATCTCCGGAACGCCCCGGACCTCCCCGAAAGGATGCACCCCGGTCAGGGCATGAAACGCGATCACGGCGAGCGCGTACACGTCGGCCCGCGCGTCCACCTCCTCGTCGCGCAAGAGTTCGGGCGGAGCGTGGCGAGGATGGCCCACGCACTCCGAACGTTCGCGGAAACCGACCACGACGACCGTCCCGTCCGGGAGCAGCAGGACGTCCCCTCCGCACAGCGACCGGTGAAGCATGCCGCGACGATTCGCATGCTCCAGGGCAAAGGCGACTTGCCGGACGATCCCGACCACCTCAGGGCCCGCCATCCGGCCCTCGCTGCGCACGCGCTCCTCGAGCGTGCGACCGTCGATCCGCGGCGTGGCGCACCACGGGACGCCGTCCTCGACCCCGGCCTCCAGCACCGGGAGGATGTGCGGGTGGGCCAGGGACGCACGCGCTTCGATCTCGCGGCGAAACCGTTCGCAGGACGCGCGGTCCGCGCCGGTCTCCGGGTGCAGCACCTCGACCGCGACGTGACGGGAGCCGAGTCCGGGTTCGATCGCCTCGTACACGACGGTTTCGCCGCCGCGACCGATTTCGCGGCCGAGGAGATACGGCCCCAGGGTCCGTCCGGTCCACTCGCTCATGGCGCTTCCGACTCCGTTCAGGAAGGCTGCAGCGTATCCGCCCCGCTTCTCGGGCGTCAAGGCGCGGCGTACACCGGTACCGCCGGACTCGCGTTCCGGGCGCCGGCTCCCGACCGCGCGAGCCCCGGGGAGCCCACGCGCCGCGTTTTCCACGGTCCCCGTCCGGATCGGGAGATGGACGACGTGCCGGCGCGCCTGCTACGATGCCGTCCGCAGTCTGGATCGGGGATCGTACCGTGCTGGATTTCGCCCTCTTGGCGACCGCGCTCGCGGGACTCGGACTTTCCGTCTACACCATGCGGGAATCGGCGCGCTGCGCCCGCGAGGGCATCTGCGACGTCGTGCTGTCGCATCCGACGTCGCGCCTCTTCGGCTTCCCGAACGCGCTCCTCGCCGCCGTCTACTTCACCGCCATCGCGTGGCTGGCAGCGGACCGACTGGTGCGGGGACCGGTCCTCCCCCTCTGGCCGGCATTGGCGGCGGCGGGAGCGAGCCTGGCCGTCAGCGCCTACCTCGCCTGGGCGCTCTTCTTCCGGTTGCGCTCCACCTGACGCCTGTGAATCGCGGGGTATGCGGTGAGCGCGGCGGTCGCCGCGATCCTCCTGGCGATCCAGTGGCGGGCTTGACGGCTCCGGCCGACTATCCCCGGACTCCGTCGGCGGCCGGCTTCGGCTTCGGCGGGTGATAGCAGCAGTACGGTTCGCTCGCCAGCGGGTCTCCCGTGACCGCGAACGCGCGCGCGCGCGAGCCGCCGCACAGGTCACGGAAGTCGCAGTAGCCGCACTTGCCGCTCAGGCGACGGTAGTCCCGAAGGTCCCGCATCAGCGGGTGATCGCGATAGACGTCCGCCAGTCGCTCGCGGCGGATGTCGCCGACCTCGATGGGCAGGAAGCCGCTCGGGTAGATCTTGCCGACGTGGTCGATGAAGACCAGCCCGTTGCCGTCGTTCACGCCGCGGGCGGAGCGGCCGATCTCCCCGCCGCCCGGTCCCGCACCCTCCGGCCCTCCCGCATCCGGCCGCACGAGGGGCGACTCCGGGGGCGCGATCCATCCTCCCGGCTCCATCCCGCCCTCGCGCACAATGCGCGGCCGCGCCCCGCCGGCCACGCGCTCCGCCGCCGCGGCCGGCGACAACCCCTGCGCCGTCAGCGCAGCCTGCTCCTTCCGCCGCCGCTGGATCACGACGCGCCGGAAGTGCTGCCCGGCCGTGGTCTTGATGTCGAACGGAGCCGTCTTCGCCAGGTCGATCAATTGGTGGAACACCGCCTCGTGCTCCGTCGCCGACACGGCATCGCTGCGCGTCCCTCGCCCGGTGGGCACCAGGAAGAAGACCGACCAGAGCACGATGTCGAGCGTCTCCAGAAACCGCGCCAGCGCAGCCAGATCATGACGGTTGTGCTTCGAGACCGTCGAGTTCACCTGGACCGGCAAGCCGATCCGACGCGCCTCGCGAATCGCCCCCACCGTCCAGTCGAACGACCCGTCCACCTGCCGAAACGTGTCGTGAATCTCCTTGCTGGACCCATCGAGGGAAACGGCCAGGCGCGCCAGCCCCGCCTCCTGGAACTTCCGGATCACCCCCGGCGTCATCAGGCTCGTTCCCGACGGGGTCATCGCCACTCGCAGGCCGACCTGGTCGCCATATCGAATCAGGTCGAAGATGTCCGGCCGCTTGAGCGGATCTCCCCCGGTGAGGACGAACAAGGGGCGACCGAACTCGCGCACCTGATCGATGAGACGGCACCCTTCGTCGAACGAGAGCTCGCGAGGGTCGCGGAACGGGATGGCGGCGGCGCGGCAATGCACGCACTTCAGGTCGCAGGCCCGGGTGACTTCCCAGATGACGAGGAACGGCGTCTGGTTGAAGTCCGGGGGCAGGGCGGGGATTTTTTCGGTGCGGACGGGAAAATCTCCCGCGTGCGTGCGGGGGGTGTGTTCGCTCAATTCCAGCCATCCTACTCGCGTCGGCCGGGCGGGCCGCGGGGCCGGCCCTGGCCCGGTGCCGATCCACGCGGGGGAATTCCGCAAACCCCATGCCGGGATTGCCGAGCCGCGGAGTTGTCCGGATGGGCGGGCGGGGTCGCGGGTTCGCGGGACGGTTTCACCGGCGTCCGAAAACGCCGCGCGGCGACCGGAGGGAACGCCTCCGACCGCCGCGTCATCCGGGCGCGAACCGAGGCGTCAGCTCGCCGAGCTTTGCGCCTCGTCCAGGTTGGTGGCGTACCCTTCCGCCTCGTACCCGCCCCGGTAATCGACATCCTCGGGCCGCTTGATCTGCGAGTGGGCGACGATGCGGTCGCGGCGGATGCCGCGGAAGTCCTCGAGCGACTTCCAGCCGCGCTGTGCGCCCTTCTCCAGGAACTCGGTCATGCCGCGGATCAGGCCCTTGATGATGTTCGGCCCGACCGCCTGATCGAGCATGGCGGCGGTGCAGACCTGGACGGTTCCGCAACCCAGCAGGAAGTAGTTGAGCGCGTGGGTGAAGTCCGCGATCCCGCCGATGCCCGAGAAGGCCTTGTCCGGGAACGCCTGGGTGAGCTGGGCCATCTTCGCGATCGCCAGCGGCAGGATGGCGGGTCCGCCGAGACCGCCGCTGGACACCAGCCCTTCCACGTTCATCTCGAAGTCCAGCGTCTCCGGGTCGATGGGCGGCAGGGAGGGGAAGGTGTTGGTCGAGACCACCGCGTCGGCCTTCCCCTCGAACGCTCCGCGCGCCTCGACCACGATCTCGGTGGTCGACGGGGTCAGCTTGACCCACACCGGCACCGTCGCCACTTCCTTCACCACCGAGGTCACTTCCCGGCAAAGCTGACGGTTCCGGCCCACGTTCGAGCCCATGTCCTCGCGGTCCATGTGCGGACAGGAGAAGTTGAGTTCCAGACCGTCGACCCCTTCCCCCTGGCAGGCGCGGGCGAGCTTCTGCCAGTTGGCGTATTCCTTGTCCGACCCGGAACCCGCCATGATCGACGCGATCAGCGCCTTCTTCGGGTGCTGCTTCTTGATGCGGTTGAGGCGCGGGAGCCACCAGTCGATCGTCTTGTCGGAGATGAGCTCCCAGTTCCACGAGGAGTGCAGGACCACGTTGGGCCGCTTCTGCATGGAGATCCGCGGCGACGCGACGTCGGAGCGGATGAACTTGGTCTTGGGTCCCTTCACGTTCACCACCGGGTGCAGGCCGATGGTCTTGGTGACCACGCCGCCCCAGCCGGCGTCGAAGGCGCGGAGGATGTTGCTTTCCGACTCCGTCGGCGGGGCCGAGGCGAGCAGGAAGGGGTTTTCGAACGCGATGCCGGTGAACTTGACGGAAAGGTCGACGGCCATGGAAGCCTCCGTCCGCGGAACCGGGGTGGATTCGAGGGGGGAATACCGCCAACGAGCGTTTCTACTCGATCCCCCGTAGTCGCACAACTCTTATTTTCGCGGCGGCGGCGGCGCATCCTCGCCCGCGACGCCGGGTGGGTTCGGCGCCTGCGCGCGGAGTCGCGCGGTCCAGTCGTGGCCCGGGTGACAGCGCTCGAGCGCGCGCGCGAGCCAGCGCCGGTCGTCCTCGTCGAGCCTCGGGAGGACCGCCTCGAAGTCCCGCTCGTCGATCGGGCGCGGTTCCTTGGCCTTGTAGAGGAGGACGATCACCGGGGCAAGGTACGGGATCCCGTGCGGGGACCGGAAGCCGATCGTGTCGATCGACCGGCGCACGGCGGGATCGCGCCGGTAGGTCCACAACTCCCCGGACTGGTCGTGGAGGAGGAACTCGAGCCGCGCCGGGGAGGGTTCCTTGCGTTCGGCGTGGAGCTCGTGAATGGGCGGCTCGAGCCGGCGCCCTCCGGGCCAGGGATGAAGGGTCCCGCGCGGCCCGGGCACGGCGTACCGCAACTCCCAGCCGGAGAAGTGGCGGCGCAGGCTTTCCTGGCCGTCACGCGCGACGACGATGTCGATATCCGAGTGCGTCCGGGTCACGTGGTCGAGGTGCAGGTCGATCGCCCACCCCCCCGCCACGTACCACGGCCGCTCGAATCCGTCCATGGCGCGGCAGGCGCGCAAGAGCGCTTGGAACATGACGGGAGTAGACCACAGGCAGGGCCGCGGAGGCAAGCCGGGGCCTCGCCCTTGGAGAATTCCCCGAGACATGCAATAATCCACTCCCGGCCCCGTTCCCTCCCCGTGTGCGCCCCGCGAGCCGGAGACATTGCCATGCCGAAGAAGCTTCTGGGTCCGCTCCTCGCTCTTGCCTTGTTTTACGCCCCTCCCTGCCCGGCGCAGGATGCGCCGGCCCAGGAGGTCTTGAAGCGCGCCGAAGCCCTCCGTCCCGGGGAGGAGGACTTCGCGATGTACCGGCTCGACTGGGCCGACTCCCTCGACGCGGCGCTGGCGCGCGCGGCGAAGGAGAATCGCCCGGTCGCCCTCGTCATCATCCACGCCAAGTACGGCGACTTGCGCAGCGGGCACTGCTGAGCCACGGCCACGCAGGTGAGGGGCATCCCCCTCTCCGATCCGGCGGTCGTCGGATTGCTGCAGCCGTTCGTCTTTACCTCCTGGCACGGTCACCGTAACGATCCCGACCTGCCCGCGGCGGTGAAGGAAATCTTCGACTGGAAGTTTCATCCCGGCCAGCCGCCGGGGGAACAGAGCAACGTGGACATCGCGCTCCTGAATCCCAAGGGTCGGATCGTCCACTCCTTCGACTCCTACCCGTTCGGTCGCCCGGACGGGAGACCGGACCAGTCCCTTCCCGAATACTATCTGGCGGAGCTCCGCAAGGGTCGGGCGAAGCTCGGTCTGGCGGAAGCCGCCGGGGCGACCCGCGAGTTGGCGCTGCCCGCCCTCGAGGACGCCGGCGCGCGCGGCATGCGGGTGATCACGCGTTTCGCCGAGAACCGCATGGTCGCGTACCAGGCGCCGGTGGTCGAGGCCGTGCCGTTCGGGGAGGCCGTGTGGCAGGGTCTCGCGTACCCCGGGGAGAAACGGACCGTGCAGGCGGAATTGCTCAAGCCCGCCCTGGCGCAGATCTACCCGCCGGGGGTGATGGAGCGGACCGACTCGCGCACCAAGGTCGCATTCCACATCGCCGAGGTGAGTGGTGACCTCCAGCTGAGTGCGGCCGGATCCGCGGGAGCCCTCCGGTACGCCCTCCTCGAGGGGAAGATCCGCCTGACCGATTCGGGCGGGGACGGCTTCCAGTACGAGGGCCGCTTGCGCCTGGTCCTGGCCTATGAGGCCAACGAGCAGACACCCACGTGGGTCCGCGGGATCTTCGAGGGGACCTATCCCCGGAAGGATCCCCGGCGCAACGACACGCGCCAACTGGGCTTGACCGCCGTATTGGAATCGTTGCCCGAGGCGACGCGGGAGTAGATCCGGCGCGCATTCCCAGGTGGAGGTCGCGATCGTTCGAGGACGAAGCGAACCGGACGGTCGCGACCCCACGCCGGGAAAAGCCCGCGCAGGGTTCTGCCCGGGGGCAGCCCGGGCCACGGACCCTTTGACAACCCTCGTGTGATCGGGTATGTCAGCGGCGAACCGGGTTCGGGGGCGACGGGCTTCCCGACCCCCACCGACGGTCGCCCACCCCAGGGTCGTCATGGATCCCGCCGCTTCGCCATCCGCCTTCCCCGCACCCGGACCTGCCCGGGCGGGGACCTCGGTCGGGGCGGACACAGCCGGCCGGCCGCGAGTCGGTCGGATCGCCCGGCATTCGCTGAGCGCATGGGTCGCCGCCACGGGCCTGGCGATCCTCGCGTCCCTGCTCCCGCTCGAACTGGAGCCGGACTACGCAAGGGCCGCGGTCGTGGGAGTGGGATGCGGCGTCATCGCCGTCCTCCTGGGCTATCGGCTCGGCACGGGCGACGCGAACCGGTTGGGCGAGGTCTTCGGCCTCTACTGGATGGGGGTCGCCCTTTTGCAACTGGCCGTCTGGATGGGATTCCATCTCTGGTGGTGCGGAACCCTCGTCGACGTGGCGTTCAGCAGCCTCTCCCGGGCCGCCGACCCGGGCGGGTCCCCGGCGGAGCCGGGAAAGCAACTGCTCCCGTTCTACCTCGTCCCGGCCGCGCTCTGGTCCATACCCGCCATGATCCTGGGTGCGGTCAAGGGGATCCGCTGGAATCTGCCGGGCGGCCGGCCGGGCACCGGTCCCGCCCTGCTCTCCGCGGCGCTGGCAGTCCCTGCGGCCTTCGTCCTGCTCTGGGTCGCGGGGTACGGGGCGGCCCAGATCGACCTCGGCTTCGCACCCGAGTCGATGGCGTTCGCCGGTTTCGGCGTGACGCTCGGAACCCTCCTGGGACACGCGCGGGGGTGCGCCGCCCGCGACCGTCGCCGTACCGCCGAACCAGGGGGCCTGCCCCCGTCGTCCGCGCTGGACGCGGTCACGCCCCATTCGCCCGGATGATTTGCGAATCGCTTCGCCGTTCGCGAACCCTCCGGCTCCGGCCGTCGTGATGCGAGAGCCCCGGATCCGTCTCCCCCGGCCCCGATCGCAGCCCCCGGACGCCACCGGCTACTTTCCGCCCCCGCTCGAGCCGTACTCGCGAACGATGCCCCAGGATTGGCTGGCGATCTTGCGGACCTGCTCGTCGGGGTCGCGGGTCGCGGCTTCCATCAGGACCGGCCAAGCCGGGTACGCCTTCGGCCCGAGCAACCCCAGGGCCCCGGCCGCGGCCGCGCGCACGCGCGCGTCGGGATCGGCGGAAACTCGCCCCATCAGCGGGGAGAGCGCCTCCGCCGCCTCCGGACCGAGTTTCCCGAGGTCGAGCGCGGCCTGGGCGCGCCGCGTCGCGTCGGGCGACTTCAGTTCCTCGAGCAGGATCGGCAGGCTGCGGTCGGTCTTCAAGCGGGCGTCGGCCAGCCCCATCGTCGCCATCAGGCGCAGCCCCGGATCCGGATCGTGCTGCACCATGGCCAGGCCCGCAGCAGCATCGGTGTCGACCTGGGCCAGGGCCACCAGGATCTTCACCACGAGCAGGCGGTCGTAGTCGTGCTCCGTCTTCACCCATTTCAAGACTTCGGGAAGCGCCGGTTGGGCATCGACCCCCATCTCGACCAGGACCTCGAGCGATCGGGTGCGATAGAGGAACCCTTCCCGTTGGAGCAAGGCGCCGAGGACTCGCGCCGATCGGGCGGAATCCCGGCTCACGCGTCGCCAGGCATCGGCCGCGGACAGGCGGACCGAGTCGTCGGGATCCGCCAGGGCCGGTTCGATACGGGGCGCGATGCGTTCCGGGCTCGCGCCCACGGCGTGGAGAGCGCCGATCGCGAACCCGCGCACGAGGGGGGCCGGATGGCCGACGCGTTTCAGCAACGCGTCTTCCGCCGCGCGGGCGGCGGGGCCGATCGCCTTCAGGGTCTGGATCGCCTCGGTGCAGGCGTCGACATCCTCCGACTCGACGAGGAGAATGATCTCGGCCACGGCCGGCGCCGCATCCGCCTGGAAGCCGGCCAGCGCATCCGCCGCGGTGGCCCGCACCGACGGGTCCGGATCCTTCAGGGCCCTCCGGAGCACCGGGACGCTTTCGGCGGGGGCGGTGGCCAGAAACCCGACCAGCATGGCCGCCTGTCGTCGGGCATCGGCATCCGCGTCCCCGACCAGTTCGAGGATGGCCGGGAGGGACGGGTGGACCGAGGCGCCGGTGAGATAGAGCGACGTGAACGACGCCGCGCGCACGGAAGAAACCGGATCTTTCGCCGCCTTCCACAGGGCCTCGTGGAACTGCGGGGCTTCCTCGTCGCGGTCGCCGAGCTCCGCGGCCGCCTCGCATCGACGGCCGGGGTCGGGGTCCCCCAACCGCCGGACCAGCTCCTCGATCGCCGTCGCGCTCCCCGGCTCCTGGGCCGGGGTCGGGCCCGCCCCTCCCGCCCACGAGAGGCACATCGCCGCCGACGCGAGGAAGATCATTCCGCTGCGCATGTTCCACTCCCGTTCGTCATCCCGTCGCCGAATCGAAAGCGCCCCGCGCCGGCGATCCGGATCGATCTCGCCCGCCGCCGCCTCGAGGCCGTCCCACCGTCGGGGCGGCAGCGGCGCGCCCGATCCGCGCGAAGAATACGCCGCCGCGCGCCCGGGGTCAACCGCCGCCTGCGCAGGGGTGTCATCGCGGCTCGGCCGGCCCCTTCCACACGCTGCCCCCGAACGTCGCCAGATAGATCGACGCCGGATCCTTCGGGTCGAACTCGACCCGCTGCACGTTCTTGAACGGGAGGTCGCGGAACGGCGTCCAGGTCGCTCCGTCGTCGCGCGAGAGCCACAGCCCCTCCTCCGGAGCGCCTTCGCAGAGCGTCATGTACACCCACCCTTTCCGGTGCGGGCTCAGGTAGGCCCCCCAGTGTTCCGGACCTTTCTGCGCAATCTTCTTCCAGGACTTCCCGCCGTCCTGCGTGCGGAAGAGCCCCCCGGGTCGATCCCCGCCCGTATCGGCCGCGCTCAGCCAGATCACCCGGCTGTCCAGCGGATCGACGGTGAAGTCCTTCAGCCACCAGGTCGGCGGAGGATCGGTGATCTTCTGCCAGTTCTCGCCCCCGTCGCGGGAGCGGTACAGACCGACCCCCTCCTCGACCCAGCGCCCGTCGCGACGCAGCGCGGTGATCACGCAGAAAAGGGTCCCATCCGCATGCGCCTGCACGCGGAAGGCGCGCCGGTTCACCGGATCGCCCAGCCCGCGCGACTTCTCCGTCCAGGTGCGCCCGTCGTCGACGCTCTTGAACACCCCGTGGCCGAATACGGTGCAGTAGAGAGTGCGTGCCCCCGGGCGACCCTTGGGGGCCACGCAGATCGAGGTGCAGGGCGCCTCCGGAAGGCCCTGGTTCGACGGCTTCCAGTGCTCCCCGAAGTCGGTGCTCGCACACACTCCGCCCGGACCCTCGCTCCCGTGTCGGCCCGAGATGATGTTGCCGTTGGGAATGTCGTGGATGTTGGAAAAGGCGCCCCACGACTTTCCCGGGATGTCGGGGTCGAAGGCGATCTCGTAGCAGGTGTTGCGCCACGGCGCCTTCTCGTCCTTCCCCCACCACCGCCAGGTCCGGCCCTCATCGAGCGAGCGCGCAAAGCCGATGTCGGTGTACGCGATGTACCGCCGCCGCGGCTCGAACGGATCGACGTAGTAGTGGTGAACCGTCGTCACCACCAGCCCCGTGCACTCGAAGAACTCCTGCTGGCGGCTCTCGCGCGTGTGTCCGTTGAACCACGTCTTCCCGCCGTCCGTCGTGATCACGCAGTTTCCGTTGTCGACGACGACGATGCGGTCCGGGTCGCTCGCGCAGATCGCGGCGCCGTTCGGCGAGCCCTGGTAATACTGCCCGTCCATCGCCGCGACATAGTCGCGCTCCAAGTTGTACGCTCCGCCGAAGCGGGGATCGGGGAAGAACGTCGCCCGCCAGCTCCGGCCGCCGTCGTCGCTGCGGAACGCGGCGGTGTGGTGCGGCGGATAGACGCCCGTGTTCGTGTTCAACGCCCACACCGTGAGCGGTCGCGCGTGAGTCGCCAGCAGCCGGGGGTACTGCGCCACCTCCCCCATCGACCAGGCGTCCGCCGCCTTCACGTCCCGGTTGATCCCTTCCCCCATCGCCGACGCCCAGGTCTCGCCCGCATCGCGGGAGGCGAAGACGCCTCCGGCATGCCGGCCTCCCTCGTTCCGCGCCGGCACCGAGACATAGAGCATGCCGGTCCGGCCCTTGGCGTCGAATCCGCCGGCGAACGCCAGCAACTCGGCCTCGGGCAATCCCCTGTACTTCCGGACCCACGTGCCCCCGCCGTCCTCGCTCCGCCAGACGCCGCGCGAGGTCGCCGCAAAGGCAAGCCGGCGGCTCTTTCCCAGCACGCCGAAGGCGAAGCCGAGGGCCTCCCCTTCCGGGCCCTCGCATCGGTCCCAGCGACTTCCCCCATCGACCGATCGCCAGACCTCCTCGCCGACCCCCGTCAGGAGAAACGTCGGCCGCTCCGGGTCGATCCCGATCTCGCCCCGCAGGTTCGAGAGGTCGCCGAGGTCGGTGAAGGTCCGCCCGGCGTCCCGGCTCACGCGCAACTTCCCGTCCCAGCCATGCGCGGAGTAGACGACGTTCGGATCCTTGGGATGCCAGCCGGGCCGGCAGCGGGTGTTGCCTCCCAGTTGGGCGTGGTGGATCATCATCCAGGTGCGCCCGCCGTCCTCGGACCGATACGCGGCACTCATGTCGCAGTGGACGAGCATGCGCTTGGGATCGGCGGGACTGATCGCGGGGGCGAACATGGCGCCGCCGCCGGACAAGCCCTGCGGCTCCCAGACCCCGGACTTGGCCTTGCGCGGGTCGGCGCCCGCCCACAGGCCGGCTGCCAGGCTGACCACGACGAGGAGGGCGAAGACGCGCAGGGCTTCCCGGACGCGAGTCATGCGACGAGTTCCTCAAACGAGTCCGGACCTGCGCTCGATGCCGCCCTACGCCGGGGTGGGCCGCAGCCGGACGAGACGGTCGAACGCAGGTCCCGGGAAGGGCGAGTCCCGCTCCCGGGGAGGCCCTACGCGGACGGATCCGCGCTCCCCCTCCCGTGCCGGGCCACGAGGATCGCCAGCGCAGGCGCGATCGCGAAGAGGGCCGCGCTGTAAAGCGGCGTTTCGGAGTATTGGCAGCCCTGGAACCACAGGGCCGGCAGAAGCAATCCCGCCGCGAGCGTGGCGCCGCCGGGACTTCGATCGGTGTGCCGGAGCCGCGCCTCGACGCTCGCGACGCCGTGGGCCGCCGCCAGGGCAACGCCCAACGCCCCGAGGAGGAGGCTCCCGGTCCCCGCCAGGAGGCCGCCGACGACTCCGGCGCCGACGGCAATCCCCGCATGCAACCGCTCCGCGCGCACCCGGGACGCCAGCCACCCCAGCGCGGTTCCGAACACCGCCCCGGCCAGGGCAAGCCCTGCGATCCAGACCGTCGCCTCGAATCCCGACCAGGCGTAGCGAATGCGGGGACGGGCCAGCAGCCAACCGGCGGGCGCGAGCAGCGCCGCGCGCATCAGGAGCATCCGCACGCGCGAGGCGGGCGCGCTCCATTCGGTCGCCCCGGCCAAGGCGCCGGCGACTCCGATCCAGAACAACCCGTGGGTGGTGTCGGAAATGCGCAGCGGCGGCAGGCCCAAGACGGCCGCATGACCGGCGGCATAGGCGACGCCGGCCGCCGTTCCCGCTCCCCACGAGCGCCCCCTCGCCGCGAGGAGCAGGACCGCCGCCACCGCTACCGCCGCCGCCGCTCCGGATAGAAAGGGCAGAAACACGCCTACTCCTTGACCGCCTCGAGACTGACGATCACGTCCAGCTCGTCGCTGATCCCTTCGAGCATGAAGTTCATGTCGAAGTCGCTCCGCTTCACCGTGAATCGCGCCTCCGCGCCGGTCCGGTAGCCTCCCCAGGGATCCTTGCCGCTGCCCGTGCGCGTCACCTGGACCGTGACCGTCTTGCTCACGCCGTGAAGCTCGAGCTCGCCGGTCACCTCGAACTGTTGCTCGCCGGTCTTCTTCGCCGACGTGCTGCGGAACGTGATCACCGGGAATTGCTTCACGTTGAGGAAGTCCGGGCTCTTCAGGTGCTGGTCGCGTTTCTCGTGGTTGCTGTCCACGCTATCCGCCTGAATCACGATTTCCAGCGTGCTTTTCGCCGGGTCCGCTTCGTCCACCGCGATCTTCCCCGCCATTTCGTTGAAGCGGACGTAGGCGTAGCTCACGCCGAGGTGCTTCGCGCGCACCAGCACGGTGGAGTGGACGGTGTCGATCTTGTACGAGTCCGCCCCGGCGGCGCCCGCCGGCGGCAGAGTGGCGACCCCGAAGGCGACGACCGCAAGAACCAGACCGATGAAGTACCGCATGGAGTCCTTCTCCCGAATAACGTTTTCCCCCCTGGTACCACGACCCCGGAACCGCTCCCATGGATCCCGACGGGGCCTGCCGGTGCTTCATTGTACGCGTGCGACCTGCTCTGTACACGAAACCTGAAACTTCCGTCCCGACGACGTCTTCGCCGAGTCTGCGGCACCGCACGGGACCGGTTCGCTCCTTCGCCGCTGCGCGCGGAGCGACCGGGCCCCGGCGCATTTCGCACCGGCGACTTCGCCGGTTTTGACCTCTTCCCTCCCCAAACGGTAGACTCCCGTCCTGGAGGAGATTCGTCCTTGAGCGAGAGTTCAAACGAAACGGCCGCATCGCCTGACCCCCATCCGGGTTCGATCGGGCCGGGAACGGCTCCCGACGGGGTGCGGGATCCGCACGACCCCGGCGGAGGACCGGAACCTCCGACCACCGCTCCTGCACCCCTCCGTGCGCCAGGGAACTCCGCATCGTCCGCGCCGCCGGCGCCCGGGGGCGCCCCCTTCGGCCGTTACCGTCTCCTGGAACGCCTCGGGGCGGGCGGGATGGGCGTCGTCTGGAAGGCCTGGGACCCCGAACTGCGGCGCACCGTCGCCCTGAAACAACTGCCGGCGTCCCTGGCGGAGAATCCGGCCCTGCGCGAGCGGTTCCGGCGCGAGGCGCGCGCCGCGGCTCGTTTGCGGCACGAAAACATCGTCCCCGTGCACGATGTCGGCGAAGTCGACGGGGTCCCATTCCTGACCATGGAACTGCTCGGGGGATCCACCCTGGCCTCCCTGCTTCGGGACGTCCACTCCGGACCGGCGGGTGAGTTTGCGCCGCCGGGGTCGCGCCGTCGGGAGGCCATCGCCGCCCTCGCACAGGTCGCGGAGGCGGTGGATCACGCGCACGCGCAGGGGATCCTGCACCGCGACCTCAAGCCGGCCAATGTCCTGTTCGATGCCTCGGGCCGGCCGCATGTCGCCGATTTCGGCCTGGCCCGGGAAGTCTCCCCGGATCCGAACGCCCTCGGGCCCGGCATCACGACCACGGGCGCCGTGCTCGGCACGCCGGGATACATGAGCCCGGAACAGGCGCGCGGGGACGGCAGCGTCCCGGACACCCGCACGGACGTCTGGTCCCTGGGGGCGATTCTGTACGAGACGATCGCCGGCGCGCCTCCCTTCGCCGATGCGGGAGAAGTGTGGGCCCAGATTCGCGCCGTCCAGCGCCGGGATCCGCCGCCGCCGCGGGGGCGCGATCCCCGGGTCCCCGTCGACCTCGAGGCGGTCTGCCTCAAGGCGCTCGACCGCGACCCGTCCCGACGGTTCGCGCGCACGAGCGAATTCGCGGACGAGCTGCGGCGCTGGCTCCGGGGCGATCCCCTGGCAACCCGCCCCCCGACCGCCGTCGAACGGGCGCGGCGGTGGGGCTCCCGGCATCGCGCCAGCCTGGCCACGGCCGCCGCCATCGCCGTGCTGATTGCGCTTGCGACGGCCATCGGCATCCGGGAGCGCTCCGCCCGACTCGCGGCGGCGACCACGGATCTCGCGCGGATCCGCGAGTCCGTGCATGGGTTCGAGGACCTCGTCCAAAGCCGACGGTTGGCGGAGGAAACGAGGATCGCCCTGGCCCGGCAACCCCTCGGCCTGCTCGATGAGGTGCTGCGAAACCGGCCGGACCTCGGTCCGGCGTGGTCCTGGCGCGGCTGGGCCCATCATCTCCTGGGCGACTCCGCCGCGGCGGAGCGGGACCTGGACCGCGGCGTCGGTCTGTCCCCGGAACTCGCCGAGACGTGGTTCCTGCGGGGAATGCACGCCCTGGAGACGTACGCGACGCTGCGCCCGCCCCCCATTCTGGCCTTTCAGGGCCCGCGGGTCGTCGTCGAGCCCGCGCGGGAAGAAACCGAGGAGGAGCGGAAGTGGAAGGAACGGGGCTTGCGCGACCTCAACCGGATGGTCTCCGCCTCGCTCACCGACCCCCTCCTGCTGCCGGGTGACGCCGCGCTGGGACGCGCCCTGGCGGCGGTGTTCTCCAATCTCCGGGCGGACTGGGAAGAAGCCGTCGTCCTGTTGCAGGACTCCCCCCGTCCATTGGCGGACCGGTTGCGCGGACTGGCCCTGCTGCGTCTGGAGCGGTTCGAGGAGGCGACGACCGCGTTCGAGCGCGCCGTCGCCCGCCGTCCGCTGGACCTGGAGGCGGCGCACGGCCTGGCGACGGGCCGAAACGCGGTCGCGTTGCAGGCCGTACAGGCGGGCCGGGACGCCCGGCGCGCCTTCGAGCAGGCGATCGAGGCCTTTGAGGCGGTGGCAAAGAATTTTCCGGACCATCCGTACATCCGGGTCGACGGCGCCAACGCGCGCATCACGTACGCGGACGTCCTGCGCAGAGTCGGGCTCGACCGGCGCCCCATGTTGCGGCAGGCGATCGCCGACCTCGACGCCGGATTGGCTCTGAATTCGCAACTGGTCCGCGCACGCGTCAACCGCGGCGTCGCCTGGTCGCGCCTCGGCGAGGCGGAAGCGGAACACGGACAGGATCCGACCGCCGCGTACGGTCATGCCCACGCCGACTACCGTGCGGCCCTGATCCTCGATCCGGACTTTTTGAATGCGCGGCTCAACCGGAGCACCGTGTGGACCCTGCAGGCGGAATGGGAGATCGGCGCGGGGAAGCCCGGCCGCCCCTTCCTGGAGCGCGCCCGCGAGGATCTGGACGCGGTGCTTGCGCGCGACCCGTTCGGCAGAACGGCGCGGTCGAATCGTGCGCAGGTCTGCAAGCGACTCGCCCTCGAACGGGAGCGGGAGGGCCTGGATCCGACTCCGGACCTGGAGGCGGCCCTGAGCGACGGCGATGAACTGGTCCGGGTCTCCGGGGGCGATGCCGACGCCCATTTTCAAAGAGGGGTCCTCCGGTTCGAGGTGGCCGAATCGCAAGCACGGCGCCGGCAAGATCCGCGCGCGACTTATCGGGCCGCCCTCGAGGACTTCTCGAAGGCCGGTCGGCTCGCTCCGCGAGACGAGGGGATACCCCGCCATCACGCGCTGGCGCTCTGGGGGTTGGGGAGCGCGGAACGCGACCGGGGCGGGGATCCCCGTCCCCACTATCGGGACGCCATCGCCGCCTTCGACGAATCCTCGCGGCTGCGCAAGGACCCCGCGCCTGCACGCCTGAAACGAAGCCTCGTCGGCCTCCTGCTGGCCGAAGCGGAGGCCTGGTCCGGCGCGGACGGCGTTCCCGCGCTCCTCGAGGCCCTGGAGGGACTCGAATCGTGCCTCCGCGCGCAGCCCGGGAGCCGGACCTTGCCGGAGATCCTCTGCGACGCCCGGAAACGGGCCGGCGCCCTGTACGAGCGGATCGGCCGGACCGGCGCGGCCGTGGCCGAGTACGAGACGATCCTGCGCGACTTTCCGGCGGAAGCCGCCTGGGCGAAGGAGCAGATCGACCGCCTGCGGGGTCCCCTCCCTCCGTCCGGCGAGGGAAAGTAGCCGCCCGAGCCGCCGCGTCGCGCTAGACCGCCATCGTCGCCCGGCGGAAGAAGTCGTTTCCCTTGTCGTCGATCAGGATGAAGGCGGGGAATTCGACGACGTCGATCGCCCAGATCGCCTCCATGCCGAGTTCGGGGAACGCCACGACCTCCACCTTCTTGATGTTGTTCTCGGCCAGGATCGCCGCCGGTCCGCCGATCGAACCCAGATAGAATCCGCCCCACTTCTTGCAGGCCTCGGTCACCTGCGGGCTGCGGTTCCCCTTGGCGATCATCACCCGCGATCCACCCTTCGACTGGAACAGATCGACGTAGGAGTCCATCCGCCCGGCCGTGGTCGGTCCGAACGAACCGGACGCCTTCCCCTTGGGAGTCTTCGCCGGTCCGGCGTAATAGATCGGGTGGTCCTGGACGTACTTCGGCAGCTCCTCGCCGCGGTCGAGCATCTCCTTCAACTTCGCGTGCGCGATGTCCCGCGCCACGATCAGGCGACCCGTCAGCGACAGGGGGGTCGAGACCGGATGCTTCGAGAGCTCGGCGAGGATCTCCTTCATCGGCCGGTTGAGGTCGATGGGGACGATCGAACGACCCGCCTTTCCGCGCATCTCCTCCGGGATCAGTCGCTCCGGGTGACGCTCCATCTCCTCGAGCCAGACCCCGTCCCGATCGATCCGCCCCAGGATGTTGCGGTCGGCCGAGCAGGAGACGCCCATCCCCACCGGGCACGAGGCCCCGTGCCTCGGCAGGCGGATGACCCGCACGTCATGGGCGAAGTACTTGCCGCCGAATTGCGCCCCGATCCCCGTGCGATACGCCTCCTGGAGCAATTCCTGCTCGAGGGCCGGATCCCGGAACGCGCGCCCGCCCAGGTTTCCGGTCGTGGGCAGCGAGTCCAGGTAACCGGTGGAGGCGAGCTTGACCGTCTTGAGGCATCCTTCGGCGGACGTTCCGCCGATCACGAAGACGAGGTGGTAGGGAGGGCAGGCCGCCGTCCCCAGGGTCTTCATCTTGTCGACCAGGAACTTCTTGAGGCTCGCCGGGTTGAGCAGCGCCTTGGTTTCCTGGAACAGGAACGTCTTGTTCGCGGACCCGCCGCCCTTGGCGATGAAGAGGAAGTGGTACTCCATCCCCGGCTCGGCATAGATGTCGATCTGCGCGGGCAGGTTGTCGCCGGAGTTGCGCTCGTCGTACATCGTCAGGGGGACGGTCTGGGAGTAGCGGAGGTTTTCCTCCTGGTAGGTGTGCCAGATCCCGCGGGAGATCCACTCGGCGTCGTCGACGCCGGTCCAGACCTGCTGCCCCTTCTTCGCCATGACGGTGGCGGTCCCGGTGTCCTGGCACGAGGGCAGTTCGAAGCGGGCGGAGATGACGGAGTTTTCGAGCAGGGTGAGCGCGACGAACTTGTCGTTGGGCGAGGCCTCCGGGTCGTGCAGGATCGCAGCCACCTGGCGCTGGTGGGCCGGGCGCAGGAGGAAGGAGATGTCGCGCAGCGCCGACTTCGCCAGCAGTTCGAGCGCCTCGGGACGGACCTTCAGGATCTCGCGCCCCTCGAAGGCGGCGACACTGACGAAGTCCGACGTCAAGAGCCGGTACGGGGTCTCGTGTCCGCCCAGTTCGAACGGGGGCTGATAGCGGAAGGCCTGGGCGGGGTCGAGAGTCTCGGTGGCCATGGGCTGCTCCTGGGTTCCGGGAACCGGTTCGCATCATCATTGTTACCACGGGAGCGACGGGCTGGCAAGGCCGCGCGGAGGAGGGGCCCCCGCGCGCCGTCCGTTGTTTCATTGACTTCCGCCCGTCGCGTGCGATAATCGCCGCTTCCTTCGGCTCATTTCTCCGCCGAAGGCCGGCGTTCGCCCAGGAGCCCCCGCATGACGCAGAATTCCGCCGTTCAGAAGTGGGTCGACGAGGTCGCCGCCCTCACCCGTCCGCAGTCGGTCGTCTGGTGCGACGGATCCGAAGCGGAACGCCTTCGCCTCACCCGGGAAGCGGTTCGCGCGGGGATTTTCATCGAGCTCAACCAGGACAAGATGCCGGGGTGCTACCTGCACCGGTCCGATCCGAACGACGTGGCGCGCACCGAGCACCTGACCTTTCTCTGCACGCGGCGGAAGGAGGATGCCGGGGTCACGGGCAACTGGATGGATCCGAAGGACGCGTACGCCAAGCTCGGCGCCATCTTCTCCGGAGTCATGAGCGGGCGCACGATGTACGTGGTCCCCTACCTGATGGGACCCGTCGGCTCGCCCTTCTCCAAAGTGGGCGTGCAGGTCACCGACAGCATTTATGTCGTCCTGTCGATGCGGATCATGACGCGGATGGGGAACGTCGCCCTGGAGTCTCTCGGGGGGCGTGAGGACTTCGTGCGCGGGCTGCACTCGACGGCCGACCTCAACCCGGAGCGTCGCTTCATCTGCCACTTCCCGGAGGACAACACGATCTGGAGCGTGGGCTCCGGATACGGCGGCAACGCGTTGCTGGGCAAGAAGTGCTTCGCCCTGCGCATCGCCTCCTGGCTCGGCCGGCGCGAGGGCTGGATGGCCGAGCACATGCTGATCGTGGGCGTCGAGAATCCCGAGGGCGAGGTCCACTACATCGCCGGCGCCTTCCCGAGCGCCTGCGGCAAGACCAACCTCGCGATGCTGGTCCCGCCCGAGCGCTACAAGGGATGGAAGATCCACACCGTCGGGGACGACATCGCCTGGCTGCGCTTCGGCGCGGATGGCCGGTTGTGGGCCGTCAATCCCGAAAACGGGTTCTTCGGCGTCGCGCCCGGCACGAGCCCCAAGACCAATCCGAACGCCATGGCCACCTGCTCCCGCAACAGCCTGTTCACCAACGTCGTGCTGACGCCCGAGCGGACCGTCTGGTGGGAAGGCATGGACGTCCCGTCCAACGGAGCGGGGTACCTGGACTGGCAAGGGAAGCCCTGGGTGCCGGGGTCGGGGGGCAAGGGCGCCCACGCAAACTCCCGGTTCACCGCCCCCGCCGGACAGTGCCCCAGCCTCTCGCCGCATTGGCAGGATCCGCAGGGGGTGCCGATCTCGGCGATCCTCTTCGGATCCCGGCGCTCCCGGCTCGCTCCGCTGGTCTACCAGGCCCTTTCCTGGCAGCACGGGGTATACCTGGGCGCCACCCTCGCCTCGGAAACCACCGCGGCGGCGACCGGCGCGGTCGGCGTGGTTCGGCGCGACCCCATGGCCATGCTCCCGTTCATGGGCTACAACATCGGGGACTACTTTGCCCATTGGCTGGCAATGGGCCGCAGGGGCGGCGACCGGATGCCGAAGGTTTTCCGCGTGAACTGGTTCCGCGTCGACTCGCGCGGCAAGTTCATCTGGCCCGGATACGGCGAGAACATGCGCGTCCTACGCTGGATCGTCGACCGCTGCAAGGGAACCGCCCGGGGCGTCGAGACCCCCATCGGCTACCTGCCCGCGCGTGAGGACCTCGATCTCGACGGCGTCAATGTCCCCCCCGAGGGGATCCAGACCCTCCTCGACGTCGATCCGGCCGGGTGGCGCGAGGCCACGGCCCAGCAGAAGGAATTCTTCGACTCCATCGGCCCCTCGCTCCCGAAGGAACTGGAGCAGGAGCGCCTGTCCCTGGTCGGGAGGCTCGGATCTTGACGCAACCGAACGGAACGGACGCAACTCCCCATCGCAAGGGCGCCGTCGCGCTCATGGTCGGAGGCGGTCCCGCCCCCGGCATCAATGGCGTGATCAGTGCCGTGACCATCGAAGCGATCAATCAGCGGCATCGCACCTTCGGCATCATCGACGGCTTCAAGCGCATCGCCAAGGGCGAGCCCAACTGCATGCGCGAACTGACCATCGAGGAAGTCTCCCGCATTCACTTCCAGGGCGGGTCCGTGCTCGGGACTTCCCGCCACAATCCCACCACCTCGCCCGAGGAACTCGATCGCATCATCCAGAAGCTCCTCGAGAAGGAAGTCCGCTACCTCGTCACCATCGGCGGCGACGACACCGCCTATTCCTCGAGCAAAATCGAACTCAAGGCGGGCGGCAAGATCAAGGTCGCGCACGTCCCCAAGACCATCGACAACGATCTCCCGATCCCCGGAAATCTGTCGACCTTCGGCTACCAGACGGCCCGCCACGTGGGCTGCAACCTGGTGCAGAACATCATGAACGACTCGCTCACCACCCATCGCTGGTACATCCTGATCGCCATGGGCCGCAAGGCGGGCCACCTGGCGCTCGGCATCGGCAAAGCGGCGGGCGTCACCCTCACCGTCATCGCCGAGGAATTCGGCCGCGACCAGGTCGCCCTGCAGAAAGTATGCGACATCATCGAGGGGTCGATCATCAAGCGCCGCGCAATGGGCCGCGAGGACGGCGTCTGCATGGTTGCCGAGGGCGTGATCGAGAAGATCCGCAAGGAGGACTTCCAGGGTCTCGACGACGTCGAACGGGACGAACACGGCCACCTCCGCCTGGCCGAGGTGGACCTCGGACGCATCCTCAAGAACCGCGTTCGCGCCAGCCTCGCCGCGCGCGGCATCAAGATCACCATCGTCGACAAGGACATCGGCTACGAACTGCGCTGCGCCCCCCCCATCCCGTTCGATTGCGAGTACGTCCGCAACCTGGGCTATTCGGCGATCAAGTTCCTGCTCGAGGGCGGCTCCGGCGCGATGATCACCCTCGTCGGCGGAAAGATGGTTCCCTTGTGGTTCGACGAAATGCTCGATCCCATCACCGGCCGCACCCGCGTGCGCCTCGTGGACATCAACACGGAAGCCTACGAGGTCGCCCGGAAATACATGATCCGCCTCACCGAGGAGGATTTCGGCGACGCCGATGCGCTGAAGCGGATCGCGGAGGCGGCGAAACTCACACCCGAGGAGATGACCGCGCGCTTCAAGAGCGTGGTGGACTGAGCGGCCGGACGCGCGCGGGCAAGAGAGTCGATGGCCGGGCGCGCATCCGCGGTTCCAGGCCCCCAACCAGGTCCCGAGTGTCGGATCCGAAGCATCCCCGCCGTGCCCGGAAGCGGCGCTCCCCCCCGCCGCCCGCTTCCCCCTCGCCCCCGGCGCCCCGCAACGACGCGGTTTCCGCCGGGGCGGCGCCCCCCTCCCCCCTGCGGCCGGGCACGGACCCTTTGCCGCACGAAGATCCCCTGGTCGCGGCCGTGCACGCGCTGAGCGAACCGTTCGAGCACGGCGATTGGTTCGCGCGCGTCCGGGAACACGCCCGGCATGCCACGACCCTCCGCGATCGTGCGGCCGCGGGCGCCGACCTCACTCCCCATCTCCCCGTGATCCTGGATGCCTACCGCGACGCCAACCAGATGGACCTCCTGCAGCCCCTCATCGACACGCTGGTCTTCCACTTCCTCCTGCGCGCGGATCCGGACGGACTGGCGGATTTCCTGCGCGGCGCCCGCTTCGAGTCGTTCGTGCTGGACGGGATCCGGCATGCGGATGAACGCGGGATCGACATCACCCCGGCCCTTCCGGCGGTGCTGCAGGCGCGGGACGGTCTGGCGGCGGCGAATCTTCTGGCCCGGCTGGCCGCTCGCGATCCCCGCCGGGTAGGTCCGCTGGCGAAACGGCTCTCCACCGGAAGACCGGATGCGCTCCCCAAGATCCTCGGCAGCATGGCGCTCTCGCACTCGCTGGACATCACCGACGGTCTCCCCGACCTGGCCGGACGGCTGGCCGATCCCGACGCGCGCGCACGCGCCTCCGCCGCGCGCACGTTCCGTCTCGCCGCGGAGAGCAACTCCGATCTGACCGCCACCACCCCCGCGCTCGAACGGGCGCTGGCCGACGCCGAGGAAGAGGTGCGCGTGGCCTGCGCACATTCGCTGGCCTTCTTCCGGATCGTCCGGCCCGGCGGACCCGCGTGGGAGGGCGTCGACCGGTTGCGGAACGATCCGGACCCGGCCGTCCGGGCCGGCGCCCTCGGAGCCCTGGGAACGGCATGGGGAAGCCGGGACTTCCGCGGCTCCGACACGGTGTCACGCATCGCGCGCTCCCTGCGGGACGAGAGCGCGCAAGTGCGAAAACGCGCCGCCGGCCTGCTCCTCCTGCTGGAACGCAGGGGCGGCACCGTCGCGCCCGATGGAGAAACCCTGCGCGCCCTCGCGCAACGCCTGGGCGACCGGGAACTCGCCCCCGCCATCGCCGACTACCTGTCCGCCCTGGCCTCCCGCGGCCCCGCGGAAACGACGCGCGTGCGCGAAGCCGTGCTCGACTCGGCTCCGCCGGACGCCCCGGCCGCCCGCCGGCTCACGCAGGCCGTGGAACCCCGCTCCGGCCGGCCGCCCATCCGCGCCTGCTCGATCTGCAAACACATCCCGCGCCGGGTCTCGACGAACCTGGCGAACAACCTCCCCCCGCACGCCTCCCGCCTCGAGGCCGTGGACGCGACGCTTCGGCGCTGTCCCGAGTGCGCGGCCTGGTATCGCTTTGCCTGCACGATCGACTACGACGTCATCCGCGCCGACGAGACCTGTGAACTCGAGCGGTTGGCGCCGCACTCGGCCCTGGCGGCCATCCCCCCGGACCGGCGCGCGGAGGAGGAAGCGCGAAACCCTGGGCGCATGGCCGACGCGCGCGCCGGGCTCGATCACCTCGAGGAGTGGATTCGTCGCGAGTCGGCCTGGATCCTGACCGCGGAAGCGGCGGAGCGCAACAACCTCCAGGCCGCGCAAGACCTGCTCTCGCACGGAGAGGCCGACGTCCGCGAGGAGGCCGCCGCCACCCTGGCCGCCGCGGACCTCCCGGGCGCCGCGATCGAACGACTCGCCCCCACGCTCACCGCGCTCGAGGACGATCCCCGGCTCCGAACCCGCGAGTCGGCCGCGTACCTCCTCGCCCGCTGGCGCGCCGGCGAAAGTCGGTGGCAGGAGGTCGCCGCGATGATTCGCGCTCGCCGCGCGGAACCCGTCGCTGCCGCCCTCCGACAGGTCCATCGCGCCGCCGAAGAGGGTCGGGACGTGCGGCAGTTTCTCGAGCATGCGCGATCCGCCCTCCGACACGCCGATCCCGGCGTGCGCACGATCGCCCGCCGCACGCTGACCTGCCTGCAACGCAACCGCCCCCTGAAGGAGGACCTCGTGCGGGAGATCGCCGGACGCCTCGAACGCGGGACGCCCGAGGAGCGAACGGAGGCCGCGTGCACGTTCCTGGATCTCGCCAAGGCGAGGGCTTCCATCGAGTCCGCCCTCCCGGCCCTCGCCGCGGCGCTCGCGGACGAGGCCGCGGGCTGGCACGCCCTCTCCGCCCTGGCGGCGGCGGTCAAGAACGGCGCCGACGGGGCGGCCGCGATCCCCCCGCTCGCCGCGGCCCTCTCCCGGGGTCACCACGCGTCCGAGGCCGCCACCGGCGCGATCCTCGATGCCGCCGTCACCCGCCGCTGGGACACCGCGCCGCTCGTCGCCGCCTTCGTCCGCTTGCTCGACGGCCCCGACCGGCAGACCGCCGTCATCTGGCTCCATCGTTTCGCGGAATCCGGCGCCGACCTCCGCGCCGCCGAGGAAGCCCTGGCGCGCGTCGCGGCGGAAGACGCGGACGGCTTCCACCGCCAGGAAGCCGCCCGCGCGTTGATCGAGGAGTATCTCCGCAGCCGACGGTGGAGCGAGGTCGAGCGGATGCTGCTCGAGTCCCGGCACGACGTCCGCGGCATCGTCTGCGCACGCCTCGAGGACGCCGCTCACCGGCGCATGCGACTCTCCCGGCTTCTTCCGGCGCTGGTACGCACCGCCGTGGAGTGCCGCGGCTACACCCGTGACGCCGCCTGCGCCGCGACGCGCGCGGCCGTCCGGCAGTCCTACTCCCTGGCGCAGCGTGTGCTCGCCCTCCTCCCCGCCCCCGCCGCCGCCGAGAATCCCGCGCTGCGCCGGCTCGCGGAGGCCTGCCGCGCCATCCCGAAGCGCGGATCCGGGTCCGCCCCGGGAGCGAGCCCCCGGGGAACACGCCGGCCTTGACCTCCGGACCGTAAACCCGTCATCATGGCGGAATCCCCGTCGACCCTTCGGCGGTACCGGGACTCCCCGCAAACGAGCGGGCATCCCCCATCCACCCTCGCGGGGGACAGCATGGGCGAACCGGCCGAACCCACCGGCCCCCCTTCCACGACTCGTGCCGGCAGCCCCCCGGAGCTTCCCGGCGAAACCATCGCACGACCCGCCGCCTCCCTGGGGCCCGCGCCCGGGAAGCGAATCGGCCCGTACCTCTTGCTCGAGGAGCTCGGCCGCGGCGGGATGGGCGTCGTGTATCGCGCCCATCATCCCGAATTGCAGGCGTTCTTCGCCGTCAAGATCCTCCCCGTTTCGGAATCCACCGATTGGACGGAGCGCTTTCGCCGCGAGGCCAGGGCGGCGGCCCGACTCCGCCATCCCGGCATTGTTCCCGTCGTGAACGTGGGGGAAGACCCGGAGTCGACCTGGTTCGCCATGGAACTCGTGGACGGGATCGGGCTCGATCGCGCCATCGCCAATCCCGCGCTCGCCGGCTGGCGGCCCGGCCCGGGCGGCCGAGGCATCGAAACGGCTACGGCGATTCGGCTCACCCGCGAGATCGCCGAGGCGCTGCATGCCGCCCACGAGTCGGGCATCGTGCACCGCGACTTGAAACCGGCGAATGTCCTGGTGACGCGGGAAGGGCGGCCGCGCGTGACCGACTTCGGCCTTGCCCGTATCCTCGAAACCGAACGGGCGGAACGACTGACCCGCAGCGGGGCGCTGATGGGAACCCCGGCGTACATGAGCCCGGAGCAGGCGTCCGGCAACGCAGCGAATGCAGGCCCCACCAGCGACGTGTACCAGATCGGGGCGATCCTGTACGAGCTGGTTTGCGGGCGTCCCCCCTATTCCGGCGGCTCCGTGATGGAGGTCCTGCGCCTCGTGCAGGCGACCGATCCGCCCCTTCCGCGCCTCGTCCATCCGGCGACCGACCCGGGCGCCGAAGCGATTTGCCTCCGGGCCATGGCCCGACACCCGGACGACCGCTACCGCTCGGCACGGGAACTGGCCGAGGACTGCGCGCGGTGGGAATCCGGGGAACCCCTGGCGACCTGGACGGAAACCGGATGGACTCGGCTGGCCCGTCGGCTTCGGAGGCAGCGGGCGGTCGTCATCGGCCTCGTCGGCCTGCTCGCCGCGGTGGCGATCTCCATCGCCGCGGCCGGGGGCGCGCGCACCCGGGCGCATGGCCGAATGCTCCGCGAATTGGAGCAGGCGGTCTCCTCGGTCACCCGATTCGAGGAGGAAGTCGCCCGGGTGCACCTGCCACCGGATGCGCGGCGGGCGCTTGCCGCCCAGCCTCTCGAGGTGCTGGAGGCGCTACGCCGGACCGACCCCGCGCTGGGGCCGGCCCATTCCTGGTGCGGACGGGTGAAGGCCCTGCTGGCCCAGTCGCCGCAGGAACTCGCGGACGCGGAAGCGGATCTGGACCGTGGCTGTCGACTCTCCCCCGACCGTGCGGTCACCTGGTACCTGCGCGGACGATTTCGCCTGGAGCGCTACCTGGCGAGACGCCCGTTGCCGAATCCCCTGTTTTCCACCCATGGCCTCGAATTCTCTCCCGCCACGGCCGAACCGCCGGGGGCCGCGGCATTGCGCGAAGGGGCCTTGGAGGACCTGATCCGCGCGGCGACCGCGGCGGGCTCCGATGCCGGCTACGGCGAGGAGGAGCGGCGGCTCGGCGAGGCGATGACGTTGCTTCATCGCAGCGGCGCGGCGAATCTGCAGGCCGCACTCGACACCCTCGGATCGGCGGAGGGCCGGGAGGCATCCCGGTTGCGGGGTCAGGCCTTGTACCTGCTCCGGCGATTCGACGCTGCGGTGGAGTCGCTCGAGCGTTGCGTCCGCGCCGGGCCGCGGGACGCCCTGGTCCGCAACACCCTCGGTCTGTCGCTCGCCGCCGCCGGGCTGGAGCGCTGGAGCCGCACGGGCGAGGATCCGCGTCCCTGGATCCGCCGCGCCATGGCGGAATTCGATGCGACCATCCAGATCGATCCGGCGAGCCCGCTCGGATACACCCATGCCGCCCTGGTGATCCTGCAGCAGTTGGATTGGGAATCGGTGCGCGGGGAGGACCCGCGAGACGCGTGCCGAAGGGCGATGGAGTTGTGCACGGCGGGGCTCCGCCTGGATCCCCGCTCCCCGACGCTGCTGAATGTGCGCGGGATCGCCCGCCTTCGCGAAGCGGACGCGGATGCTATCGACGGGAAAGATCCGCGCGCCGGTTTCGAGCTCGCTCGCGCCGACTTCGACGCCGCGCTCGATATCCACCCGGACCATCTGGAACCGCTCTACAACCGTGGGAGCGTGCGGCTGTCCCTGGCGATCGTGCGCGCGAGCCGCGGGGAAGACGCGCGGGCCGACCTGGAAGCGGCGATTGCGGACTTCGACGACGCCTTGCGCCGCGTCCCGGACCGACTCACCCCCCTCCGCAATCGCGGACGGGCCCTGCTGGCGCGCGGCGAGGCGGACGCCTCCCGCGGGCAGAATCCGACCGCATGGTACGAGCGGGCTCAGACCGACCTGGAAGCGGCCGTGCAGAACGCGCCGAAGGTGATGGGAGTCCTCTACGAACGCGGCATGGTCTATCTTCGCCGCGGCGAATTCGCCGCGGCGACCGGTCAGGACCCCCGGTCCTGGTTCGAGCGCGCCTTGGCGGACTTCGAGGAGGTCGCCCACCGGGAACCCGACAACCTGATGGTCCGGCACGGTCGGGCGGGAGTGTTGGTCCGCCTCGCGGAAGCGGACGCGGGCCGCGGACTGGACCCTCGGCCGTATCTCGGTCGCGCGCTCGACGACTGCAACGAGGTCCTGGAACGTACTCCGAACGACATCCCCACGCTCGTCAACCGGAGCGCGGTCCACGTCCGACTCGGGGCGGCCGAGGGGGCCCGGGGAGCCGATCCGCGACCGTCGTATGAACGGGCGATCGCCGACGCGGGGGCCGCCCTGAGACGAAGTCCGGATCACCTCGACGCACTCGTCAACCGCGCATCGGCCGCGCGACTCCTGGGAGAGGCGCAGGCGGCGCGAGCGGCGGACCCGCGCGCCGCCTTCGAGACGGCGCTGGCCGATCTCGACCAGGCCATCCGCCGAAACCCGACCCGGGCCGCCTGGTTTCGGGATCGGGGGCAGGTGCGGGCCGCATGGGCGGAATCCCGGGAGGCCGCCGGACACGATCCCCGCCCGATGATCGAGGAAGCCTGCGTCGATTTCGAGCAAGCCCTGCAGTTGGAGCCGAACCTGGTCCCCTGCCGCCTGCATCGGGCGGCCCTGTTGATTCGTTTGGGCCGGATCGAAGCCTCGCGCGGGGGGGATCCGATTCCCGCGTTTCGTCGCGCCCTTACCGACGCGGACGAGGAACTGCGGCGGCGCCCGGGAAATCGGCATGCGCACAATGCCCGGGGCGTTGCCTGGATGTCCGTGGGCGTCCGGGACGCCGCCGAGGGCCGGGATCCGCGCCCGGCCTTTGCGCGCGCCGAGGCGGATTTCAAGGATGCCGCGGCGAATGGGTACGTTCAGGCGCTCTTGAACCTGGCCAATCTCTACCGAACGCAACACCGCCCGGCCGAGGCGATCTCCGCGTACGAAGATGCGGCCCGCGACTGGCCGGCCTGCGCAGATCGGGCTCGCGCGGAGATCCGGAAGATCCTCCGTGACGGATCCGCACCGGACCTGAAGACGTTCGCGCCTGAAGATCGATCCTGGGCGGCCGACCTTGCGGCCGCGGGCGGCGCCCTGGCGGCTGGGCGCTACGCGGAAGCCCGATCCGCCTACGAACGGGCCCTGGCGGCCGCAGAGGCGATCCTGGGGGACGTCCCCCGGGAAGCCCGGGACGCACGGCTCGAATCCCCCTCCCGCAGGATCCTGCTCGCCCTCTCCCACTACCACCTTGCCTGCATCCTCGCGCTCGCCTCGAGCGGTCGCGACGCGCCCGCCGCCGAGCCCCGCATCATGCCTGCGGCCGAGGCCCATGCCCTTCGTTCCCGTGCCTTCGACCATCTCGAGACGGCCGCCGGACTGGGGGGACCCGGACGCGCCGTCCATGCGCATGAGCCCGATCTGCAGCCCCTCCACGGCGATGCGCGCTGGACCGCCCTGCTGGATCGACTGCGGTGAGACGGGTTGGCGGCCCCCCGGCGTCGCGCCGGATCGACCCGGCGGCGCCGTCCACCGGGGGGCCCGCCCGCGCGCTCCTGGCCGCGTCGGCAGCCGGCACCGCCGCGGCGACCGGCGTGCGACCCACGGTGTCGCAGGCTGGGCGCGGCAGTCCCGCTCCGGCCGGCCTGCGAGGACGGCCGGCGCCGGATGGCTCGCGAACCGTGAAGCGGTTGGTGCAGAGTCCGGACTAGACGATCCCGTGTTCGATGGCGAAACGAATCAGGTCGGGCGTGGTGCGCAGCGAGAGTTTCTCCAACAGGCGGGCGCGGTACGTCGACGCCGTGCTGCTCGTAACGTCCAACCGCCGCGCACACTCCTTCAGCCCGAGCCCGCCGCCCAACATCCGCAGCAATTCGAACTCGCGCGGCGAGAGCGACGGGATTCCGAGCCTCGTCTCTCTGCCTTTCCCCGCCGGATGGGAACCCGGCCGGCGGATCCGCGAGGACAGGAAGACTTCGCCCCGGTGCACCGCCTGGATCGCGGCAACCAATTCCCGCACCGCGGCCGATTTGACCACGAATCCGTTCGCGCCCGACTCCAACGCGCGCGCGGCATAGTGAACGCTTTCGTGGATCGTCAGAACCAGGATCTTCACCGACGGCAAGACCGCGCGCACCCGCTGGATGACCGCGGGCGCGTCCAGGTCCGGCATGCAGTAGTCCAGGACGAGGACGTCCGGAAGGCACCTCCCGACGAGCGCGGCGACCTGTTCCGCGGATCCCGTCTGGGCCACGACCTCTACCCCGGGGGTATCCTCGAGAATCTGCGCCAGACCTTGCCGCACGATCTCGTGGTCGTCCGCCACCAGGACGCGGATGGGAGCGACACGGTTCATTCGACCGCCTCCGTCCGGGGCGCCGGTTGCGGGGCGGAGCGCGGAATCCGGACCCGGACGCGCGTGCCCTTCCCGGGCGCCGTCTCGATCCGGAACTCCCCCTCCAGCAGGGAGGCCCGCTCGCGCATGCCGGTCAGACCCAGGGTCCCGGCGACCGCGGACGCGTCGAAGCCTCGGCCGCCGTCCTCCACCGAAACTTCGATGGCGGAGGCATCCGTCCGGAGGCGTACCCGGACCCGGGCGGCGCCGGAGTGTCGGGCGACGTTTCGCAAGGCCTCCTGGACGATCCGGAACAGTTGTCCGCCGATCTCCGGGGGCAGGTCGGACCGGTCCGAGTCCAGCTCGGATTCGACCGCGATCCCCGTGTCGGCTTCGAAGTCCGCCAGATGCTCCTGCAACGCGTCCCCGAGTCCAAGGTCGTCGAGGAGCGGCGGGCGCAGGCGGGACGCGAGGTCGCGGACCCGCTCCAGCAGGGCTTGGGCCTGTCGGCGGGCATCCTCCAGCGCGGCCTCCCGACGCGGACCGTCGGACAGGATTCCCAGCCGTTCCAGACTCAGGCACAGGGCGGTCGAGAGCTGCCCGAGATCGTCGTGGAGATCGCGTGAAATGCGCTTGCATTCCTCCTCCTGCGCGGTGAGGAGCGCGCGGGAGAGCACGCGGAGCCGGGCTTCCGAGTCGCGGAGGCGCGCGAGGGCTTCCTCGCGGGCGGTGCGGGCGCGCGCGAGGAACCAGGCGAGGATCGCCAGCACGGCGGAAACCAGCAGGGACGCGACCGCCATCCGCTCGCGCAGGACCCGCGAGCGGGAGCGCAGAATTCCCCACGGCACATGCGCCACGATCTTCAGCATCGGGGCCTGCGCCCCGGTCGAGTCCCCCGCGGGATCGGCCCGCAGCACGACGCTTTCGAAGGCGTACAATCCGTCGGCGTCGAGAAACGACCCGTGCTCGGCCCCGGCGATCCGCCGCCACGCCTCCGGCCGTTCCTTGCCCATCGATCGGTCGGAGCCGAGCATCCATCCCCACTCGGCGGCCGTTTCCGGTCCGCGCAGCCAACCCCCGTCCCGGTCCAGCAATTGGACCGACCCGGGAAATCCGCGCGAGATCTCGTCGAACTTGCGCAACAGATCGGCGCCCAGGTAGTTCAGCACGACGATGCCGCGAAATCGGCCGGCCGCGTCCATGACCGGAGTGGCGAACCGGATCACCGACTTGATCGGCACTTCGATCCGGTCCTGCTCCACGTTCAGATCGAACGGGGAAACATAGACGCTTCCGGCCGGCAGCGCCCGGGCTTCCCGGAAGTAGTAGCGCTGCACCTTCGCCTGAAGCGACTCGTCGGGTACGATCTGCGGCCGGTCTTGCGCGCGATTCACGCGCACGCGCTCGCGACCCGTCGCATCCAGGAAGCGAACCTGGTCGTAGATCCCCTTGCGGGCGCAGAAGAGCCGGTACTCCTCCGCCACGGCCCCTCGGGCTTCCGGGGTGTCGGCGGTGAGGAAGTCCTGGAGGATGCGTTGTTCCGCCAAATGGAGCAGGTCGGACCGAACGGCGCGGACCTGGGTGCGAATGATCTCCGCCTGCAACCGACCGAGGTTCTCGGCATCCACCCGGAATGCCGCGCAGGCGGAGTCGACATCCCGCCGATCGGTCATCCAGACCGTGACGAGGAGCAGACCCAGGCCGGGCAGGAAACAGAGGAGAAAGCGGCGCAACATGACCGGGACCCTGCCTTCCATCGTCCCGCGTCGGCCGGCCGAGCCGCGGTCCCTCCGGATGGCGCGGCGGTCGCCGGCGCGCGAATCCTAGAAGCGCGCGTGGATCAACGCGTTGACCCATTTGATGGAGAAGTAACCGAGGACCCCGACCACGACCAGGCCCAGGGTCGCCCATTCGAAGTACTTCTCCAGGAACTCCTTCACCTTGGCGCCGTAACGGTGCAACAGCCACGCCACCAGGAAAAATCGTCCCGCGCGCCCCAAGGCGGAGGCGGCGATGAACCCCGGCAGCGTCACGGCGCACACCCCTCCGGCGATGGTGAACACCTTGTACGGGATCGGCGTGAATGCGGCCACGAAGACGAACCAGACGTCGTATTCCTGATAAATCCGCGTGACCATCTCGAAGGTCGAAGGCTTGAAGACGAAGCGGAAGCAAAACTCCCGCAGACCGTCCCACTCCTGCCAGACCAGCCAGCCGATGGCATAGCCGAGCACGCCGCCGAGCACGGAACCGAGCGTCGAAATCGCGGCTTCACGCCAGGCGCGGGTCCGGTTCGACAGCGTGATGGCGACCTGCAGGACATCGGGCGGGATCGGGAAGAAGGAGGACTCGATGAACGAAATCGCGAAGAGGGCCGTGGAGGCGTGAGGGTGATCCGCCCAGGTGAGGACCCAGGCATAGAGTCGGCGCAGCAGGCCCCGACGAGGCTTGGCGGGCGCCAGGGCCGGGGACACGGCGGGCGCCGCGTCATCGGCGGCGGGTCCGGGAGTCGCGGCGAGGGACACGGGATGGCACTCCTTCGGCGGGGGTCAAGACGCTCACCCTACCCGATCCGGCGGGTCCCGACAAGGACTGCACTCCCCACGCGCTTACCCACCGTAGTTCCACCCGGTGGTCGCCAGGATCAGCGGCGCGGCATCGGGGTCCTTCTGCCCCGCCTCGACCACTTCGGCGACGATGACGGCGTGGTCGCCGCGACGCACCGTGTCGGTCACGCGCGCCTCGAGCCAGGCGGCGAAACCGTCGAGGATCGGAGCGCCGGTCGCGGCGCCGGGACGGAACGAAAGACCGCCGATGCGGTCCCCGGTCACCTGGGTCGGCCGGGTGAACGCGCCGGCGAGGTCCTTCTGGTCCGCCGAGATCAAATGGAGCGCAAACGCCCCGGACTGGACCACGACGTCGTGCAGGTGAGTCCCGATCTTGAGACAGACGGTGACGAGCGGCGGGGTGAACGAAGCCTGCGACACCCAGGTCACCGTCGACGCCTCGCGGTCCCCGTGGTGGTCGGCGGAGAGCACCCAGAGGCCGTAGGTCATCTTGCGCAGGACGCTGGTCTTGACGTTCGGGTCCATGTCGATCATTCCTTTCTGCCGTTCTTCCGGCGGCGCGACGCCTGGACGGGCAATCCGGACAGGCGCCAGGATCGGAAACCGCCTTCCAGGTTGACGACGTCGCGGAACCCCTTCTGGACGAGGATGCGGGCGGCCAGATAGCCGCGCCGGCCGGTATCGCAATAGGTGGCGATGGCGCGGCGCCGGTCCAGGGTCCGAAACCGGCCGCGCAATTCTTCGAGCGGCAGCCGTCGCGCCCGCGGGATGCCTCCCTCCCGGGCGTCGGCGCGCGCACGCACGTCGACGACCAGGGTATCCGCGAGCCGTTCGTGCAGTTCCTCGGGGGTGACGAAGCGCACGAGCCCCGCGCGCTCGCACGCCGCCGCCGTCGCGGCCACGTTCACCGGGTCGCGCTGGGAGCCGTAGGGCGGCGCATACGCGAAATCCGTCCGGGCCAGGTCTTCGACCGTGAGCCCTCCCGCCAGCGCGGCGGCGACGACGTCGATCCGCTTGTCCACCCCCGACCGGCCGGCGACCTCCGCGCCGAGCACGCGGCCGCTCGCGCGGTCCCAGAAAAGCTGCACGAGCACCGGATGAGCGTCGGGGAAATACGGGTCGTGAGACGGCGCGTGGACGGTGGTCATCTGAAAGTCCGCCCCCACATGCGCGCGCGCCTCCCGCTCGGTCAGTCCGGTACGCGCCACCGTCCAGTCGAGCACGCGTCGGATCATGGTCCCGGCGACCGGCGCGAGCCGGGCATCCCCGCCCGCCGCGTTGGCGCCGGCGACCTGGGCGGTCTTGTCGGCGACCGCCCCCTGGGCGCTCCAAAGATGCAAGCCGCTCCACAGGTGAGGAACGGAGACGCAGACTCCGCACGCGTAGATCCCCGCGAGCGAGGTTTCCGCCCGCTCGGTCACGTACGCGCTCCCGTCCGGGGCGAGATGCGCCCCGACGCGCGCCAGCAGTTCGGTGGCGGGCGCGATCCCCGCGGTCAGCACGACGAAATCGACGGGAACGTCCCGGTCCGTCGAGAGGCGCAAGGACCGAATCCGTCCCCGTCGGGCGGTCGCGTCGACGACGGTGGCGCCGGGGATCACCTCGCACCGGCGCTCGAGCGCCTCGTGGGCCAACCGCGCCGCCTGGATTCCGAACTGCGGCAGGATCCGCGGCGCGCGCTCGATCAGCGTGACCTCCGCGCCCCCCCGCACCAGGCCGTCCACCACCGCCACGCCGTGAAGACCGGCCCCGATCACCGCCACCCGGCGACGGCCGCGGCGCAATTCCTCTTCGAGCCGGAGGACGTGGTCGAGGGTGCGCAGCGTGTTCACATTGTCCCCGGTGAGCGCCGGCTCCGGCGCCCGGGCGCGGGCCCCCAGGGCGAAGATCAGCGCATCGTAGGGCAAGCGGCGGACGCCCCCCTTGCGGCGGACCTCCAATACGCGACGAAACGGGTCGATCGCCGTCGCCTCGCATCCGGCCCAGACGTCGATCCGGTAGACGCGGCGAAAAAACTCGGCCCGCTCGCGATCCAGCGCCTCCAGCGACCGGACCTCTCCGCTGAGGTGATACGGCAGCCCCGCGGCAGCGTACGCGACGCGCGCCTCGCGCGTGAGGATGGTGATCCGGGCCTCTTCGTCGGTCTCGCGGGCGCGCGCGGCCGCCGTGGGGCCCGCCAGCGCCCCACCGAGGACCAGAATGCGACGACGCGCCATCCAGGCTCCTCCGGAAAGGGAGCGCGCATGATGGCACGAATCCGGGGGGAGCGCAAGCGGCAGCGCAGCGAACCGCGCGACCGGTCGGCCGCGCCCGGCCTACGGCCGCACGATTCCCTCCCGAATGGCATAGCGCACCAGACCGGCCACGTCGTGGATTCCCAGTCGGCTCGAAATCGCCTGCTTGTGCGTCTCCACCGTCTTGCCGCTGATCCGAAGCAGGGACGCAATCGCCTTCACGGAGTATCCCTCCGCGAGCATCTGGAGCACTTCGCCTTGTCGAGGGGTCAGCACCTGCGTCGCATTCCGGCGCTGCTTCGCCACCCGCAGGCAATGTCGTGCCACCGCTTGCGGGATTCGTCGGCAAAGAAACGGAGTGGCACCCTCCCCGAGCACGGCACGCGCCACCTCATTCACCGCGGCGGCTCGCACGAGGACGGCATGGGCTCCCGCGCGCAGCGCGCGGATGATCGTGGGTGGGTCCGCTTGCTCCACGATCAGGACGACGCGGGTGCGGGGGGAGACCCGGACGATCCGCGACACGGCCTCGATGCCGTTCAGCTTCGGAAGGCACTCCTCGAGGACGATGACCTGGGGCTTGCGGCTCCGGGCAAAGGCCACGGCACTCTGACCATCCGTGGCACAGGCGACGATGCGCACGCCCGGAATCGTGGCGAGATACTGGGCCACTCCCGTTGCGTACAACGGCCCATGGAACACGATGATCACGGACACGGTACGGGCCTTGGGTTGTGGGTCCAATGGCTCTTTCCGCAGCCCCATCGCAGCCTCCTACCGGCATCTAGATAGCAAATGCGAAGCCGGCCTTGCATCGGGAGTTTCCTTACGGGACGAAAATCCGGCCCGCCGCTGTGGCCTCACCGCGCGGTTCATTGGGGGGGTCTCGCCGCGCCCGGCAACGCCTCCAGGAACGGCGGGAAGGAAAGATCCGGCGGGCCGCGGCCGCAGGGGAAAACCTCTCATCCGCCTGCAGGCGGCGGCTCCCCGCTCCCCTCCCCCGATCCCTCGCGCCGACCCGAGAGGTCAGCAAACCCCTGATGGACAGCCCTGTTCCATGGACGTTAGCTTGTCTGCGAAGTCTATCGAGCCCCGGACCCGGGAGTGGACCCGCGAAGTTGGCCCGCCCCCCCCGAGCAGAGAGTTTCCCCTATGTCCGAGCAGAAACTTCCCCATCAGGACGAGATCGGCGACTCCGCGCCACTCCGTCGCTTCGTCCCGCTCGTCCGCTCTCTGACGATTGCGTTCTCGGCGGTCACGCTCGCGCTGGCCGGGTTCATCGCGAGCGGATTCTGGTTTGCCGGGGAAACCGAAGGAGTGGAGCGTGCGATCGACCTGGCCGGATCACAGCGGATGCGCCTGGTCAAGATCGCCCACCTCCTGACGCTGGCGGCCACGCGGGAGTCTCCGCAGCGCGAGTCGTTCCTGGGGCAGGCGCGCCTGGAGACGATCCGCTTCGACGAGATCCTCGACGCATTGCTGAACGGCAGCCGGACGTACGAACTGGAGGGTCTCGCGGACGGCGATTCGAGGGCGGGGCTCGAGGCGGTGCGGAAGAGGTGGCAGGAGGAGATCCATCCGCGCCTGCACTCGATCTTCGCAACCGCCCCGGCCGACCTCGACCGCAGTCAGGGCGACTTCGATCGACTCGCCCACGAGGTCGCGGAGGTCGACTTGACCGCGGGAGTCGCCGCGATGGGGAATCGATTGTCGCGGGGCCGCACCGCGTTCCTCTTCGCGCGCCTCGTTCTGACGGCCGTCGCGCTCCTGGCGATGGGGCTCTCCATCCTGTATGTGAGGCGGCGGATTCTGATCCCCACCCGCACGCTGATGGAGGACACCGCCGCGATCGCCGCGGGGAACTATTCCATCCGAACCCGCATCGAGGCGATGAACGAACTCGGACTGCTCGCCGACCGGTTCAACGTCATGGCCGCCGCCGTATCCCGGGCCGTTTCCGGCCTGGAGGAGACCGTGCAGGAGCGGACGGCCGAGCTGCGGGCGATCAACGCCCGCCACCAGGCCTTCCTCGACAGCGCCCCGGACGCGATCGTGTCGATCGACGGGCGGAGTCAGGGCATCCGACAGTTCAGCCGTGGGGCCGAGAAGATGTTCGGCTACGCGGCCGAGGAGGTGATGGGCCGGAACGTCAAGATCCTCATGCCCGAGCCGTTCCGCTCCGAACATGACGGATACCTGGACCGCTACCGGGAGACGGGAACGCGGAAGATCATCGGCACGGTTCGCGAGGCCAGGGGACGGAAGAAGGACGGGACCGAATTCGACATCGACCTCTCCGTCAGCGAGAGCGTCACGGGTACGGAACGGGTCTTCAACGCGATCATTCGTGACACCACCGAACGCAAGCGCACCGAAGTCGCCCTGGCGGAGCGCGGCCGGGCGATCGAGATCGCGGCGCGCATCGACCGGATCAACTCCCGGCTGATGATGGCCATGACCCGTCAGGACGATTCCGCAGACCCGCGGGGGGAAATCCTGCGCATCCTGGAGGAGGAATCCGGGTATCGCCCGCTGGCCTTCTACGACTACGACGAGTGGCAGGGAGGGCTGGTCCTGGCCGCCGGTCTCGCCCTCGGCGCGGACCATGGGAGCCGGATGTTCCGGATCGGCCAGGGGATGGTCGGCGCCGCGGCGGCGCGACGAGCGGCCATCCATGCGGACGCGCCCGGGGAAGCCACGTTCCGGCTCGAGACCGGACTCGGCGTCGTCGAACCGGTCTCCCTCTTCGCCGTCCCCCTCCTCTACCGGGAAAGCCTCTTCGGTGTGATCGCCGGCGCCGCGCAGGAGCGCCTGATGGAACGCGAGCGCTCATGGCTGACCCAGATCGCCGGCCAGATCGCCGTGGGGCTGCATGCCAACCGACAGTTCCGGGAACTCAAGGACCTGTCCTCACAACTGAACGAGCGGGCGCGCCGGATCGAAAGTCAGAACGAGGAACTCGCCAAGGCCAATCGCCTGAAGTCCGAGTTCCTGGCGAGCATGTCGCATGAATTGCGCACGCCGCTGAATGCCATCATCGGGTTCAGCGAGGTCCTCAAGGACGGAATGCTGGGGCCGTTGTCGGCGCCGCAACTCGAGTACACTTCGGAAATCCACTCGAGCGGCCGGCACCTGCTCTCCCTGATCAACGACATCCTCGACCTGTCGAAGATCGAGGCGGGCAAGATGGAACTGGAACTGGAGGAAGTCGATCTCGCCGCCCTCCTCGACCATGCGCTCACGATCGTGAAGGACCGCGCGGCGCGAGGTGAGGTTTCCATGTCCATCCACGTTGCGTCCGGACTCGACTCGATTCCGGCCGACGGGCGGAGGCTGCGTCAAGTCGTCTACAACTTGTTGTCGAACGCGGTGAAATTCACGCCGAAGGGGGGAACCGTCCTCATCGAAGCCGCCGCGGCGGACGGCGAGGTGGAGATTTCCGTGCGGGATAGCGGAATCGGCATCGCGGCCGGAGATCTGGATCGGCTGTTTCAGCCGTTTGAACAACTCGACGGCGGCATCGACCGGAAGTACGAGGGCACCGGACTCGGGCTCGTCATGGTGAAGCGGTTGGTCGAGCTGCACGGCGGCACCGTCGGCGTCGAAAGCGAATTGGGGCGCGGGAGCCGGTTCTGGGTCCGGCTTCCGGCGGTCCGGACCGATGCGAAGATCGACCGTCCACCCGGGTCGCCCATGCCCGGCACGCCTCCTCTCCCTTGCGATCCGAATCAGGCGCGGATCCTCGTCGTCGAGGATGACCCGGCAGCGGTGGTCCTGGCCCGACGCTGGCTCGAGAGCGCCGGATACGCGGTGGAGGAGGCGGGGACCTGCGACGAAGCCTGGCGGAAGATCCGGGAGCGCCCCCCCGACGCGGTCCTGCTGGACATCATCTTCGGCGGGGAGCACGGGGGATGGGACCTCCTGCACCGGATCAAGCAGTCGCCTGCCGCGTCGGGGGTCCCGGTGATCGTCGTCTCCATCGTGGCCGACCGCCAGCGCGGGATCGCGCTCGGCGCCGTGGAGGTCGTGCAGAAACCCGTAGCCGGGGAAGAACTGCTCCGGACCGTGGAGTCGCTGGGGCTGGCGCCCCCGACGAACGGGTCCCCCTCGCGAATCCTGGTGGTCGATGACGACCCCCGTTCCGTGGAGCACGTGGCGAAGCGGCTCGAGCAGAAGGGGATCGTGGTCCTGCGCGCGTACGGGGGACAGGATGCGCTGGCCGCCCTGCGGGACCAGTCCATGGACGCCATGATTCTGGACCTGATGATGCCCGAGGTGTCCGGGTTCGACGTCTTGGCCGCGATTCGCGGCGACCCGAAAACGGCCGACCTCCCGGTCATCGTGCTCACGGCCAAGGAACTGAACGCCGAAGAGAAGGAGATCCTGGCGAAGTCGGTGGCCGGCGTCTTCAGCAAGGGGGAGTTTCAGGAGCGCGCATTCCTCCACGTCGTCCGGCGCGCGATTGCCACCCGTGCCCGGAGCGCAAAGCGCGCCCCGGAGGGCCCGCCCGCTCCGGTCCAGGGCCCGCCCTGCCGCCGGCGCATTCTCGTGGTCGAGGACGATCCGAGCGCACGGGACCTCCTGCGCCTCTACCTGGAGCATGAAGGGTATGACGTGAGCCTCGCCGCCGACGGCGAGGAAGCGCTGGTGGCGATCGAGTCGTCCACGCCCGATCTCATTGCCCTGGATCTCAATCTTCCGGGCCTCGGCGGCCTGGAACTCCTCATGACCTTCGGGGAGCGCCCCGGACTGCGCGGCACCCCCGTGCTCGTGGTCTCGGGGGCGGAGCACCCGGAGCGCGCGCTGGCGAGCGGCGCCCACGCGGTGCTTCAGAAGCCCATTCGCCGGAACGACCTCCTGGACACCGTGCGTCGGCTCCTGGGCGGGTCGCCGCCCAAGACCCCCTACGTGCTCCTGGTCGATGACGATCCCAGGGCCGTCCGGATCGTCTCGTCGTACTTCGCCGGCGAATCGTACGAAGTGGCCAGCGTCCTGAGCGGCCGCGAGGCGCTGGACCAGATCAATGTCCGGGCGCCGGATCTCGTCCTCCTCGACCTGAACATGCCGGGGATGAGCGGATTCGAGGTGCTGGCCCGACTCCGCTCGCAACCGGCCACCCGCGACCTGTCCGTCGTGATCCTGACCGCCCGGGACCTTTCCTCCGCCGACAAGGAGACTCTCGAACGTCAGGCGCAGGCCGTGTTTTTCAAGGCGGACACCGGTCGCGGCCCGCTCCTCGAGAAGGTGCGAATGCTGCTCGGACGTGCGCCTCCGGCCCCGGCTCGGGAATGATGGCCGCGCACGTCTCGCGGGAACACCGGCGGCCCCGCGCCCATGGGTCGGACGATCAAGCCCGGTAGTCCGGGCGCAACACGTCGCGTCCCCTTCCCTGACGCGGGATCACGAGAACGGGAGAATCGGATGGCGCGCATCCTGCTGGTCGAAGACAACCCCGCCAATCGCCGACTGATCGGCGACATTCTGCGGTGGGCCGGGTACGAAGTTCACGAGGTGGTGACTGCCGACGACGGGATTTCCCTCGCGCGCTCGGGACCCTTCGATCTCGTGGTCATGGACATCCAGCTGCCCGGCACGGACGGCCTCACCGCCACCCGTCTGCTCCGCGGCGACCCCAAGACCGTCTCGATCCCGATCCTCGCCGTGACCGCGCATGCCATGCAGGGCGACCGACAGCGCGTGCTCGACGCGGGATGCAACGGCTACATCGCCAAGCCGATCGCCTACAAGGAACTGCTGTCCACGGTATCCCACCTGCTCGCGGGCGCGAGCCCTTCGCGATAAGTCGGGAGACTTTCATGAAGCATTCGCCTCGAATCCTCATTGTCGACGATGAACCTGCCAATCGACGCTTGCTCCACGACCTCGTGATCCATGAGGGATGCGTCCCGCTGATGGCGGAGGGGGGCGACGAGGCGCTGCGGATCCTCGATCGGGACCAACCCGACGTCGTGCTTCTGGATCTTCACATGCCGGGCGCGGACGGCATGACCGTCCTCGCGGCGTTGCAGGCGAGCGGGCGACTCCCCGGTCTCCCGGTCGTGGTGGTTACGGCGGACGACAGCCGGGAAGCCCGCGGCGAGGCGCTGAAGCGTGGGGCCATCGACTTTCTCACCAAGCCCCTGGACCGCCTCGAGGTGGCCTGCAAGATCCGGGGTCTGGCGGAACTTTCCCGCCTTCGTGGACTCGAACGCTACCTGGTGGAACAGGAGGCGGCCCGACGCGCGTATGAGAGGTTCGAGACGGCGCTGCACGGGCTCCCGGTCTGCGTGTACGAGAGCGTCCTCACGCCCGACGGCTCGGTCCTGCCGACCTGGCTCGGCGGCGACTTTGCCGGGGAACTGGATCTGAAGTCGGGCGGGCGGGTGTCGCGGGAATGCTGGCTCGATTACATGGACCCGGATGATCGGAGTGAAGTCCAACGAATCCACGCGGAGATCGCGGCCGGCGAGCGCACGGAGTGGTCCCTCCAATACCGCTGGCGGCACCCGCAACAAGGAGTCCGCTGGGTCCTGGAGGTGGGTCGATATCACGTCGGCTCCCGGACCATGCGGGGGGCGATCCTGGACGTCAGTGAGCAGCGCCGGCTGCATGAGGCCCTGCTCCAGAGTCAAAAGATGGAGTGCGTGGGTCGGTTGGCGGGGGGCGTGGCCCACGACTTCAACAACCTCCTCACGGTGATCACCGGCTACGCCGATCTGCTCGCCGCGAAACTCGCCCCGGGAGATTCCCCCCTCGCGCTGCTTCGCCCGATCCAGGAGGCCGCTTCGCGGGCCGCCGAGCTGACCAAACAGTTGCTGGTGTTCAGCCGCAAGCAGGACTCGCGAATGGGGGTCCTCGACCTGAACGAGGAGATTCTACGCCTGGAATCGATGCTCCGCCGCTTGATCCACGAGAACATCCGGCTGGAGCTGGACCTGCGCGCCCCGAATCCGCGGATCCTGGCCGCCCGGGGGAACATCGGCCAAATCGTGATGAACCTGGTCGTCAACGCGCGCGATGCCATGCCCGGAGGGGGATCCCTCACGATTTCCACCGCCGCCGGGGACCCGGACACCCTCCGGGAAGGGTCCGTCCGCCTCCATGTTCGCGACACGGGGCACGGCATGGACGAGGCCACGCGAAAGAGACTGTTTGAGCCTTTCTTCACCACCAAGGAGCCGGGCAAGGGAACGGGCCTGGGGCTGAGCACGGTGCAGGCCATTGTTCGCCAGTGCGGCGGCAGGATCGAGGTCGAAAGTCGTCCGGCCGCGGGGACCGAAATCCGCATCTGCTTCCCGAACGCGACGGCGCCCTCCTTGGAGGAGGCTGTCGATCCGGCGGTCGCCGCCGTCTCGGTCCAGGCTAACGAGACGATCCTCATCGTCGAGGACGAGGCAGCGGTGCTCGCGTTTTGCGCCACCGTTCTTACCTCCCAGGGCTACACGGTCCTGGAGGCGATCGACGGACATCAGGCCCTGCAGGTGGCGGAAGGCCACTCCGGAACCATCCACCTGATTGTGTCGGATTCGGTCCTGCCCGGCCTGTCCGGGGAGGAATTGCTCACGAGCCTGCTGTCCCGCCACCCGCAGGCGAAAGTGCTGCTCGTCTCCGGCTACTCCGACGAACGCAGGCTGCCGCCCGGATCGGCCGGCCCGCGCCATGTCTTCCTGCAAAAACCGTTCTCGATCGAGGATCTCCTGCGAACGGTGCGCGAACTGCTCGACGGCCCACGCCCGGCGGAGTGACCTGCGCTCCCCGCGGATCGATGACCCGGGTTCGGTCGAGGCCGCCGAATCTTCGCCTGCATCACCGCAGCGTCGGGTGCCACTCCGCCCACATGTTGTCGTCGGTGATCACGGTCGCCGATTCGAGCCCGCGCAGCAGGCTCTCCCGCGTTTGAAACGCCATCGGCTCGGTCGATGCCCCATCTCCGATCATCGCCAGGAGTCCCTCCAGGCGGGCGCGGTGGGCGGGGACCGCCGGGTCCAGCACCGGGCGCGACTCGATCGTCATCCCCTCGAGGACCGCGCGCCAGCGGTCCCGGTCCGGGACCACGGGGGAGTCGCCCACGGCCAGGAAGCTGTTCACGCGACAGCCGTGCGGGAATACTTCGAACGCGGTCCGGAACACGTCCGGCGACCAGGTCGTGTTGAAGTAGTAGAAGCCGGAGGGCCGCAGCCGGGCGCGGACCAGTGCGAGGAATTCGCGCGAGAGCAGGTGGGTGGCGTGGCCCCGCCAGTGGACGGTGCCGTTGGCGAGGACGACGTCGAACGTCCGCCCGGGATTGCGCACCAGCCAGCGGCGGGCGTCGTCCACCACGAACTCGATCCTCGGATGGCGCAGGATCCCCGCGACCGCCGGATACCGCGGAATCAGGTCGAAGTAGCCGGGATTGATCTCCAGCACCGTTACCCGTTCCACTCCGGGAAGGTGCGCGATCACCTGGGTCCAGGCCCCCATGGAGAGGCCGATCATGAGCACCTCTCGCGGCCGGGGGTGCAGCGCCGCCACGGCGAACGCGCGAAATATCTGGTTGACGTCTTCGACCAGATCGACGGAAACGCGACCGTCGTACACGCCTCCTCCGAAGACCACGCCGGTATCGGTGACCGCGATCACGCCGCTGCGATTCTCGCGCACGTGGGCGAATCGGAACTCGGGCCGATACTCGGGTCCGAGCAGCAGCTTTTCGTACAGGCCGCGAAAGAGGACGGGAGAGGCGCCGGCCAGAGCCGCCCCGACCAGGGCGAGACCGAGAATCGAGGTTGCGAGGGCGGGCCGGGACAGTCGCGCGAGCGCGAGGATCCCGGCGGTGGCGGCGAGCCCGAGCCCGCCGAGCGCGGGGACGATCGACGCCATCGGCCAGGCGTCCATCCAGAAGAACCCCGTCAGCCAGGATCCCGCGGCCGATCCGAGGATGTTCGCCAGGTAGAGCCGGGACAGGCGGTCGCCCGACTGCGCATCCGGCGGGATGGCGAAGTGGGCGACCAGGGGGAGGATCGCGCCCATCAGGGCCGCGGCGGCGCCGATCAAGGGCAAGCCGGCGGCCGGACCGAACCGGACGCAGCACTCGGCGAGACCCGGGACGACCAGGAAGCCGGCGGTGTAGGCGCCGGCGGAAAGCAGGGCGAGCATCCGCAGGTGCTCCGGACGGCCCTGCCCCCCCGGATCGTCGCAGGTCCGGCGCACCAGGAGCGCGCCCAGCGCCAGCCCGAGCAGGTAGGCGCTTAGGAGAATGCCGAAGGTCGCGGGAGAGTCCCGCAACGCAAACGACAGCGCGCGATACCACACGATCTCATACGACAGGGCGATGAATCCGCTCAAGGCGGAAAGGGCGAGCGCCAGCCGAAAGATCATTCCGCCTCCCGGGGCGCGCGCGCGAGGACGAGCGCACCCACCGCGAAGTTCGTGCAGGCCGCGAGCGCGACCGAGCCCTGCAGGCCGAGGCGGGCCAGCAACACGGTCGCGGTGGCGATCGCGGCCGCCGCCGAGCCGAGGGTGTTGACGAAGTAGAGCAGCCCCACGGATTGCCCCACGTTTCCGGTCTGCCGCACCGCATGGGCGACCAGCAGCGGCAGCGTGGCGCCCATGCCGAGCGTGGGGAGGAGCAGAAGGAGGAACGTGACCAAGGCAGTCGCCGCAGGCGGAAACATCACCGTCCGCGCGCCGACCGCATCGAACAGGATGGGCGACACCATCCCGAACGCGCCGATTCCAAATTCGATGCGCGCAAACACGGACAGGTGCCGGATTCCGGGCCGGCGGGACAACAGCCCCCCGACCCGGCTCCCCAGGCCCAGTCCGAGCATGAAGACGGTGACCACGACGGACACCGACTCGACGTGGATGCCGAAGAGGGTGAACAGGCTCCGTTGCCAGGCGATCTGGTAGATCAGCGCCCCGAATCCGGAGAGGAAAAAGGCAAAGACCAGCCAGCGTGGAACGACGGCCGGCGCCGCGTGGGCTTCCGGCGCCGGCAGCGCCCCGGCGGCGGATTCCGCGGGATTCTCCACGCTAGCGCTCCACGGCCTTGGCTTGCGTCACCGTCCAGGTCCCGTCCTTGCGGGCGAACCCGGCCTCGACGACCACGCCTTCCACGGCGTACTGCATCCGCGCCTGCGCCGTGTCGCCGTGGATCGTCAATTCCGAGATCTCCAGATAGGCCTCCGCCTTCGCGTCCGTCCGCTGCTGGTGATCGAGCACCCGCACGGGAACGCCGAACTTCGTCAGTCGGAGCGAGCGGGGCGTGCAAGCGTTGCACAACAGGATCAACGGTGATCGACCGGGGACCTCCTCCGCGTGCCAGTACGGCTTCATCTCCGGCAATTCGATCAGGAGGGCGATGATCGCCTCCGTGTCCTGGCGACGTTTCAGGAGCCGGTCCAGGTCCGCCCTCCCCGGACCCTCCGCGTCATAGGCGCGTCGATACTGCCAGACCGGACCCTGCGGGGTGTCGCTCCGCTCGAGCGAGAAGATCCACCGGGTTCCGGTCCGGAAGATGCTGAGCCAGGTCGCCCGGTGAGCGGCCCGATCCTCGTCCGTGGGGGGGCCGCCCACACCGGGCGCGTAGGGCGGCGGCACGATCGTCAAGTGGAGCGCCGACCCCGCCGCCGGGCCTTCCCCCGCGAGCGTTTCCAGCGCGCGCAATTCGACGGACGCGGGCACGATCTGGAATCCGGACTGCGTCCGCTCGATCGGCACGTCGGCCGGCTCGCGCACCACCTCGGCGATCACGACGGCGGCGGATTCGAGGATCGCCGACTCGTACTCCTGGATGTACTCCATGGAGGGTCCGGCCGCGGCCGTCGTCACGAAGACACAGAGGATTCCGGCAACGATCCATCCGCGCATGAGGCGCTCCTCAAAAGGGGTCGGAATCGGCAAGATCCGTCACACTATACACGGAACCCCTCCGGCAGGAAACCGTTCAGGGACCCGGGCGCGGCCTTGCCCTTCGGCCGATTGACGGACCGGCGCCGGTCCGCTACGGTGGAGGATCGTCCGAATCAAGGAGCGGCCGAATGCGCATCGGGATCGACCTGGGCGGAACCAAGATCGAGGCGCTGGCCCTGGACGCCGCGGGACGGGAGCAGGTGCGCCTTCGGATCCGCACGCCCGCAGGCGACTACGCCGCCACGGTGCAGGCGATCGCCGATCTCGTCGCCGCGGTGGAGCGGCAGGCGGGCGCGCGCGGAACCGTCGGCGTGGCCACTCCGGGCGCGGTTTCCCCCGCCACCGGAGTGATGAAGAACTGCAACTCGACCTGTCTGAACGGCATGCCGCTGCACCACGATCTCGAGGTCGCGCTGGCCCGTCCGGTCCGGCTCGCCAACGATGCCAACTGTTTTGCCCTTTCCGAGGCCGTGGACGGGGCGGGCACGGGAGCGGAGACGGTCTTCGGAGTGATCCTGGGAACCGGGGTGGGCGGCGGACTGATCGTGGGCGGCCGCCCGTGGGTCGGACCCAACGCCATCGCCGGTGAATGGGGACACAACCCACTCCCGTGGCCCGACGACTCGGAGCGTCCCGGACCGCCGTGCTATTGCGGACGGGCCGGCTGCATCGAGACGTTTCTCTCCGGCCCAGGATTGGCTCGCGACCACGCATCCGCCGGGGGGACCGTCCTCGATGCGGCGGACGTCGTGGCCCGGGCGGCGGCCGGAAACCCGGACGCCGATGCCGCGCTGGCGCGATACGAACACCGGCTCGCGCGCGCCCTGGCAACCGTGATCAACCTGCTCGACCCGGACGTGATCGTCCTCGGCGGAGGCCTGTCCCGGGTCGGTCGCTGGCTCGAAGCCGTGCCGCGACGGTGGCGGGACTTCGTCTTTTCCGACCAGGTCGCGACGCGCCTCGTGGCCGCGCAACACGGCGATTCGAGCGGCGTCCGCGGCGCGGCGTGGCTGTGGGCGGAGTAGGTCCCGGCGCCCGAAACGGCCGGAGCCGAAACTGGCAACCCGGGACCCGTCGCGATACACTGGATTCCATGAACGAGACTTCCACCGCCCCGGCCGCAGCCGGACCGACGCGAGCCGCCGTCCTGGCGGCATGCGCCCTGGCCCTCACGCTGGCCGGACCGGTCGCCTACATGGCCCTGCTCGACCAGGTCTGGCTCCGCTCGACGGGCCTGTCCGCCCTCGTTCCGATGGCGGCCGGAGCGATTCTCGGCCTCCGGGCGTGCGGCCGGGACCGCCGCCTCTGGGTGCGCCTGCTCGGGGGATCCGCCGTCCTCGTCACGGTCCTGTTCACGCTCGTCTTCTTCGTCGCGCTCCGGCTGCCGACGGAAGGAGCCCTGGAAAAACTCGAAGCCGCTCCGGACGTCTCGCTGCCGGATCCCCAGGGACGTCCCGTCCCTCTGCGGGTGGCGGGCGCGAAAGGACCGACGCTCCTGGTCTTCTTCCGCGGCGTCTGGTGACCGCTTTGCCGGTCGGAGCTCCGCGGGCTCGGAGCCGTCCACGAAGCCCTGACCCGGGAGGGCGGGCGGTTGCTCGCCATTTCCGTCGACCCGCCCGAGGCGCTGCGCGCAATGGTCGACCAGGAGCGACTGCCCTTCCCCGTGCTGGCCGACCCCTCGCGGGAGGTGACTCGCGCCTTCGGGCTGCTCCATTCCGGTGCGGGACCCGGCGGAAGCGACATCGCGCTCCCGGCCAACCTCCTCATCGGGGCCGACGGCCGGTTGCTCTGGAAGTACGTATCCCCGCGCGTGCAGGATCGGATGGATCCCGCCACGCTCCTGGAGGTCGTCGCCCGGCATCGGTGACGCCCGCCGGGAAGGCAATCCGGGTGTCCAAGGAGCAAGACCGTGTCGGACCTCCAGACTCCGGATCCCTCCCCTTCCCGCCCGCCCGATTCCTCGCCGTCCGACCTGACCCGCAGGCTCGGACCGGTCTCACCCGGACCCGGCGGGGAGACCGCGCGACGGCTCCGCGCCGACGGCGCTCCCTCGGCCGGCCACGCCCTCACCGTCGCGGGGAATCGCGGGTTGCCCCACGACGGGTCGGTGCCGCCGGTGGTCGGAGAACGGTATGAGATCACCGGCGAACTGGGGCGCGGCGGCATGGGAGCCGTTTACCTTGCGCGCGACCGGCGCCTGGACCGCGAGGTCGCCCTCAAAGTCCTCTTCCTGCACAAGGGGATGGACGCGGACGAGGTGCGGCGCTTTCACCAGGAGGCGCGCGCGGCGGCGGCGCTCCGTCACCCGGCCATCGTTCACGTACATGACGTCGGCGAGATCGACGGCAAGCCGTACTACACGATGGAACGGGTCGAGGGCCATGACCTGGCCGAGGAGATCGCCCGGGCCGCGCTGTCCCCGCGCGAAAGCGCGGAGATCGCTTTCCAGGTGGCCGAGGCCCTCGATCACGCCCATGCGCGCGGCGTCCTGCACCGCGACGTCAAGCCGCGCAACGTCCTGATCGAACGCGCGCCCGGCGGCCTGCGCGCGCGGCTCGCCGACTTCGGCCTCGCCAAGCTGGTCGAGCATGAAGTGTCGATGCCCGCGGCGCAGGCCCGGGGATCCTCGCTGCGCACGCTCACGCGCACGGGGGAGCTCGTGGGCACGCCCGCCTACATGAGCCCGGAGCAGGTGCGCGGCGAGGCCGTGGATGCCCGTTCGGACGTCTATTCGCTGGGCGCCACGCTGTACGAGATGCTGACCGGAGTCGACCCGTTCCACAACGCCCCGACCCTGTCGGACCTGCTGGCGCGGATCCGCGACCAGGACCCGACCCCGCCGCGACAACGGGTGCCCGATCTGGACCCCGACCTGGAGACGATCTGCTTGACCTGCCTGCAGAAGGACCCGCGGCTGCGCTATGCCTCCGCCCCCGCGCTGGGAGAGGACCTCCGCCGATACCTGGCGGGAGAGCCGATCGCCGCGCGCCCCACCGGGTCGCTGGATCGGCTGTGGCGCAAGGCGCGTCGGAATCCGGCGGCCGCGCTTTCCCTGGCGGCCCTCGTGCTCGTCGTGGCCGGCGTCACCGGGGTGTTCGCGATCGGTCGCTGGCGTGTCCGCGCAGAAATCGCCGAGGCCCGCGCGAACGCCCGGAGTGCGCTGGAGCGCGGCGAAGTGGACCGCGCCTTGCACCATGCCCAGCGCGCCGCCGCGCTCGCCCCCACCGATCCGGCGGTCCTCGACCTCGTGGCGCGCGCGCGCGCCGAGGCCCAGGTTCGGCGGGGAGAGGAGGCCTTCACGCGATATCGGGACGCCCGCGAGCGCGCGGCCCGCGCGCGCGCGGAACATCAGGCGGCCGATCGCGCGCTCGATTCTTCCAACGATCGCGAACTCCGGGAACGCACCTGGTCCCTGGCGGCGGCCTCCCGTGACGAATCCCAGCGGGTCGAGGAGGGATTCGCCGCCGCCGTCGCGGCCTTCACCGAGGCCCTCGCCCACTGGTCGGACCACCCGACCGCCCGCCGCCGGCTGGCCGACCTGTATCTGGACCGCCTGCGGGAGGCGGAGGAACGCCGGGACCGGGCGGCCGAATCCGCGTACCGCGGCTTCGTCCTCGCCTTCGGCGGCGGCGCCCACGCCGCGCTCCTCCAGGGCACCCGCGACGTGAGCATCCGCTTCCTCCTGCCGGCGGGATACGAACGCGCGTTGGAGGTCCGGGTCTACCGGTACGAACCGCTCGATGTCCCCCCGGTCCTTGCCCCCTCGCCCTGCGACCCGCGCACCGGCGAGCGCCTCGCTTCCCCCGTCGCCGGCGATTGCGCCCCCCTCCCGCTCGCGCAGCGCGGCGCCGCCGAAATCGCGCAGACCCGCTCGACCCCCGCCCTGCCGCTCCCGACCGACGAACGCTGCCGCGTCATTCTCGACGTCGGGCCCGACCGGGAAACCGGCCGCCCCGCCGCAGTCTTCCGCGCCACGTTGCCCCGCGGCAGCTACCTGCTCGACATTCCCGCGGGACAGAAACTCACTCCGGCGCGCTATCCCTTCGTCGTTTCCGTGGAGTCGGGATGGGAGGACGAATGCGCCCTCCCCGCCGACGAGGACGTCCCCCCTGCCTGCGGCGACGCGGGTCCTGGGAGCTGGGCCTTCCTCCCCGCCGGACCCTTCGCCGCCAGCACGGAAGGCGAGCTCCGCCTCAACGTCCCCCGGCCCGCCCACGGCCGCGTGCGGGTTCCCGAGTCCGGAGTCGACGGCGTCTTCGTCGCGCGCGAACCGGTCACGCTCGGCATGTACCTGGAATACCTGAACGACCGGGACTGGCATCCCCTGGGCACCGCGTACATCCGCGCCCCCCGGCCGTCGCCGCAGGTGGTCCTCGGGGGCAATACGTATGTGCGCATCGTCCGAAACGGGCTCCTCCAGTACAACGTGGACAACTTTCGCGAGGACTTCCCGGTCTTCCTGGTGTCGTGGAACGACGCGACCGACTACGCGAAATGGCTGACCTGGCGGTACGGCGACGAAACCGGCTGGGCCTTCTTCCTCCCCACCGAGGACGAATGGGAAAAGGCGGCCCGCGGAGCGGACGGCCGGCTGTATCCGTGGGGCGATTCGTTCGACGCGAGTTTCTGCCGCATGGTCGACTCGCGACGGGAGGAACAGACCGAACTCCAACCCGAACCCTGGGGGCTCTTCCCGGTCGACGAGAGTCCGTACGGAGTTCGCGACCTCGCCGGGGGCGCGCGGGAATGGACCGCGACGCCGGCGGGATCCCAGGGGGAGTGGCGAATCGTCAAGGGGGGCGGATTCAGCGACCAGGGGCGCGGGTGCAGCCCCGCCGGGCGAGTGGGATTGCACCCGACCCTGGTGAACTACGTGGTCGGGTTTCGCATCGCCGCCCAGCGGGGCCGGTGAGCGCCGCCCCATTTTCGGAACCGCGCCGCCCGACCGCCGGATTGACCCGCCGCCGCGCAGCGGGTACCCTGCCCGGGAGTGTCGATCGGAGCCCGCCCCATGGATCCTTCGCCTCCCCGCGGAGTCCCCCTCAACCTGAACGGCGCGATCCGGCTCGTCCCGGGATCCTCCGCCCGGAGTCTCGTCCGCGCCGTGCGGGCCGCCCTCGGCGATGAGAAACTGCGGCTACTCGCCCTCGACGCTCCCGAATTGCGCCCCGAATGGCGCGCCGCCCACACCCGTCACGCCGAGGGAGCGCGGATCGTCGGCGCGGACGCCATCGGCCGCTATCCCGACGGAAACGTCCGCGTCTCCCTCCGCGAGGAGGACCTCGCCGGCACCGACGCCTACGTCTTCCAGAGCGCGGGAACCGAGCGGACGCTGGAAGAACTCCTCATACTGCTCGGCCACGTGCAGGGCTGCCGACCGCGCCGGATCACCGTGGTTTGCCCCTACTTTTTCTACGCCCGCTCGGACAAAGACGAGCATCGCGGCTTCGCGCTGCCCAACCTGATCGTCGAGCTGATGCGCGCCGCGGGGAGTCTCGGACGCGGCGACCTGATCCTGGCGGTCGACCTGCACGCGCCGCAGATCGCCATGGCCGGCGCGCCGGGGCTCGTGCGCCAGGTGTCCGCCGCGCCGCAACTCGTCGAGCAGGCGCTCGCCGACCTCGGCCCGCGGGCGGCGGAACTGGTCCTGGTGGCGGCGGACGCCGGCGCCGCCAAGCGGATGGAGACGATTCGCCGCCGCTGGCCCGCGCTCGGCGCCGCCGAATTGACGAAGAAGCGCGCCAGCCCGACGCAGGTCGACCTCGCCGGACTCTCCGGCGACCCGATCCGCGGGCGGCCCGCACTCCTCCTCGAGGACGAGATCGGCACCGGCGGCACGGTCGCGGCGGCGGCCCGCATCCTCGCCGCGGCCGGGGCTTCCCCGGTCCTCGCCGCGGCCACCCACGGCGTCTTCGCCGGCAAGGCGGAATCCACCCTCGCCGCCGCCCCTCTCGATGCGGTCTACATCACCGATACCATCGATCCGTCCCGACTCCGCCTCGCCACGCTGCGCGTCGTCTCCTGCGCACCCGTGCTGGCGGAGGCGATCCATCGCAACGCCTGGAATATCCGGCTCTGATCAGGTGCCCCCCATGCGCATCCTTCCCTTCACGGCGGCGCTGCTCGCCTGCGTGGCCGGCGGGATCGGCGCGGATCCGAAGGACTCCGAGGCCGTCGACGCCCTGCTGCGCAAGCACTTCTCCGGGGACGGTCCCGGCGCCGCCGTGGCGGTGTTGCGCGGCGGCGAACCGGTGTGCGAACGCGCCATCGGCCTCGCCGACCTCGACGCCGGAACCCCGATCGGACCCGACACCGTCTTCGACCTCGCCTCGTGCTCCAAACAGTTCACCGGCCTCGCCGTCGCCCTCCTGGTCGAGCGCGGCGCCCTCTCCCTCGAAGACGACGCGCGCAAACACCTACCGGAACTGCCGAAGGGGGACCCCGGTCGCCCGATCCGCGTCGCCGACCTCGTGTACATGACCTGCGGGCTCGACCCGGACTACGATGCGGAAATCGAAGACTGGACCGGCATCACCAACGAGACCGTGCTCGCGCAGGTCTCCCGCCGGAAGCCGATCGGACCGCCGGGAGTCGCGTACGAGTACTCGAACACGGCCTACAATCTGCTCGCCACGCTGGTCGCTCGCGTCTCGGGCCGCGGGTTCGATGACTTTCTCCAGGAGCACGTCTTCCGCCCGTGCGGAATGACGGACACCCTCGCGCTCGACGATCCGACCCGCATCGTCCAGCGCGCGGCGCGGGGCTATCGGAACGAGGAGGGAACCCCGGTCACCGACTCGGAGCCGAACTGGGTGGTCGGAGACGGCAACGTCTTCTCCTCCGTGCGCGATCTGGCGCGGTACGACCAGGCCCTCCGGGCGGGAAAGATCGTCACGCCCGCGACCCTCGCGCGCCTCTGCGCGAGCGGCCGCCTCGACTCCGGGGAACCCGTCGAGTACGCCTTCGGCTGGGGGACCGGCAAGGATCGCCATGGGGCGTACGTCGAGCACGGCGGTTCCTGGCCGGGGACGTCCACGCACCTGATCCGCTATCTCGCCCCCGACGGCCTCACGGTCATCGTCCTGGCCAACGACACCGAGGCGGATGCCGAAGCCGTCGCCCGCGGGTTGGTCCGGATTTTCGCCGGTCGCCGCAACCGCTGACACGCGCACGCTCCCCGAACGCCGCCAACGCGCTCCCATTCGCGTCCGTGAATTCCACGACCCCGCCTTCCCTGGCGCCGCCTCGTGCCCGTCGCGTGCCCCCCTCCCCCCGCTCGGAGGCGGATCCCCGCCCGACGCATCCTTCCCCGGCGCGGAGTTTCCAGCCCTCCCCGGTCCCTGACTTCCCCCCGTTCACCGCCTCGCTCCACAACCCGTGGATTGTCATTTTTTTGAGCCGTTCCAGCCGATCGCCCGAAACCCGCCTGGGGGATGCGGGTTTTTACCGCCATGAACGCATGACAATTCGCCCGCATGCGCGGACCGTCTTCCCCTTGGCCGAGGAGGTTCCCCATGAAGGTCCTGCACCGACGCTCCTGGATCTGGCTTCTGGCCGCCCTGCTGTTGGCGGTCGCACCCCTGGCGGCTTCCGAAAACAAGACCCGCGCGGGCAAGGGCCCGGTCGGGACCATCATCGAACCCGCCGCGGTGGCCGCCGGGGTCGAGAAGCTGTCCCGGGACCTGGTCTGGCACCCGACGCTCGCGCTCGCCCGGGAACAGGCGGCTCGCGAGGGCAAGATGATCCTGTGGCTGCACGCGCTGGGGGACCTGACCGGCTCGACCTGAAGCGCGAACCACAGCCTGAGAGCCGTGACGCTCTCGAACGAGGCGGTCCTGTCGCAACTCGGCGCCGGGTTCGTCTGCGGTCAGAAGAACATCCTCGGGGAAAGCTACGCCGGGGTCTCCGGCGCCCACGAACTGGACGATCCCGCGTACTGGACGACGAACGGGGCGGGACCGCACAACATGCAGATCTTCTTCCTCTCCAGCGACGGCACGGTGCTGCACTGCCTGCCGGGATTCTGGGCCCCGGAGGACCTCTTGCACGAAGCCGAGCTGGCACGGCAGCTCGACGGCGTCTGGAAGGACGCGTCGCTGACCCGGGCCGAGAAGGACGCGCGCTTCCGCGCGGCGCATCTCGCGCACCTGCGGGAACACTCCGCGGCGTTGCGGTCGCGCAGCCGTCTGCAGGGATTCGATGCCAAACACGAGGAGAAGCTCGCGCACTCGGACTTCCGCTTCGCGGAAGGGGATTTCCGGCCGAGCGCGACGGCGGCGAACGGCAAGCGAAAGAAGAAGGGCCCGGAGCTCAAGACCACCGACCAGGTGATGCACGAGCGCATGGCGACGCGGCCCTTCGTCGCCTACGAGTCCTTCGACGTCGCGGCCTTCTCCGAATACGGCAAGATCCGCTACGACAAGGCGAAATTCGACGGGTCGGAGCCGTGGCCGGACGAGGTCCGGGCGGTGATGAAATCTTCGGCGAAGCGGCGCCGGGGGGTCGAAACGGCGAAGTCTGAAACCCGGTAGGCTCCGGGCGGAGGGCGACCGGCGTCGGCCTCGCGGCGCGGGGCGAGGGGCGGATGCCGAAGCGCTCCGGGTGCGCTTCCTTACGGTCGGGCCTCGGGGGCCGACGGCTTCTCCCGCACGGAGCCGTCGGCCTCCTCGAGGCGTCCGCCGCGGCGGAGCACCTCGAGACCCGCGCGGACCGCGTCCCGCACGCGCGGGCCGCTGCGTGCGAATCCGAACAGCCGTCCGACGCGATCCACCAGGTCTTCCTCGCGCATCCGGTACTCTTTGCGCAACACGAGGAGAGCGGCGGCCGCGATCTCCTCGGGGGCGATGAGGTGGGCCTCCCGGGGCGCCCCGTCGGTATCGCGTCGGCGGATCGGCGGTGCGGTCATGGCCGGCGGCCACAGGAATTCCCCCCGTGCGACCAGGGCCCCCTCGGCGGCGCAGCGTCCGGTCGCCCGGTCGAACGTCTCCTGGATGCGCGATCCGAGCCGCGTCAGGCCCCAGTGCGCCGCCACCCGCCGCGCGGCTTCCTCCCGATGAACCGGTCCCTCGCACGCGACCACGCGTTCGAGGACTCGCGCGACCTGGCGGAGGTCGCGGTGCATCGCCTCCCCGTCCCCGAGGACCTGCACGGGGAAGGTCGTGTATGCCGTCACGTCCTCCGGCGCGGCTCCGGAGTCGTCGCCGGCGGCGGCCGTCGCGCCGCCCGGGGTTCGCGCTTCCGGCGCCACCGGCGCGGGAGGCCTGCGCGAGTCGGGCGGCGGCGGCGCCGGCGGAGCGGGCCGGCCGGTCGGTTCCGCCCCGGAATCGGCGCGCCCGAGCCGCCGCCCCCCGGCCGCCCGCGCGGACCGAACCGCGGCTTCCACGCGCTCCACTTCCCGCTCCGGCTGACGCTGCCAATCCACCGACCAGATCCGGTGCAGGCGCCAGCCGAGCGCCTCGAGGACCTGGGCGCGCAGTCGATCGCGATCGCGCGCCGTGGGCGCGCCCTGATACGTGGGCCCGTCGCATTCGATGCCGAGGAGATACCGTCCGTCCTCCACCACCGCCAGGTCGATCCGATATCCGGAACAACCCACGCGCCGGGCCACGGACAGTCCGCGCGCGGTCAGGAATTCCAGGACCGCGTCCTCCATCCGTCCGGCCGCGGCCCCGGCGCCCGTGACCGGCTCCGGCGGCAGCGCGTCGGGCCCCCGCTGCGCGTAGTCGAGATAGCGGCGCAGATCATGTACGCCCGGCGCCGCGGTGCGCGACACGTCCAGGTCCTCCGCCGTGATCGACGAGAAGAGGCGCACCTCCTCGCGGGCCCGCGTCACCAGTACATTCAACCGTCGCGGACCGCCCTGCTGGTTGAGCGGTCCGAAGTTCAGCGACATCTTCCCCGCCGCGTCGCGACCGTAGCCGACCGACAGGAAGATCACGTCGCGCTCATCCCCCTGGATCGTCTCCAGGTTCTTGACGAAGCAGTACTCCGGCGTGGCGGGATCGAATCGCGACTCGAGCGCGGCATCCTCCCGGCGCAGCCGCTCGAGCTCATCCTCGATCGCCTGCTGCTGCGCCACGCTGAACGCGCCCACACCGACGCTCCGCCCCGGATTCTCGCGGAGGAATCGGAACAGGTCCCCGGCGACACGCGCCGCTTCGCGTCGGTTGGTCTTGCTGCCGCCGCGGTCGTACACGCCGTCGGCCACGTGGACGAAGCGGACGCCCGGCGACTCTCCGCCCTCGTCCGGGGCCGGGAAGGTGAGCAGACGGTTCTCGTAGTAGGTGCGGTTGGAAAACGCGATCAATCCCTCGCGCCGGCTGCGATAATGCCAGCGAAGCTGCCGCCGGTCGGGGAACACCGCCGCGCATTCTTCCAGGATGCTCTCCAGGTCCCCCTCGCCCAGTTCCGTCTCCTCCACACCGTCCTCGAGCAATTCGACGCGCCAGAACGGAGTGGGCGGGAGCTGTTTCGCGTCGCCGACGACGATCAACTGCTTCCCCCGCGCAATCACGCCGATCGCGTCCTCGGGCGCGATCTGGCTTGCCTCGTCGAACACGACCAGATCGAAGGCGGGGCCCGCCGGGTCGAGATGCTGCGCGACGGTGATCGGGCTCATCATGAAGCAGGGCTTGAGCCGGCGGATCGGTTCGGCGACCTCGGCGAAGAGGCGGCGCAGGGGCGGATGGCCGCGCTTCTTGCGCACCTCTCGCTGGAGGATGCCGAGTTCGGAGCCCGGTGCGGCCTCCCAGGCCCTGTCGGGTTTGCGGGCGAGGAGGGCGGCGCGGGCGCGGCGGCGGTTGAGAGCGACGAAGCCCCGATCGAGGGCGCGAAAGCGCTCGGCGACCGCCTCATGACGCTCGCGCTCGAAGGCGGCGAGCCGGGGACGCGCGGGGCGGACGCCCTCGAGCCAGGAGCGCCAGAAGGCGCGTTCCCACGCGGACGGAAAGGCGGCGGTCGGAGTGGTTCCCGCCGCCTTCCAGAACTCCCGCCCGTTCGCGGCGGCAGCGCCCGCCAGGGCGTCCTGATACGCGGCCCAGTCCTCCACACGGTCGAGCGCGGCCCGGCGCGCCTCCGCGCGTCGCCGCTCCTCTCCCAGGTCCACGGGCGGGTCTTTCGGCGCGGCGATCGCCGCGAAGGCGTCCCAGGCCGGGACCAGCCGGGCGACCGCGGCGGCCAGGGCGGACGCTTCCGCCTTCGCGGGCAGTCCCCGTTGCGCCAGAGGGTACGCCGACTCCGGCACGTATCCGGCGCGCGCCAGCCGCCGGAAGCGGATCATCCAGCCCGCGAAGGCCGCCAGTGCCTCGGGGTCCGACTCCTCCGCCCGCCAGCGGGCCCCGAACCAGGTCCCGTCCGCCGCGCGCAGCCGCGCGCGCACGGCCCGCGCCTTGACCGCGAGCTCCAACGCGCGAACCGGGTCTTCCGGCGCGCCGGCCTTGCGCCAGCCGTCCAGCATCCCCTTGTAGGTCCAGTACGACGGGCGCAGGAATCGGAAGGCCCCCGCGCCGTGCGCGCGCCACCACTCCTGCATCTCCTCCACCGGCCCCTCGAGGATGCGCGCGCCGTAGTGCAGGCCCAGTTCCGCGATCGCCTCTCGATAGGCGCGCAAGTCGGCCAGCATCCGCCGACCCTCGGGCTCGGCCGCATCCCAACGAAGGTCGCGCGCGCGCTCGGGCTCCACCGACGGACTCTCGACCAGCAGGGCGCCGAGTTCCGCGAGCGCGCGCGTCGCCTCCATCGTCGCCGGCGGGCCGGCGCCGATCCGCGCCGCCAACTCGGCAGCCCGCGCCCGCGCCTCGTCCAGGGCGGAGATCCATTCCTCCAGAGCGGCCCGCAGTCTTACCTGCGTCCCGTAGGCCCCCTCGCGCAGAAGGCAGCCGCGCCAGGGATGCTCCGCGATCGGCTCCACGCGCGGCACCGCCCGGGTCAGGCGCTCGATCGCCTCCCGACCGGCCTCCCAACGCTCCCGGGTCCAGGTCGCGGCGTCGCCCAGGAACAGCGGCACGTCGGGTGCGCCATCCCCCCGAAGACCCGCCAGCCTGCCGATCGCCTCGTACGGGCTCCGTCCCAGGGGCGGCACGGGATCGCGCAATTCGCGCACGTACGCGTTCAGTTCCTCGCGCGTCCTCGCGAGGTCCTCGATGGCCTCCTGGGGCGCCCCCGGCGCCTCGGAGGGCAGATCGAGCGTCCGCCGCAGTTCCTCCAGCACCGCGCGCCGGCTCGACTTCTGACTGTGCAGCTCCAGGCAGAAATCGGCCAGGCCGGCGTCGCGCAGGCGGTCGTGTACCACGCGCAGGGCCGCCATCTTCTCGCTCACGAACAGGACCGACCGTCCCGCCAGCAGCGATTCCACGATCATGTTGGCGATCGTCTGGGACTTTCCGGTTCCCGGCGGCCCCTCGATCACCAGGCTCCGGCCGCGTTTCACCGCCTCGATCGCCTCCTGCTGGCTCGAGTCCGCGTCCATCACCTGGAACGTCCGCTCCAGCGGCAGGCGGTCGAGCTCCTCCCCGCGAGGAAGCTCGATCGCGGCCGGGGGCGGGGCCGCGGGATCGCCGGCCACGCAGGCAAGCAGCGGGTGTTCGGCGAACGCGGCCGCATGCTCCTCGAGATCCTTGTACATGACGAACTTCGCGAACGAGAAGTGGGCCAGCGCCGCTCCGTTGGTCACGCGCCAGCGCGGAAAGGCGGCCGCCCCGGCCGCAACCGCGTCGAAGAAGCCGAGCGCGTCATATCCATCGAGGTCTTCGGGGAGGGCGGGGAATTCGAAGGCGAATTCCTTCGCCATCCTTCGCGCCAGCGCCGGATTGACGAGCGGATCGTCTTCCAGCGCGCGCAGGCGAAACCGGTCCCCGGCACGAACCCGCCCGAGATCGACCGGCACCAGCAACAACGGGGCCTTGAGGACCGTCTCCGCCGTCGCGGTCTCGGTCCATTCCAGAAAACCGAGCGCCAGGAAGAGCGTATTGTAGCCGTGCTCCTCCCGCACCGACACGGCCTTGCGGTAGATCTGCAGGAGGTTGTGGTCGAGATACGCCTCCACGAGATCGGTGCCGAGGACCCGGTCGGTCTGTTCCCCGGGAAGATCCTCGCGCCGGTACGGCGTATGCACCCGCGTCTCTTCGCGGGGCGCTTCTTCCGGGGCCGCGCGGAAGGAAAGGGTCGCCCCCTCCGTCACGAGCAGACGAAAGATCTCGGCGGGTCGCTCGTCGACGATCCGGACGGTGGTGGATCGCGTCGGACGGAAATCGATCAGACGGTTGCGACGCGAGACGTCGAGGAGCTTGTCTTTCCAGCGGGCGAGCTTGCGGAGGGTGGCTTCGGGCATGCGGAGGATCCCGTCGGCGGGGAGGGGGAACGGAAAAAGTAGACCACGCGGGTCCGGCGCCCGTCAAGCGGGCGATTCAGCCGGGCTCGCGCAGCGCGACGTCATTCGCTTGACGCCGACCCCTGCCGCAGAGTACGCCCGAGGTCCTGACGGAGGTCCCCGTGATCCGATCCGATTCGCCCGACCCGGAACGCATTCGCGACGGCGTGACGCTGGTGGACGCGCCCGAAGGGACGCTCGTGCTCGATCCGGCGCGCAGCGCGCGCCACCGGGTTCCCGACGAAATCGTCTTTCTCCTGCGCATGGCGTTCCTGAGCGGTCGCGCCCCGGCCGATTCGGACGCACACGCGTGGCTCGAGGCGCGCCACCTGGTGGCGAGCGCCCGCGTGCAGAGGGTCGAGACGTGGGCGGCCGGATCGGGCGCCCTCTCCGCGCCCGCGCCGCCCGCGGCCGGAGGACGGTTCTCCTGCCACGGTTGCGGAGCCTGCTGCAAAGGCTACGTGGTGTGGCCGATCTCGCCGGCCGAACGCGCGACGATCCTGGAGCACGCCGCCGTTCTCGCGCCTCACGTCCCGGCCCCGACCGGGCAGTGGTTCGAAACCGCCGATCCCTCCCCCGACGGATCACCCGCATTCTCCCTCGGCCGCCGGCCGGACGGGCGTTGCCTTTTCCTCGACGACGACGGACTCTGCTCGGTCCACCGCCGGCTGGGCGTGGAGCGCAAGCCACTCACCTGCCGGCGGTTCCCCCTCTGGGTCGCGCGAAGACCCGACGGGGTGGCGCTCACGCTCAAGGTCCAGTGCGAGACCCTGTGGCGATCGCACGACGACGGCGTTCCCGTCGAAGACCAGGGTGCGTGGCGGGCCGACGCCGCGGCGGGGCCGCCGTACCTCGTCGTTCCCGCGCTCGTGCGCGTGGCGGGCGAGGTGTACGTCCCCTACGCCCTGGCCCGGTCGGTGGAGGCGGAAGTCGTGGAGCGCCTCCGTCACGCCGCGAGCGCGCGGGAGGGACTGGAAGCCGCGGCGATCTACCTGCACGCGGTCCGTCGGACGCTGCCGCGGCCCCCGGATCCGGCCGACCTCGATCGGGCGCGCGCCGCCGCCGATCGGACGGGCGCCGCGCCGAACGCCGGCGCCGGGCGCCGGACGGCGCTGGGAACGATCGCCGACGCCCTGGCGCGCGCCCATGCCGCCCGACGCGAACGCCGGAGCGCGGGGGCGCCGGACTGGATCCAGGTCCACGACAACGACCGACTTGCCGAGGGATGGCTGGGTTCGCTGCAGACCGCCCTCGCGGCCGGCAGCCCGGACGATCCGCTTCCCGGATCCCGGCCGCCCGCGGACGCCGTCACGGCCGACTTCGTGCGCGGCTGCTTCCTCCAATTGGCCGCGGGCGGCCGTCCGCTTGCGGAGGAGTCCGGCCTCCTGCGCGGCTTCGGCCGCCTGTCCGCCCTCTACGAAATCTCCGCGTGGGCGGCCGGCGCGCTCGCTGCCGCGGCCGGACGACCCGATCCTGGTCGGGCCGACTGGAACCGCGCCCTGTCGATCCTCGATCGCGTCGTACGCGTGGAGGACCTGGCGGACGCGACGCCGGCGCTCGACGCTCTCGCGGGTACGGTCGGCTGACCTCTCCCGCCCCTCACGGGACCCGGCCGGTCGCGTGTCCCGGCTGCGAACGTCCCTTTCTTCGCATACCCGACGGTCGCCCTGAAGGAGTTGCCATGAAAGCCCAGCCCGTTTGCGATCCTCGCGGGCCTTCCGGCCGCATCGTGGCCACGATCGGCCCGTCCGACTCCCCCGCCTATCCCGACTTGGAGGAGATGCTCGGGTTCGGCACCGTGCGCATCAACCTCGCCTTCGCCCGCGCGGAGACGTACGAGGAGCTGCGCGGGCTCGTCCGCCGCATCCGTTCCCGCCGCGGCGAGGCCGTGGCGGTCCTGCTGGACTGCGTCGGGCCGCGGGTGAAACTCGGACCGCTCCCGCGGGAAGGGGTCGACCTGGTTCCCGGCGCCGAGTGGACGCTGACGACGCGCGACGTGCCCGCGGGCCCCGGGATCCTCCCCACCGTCCTGCCGGAACTCCCCGCGGCGGTGCGAACCGGCCAGTCGATCCTGCTCGCCGAAGGGCGCATGCGGCTGGACGTGCTCGCGACCGACGGGGTTTCCGAAGTACGCTGCCGCGTCACCCGCGGCGGCCGGCTCACCAAGCGGGGCATCAATCTCCCGGAGACGCACCTGCCGGTCCCGGCGCTCAGCGAGCGGGATCGCCGCGATCTTTCCGAATTGCTGGGGGAAGACGTCGACATGGTCGCCCTCTCCTTCGTCCGCGGACCCGCGGACGTCGAGGAACTCCGGAGTTTCCTGGCCGAACGGGGCCGTCCGGACGTGCGCATCATGGCGAAGATCGAGACCCATCCGGCCGTCCAGTGCATCGACGAGATCGCCGCCGTGTCCGATGCGCTCATGGTCGCGCGCGGCGACCTCTGGGCCGAGCTCCCCAACCCCTGGGAATTGCCGCGGTGCACCATGCGCATCGTGCGCGCGGGGAACGCCCGCGGCATCCCGGTGGTGACGGCCACTCAGACCCTGTCGAGCATGGTCGACCGGGACACCCCCAGTCGGGCGGAGGTGGACGAACTCTACTTTCTCCTCCGCGAAGGTTCGGACGCGATCATGGGCTCGGAGGAGTTCGCGATCGGCCGCCACCCGCGCGCGGTCGCGGAAGCGATTCGCGCCGTCTCGCGCGAGGTCGATCGCGAGCGCGCGGACCTCCTGCGCGAGGGGCGCTTCCCCCCGCGCGAACCGATCCCGGGCCGGATCGACCGCGAACGCGCGGCCGTGATGTGGGCCGAAGGCACCGAGCGGGTCCGCTGCATGGTGGCGATCAGCAACCTCGGGCCGAATGCGATCACCGCCTGTCGCGAACGGCCCCGCAAACCGCTGGTCGTGGTGACCAACACGAGTCGGACGGCACGCTACCTGCAGCTCTTTTCCGTCTACGGGGTGCTCGTCGACTACCGCTGGGAGGACGAGAATCACGCCGAGATCGCCCGCGCGGCGCTGCGCGCGCTCGGCTGGACCGGGCGCGGGGAAACGGCGCTGCTGATCGTGAACCACCGGGCCACGGCCGACCGGCATTACTCCAAGATCGAGGAGATTCCACTCCCGGAGCCGGAGTGAGGCGCCGGCGGAGCGCCGTGACCGCGAGGATCCGCGAAGGGCGCGGCATGCGCGCGCGGCCGTCCGCAGGGCTACTTCCCGAGCGAGGCGAGCAGCGCCCGCCAGCGCGCGTCGTCCCGGAGCGGCGCCAGGTCCGGGTCCTTCTCCAGGTGGTCCCGGTCCCGCCAGCCCAGTTCGACCGCCTTCTGCAGGTGGGCGAAGGCGGCATCGCGCCGGGTCCGGGCCGCGGCCTCCTCGAGCGGACGCGGGGGCGCGTCGGGTCCGTTCATTCCCGCGGCGGCCAGCGACTCGACGCACGCGGCGTTGTAGCGGGCGCGGACGAGCGCCTCCCGATCGACCCCGGCCTCTTCTCCGCCGGCGATGCGCCGCAAACCCTCGGCATACAATCGGCGCGCCGCCGCGTACCGTCCTGCGGCGACCTCGGCATCCCCGGCGCGCAGCAGTCCGGCGGTCCGCGAACGGCCGGCCACCTTGCCCAGCAGCCCTTCCAGGAGTTCGCGCGCATCCGGCTGCCGGGGATTCAACGTCACGGACATTTCGAGATCGGCGAGGGCCGCATCCAGGACCGGGGCTCCCGGTTTTCCGTCCCGTTCCAGGCGGCGACCGAGCTCGAAACGCGCCACGCCGCGGCCCCGCCAGGATTCGGCCTCGCCGGGATGGAGCGCGAGGCTCCGGCCGTAGTCCTCGACCGCCTCGGCGAAGAGCGGGCCCGGATCGCCGCCGTGCGACTCGGTAAGCAGCCCCCAGTTCATCCGCGCCGCGGCGCGAGACAGCCAGATGCGCGCGCCCGAGGGATTGCACTCGACCGCCCGGGCGAGATCCGCCATCGCCCCCGCGAAGACGCCGGTCGCGTCCGGGCCGATCCCCTCCCGCCCCAGGAGGACCGCGCGGGAGAACCGCGCCATGCCCCGGCTCGCCCACGCGTCGGCGGAGCGGGCGTCGAGTTCGAGGGCACGTCCGTACGCTTCCTCGGCCGCGGCGTACACGCCCGCGGCGTCCTCGCCGCCCTGCGCTCGCAGGGTGCCCAGGAACATGCGCACCGCTCCCAGGCTCAAGTGAACCAGCAGCCACTCGGGCCGCCGCTCCGCCGCGCGCCGGAGATCGGCCTCCGCGGCGGCAAGCTCCCCGGCGGCATTCCCGCCGCGAACCAGGTGGAATTCGCCCGCGTACATGCGCGCCAACCCGCGGGTGACCAGCGCCTGGGCCGAGTCCGGCTCGCGCCGGAGGGCCTCGTCCGCGTCGGCGACCGCGGCGCCGTAGCGCGCGGTCGGATCGGCACCCCGTCGGGAGTCGCTCTTGCCCCAGTGCATGCGGGCCGCCCCGCGCCGCGACCAGGCCTCGACGAGATCCGGATCGGTTTCGAGGGCGCGCGCGAGGTCGTCGATCGCCGCCTGGTAGAGCTCGGCGGTCTCCTCGCCGCGCTCCCCACGGTAAACCGCGGCATCGAGCCGGACCGCACCCCGCCGCAGCCAGACATCGGCGCGATCCGGCGCCTGCTCCGCCGCCCCGGTGTAGTCCTCGATCGCGGCGTGCAGCAGCGGAAGCGGGTCCCCACCCCGGCTCCAGGCGTGGAGCGCGCGGTGCCCGCGCACGCGACCGCGCTGCACCCGGGCATCGAGACAGGCGGGCTCGAGGGAGAGGGCTTCGCCCAGGTCCGCTTCCGCCTCGAGCCAGAGCGGGACCGGGTCGCCCCCCTCGGTCTGCAGGTGTCGAGCCCAGGCCGCGCGAGCCTCGCCGCGATTCAACCAATGCGGCAGGTACCCCCGGTCGGTCTCGATCCCCCGGGTGCAGGCGGTCACCGCCTCCGGCCAGCGACCCGCGGCCAGGGCCGCGTGCGTGAGCGCCTCGTACGCCTCCTCGAGGCCGGGATCGGCGGCGATCGCCGCTTCCAGGCGCCGCCGCGACTCGTCCCAACCCGCTTCGCCGCCGTAGGCGGACAACATCCCCTCGACGCAGACCACGCGGGCGGCGGTGACGCGCAGCAGATCGACGGGGTGCTCCCGCCAGCCGGGCTCCCGGTCGAGCACGTCTCGAAGACGCGCCAGGGCGTCGACCGTCTCCCCCTTCCACCGGCGCAGCCCGGCGTCGATCCGCTCGAGGTCGGCCACCGTCGGTTCCGCCACCGGCGCCGCGGCAGCCGCATCGGTCCGCACGGCCTCGCGCAACCCTTCCCCCCGGTTCGCCCGCACGACCTGACGCGCCCGCTCGAGCTCCGCGCGATAGCGGCGGGCGCACAGGACCGCGCGCTCGTACAGGCTCGGGGCGAAGTCGGCCTGCACCGAGAGCGCCCGGTCCTGCGCGGCCAGGGCTTCCTCGTCGTCGAGCAGCGCGCGCAGCAGCCGCCCGAGGTGGTACTCCGGTTCGCCGGTGGGTTCGCGCAACTGCTCGCGCGCCTGCCGGCTGGCCTGCTCGAGGCGGACGCGGAACCGGCGCCCGGCAGCCAGATCGCCCCGCCGGCGCGCGAGCAGCGTCTCTTCCACGTACGTGCGCGCGTTGTCGCGCAGCTGGGCGAGCACTTCTTCGCGCAAGCCGCGCGCCCCCGCATGTTCACGCAGGGCGACGGCTCCCGACGCGAGCGCGAGGAGGAGGCCCGCCGCCGCGGCAACCCACGCGGGCCGGCGCATCGCCGCGCGCCACCACCGTTCCAACCGGCCCGGCGCGCGCGCTTCCACCGGTTCGCCCCGCCGCCAGCGGGCCAATTCGAGCGCGAACGAGCCGGCATCGACGTAGCGGCGCGCCGGGTCCTTCTCCAGGGCCTTCAGGCAGACCGCCTCCAGCGCGACCGGGGCCTGCGGATTCCGCGCGGACGGACGACGCGGCTCCTCCCGGCCCACCGCCACCAGGATCTCGAGCGGATGCCCCACCCCCTCGAACGGGGTCCAGCCGGTCAGCACCTCGTAGAGAATGACCCCGAGCGCCCAGACGTCCGAGCCCGCGCGGATCCGCTCGTGGTCGCCGGCCGCCTGTTCCGGGCTCATGTAGGCGGGCGTTCCCACCAACTGCCCGTCGATCGTGATCGACGTGCCGTCGCGCGAGACGAGTTCCTTCGCCACGCCGAAGTCGGTCACCGTCGCGCGTCCGGCGCCGTCGATCAGGACGTTCCCCGGCTTGAGGTCGCGATGCACGATCCCCTGGGCGTGCGCGTAGGCCACGGCTTCGGCCACCTGCGCCAGCAGCAAGACCTCCTCCTCCAGCCGCTCCAGACCGGCCCGCTCTCCCGCGCGCTTGGCGGCGCGACGCGGCGCCAGGAACGACTCGAACGTGCGCCCCTCGATGAAGTCCATGGTGATGTAGTGGCGTCCGTCCGCCTGCCCGACGTCATGGACGGCCGCGATCCCCGGGTGGCGCAGTCGCGCCGCCACGCGGGCCTCCCGCTGGAAGCGTTCGATCGTGCGCGGCCCGGGGTCTTCCTTGATCAGTTTCAGGGCCACGACCCGCTTGAGCTCCGGGTCCCAGGCCCGCCAAACGACGCCCATGTTGCCGGATCCCAGGCGTTCGAGCAGGCGATAGCGGCCGAAGGGAACGCCGGCATCGGCGGCCGGCGGGGCAGGGTGAGGAGCCGATTCCGTCCGCATGCCCGGGTCCCGATCCGGGACCACGACCGTCTCGTGCGGCGAGAGTCGCGGCGCCAGCCTCAACGTGTCCGCGGCGGACACCCCGCCTTGCGTCTCGTGGAGCGAGGGAGCGCCCAGCGGCCCCCCGCAGCGCGGACACGCACCCCCCTGCGTCGGCTCGTACCCCAGGGCGTTGTAGGTCGTGCCGCAGGAGGCGCAGCGGAGCAACGCCTTGCCCTGGAGGTCGAGCAGTTGGACCACGTGCTCGGGCGACAGCACGCCGTCCCGCACGAGGATCGCGCCCAACTGCACGGTCTCGCCCACGGCGCGGCGCCGGGACTGCTCCGCGAGCGCGCGATCGACCTGCTCCGCCGCGGCAAGCTTGAGCTCGATCGCGAGGGTGCCGAAGAGCCGGTCTTCGTCGATCGCCTGCAGGTCGCGCATGACCGTCCGCGTAGGCGGGCGCGGGTCGGGGGGCGGGGAAGCCCCGGACGCGTCGGGGCTGCGCTCGGGGCCGCCCCCGGCGCCGGCCTCGAAGTCACTCTACGTGTCCCCGGCGCAGGCGGCAATCGAAATGTCCCGCGCTCTGCGGTCACACCCGGGTTCCTCCCGCGTAGAGGGAATTGCGCAGGCAAGCACCCCGTGGCCAGTCCGCCCCCGGCTTCTCCTCGAAGGAATCTGCCGTATGCCCGCGCCCTGCTTCGCCGACCGAGTCCGCCCCCTCCCGTCTCCGCGGTTCGCCCCCCGGATCCTGGCGACCGCCGCCCTTGCGCTCCTCCTGCTGCGACCCGCCCCGGCGCCGGCCGATGGGACCCTGACCTTCACCGGTCTGGTTCCCCTCCCGGACATGGGGGCCGGGACCTACCAGGGCCGGCCCGGCGGCCTCTATCCGGGCGGGCGCAACGTCCGTCCCGCGGACCACGCGATCCAGGGACTGCGCGCCCGCGCGGACATCACCCCGCGAAACGCCGCCGGCCTTCCCGACCCCGTCCAGGGCCGCATCGGGTTCCTCTCGATCGGACTGTCGAACACGATGATGGAATTCGCCGGCAGTCCGCCCGCGGTACCGCAGACGGACGCCTACCTGTGGCGTGCCCGAAACGACCCGTCGCGCAATCCGCTCGTGACGGCGGTCAACGGGGCGCAGGGACAGCGGACCGCGCGCTGGTGGGCGGAACGCGACGACGTCTGGCAGGATGCGGACGGGTTCCTCCAGGCCGCCGGGCTCACCCCGCTCCAGGTCCAGGCGGTGTGGATGAAACTCGCCCTCTCCGTGCCGATGATGGACGGCCCCTTTCCGGCCCACGCCGAGGTGCTGCGCGAGAACCTGGAGATCGTCGTCCGACGCGCCAAGGAGCGCTATCCGAACCTCGCGATCGTCTACGTCTCCAGCCGCACGCGCGCCTACACGATGGGAATCCCCGGCCATCCGACGGAGTCGATCCTGAATCCGGAGCCGTACGCGTACGAGTCGGCCTTCGCCGTGCGCGACCTCATCGAGGGGCAGATCCGCGGCGACGCGGACCTGAACTGCGATGCCGCGCGCGGGCCCGTGGTGGCCCCCTGGATCACGTGGGGGCCGTACCTCTGGGCGGACGGCCTTTCCCCGCGATCGGACGGGCTGGTGTGGGAGCCGGCGGACGTCCGGGAGACCGACTTCACCCATCCGAGCGCGCGCGGGGCGGCAAAGGTCGCCGATCAGTTGCACGCCTTCCTCCGCACCGATCCGACGGCGACCTGGTCGTTGCGGGCCCCGTCGGCCGCGCTCGCGTACGAGGCGGTCGCGGACGTGCGCTCGGGCCCGGCGCCGCTGACCGTCCGCTTCTCCACGACCGGCGCGCCGGCGTCCACGGCCTGGAACTTCGACGACGGCACCGCGAGCATCCTGCCGGCGCCGGTCAAGACGTTCCACGCCCCGGGACTCCACGAGGTGCGGCTGTTCGCGGCCTCCGCGACGGGTGAGTTCGTGATTCGCCGGATGACCATCGCGGTGGGGGTGCCCGGACCCGCGGTCGGGATCGCCGCGGGATTCGGCCATACCGCGGCCCTGGACGATCAGGGTGCGGTACAGGCGACCGGTCGCAACCAGTACGGACAGCTCGGAACGGCCGGTCCCGACCGCGCGGCGTTCGCGCCGGTCGCCTCCGTGCCGGCGATGCGCTCGCTTGCGGCCGGGTTCGGACACACCCTCGCCGCGGCGGGCGACGGCACGCTGTGGGCGTGGGGACGGAACTTCTCCGGGCAGCTGGGGGACGGCACGCTGGCGGACTCCCCGGCGCCTCGACGAGTCCAGGGAATCGCCCGTCCCGTGGTCGCCGCCGCGGGCGGAACCGGCCACTCGCTGGCCTGGGACGTCGACGGGGTCCTGCACGCCTGGGGAGGCAATGCGGCCGGGCAACTCGGCGACGGCACCACGGCCGCGCGCCCGACCGCCGCCCCCGTGCCGCTGCCCGCGGCGGCGCTCGCCGGCTCGGCCGGAGGCGATCACTCGCTGGCGGTCCTCGCGGACGGCCGGGTGATGGCCTGGGGCGCCAACGGCAACGGCCAGCTCGGCGACGGGACGTTTCAATCGCGTCCGACCCCGGTCGCCGTCGCCGGACTCTCCCCGGTGACCCGCGTCGCCGCCGGACTGCGTCATTCCCTGGCCTTGCGGACGGACGGAACGGTCTGGTCGTGGGGACAGAATGCGTCCGGAGAACTCGGGGACGGAACATTGACCTCGCGGCCGACCCCCGCGCGCATCCCTTCGCTCACCGCCGTCGTCCGCATCGCGGCCGGCGCATCCTTTTCCGCCGCGCTCCGCGCCGACGGGACGGTGTGGACCTGGGGCCGGAACGCCAACGGGGCCCTGGGCGACGGGACCACCGGGGATCGCTCCGTTCCCGCGCCCTTGAGCGTGTCGGACATCGTCGACCTCGCCGCGGGAGGCGAGCAACTGTTCCTCGTGCGCGCCGACGGCACCGTGCTCGCGGTCGGACGCAATGCGAACGGCCAACTGGGACTCGGACACGCGCAGAATCCCGTCCTGCTCCCCGTCGCCAACGGCCTCGATCTCCGGCGGTAGCACGAACCCGGTCCCGCGCCGGGCGCCGCCCCCCGGGCGAGGAGAGGTTGCCCTCTTCCGCCCGGCCTGATAGACTCCCCCTCGGCCGCCCTCCCCGGAGAGGGCGGCGTTTTCCGAATCGCGAGAAGGAGCGGCCGGCGGACGCGGGATGCGGGGTCCGCCGGTCGGACGAGGATGGCGAAGAAGTCCGGCGTCGAGCCGCTGTTCGTCGGGGCCACGTTCGACGACGTCCTGTTCCGCCCCCAGGAGGGAATCGTCGATTCGCGGCGCCAGGTGGACCTCGCCCTCCCGCTGATCCGCGGCATCACCCTGCGACTGCCCCTCGTCGGCGCCAACATGGACACCGTCACCGGCGCGGAGATGGCCAAGGCGCTCGCCCTCGAGGGTGGCATCGGATTCTTGCACCGCAACTGCCCGATCGCCGACGAAGCCCGGTCCGTCACCCAGGTCAAGCGGCAGCACGCGCACATCATCGAGGAACCCAAGCTGCTCTGGCGCAAGCGCAGCCTCGGCGAAGCGCGCCGCTTGATGGAGCGCCTGCACATCAGCGGCATCCTGGTCGAGGAGAAGCCGGGAACGCGCGTGCTCGCGGGCATCCTCTCGCACCGGGACCTCCCGGTGGGCCCCGCCTCGGAAGACGCCCCCGTCGAGCGGTACATGACCCCCTTCGACCGCCTGGTGACCGCTCCGCCGGACGTGAGCCGGGAAGAGGCGGAGCAGCGCATGTACGAGCACCGCAAGGAGAAGCTGCCGCTCATCGACGAACACCGCCGCATCCGCGGTCTGATCACGATGCGCGACCTGCGGCTGGCGAAGGCGCGTCCCTATTCGAGCAAGGACGCCAAGGGGCGGCTTCTGGTCGGCGCCACGATCGGGGCGCGCGGCGACTTCCTGGAGCGGGCGGAAGCGGCGCTGGACGCCGGGGCGGACTGCCTCCTGATGGACGTCGCGCATGCGCACGCCGCGATGGTGGGCGATGCGGTGCGGGCGTTCCGCAAGAAGTTCGCGGGCGCCGCGCTGGTGTGCGGCAATGTCGGCACCGCGGAAGGCGCGCGTTTCCTCGCCCGGTTGGGAGTTTCCGCCGTCAAGGTCGGCATCGGCCCCGGCCGCGGCTGCCGCACCCGCCTCGAGACCGGCGCGGGCGTTCCCCAGCTCCAGGCCATTCGCGAGGCCTATCTCGCCCTGGGCGAACGCGTGCCGCAGATCGCCGACGGCGGCGTGCGGGACGACAAGGACATCGCCCTGGCGATCCTGAGCGGCGCCTCGACCGTCATGCTGGGCAGCGCCCTGGCCGGCACGGACGAGTCGCCGGGCGTGACCATCGACAATCCCGCCACCGGCCAGAAGACCAAAGTGTATCGCGGCATGACCTCCCCGCAGGCCGTGCTCGCCGGCGCGCAACCCGACGAGGCGGACGACCTGCTCTCCACCCCCCAGGAGGGGCAGTCGGTGGAGATCCCGTACCGCGGCAGCGTCGTCTCCATCCTCGCGCGCATCCGCGGACACCTGCAGTCGGCCGTCAGCTACGCGGGGGAATCGAGCCTGCGGGAAGCGCGGGCCAAGATCGCCCGGTCCCCGACCTCCTACTTCATCCGGTTGAGCGACGCCGCCCGCCGCGAGTCGTTCGTCCGCTGAGCGGGAGGACCGGTGGAGGGCTTCCTCTTCGCCCGCGCCGTCGAGGCCGCAAAAGGAGCGGGCCACGATCGCGCGGACTTCTGGCAGTTCGACGGCTTCGCCGTCGCCTGCCTCGCCGACGGGGCGGGCGGAACCTCCGGCGCGGCGGTGGCGGCCGACCGCTGGATGGCGATCGCGCGGGACTTCGCCACGGCGTCCGGCCGTCCGCCGGATGGCGCGGACTGGTGCCGTTGCCTGCGCGCCGCGGACGGCCGGATCTACGGCCAGGTCGACGCCGGCGACACCACGGCCGTCGTCGTCACCATCACTCCCTCGGGGATCTCCGGCGCCAGCGTCGGTGACAGCGGCGCATGGCTCTTCGCTCGCGACGGCGCCCGCGACCTCACCGCCGCGCAGCAGGTCCGCCCCTTTCTCGGCTCCGGCGGCGCCGCCCCGGTCCCCTTCGCGGTACGGGACTGGAGCGGCACGCTCCTCCTGGCGACCGACGGCCTCTGGCCCTACGCCCCGCCCGAGCGGGTGGCCGAAGTCGCGCGCACCGGGGATCCGGCGGAGGCTCTCCGCGCCCTCATCGCTCTCGTTCGCGGCGCCTCGGGGGCCCTCCCGGATGATCTCGGCCTGGTGCTCTGCCGACCGGCGGAGGCGTGAGCCGCAAACCCGCGAGGCGCCTCGCCCGGCAACCGGCTGGGGCGCGCCGCGTGAGGACCAGCCCATCCAGCCGGAGAAGGCGAGCGCGGCCCGGGAATCCGTTTCGACTTGCATCCCGAACCCGGGACGGCGAGGATGCAGACGACCGACGTCCCGCGCACGCCGGAGCCCGACGGCCGCCCGTGCTAACGTCGCCGCCCCCTCGTGGAGGTCGGACGCATGGCAACCCTGCAGGAGTTGCTCACCCAACTCGGCGTGACGGTTCCGCCGAATTGGGACGGTGCCTGTTTCCGCTGCGGCAAGCCGCGAGCCCTCCGAAGCAACGCGCAGGGACTGTGTCTCGATTGCCACGACGAGTGCACGTACGGTCCCGGCGGGTACGCGGCACGAGTGCAGGAGGAACTCCAGGCGCGGCGCTGGTTCGTCCAGGGAGCCGAGAACCACTGGCATCGATCCCTGCTCACGTCGGTTACACCCGGCGACGGACCGGCCCCGATGTCGGTCTTCGATTCGGTCCGCGGCCCGATGCAGAACCGCCCCGAGTCCCGTTCCGCCGCCGTCCCCGGTCCGGATCCCGGGCATGCCGCGGCGGAGACCCTGCGCCGAGCCGAGGCCCTGCGGCCCAAGACGCTCGCGGCGCAGGAGTTCGAGCGCCGGCTGGTCGCCCACCTGCGGGCGCAGGGCGCGGTCCTCGAGGAGGCCTCGGGCACGAACGCGCGCTTCTGGAAGGTGCGCCATCGCGGCCGGGACGCGCAGCTCGTGGTCGTCGGCGGCATCCACAACACCGCATCCGCGCCCACGGGCGAAGAATCCTGGCTCGTCCGGGTCGAGGAGGAGGAACCGCTCGCGCTCGCCCTCGAGATCGGCGCGCACTTCGCCCCGGACGGCATGCTGCGCCGCGTGATGGGGGCGAAGGTGCGGGTGCAGTTCAAGTCGAGCGATCTGCGCGCGGACTCGCCCTTGGGCCGGTGAAGCTTCGATGGGGCCCGGCCGAGCCCTCGCGCTTCGGCGCAGTCCTGCCGGGTTGCGGCCCGATGCCCGCGCCGCCGGGAGGGACCGCGGCCGCCGGATCGGCCGGGGGGGGGGATCCCGTGCGAAACTCGCGTCTGGTCTGTGCCACACCGGCCGGGTACGAGCCCACACTCCGGCGATTTGCGCGGAATGATCGGGGATGGCTCGGGATCCTCTGCAACTTCGCGAATGCCGCGTCGGACGCCCACCTCGATCCAGGGTAGAATCACGACTTGATCGCGCAACCGAGGTTGGCGAGCCACCTCTTTGCCGAGTTCCAGGAGATGCTTGGCCACACAGCGGGAGAGCCGCTTCTTCCGCCTGGCGGTCCTCGCCATCCGGTACGGGCCCTGGGGATCGTTCGGTCGTGCAACCTCAGGCTCCACGCCCTCTTTGAGAGAGCACGGGAGGGCCCGATGGTCATCCCTCCACTTTCGGGCCAGGGGTGACGCGGCGCGGAGGCAATACACGATACGCCGTACAGATGAATTCGGGCTCGGACCCGCCCCCGCCGCCAGCCATCGAGCCTCGTTTCGTTGCCTCCGACCGGCTGGGAAGGGGATTCGCCACCGGACCGTGACCGTTCCGGCGGCCTCGCGCGCGGGAATCGCCGAAATTCCGCCACCGGCCGGCGTGGATGCGCGAGTCGATGCCGGGCAAAGGTGAGTATCGCGGGAAGGTCCGAAAACGACGGAAGGCACCCGGGCCCCGCAGGCCCGAGTGCCTTCCGATTTCAAGTAGCGGGGGTGGGATTTGAACCCACGACCTCCGGGTTATGAGGCGCTCTTTGTTTCGCTTCTGGAAGCCTCGAAGCCCTTGTGTTTCCTTGCTTGTAGCCGATCCGATCCACCGTTGCAAACGAATTCAATGCGGCGTTGACAATTGCGGACTTACGCGAAGGCGCGCGAGCCAAGGGGGTACAAGGGGGTATGGCATCCCGCCCGCTACTCTCGCTTCCGCTGCGCCGGCGGCGCCATGCCGAGCACGCGGGCCAACGCCGCGAGTCGGGCCGTCTCGTCCCGTTCTGCAAGCGCAACATCGAAGGCTTCGAGCCCGCGGCGCAGGGCCTCGCGGGCGATCCCGGCCTTGCCCATCGTCGGCAGCAGCGCCGCCAGCGCGTCGAGCCGGGCGGCGTCCGCTTCCGAGACGCGGAACACCAGGTTGACCGGAAGCCCCTCATCCGTTCGCTTCGGCATGATCGTTCCCCCTTCCGCTGCTACGCCACCCGTTCGAGAATCTTCGCCACCGTCGCGGGCGCCCACTTCCCGCCGCGCTTCGTCGCCCGCCCCTCGGCGGCCAACGCGTCGGCAATTTCGCGCAGGGTGCGGCCTTCGCCGCGAAGGGCAACGATCCGCTGCACCGTCTCGGCTTCCTCGGGCACCGGCGCCAGGGTGCGGCGGCCGTTGGCGTCCGTCGCGTCCGTGAACGTCTCGCCCAGGGCGGCGCGGCCGATCCGCACGCCCTGCGCTTGCAGGTGCTCGAGCGCGGCCGCGGTGCGGTCGCCGATCAGGTTCTTTTCCATTTCGGCCGCGCCGGCAAGCACCGTGAGCATGAAGCGCCCGGCGGCGGAAGTCGTGTCGATGCTGTTCCCGCCCATATCCACGATATGCAGGGCCGCGCCTGCATCGTCCCATTGGCGCGTGACAAGCAAAGCATCGGCGGCATCGCGGAAGGCGCGATCCAGCTTGACGACAACGACGGCCTGGACGGCCCCGGTGCAAACGGCTTCGAGCACGCGGGCGCCGGCCGGGCGGGCCTGGAACGGCATTCCGCCGCTCACGCCTTCCTCGATCTCAACGGCGGCCAGGGTGAGCCCGCGCAGGGCGCAGTAGGCGCGGATGCGTTCCTCTTGCGCCGCCAGGCTTGCCCCGTGCTCGACTTGCTCACGGGTGCTCACCCGGCAGTAGCCTACCGCCACCGTCGCCTTCGCTTCGTTCGTCTCGCGCTTGCGTGCCATCGTCTCGCTCCTCATTGCGAACACTTGCAATTATACACGATGGCGCGCGGAAGTCAAGCATCCTTGTCAATAAAACGTCCGTTTTGTTGATATTCGTGCATGTACGCATCATCTTGCAATGGTGGGCATGACGTGCGGCGCGGAACGGAACGACGTGGAACATCCCGGCACAGACGCGCCAGGATGCCCGTAGCCGCACGCGGACGGGCACGGACGATGGGCGGGCCGTCCCGGGGCGTCGGGTGTGCAGGGCGGGCCGCTGGCGGGCAGGGCGGGGCGTTCTACCGCCCCCGGAGTCGGGCCGCAGGCGCGCGGCGATGCCGTCGAGGGTGCCGTGATCGCCGGCCGCATCGTCCTGTACGCCGAACGGCGCATGGGCGAGATGTTGCGCGAGACGGTGAAGCGCGGCAATCCGAAGCTCAATCCTTCCCGCGAGGAAGGATTGAGGCTCGCCGACCAAGGCAGGTACTTTCCACTGTACAGCCAGGGGGGGGGGGTACACACCCAAAACGCCCCGCGGACATGGCCCGCCAACGACTTACGCGGCGCAATCGGGGCCTTTTCGCCATCGTTTCACCATCGGTTCCCCGTCATTTCCGCGGTTCCGCCCGCGCTTCCGCCCGCGCTTCCGCCCGCGCTTCCGCCCCCTGTTCCGCGGCTTGTTCCGTCCGCCCCGTCGTCGTCTCCCCGCGAGTCGGGCGCAGCAGCGTCCACGCGCGATCCTCTCGAGCCCGGCGCGCTTCCTCCGTCTCGAGCACCTCGCCGGTGAGGCTGAGGCTCGCGGCCGGGCGCCCGTGCCCGCGATCCAACAACTCGCGCGCCGCCGCGATCCGCGCGGACTCGCTCTTCCCGTGGAGCATGATTTTCACGAGCACCTCGACGGCCGCGGACGTGTGCTCGCGCGCCGCTTCACGCACCTCGGCGACGCTCCGCGGCCGCCCGCCGGGGTTGCCGGACTCGCCCGGAGCGAACGGCCGCCCCGGCCCCCGTCGCTTCCGCCTGGCTGTTCCGTTGCTGTTCTCAGTCACGGTTCAACTCCCTTCCTCGCTTCGCAACACCCGCGCAACATCTCCCGCGCCCCCCCCCTACTCCCTGCATCCGGGATGTCGCGGCCGCCCCCGCGGGTCGATGCACGCCGTCCCCCGGCCGCAGCGGACGCAAGCCATAATCGGCCCCATCCTCCAGCCGCCAGGATCGGCCGGCCCCGTCCACTCGACGGGCACCAGCTCCGGGTGCGGCGGATGGCACCGGGGGCAGGTCCGCGGGCCGCGCTCGAAGCGCCAGCGTCGGCGCGAGCCGCACGAGTAGCACGGCTCGGGCGCCGGCCCCTCGGCGGGAACGAGGGCGAGCAGCGCCGGTTTGTCCACGCGCACCGTTTCGAGGAACACCGGCAGCAGGTCGGGGGGCGTCCGCATGCGCTCGGCGCCGCGGAGCAAGAGTCCCCCGCCCGCGTCCTTCGTCACCCGCACCCCGCGCCGTCGCAGGGCGGCTACCAGCGTCGCAGCGTCCATCAGAGCACCTCCGCGTCCTCGGCACTCCCGCACCCCTCAGCCTCGATGCACTCGCGCTCCACGCGCTCGAATTCCTCATCGGTCATGGCGTCCGAAGGCGTCGGCGGCCCGGCCGGCTCAGTCGGCGGCGAGCAATGCAGGCACCGCCACTCCCCCGACCGGATCTCCACCCGGGCATCGCCCCGGCAGGATGGGCAGCGCCAGGCACCCGCCGCAGCCCCGTTTTTGGGCTTTCGATCCGTCACAACGTCACACGCCTTACTTTCCAAGGGGTTGCGTCGTTTTTCATCCGTCACAAGGTTTTGTTTGTGACGGATCGTTTCTGGCGTAAGTCCTTGCGTGTCCACGTTGTGACGTTGTGACGTATTGGAACGGGGTTTTTCGGGCGCAGACGGAAGATATCGGGCGAAGGCGGAACCGAACGCGGCCAGCGCGTAGCCCTTCGCGGTCCCATCGGGCAGCCGAATGGTGCCGGATTTCACGCCGTAGTCCTTGAGCATCCTTGCCAGCGCGCGCGGGTTGATCGGCTTCCCGCGGCGGTAGTCCCCCCAGGGCCGCTCATCGAGCGCGATCAACGCATCGATCAGCGCATCGGTAGCGATCCGATCCGATCCGCGAGCGTCGAGGATGGCGCGGATGTCCGCGAGCAACTTGGTTCCTGTCGATTGATCTTCGTCTCGCCGGCCCGCGAGCCCCTCGACGGCCGCAGCGCGCGCCCGGGCGGGCCATTCGCCCCCGGCCAAATCGGCAATCGCAATCAACGGCCCGAGAATGTCGGCGGCCCGATCATCGAGCGCGTCGGGCACGTCCGGCACCGCGCCCTTGAGCGCGTCGAGATTGTCCGCGGCCCACCGCGCGCACCGGCGCCGCACGTCCGCGAGGGCGGCTCGCGCTTCCCGCCGGAAGGGTGCCACCTTCTCGGACGGCAACCGCCGCTGCATCGGAACCAGGATTGCGCGATCCTCGACGGTGCCAGGAAGCCGGCCTATTCCCGCCAGTGCCACCGGCGCGAAACAGTCGAACCGTCGCGGTTCGGCGTCGTCGCCCACGCACCGAACGACGGCGCCGCCCCGCTCGAAGCCCGCGTTGAGCACGCCGCGCAGTTCCTCGTTGTCCCTCAAGAACGTGTCGCACTCGTCCACCGCGAGCGTCGGCCGATGCGCCGCGACGGTGCGGAACAGCGCGGCGGCCGTGATTCCCGCCGTGGGCAGCACGCGCCCGGCGAGCGCAGACAGCACCGCCAGCGCGCGGGACTTCCCCGAGCCCTTCTCCGCGGACGTGAAGAACACACGCGCCGTGAAGTCCGCGGCCTCGAAGCACCAGGTGTGCATCACCCACAGCGCGAGCAGCGGCCGAGCCCACTCGGGCATGACGACGTGCCGGCGGAAGGCGGCCTCGATCTCGGCCAGCAATGCCGCACCGTCCACCGAATCGGGCCACGGCTCGGGCGCCTCGAATGTGATTGCCGAACCCTGCCGGCCGTCCTCGGCCGCCTCGGCGGGGCAGCGCCCGAGGGCCGCGTCAAGAATCTTGCAGGCGCCTTGGACGCCCCGGGCGTTGAGCGCACTCGACGCGGCCAACCGGAGGGCCTGGCGCCGGATCGCGTCGCCGGACTTCGCGGCGTCGCCGATCAGCCGCGCGAACCCCTCGACGGCATCGGCGCCCGGCGTGTCGCCGAGCCCGGCCGCGACGCGGGCCACGAAGGAATCCGCCGTCTCGGCCTGCGAGTAGCGGGCGGCCGACTTGGCGATTCGCTCCACCTCGGCCGCGGCGAGCGGGGGGACGCACTTCGCCAGATTTTCCGCGTCGAGCGCGGCGCGCAGGGCCTCGGGTGAAAGCGCCTTCGCCTGGAGCGCGCACGCCGCGCGGAAAAGAGTACCGTTGCGCGTGCCTTCTGGAATCGCCAACGGCGCGGCCGCACACGAAGGTTTCGGCGACGGCACCCGGGGCGCGGCCTTCGTCGTGGTTTCTTGCGGTAGCGGCGCATCCTCGCCGGCCAAGTCCTCGTATGCGTAGGGTTCGTCGCGAAGGATTTCCACCTTCGCCGCGCGGGGCTTCCCGTCCACAGTCGCATTTGGTGTCCAGAGGAAATGCACGCGATCCGTTGTTACGGACGAATCGACTTCGAGCCCCGCGCCCCCTTGCCTGCGAACGAGCGCGCCCAGTGCGGCGGCCAACCGCGCCGCACACGCGCGGGCCAAGGACGCGAACGCCTCGGCGTCCGAGAGCGGAGCGGCCAGGACGAACACGGCCCGCAATCCACGCGGCGTGCGGTGCAGCAGGTTCGGCGGCGCGCTCATCCCGCGAATCGCGTTCTCCGCGTGCTCGGCCACGTCGGCGGGAATCGGCGCGTGCTTTCCCGTGGCGTCATGACAGTCGATGTCGATTGGGAAGCCACTGGACGTTTGCCAGTTCTCGCCGTGGCGGTAGTTGTCGCGGAAAGTCCCCGCCGCCCACCACGCCTCCGGGCCGCCATGCTCCCCGATCACACGGGCCAGCGACGCGACGGGCGAGCCGTCGAGCGCGACGCGGCGCCCCCGCGGGCGATCCCGGCCCGTGCCCAGCGTGACGTGCAGTTCGGCCGTCGTCATCGCCGTTCCCTCCCCCGCCCACGGCGCGGCTTGTCGGCGGGCCTGTCGAGCCGGGCCTGCGTCGCGGCGCCACCGGCGGGCAGGATGCCGGCCCGTTCGAGCACCTCGACGGCGACGGCCTGGCCCGGGACGGGTGCAGGCGACGGGGCGGCGGGTGCAGGTTCGGCCGCGGGAGGCGAGCCCGAGCACGCGGCCTTGAAGTCCTCGACGGCCGCCCGCTCCAAGTAGAGCCGGCCGCCGATGCGGGTGAGGCGCAGGAACGCGCGGCCACCGTTCGGCGTGCGTGCGCCCTTCACGGCCCATCGCCAGGCGGTTGCGCAATTCGTCGCGCCGCCGGTTCGGCTCGGCGGCAGCCACTCGCGCAGCGCCCGCGCGAGCGGAAGGGTTTCGTGGTTCTGTTCCATGTTCGCTCTCCTTCGCATGGGTTGACAACCCACCGGGCGAGCGGACACGCGGCGCCGAAAATGCAGCCCGCGAACCCAGGCGCAATGCGGGTTCGCGGGTGTTGAGAAACTTCGGGAGCGGACAGGCGCGGCGACTATTCCTCGGCGGCGGCGTCCGGGGCGGCAAGCGAATCGGGACGCTTCGGCTTCCTCGACTTCGTCGGATCAGGGCGGCGCAGACGCTTCCTTCCGCCAGCGCGCGAGCGCCACCGGCCCAGGGTGCGCACGTCGATTCCGAAGGCACGCGCGATATCGGCGTCGGGGAGGGCGTCCAGCACGCGCCGCACCTCCGGGGCGAGCATCTCCCACAGCACGCGACGCGCGACGGCGCCGGCGTCCCGGCCGTCCCGGGCCGCTCGGTAGGCTTCCCGCTTCAAGCGCGTCTCGTCTAGCCCCTTCGTCACGGCGCGCAGGAGGAGAGCGGCCATGCGCGACATGGCCTTGCGGCACTCGTCGCCCGCCCGCTCGCTCGCTCTCCTGTCGAGCGGCGGTATCGTCGGCGGCCGGCCGCGCCCACGGGGCCGCCCGAAGGCGGTATCCTCGGCAATCATCGCCTCGAATTCCTCGCCCGCCTTGCGCATCGCCTCATCGACGTGGCTCGGGTTGACGAAGCACTCGGCGTCCGCCATTGCCTGGCGATCCTCGGGCGTGATGCGTTCGTTCGCCACGGAGTCGGCGAGCTTGTGCTTGCGTCGCTTCATCGTCGCTTCCTCCCCCGGCGCCGCGCCGCCGCTTCGAGTTCGGCCGCGGCCTCGATCACGGCCCGCTGCACCGCCAGCCCCAGGGCCAGCTCGGCGTCGATGCCGAGGGCCTGGCACGCCCGTGCGAACCGACGCGCCAGCGGGGCGGGGATGCCCACCAGGGCGGCGGCGATCTCGTTCGGCTTCATCCCAGCTTCCCCATCGCGGACCTCGCCTTTGCCAAGTCCACCTCGGCGTAAATCTCGGTCACCGCCGCGGACGAATGCCCGAGCACCACGCGCGCGGCCTCGATCCCAAGTTCCCGGCGAAGCAGCGTCGCGGCGTTATGTCGCAGTTGATGGGGGTGCCAGTGCGGGACGCCGGCGAGCACGCACGCGCGCGCGACGGCGCGGGCGTAGGCTTCCGGGGCGTAGGGCCGGGCCGCGAAGTGCTCGCGCTCGGCCTTCCGCCGCTTCCGCTCCTGCGCCCGAACGTGCGACGGCCAGAGCTTCGTCTGGCGTCCCTTCCGCCGCTCCCCGCACCGCTCGCGCTCGGCCTCGCCGGCGTCGAAGAGCCACGCCGACAGGTCGGGCTTGAGGAACGGCTTGACGACCTCCTGCGCCCGCGGCCCGAGGAAGAGCACGCGCTCTTTCCCGTGGTGCTCGGTCTTGTGACTCGCCGGGCGGAATTCCCAGACTGCCGCTTCCGTGTTCAGGTCGCACGCGCGCATCCCGAGCACCTCCCCGGAGCGTCCGCCGGTGAGCAGTTGCAGCTTCACCACGGCGGCAAGCTGGCGCGAGAGGAACGGCAGGACCGCGTTGACGTGCGCATCCGGCACCGGCCGCACCGGGTCCGTCTCGCGGGCCTCGCACCGGCCCCGCTTCAATCCCGGCACCGCCGCGAGCCCGTGAACCACGGCCGCCGGAATCATCCCCTCGGCCGTCGCCCACCGGAACGCGCGCTTGATCCGCGAGACGTGGCGGTTGATGTACCCCCGCGACAGTCCCGCCGCAATCATGCGCTCGCGCACCGTCTTGAGCCCCACCGGGCCGAAGTCGGCGGCGGGGGTGTCGGCGTAGAGTGCGGCCAGCGGCCGAACGGCCTGGCGGATGCAGTCGAGTTCCGACGTGGGCGCGCCGTTCTTGCGGTAGTACCCCGCAGCGTGTTCCCAGTAGCGCGCGAGCAGGTCGGCCACCGTCAGCGCGGGGGGCGTCCCGGGGGAAGGCATCGTCACGCGGCGGCCGTTCGTGAACCACTCGGCCATGAGCCGGGCGTAGGCGCGCTCGCTCTCCGGGGTGCCGTGCTTGCCCAAGTAGAGCCGCCGGCCGGACAGAAAAACGAAGGCGAGCCCGGAATTCTTGTGCAGGCGGTAGGCGGGCGGGCGGTTGACGAGTCGGGGCATGTGGCGGGCCTCCGAAATCCGCAAGGGGGTATCATACCCCCTTGGCAGGGCTTCGTTGCCGCGCCGCCCGACATGGGCGGGTACGCTGGAACCCGCGTTCGGCTTGACTTCCAGGGAAATAGCGGGGGTGGGATTTGAACCCACGACCTCCGGGTTATGAGCCCGACGAGCTACCGGACTGCTCCACCCCGCGTCGATTTTTCGATTATACCGCGCTCTCCCGCGGTGTCAACGCTTTCGCGCCCGCCCGGACCGGCCGGCGGCGCCGCACGCGCACCCTTATTCGCTGGCGGAAGTGCCGAGCACGCGTTCGAGCGCGGTCTTCACCTCGGCAAGGTCGCGCTCCAACATGTTCAGGACCATTCCGGAGTCCACGCTGCGGTGGTCCTGCACGAAGATCTTGCCCAGTCGGATCAGCTTGTCCCAGGGGACTTCCGGGTGCCGCTCGCGGATCTCTTTCGGGAGGGCGTCCACGGCCTCGCGGATCCGGTGCAGGTTGGCGTCGATCCAGGTGCGGAGGAGGTCGCTGCTCTCGAAGAACTCGCGCCCGCGGTGCGCGTAGGGGCGAATTCGCTCGATCGCTTCCCAGATTTCGACCAGGAGTTTTCGTTCGTCCTTCATCGTCGCCCCACGATACGCGATCGGCGGCGAATGGGCAAGGAAGCGGTTCGGTCCGGTCGCCGGTCACTCCTTCCCGTGCTGCTCGAGCAATTGGAGGATTTCCGGGCGGCCGTGGATCGACGCGGCCATGAGGACGTCGCGGTTGACCTTGGCGCCGCGCGCGAGCAGCAATTCGACGATGTCGACGTGGCAGCCGCCGCAGGCCTTGGCGAGGGCGGTGAGGCCGGTGGGGTCGAGGGCCTCGGGGTCGGCCCCCTCGCGGAGGAGGAGTTCGACGAGGTCGCGGGTCCCCTGGGCCGCGGCCAGGATGAGCGGGGCGTCCCGGTCGGCGGGATCGAGTTCCGCCCCGGCTTCGAGCGCGGCGACGGCGCGGGCGAGATCGTCGGCGTAGATCGCATCGCGCAGGTCGCGGGTCGCCTTGGCCGCGGCTTCGGGCGTGGCGTCGGGGTTGCGGCGGACCGGCGGGAGCGGGCGGGCCGGGGGCTTCAGGAGGGCCTCCGTGTCCCGATGTCCCTTGAAGCGCGCGTAGTCCCACGCGGTGCGCAGCCCCAGCGTGCGCACGTTGCGGTCCGCGCCGCGCTCGAGCAGGAGGCGCACGACCTCCGTGTGCCCGCCGTCGGCGGCGGCCATGAGGGGGGTGAGGCCGTCCCGCTTGGTGCGGATGTCGGGATTCGCGCCCGCATCGAGGAGAAGCGCGGCCACGTCGATGCGACCATGCCCGGCGGCCCGCAGGAGCGCGGTCTCGCCGTGGCGGTTCACCGCATCCACGCGGGCCCCCTTGGCGAGCAGGGCCACGACGGCGTCGCGATGGCCCTGGTGCGCGGCGAAGGTCAGCGCGGTGAGACCGTCGTCGGTGGCCGCGTTGGGATCCGCGCCCCGTTCCAGGAGGAGGGAAAGCACCGTCCCGTGGCCCCCGATCGCGGCCGCGACCAGCGGGGTGGCGCCGATCTCCGTCTCCCGCGCGTGGACGTCGGCGCCGCGATCGAGCAGAAGGCGGGCCACGTCGATCCGGCCCTCGCCGCAGGCCGCGAGCAGGGGCGTGCCGCCGTGCTGGTCGCGGGGATCGACCGCCGCCCCCCGGTCCAGCAGGCGCGCGGCGACGTCGGCGTGTCCGTGCTTGGCGGCGAAGGCGAGGGCGGTCCAGCCGCGCTTGCTGAGCGCCGCAACGTCGGCCTTCCGGGCGAGCAGACGATCGACCAGGGGCAATCGTCCCGCGCCCGCGGCGAGCATGAGCGAAGTCCAGCCCCCCTCCCCCTCGGCATGGTTCGGGTTCGCCCCATGATCGAGCAGCAGCTCGACCGTCTCCGTGTGTCCCGGACGCACCGCCTCGATCAGGGGGGTTCGCCCTTTGGAAGTCTGTGCCTCGATCTCGGCGCCCTTGCCGAGGAGAATGCCCGCCCACACCGTCTGACCTTTCGACGCCGCCACCGCGAGCGGGGTCCAGCCGTCCTGGTCCTTCGCCCGCACGTCCGCGCCCACGTCGATCAGGAACCGGATCAGGTCGGAGTGTCCCTTGTCCACCGCCCACAGCAACGCCGTCGCTCCCTGGGGATCGCGGGCATCGACGTCGCATTTCTCCTGGATGGCGCGACGCGCCGAGGCGAGGTCCCCGGAGGCCGCGGCAAGGACGAGCGCCGGGATCTCGGGTTCCTGCGCGGCCGCGGGCGTCTGGGTCGCCGCCTCGGCATCGCGGCGCGCCTTTTCGGCCTCGAGGATCTCGAGGACTTCCTTGCGATCGTTGATCTTCGCCAGAATCGCCGCATCGTCCACCAGGGCCGCGCCGTGCTGCAGCAGCGCGCGCACGATCTCCACGAAGCCGTTGGAGGCCGCCATCACCAGCGGAGGTCCGAACATCCCCTTGGTGTTGGGGTCCGCGCCGTTCTCCAGGAGCAGGCGAGCCACCTCGACGTGCCCGTTGCCGACCGCCCACGACAGCACCGATTTCCCGTGCTCGTCCTTGTAGTTGGCGTCGGCCCCCCGCTTCAAGGCCTCCTCCGCAACCGACCGATTTCCCTGCTGGGCGGCTTCGACGAGCGTTTCGTGGGCGTTGGGCATGGGCTCCTCTTCGGTGGTGGGGTCCCTGCAGCGCAGGGTGTTCGGGCGCGGAGGGTTCGCCAGCACGGGCCCGCTCCCCGGATCGTACCCGCAGCGGACGCGGCGTCAACCCTTTCGCTCGCCCCGGTCGGGCGATCCCGGATCGGCATCCGGTCTTTCCCGGAGGGCGACCCGCCGCGGCGAGGCGGCGAGGCCGGACGATTGACAATCTCGGGCCCGGCGAGTGAAATGCGCCACCGAGGGCGCAGGCGCGTCCGCGCCCGGGATGCCCGCACCGCGGCGCAGACGGCGGATCCGGCGACCGGCGCCCCCGACGATCCCTCACGGAACGCCATGAACGAACCGCGATCCCCCGCCGCTCCGATCGCCCTCGCCGCCGGCACCGGCGCGGCGGACTTCCCCCCCGCGCGACTCGCGGCGGCCGCGATGCTGCTGGTCGCCGCCGCTTGGGGAGGGCGCGCGGTCGCCTCGGGATGGTCGCTCCCCGTCGGCCTCGCGCTTCTGGCCCTGCTCGCCGCGACCGCCGCCGCCCTGTTCTCCCGGCGGTGGGGAGACCTCGCCCTCTTCCCCGTCTCGGTCCTCGCGCTGGTGGCCCCCCTGCGGATCTGGGGACCGGCGGCCCCGACGGCGCCCGACCCGGGAACCGCCGTGCTTGCGCTCCTGTTCGGTCTCTCGCTCCTGGTCCACATCGCCGTCCGGGAGGCGGAGAACCTGAGGGAATTCTCGCACGTCGCCGGCTACCTCTTCCGCCATCCCCAGGGGCGGCGCGGGCTCCTGGAGGTGGCGCTGTACCTGTTCTTCAGTCCGCTGGGAATCCTCACGATCGCGGTCGTCCTCCAGGGACTGGGAAGCCTCGGCACGGGTCTCCCCCGAAGCCTGCGCAACAACGCCTGGTTCTGGCTGGGATCGTGCCTGGGCGCCACGTTCGCGATGGCGTCGGCGGGAGCGGTGATCCTGTACGGGCTTTGGCGGCTGGCGTTCGCCTCCGGCTCGCGCGCGGTGGAGGAGTGGCTGGTCCTGGGCGCGGCGATCGTGCTGCTGATGCTCCGGTTCGGCTCCCCCACGACCACGGCCTGGACCGCCGCCTTGCTGGCGGGCGCATTCTGCGTCTTCGCCCTGCGACGGCTCACCCCCTGGAGTATTCCCGTCTTCGCGCTCCGGGGAATCGCGGCCGGCGCGTTCCCGATCTTCGCCGCCCGCGCGGGCGCGGCGGAGTGGCCGGCGTGGACGCTTCTCGCCGGAGGCGCCTGGCTCGGGCTCCTGGGGGAAGGCGTGGTCACGCGGGGCCTCGACGCCCTGGCCCGAGCGCTGGAACGCCTCGGCGTGGCGGACGCGGCCTTTTCCATCCAGCGCGGACTGTTCGGCGCGTCGGTCCGGGAGGAGGACCGTCGGCACCGCGCCCGCGCCATGGCCCGGCTGGCCGCCCGCCTGGGGCGTCCCGAAGCCGCCGCCGCGGCGCTGGAGTCCTGCGGCCTGTGGGAAGAAGCCGGGACCGCGTTCCTCGCCGGCGCGGTGCGGGTCCCGCAGGGGTGAGCAGGCGCCTCACGCGCCGACCACCCGCCCGTCCGCCATGCGAATGGATCGCTGCGCGTGCGCGGCGATTTCCGGATTGTGCGTGACGAGGAGCACCGTCAGCCCGGTCTCCCGGCGCAATTCCTCGATCAGGGCGATCACCGTGCCGGCATTCTGCGTGTCCAGGTTGCCGGTCGGTTCGTCGGCCAGGAGCAGCCGCGGCCGCGCGGCCAGGGCGCGCGCCACCGCGGCGCGCTGCTGCTCGCCCCCGGAGAGCGCCTCCGGAAGGTGGTCGCGGCGGTCGCGGAGACCGACCCGCTCGATCAATTCCCCGGCGCGTCGCCGCGCCTCCGCGCCCCGCACGCCGGCGTACCGCAGCGGCAATTCGACGTTCTCCTGCGCGGTGAGCGTGGTCACCAGGTTGTATTGCTGGAAGACCAGCCCCACCGAGGACCGCCGGTAGCGGACGCGATCGGCGCGGGACATCGTCCCGAGGGACCGGCCGTCCACCGCGATCTCCCCGCGAGTCGGCGCATCCAGGGCCCCGAGCAGAAAGAGGAAAGTCGTCTTGCCGGAGCCGGAGCTGCCCATCACCGCCAGCATCTCCCCTTCAGCCACGTCGAGATCGACGCCGCGAAGGGCATCGACGCCGCCGGCGGGTCCGGGGTAGGTCTTCCAAAGGTCGCGCGCGCGGACGAGCGGCATCCGGGACTCCTCAGAGGTTGCGAAGCGCGCGCGCCGGATCCAGCCGCGCGGAACGGAGCGCCGGGAAGACGCCGGACGCCACGCCGATGACGAGGGCGAAGCCGGCCACCCCCGTCAGCAGCCGGGCGCTGAGCAGGAACACGGTCTGTCCGGTGGGCGACTGCGCGGCGATGTAGGCGTCGCCGGCCATCACCGCCAGGCTGCCCAGGACGATCCCCACGACGGCGCCGAGGAGGGCGAACAGGCTCGATTCGAACAGGAACTCCCCCGCGATCTGCGCCGGCGAGGCGCCCACGGCCATCTTGATGCCGATCTCGCGCCGCCGCTCCAGGACCGCCACGACCATGGTGTTGGCGATCAGCAGGCCCGCGACCAGGGAGGAGACGGTGCCGACGGCGAGCATGATCCAGGTGAAGATCCCGAGCGCGTCGCGCGCGCGACCGATCAGTTTCGACGGCGGCATCACCGCGAGGTCGGGGAAGTCCGCCTCGATGCGGCCTGCGACCGCCTCCGCCTCGCCCGGCCGCTCCGGCAGGGCTCGATAAACGTAGTAGCTCTTCTCGAGCTCGTCCACGATCGCCCCGGCGCGATCCGCCAGGACGCCGCCGCCGGGACCGGCCACCTGACGGATCATCTCCTTCATCCGGTCCACGTTCGGCTTCTGGTAGTCTTCGCGCAGCCGGTCGTACGGGACCATGGCGTCGGGGATGAACGGAACGTCCGGCATCTCGAACAGGCCGACGACCTCGTAGTCGCGATGGCGGACCGGCACGCGGCTGCCGATCCCCCAGCCGCGCTTGCGCGCAAGGCGGCCGGAGATCACGACGTGGAAGGAGTCGCCCGCCTGCAGCCACCGGCCTTCGCGTAGCCGCAGCCCGGGACGATCGGCGCCCGCAGGCTCCGGGACTTCCCCGAGGACGACCGGATCGTTCGTGCCGACCGAGAGGAGGTAGGCGCTCGGGTCCCACCCGTCGAGCATGAGCACCAGTTGCGGGACGATGGCGCGCACGCCCGGCATCGCGCGCAACCGTTCCAGATGGGCGGAGGTGACGCCGGGATTCACGCCGTCGCGGTTGGTCTTCGTGGACAGGAAGATCGCGTGCCCGACGTAGGCCTCGGCATCACCGAGCATGGAATGGAGGCGCTCGGTCAGCGCCCCGAGGACGGTGAGGGCGAAGATCCCGATCGATACGCCGGCGACCGTGAGGACGGTGCGGAGGCGGTTGCGGAACAGGATGCGAAGTCGGAACATGGCGCCCGATCCGGGAAGGGGCCCGGGGGGGACCCCGGCGCGCGCGAAGGTCCGCGCGCCGGCCCATTGTGCCTCGAAGCGCCGGCAGGGTCAACGGACCCTCGCTCCGCTTGACGCCCCGTCCGGGAGCCCGTATCCTCTCGCCCATGCTCGACGCCATCGTCCAGGGCGCCTATCTCGGCGCCATCGCCGTCGTCCTCGCCATGGTCGAAATCCAGATCGAGGGCAAGGACGGCTGGGCCGCCAACCTGCCCACCTGGCGCTGGGGACCGGACTGGTTCCTGCGCTACTCTTCCCGCCCGGTGACCGGCTACCACGTCTGGATGATCACGATGCTGGTCCTGTTCTTCCACCTCCCGCTCGTCTACATCGGCTGGAGCCTGGGGAACGAACTGCGGGTGATCTCGCTGTTCATGATCTTCACGATCATCTGGGACGTCCTCTGGTTCATTCTGAACCCGGCCTACGGATATGCGCGTTTCGCCCGCCGGGACGTCTGGTGGTACAAGCACTGGATCGGGCCGTTCCCGACCGACTACTGGCTGGCCACGGCGATGTCGCTCGTGTTCTGGCTGGCGCGCGGCTGGTGGGATGCGTCCGGCAGTTTCATCAGCGCCCTGGCGGAGTGGTGCGGGGTTCTGGTGGTGCTGACCGGGGTGACGATCCTGTGCGAGCTGATCTTCGGGGTGCGCGAGGCCGCGGCGTCGGGCGTCGCGCCTCCCGCGGGAGCCCC
>CAZWCX010000007.1:0-112531 GCA_964632945.1 uncultured Planctomycetia bacterium | reverse complement strand
AGGTGCCCATCGCCCCGTCGATGACGAGAGTGCGGCGGGCCAGTTCGTGGAGGATGCTGACGGTCAGTTTCGCGCCGGTGCAGCCGAGCGGGTGGCCGAGGGCGATGGCGCCGCCGTTGACGTTGACCTTGTCCGGGTTGAGCCCGAGCGCGTGAATCACCGCGAGCGCCTGGGCGGCGAAGGCCTCGTTGAGTTCGATGACGTCGACCTGGTCGAGGGTGATGCCGGCGAGCTTGAGGGCCTTCGGGATCGCATGGACCGGGCCGATGCCCATGGTTTCCGGCTTGCAGCCCGCGACCGCGAAGGAGACGAAGCGCCCGAGCGGCTTGAGCCCCGCGCGGCCGGCGGCGGCGTCCGACATCACGATTACGGCGGCCGCGCCGTCGCTCATCTGCGACGAGTTCCCCGCGGTCACGGTCCCCTTTGCGTGGAAGGCCGGCTTGAGCGCTCCGAGCGCCTCCGCGGAGGTGTCCTTGCGGGGACCCTCGTCGACCGCGAACGGGACCTTGGATTTCTCGACCTTGGCGTTGCGCGCGGCCTTTTCCGTCACCACGTCGACGGGGAGGACCTCGTCCTTGAACTTGCCGGCGGCGATGGCGGCCAGGGCGCGCTGATGGCTGCGCAGGGCGAAGGCGTCTTGCTGCTCGCGGGAAAGCTTGTACTCCACGGCGAGGTTTTCGGCGGTCAGGCCCATGCCGAGATAGGCGTCGGGGTACGATTCGGCGAGGCCGGGGTTCGGGCGCATGACGTGCCCGCCCATGGGCACCATCGACATGCTCTCGGTGCCGCCGGCCAGGATCACCTCGGCGCCGCCGGAACGGATGCGGTCGGCCGCGAAGGCGATCGACTGCAGCCCCGAGGCGCAGAAGCGGTTGACGGTCGCGGCCGAACACTCCACGGGCAGGCCCGCGCGCAGGCTGGCGATGCGGGCGACGTTCATCCCCTGCTCGGCCTCCGGCATGGCGCAACCGAGGATGACGTCCTCGATCTGCCGGGGTTCGAGCCCGACCGCGCGGCGGACGGCTTCCTGGATCACCGCCGCGGCCAGGTCGTCGGGGCGCGAATGGCGCAGCGCCCCCTTGGGGGCCTTCCCGACGGCGGTGCGGACGGCGCTGACGATGACGGCTTCGGGCATGGTCGTGTCCCTCGCTCCGGTTCAGTTCCTCAGGGGTTTTCCGGTCTTGAGCATGGCCTGGATGCGTTCCAGGGTCTTGCGTTCGCCGCACAACGACAGGAAGGCGTCGCGCTCGAGGTCGAGGAGGTATCCCTCGTCCACGGTCGCGGGTCCGCTCCAGTCGCCGCCGGAAAGGACGCGGGCGATCTTCAGGCCGATCACCTGATCGTACTCGCTGATGTAGCCGCCGCGCAGCATCTGGTGGACGCCGGCGCGGAACGCGCCCATGGCGCTGCTGCCCAGCACCGGCACCGCCGTGCGCGGCGTGGGCGGACGGAATCCCGAGCGCGCGAGGCCGAGGCACGCCTGCTTGGCGTCCGCGACCAGGCGGTCGAGGTTCATGCTGATGCCGTCGGTGGGGCGCAGGAATCCGAAGGCGCGCGCCTCGTCGGCGCTGGTGGCCACCTTGGCCATGGCGATCGTCTCGAAGGCGCGGCGGATGAACGGGAACAGGTCGACGCCCGGGGGCGCGGCCTCGACCGCGCGACAATACATTTCCTTCGTGCCGCCGCCGGCGGGGATCAGGCCGACCCCGACCTCGACCAGGCCCATGTAGGTCTCGGCCGCGGCCTGGACCTTGTGCGCGCCGAGCGCGGTTTCGCAACCGCCCCCCAGCGTGAGCTGGAACGGCGCCACCACCACCGGCTTCTTGCAGTACCGCAGCCCCTGGGTCATGCCCTGGAACGCGCGCACCGCCATGTCGATCTCTTCCCAAATCTGCTCCTGGGCCAGCAGCAGGATCATCATCAGGTTGGCGCCGACGCAGAAGTTCGCCCCCTGGTTGGCGACGACGAGTCCCTCGAAGTTCGCCTCCGCCTCCTTGATCCCCGCCAGCACCATCTGGATGTTGTCCCCGCCGATGGCGTTCATCTTGGAGTGGAATTCGCAGCACAGGATCCCGTCCCCGAGGTCGATCAGCGACGCCCCGGGGTTCTTCTTCACCACCCGATTGCGTTCCTTGAGCGCGCGCAGCACCACGACCCCGGGGGGCTCGGGCTCGGCCACCGGCTGCCCGGCGGGGCCGTGGAAATAGGTGGTCCCCTCGCGCCGCTCGTAAAAGCTCTTGCGGCCGGACGCGAGCAGGTTCCGCACCAACGGCGGGACCGCGCGCTGCTCGGTTTCCAACCGCTTGACGGCCGTCTCGACGCCGATCAGGTCCCAGGTCTCGAACGGACCGAAGTCCCAATTGAAGCCCCAGCGCATCGCCCGGTCGACGTTCAGGATGTCGTCCGAGATTTCCGGGATCCGGTTGGCGGCGTAGCAGAGGACCTCGCTGGTGGTCTTCCAGACGAACGCGCCGCCGCGGTCCTGGGCCTGGACGAGCATCTTGAACCGCTCGGCCGGGTCCTCGACGGTCTTGGTCATCGCCAGCGAGGGGAATCCCGCCTTCCCCTTGGGCCCGTACTGCAGTGTCTTGGGATCGAGCGTGTGGATGTCCGATCCCTCGGGCGTCTTCACCTTCTTGTAGAAGCCCTGCCCGGTCTTCTCGCCGAACCACTTCTGGGTGAGCATCTTCTCCATGAACTCCGGCATCTTGAAGATGTCGCGTTGCGGGTCGTTCGGCACCCCGTCATGGAGGTTGCGGATGACGTGGGCGACGACGTCGAGGCCGACGATGTCGAGGGTGCGGAAGGTGGCCGACTTGGGGCGCCCCGCGGCCGGGCCGGTGAGGGCGTCGACCTCGTCGACCGTGTAGCCGTCGTCGAGCATGGTCTTGACCACGTACATGAACCCGAAGATGCCGATCCGGTTGGCGATGAAATTCGGCACGTCCTTGGCGAAGACGATCCCCTTCCCCAGCACCCGGTCGGCGAAATCGACCACCGTATCGCGCACCTCGGGCAGCGTGTCGGGGGTGGTGATCAACTCGAGCAGCTTCATGTACCGGGGCGGGTTGAAGAAGTGCGTGCCCAGCCAGTGCTTGCGGAAGTCCTCGGAGCGCCCCTCGGCGATCGCGCGCAGGGGCAGCCCGGAGGTGTTGGAGGACACGATCGTGCCCGGCTTGCGCAGCCGGTCGAGTTTCTCGACCAGGGCGCGCTTGATGGCCATGTCCTCGACGATGACCTCGATCACCCAGTCGCACTCGGCGATGCGGGCCAGATCGTCGTCGAAGTTGCCGATCTCGACGCGGGCGGCGAGGTCGGAGTGGAAAAAGGCGGCCGGGCTGATCTTGCGGGCGCGTTCGAGCCCCCCGGCGGCGAACTTGTTGCGGAACTCCCGGCTCTTCTCCGTCCATCCCCGCTGGGCGTCGTCCTCGCCGAACTTGGGGGGGACGATGTCGAGCAGCAGGCAGCGCTTCCCGGCATTGACGACGTGCGCGGCGATCTGCGCGCCCATGGTCCCCGCCCCGAGGACGGCGACCTTGTCGATCCTTCTGGCCATCGATCGGCTCCTCCGCCCTCCGGCCGCGGCTCGCCCGGAAAACGGCCTGGCAGGCCGGTTCCGGGCCCGAGGCCCGCATTTTTGACACAGTGCGTCATTCCTTTCCCCTGTATACGCCGGGGTCCGGAGGGTGTCAAGATGAAAAAAGCGGAATGTCGGGAATCCCGGACGGCCCGGGCTCCCGGGCTCCCGGGACCGTCCCGAATCGCGGCACGGCGCGCGCACGACGGCCGCCACGACCCCGGCAGGGGGCGGGCCGCGCGCGCCGACGAAATGCTTGAGCCGCCCGCCCCTGCGCTGCTATGCTCGTCCGCACGAGATTGGGAGATCGACCGTGAAAGCCGCCCGCGCCCCGAAGAAGGCCGCCCGCGCCGCGCGCGCCCCGCGTGCCGCCGAGCGCACGGTCCTCATCACCGGGGCGGACAGTTTCTTCGGTCGCCAGGTCGCGGCCGCGATCGCCGCCGAACCCCACTGCGGCCGGATCCTGCTCCTCGCCGATCAGCCGGCCGCCCTCAAGCCGCGCCGCTCCCGCTCCGTGCGCATCGATCCCCGCGACCTCGAGATTGCCGACCTGATCCGGAAGGAACGGGTGCACACCGTCTACCACCTCGACTATCGCGAGACCTATCGCAAGGACGAGGAGGTCTTCGACCGCAACGTCATCGGCACCTTGACCGTGCTGTCCGCCTGCGCCGAAGCCGGCGTCAAGAAGGTCATCGTGCGCAGCAGTCTCTCCGTGTACGGCGCCAACCACAACAATCCCAACTTCATGCCCGAGCGCCGGCCGTTGCGGTCGCGCCCGTATCTCCAGTGGGTCAAGGACCTCGCCGAGATGGAGCGCTACATCGGCGACATCCGCACCCAGCGCCCCGAAATGTGCGTGACCATCCTGCGGCTGGCGCACGTGGTCGGGCCGCAGTGCGACTCGCCGCTGATGCGCTACGTGCGCATGCGTCCGGTGCCGGTGCTGATGGGTTTCGAACCGCTCTTCCAGGTCCTGCACGAGTCGGACGCCGTGGCGGCCCTGATCCAGGCCTCCCGGGTCGACGTTCCCGGGCCCGTGAACGTGGCCCCCGACGGGGTACTCCCGCTTTTCAAACTGCTGCGACTGGCGCGCGCGCGCATGTTGCCGCTCTTCCACCCGCTGGCGTACGCCGCGGCCCAGCACCTGCGGGAACTCCCCGTCATCGGCAAGCTTCCGCTCGAGGTCAACTATCTGCGCTACAACTGCATGGGAGACAATCGGCGCATGAAGGAGGACCTCGGCTTCCAGCCCGCGCTCGCCACCGACGAGGCCTTCCAGCGGGCGATGCAGGAGATCGGGCGGAACGGCAGCGGCGACCGCGCGGTCGGCGCGGGCGACGACGACCTCTAGCCCGCCGCCGCCGCATGCACCTGCGCCTGATCAAGCTCCTGGCGACTTCCTTCCGCCGCCCCCCGCTCGGTCCCTTCGACGAGTCGGTCCTGCGCATGCGGGTGTGGCCGACCGACCTCGATCTCAATCTGCACATGAACAACGGGCGCTATCTGTCGCTCATGGACCTCGGCCGCTTCGACCTGGTGGCCCGCCTGGGGATCGCGCGCGAGGCCTGGCGGCGCCGCTGGCGCCCGCTGGTCGGAGCGGCGGCCATCCGCTTCCGGCGCTCCCTGTCCCCCTTTCAGGCCTTCGAACTTCGGTCCCGCCTGCTCGGCTGGAGCGACAAGTACTTCTTCATCGAACAGCGCTTCGTCCACGGCGGCCACGATGCCGCGATCGGTCGCGTGAAGGGGCTGTTCCGCGCCGCGGACGGCAACGTGCCGACGGCGACGGTGCTCGACGCCGCCGGGAAGCCGGGCGTGGCGTCGCCGCCGGTGCCGGACGAGGTGAAGATCGCCCTCGGCGAATGATGGCGCGACCATCCGACCGCCCGCGTCAGCGGGCTGCCCCGGCCGGCGTCAACGCCGCGACCCCGTCCTTCACCGTCTCGCCGCGCTCGACGAAGGCCGCGATGAACTCGCGACTGCGCACGGCCAGCTCCCGCACCTGTTCGTCGGTGTATCCAGTCAGGTCGATCTGCGGCCCCAGGTGGACGTCGACGGTCCCCCCGCGAATGAGCCATCGGCCCTTCGGCAGGACCCGGAACAACCCCCGAACCGCGACGGGGACGACCGGCATCCCGGACTCCCGCGCCAGGTAAAAGGCGCCGCGCTTGAACTCGCGCAGCTTCCCGTCCGTCGTCCGATGGGCTTCCGGACAGATCACCACCGAGAGCCCGCGCGCGACCCGCTCCGCCACGTCCTTCACCATGTCCGCGAACTGCCCCTCGCTGCGCGCCCCCACCGGGATCGCGTTTCCCAATCGCAACACCCAACCGTACACGGGCATGCCCAACTGCACGGCGTTGACCAGGCCGCAATACGGGTGACGAACCACGTGGATCATGAGGAACGGATCGAGCACGCTGGTGTGGTTCATACAGTAAATGCTGCGGCGGTCCGGATCGAAGCCGGCGTCCGCGGTCACGCGCACGCGCACGAGACAGACGCGCGAAATCCACGCCAAGATCAGGAAGTACACCCGCGTGCGAACCCCGGCCAGCGACCGGAACGGCAGCATCGGCAGGCAGGACAAGGCCGTGAGCAGCATGCACAGGAACGCCAGCGGCCACGCGAGGAGAGACCAGGCCGCCCAGAGGACCACCACGCTTCACCTCCCTGCTGGGGTCGCCCCGCCGGCGGGGCGGGCCGAAAGGCTGCCGGTCCCGTGCAGATGCCCTTCCGCGTCGACCACGTTCACGATCACCCGGACGATCGCTTTCTCCAGGATCGGCCGGGTCAGGATGAGCCCTTGATTGCGCCCCCGCTCCCGCTCGTGGATGGCGGTTGTCCGGCAGAGCCCCAGAATATCTTCGACTTCGGCGGCGTTCCCCGCAATCTCGAGCAGGCGCTCGTGAAACTCCCGCTCCGTCATCTCCTGCAGAACGAACCCCGCCTGCCGGGCCTCCTGCAGGTAGAAGCGAATCACTTCCGAAAGCACCCTCCGCGCGTCGTCCGGGAGATGGCGGGCGCAGATGTCGCAGCGGCCCGCTCCGGGCAGAACGATCTTGATTCCGAACAGGTTGTCCAGGGGGCCGTCCGGCTGCAGACCCAAGGCCGTCCCGACCACCAGAACGTTGTCCCGACCGGCCAGGCCGTCGATCAGCACGTCGAGTTCCGCCAGCACATCCTCGTCCCCCTGCGCGAAGACGGAGTCGATGTGGGGAAGGAGCAACATCAACTTGCGGCGGCCATAGGCGTGAACCAGGCTCTTGGCCTTGGCCAGCGCGTCCTTGTTGCGCGGGTTGTAGACCGTGATCAGTCGCTCCAGACCCGCTTCCAGGGCCATGCGCTGCGCGAGGGACTTCTTGCCGCTCAACGGCGGTCCGATCAGGAGCACCTCGTTCCCGACGCTCAACTGCGCATACGGGTCGGGGTTGCGCGCGCGGTCGAGGAGGTCGGCCATCCCCTCCAGCAGGTCGTCGAGTCCCGCGACCCGCGGCCGAAGTTCCTCGACGGGGACATCGTCGATGCTCAAGGCCAGCCGCTCCCTGCGCTTGCGACGTTCGATCAGGAACTCGATCAGCGCGGGCAGCGAGGCGACCGCGCCCACCACGGTGGCGATGAGCAGGAGTTGTTCGTTGAACAGGTTCAGGATCGGGCTGTCGTCGTCCTTCTTCTCCTGCGCTCCCGCGCCCGCGGCGGCGAACGTGAGGAGCACGAAAAGAAGGAGTAGCCGGCGCCGGGGCGCGGCCGAAGGGGATCGATTCCGGCCTGGGGGATGGGCTTGCACAGGACCTCCCGGCGATCGGACACCGCCGTGACGGCGCATGCCGGGATCCGCAGCGGCGGAGAGGCGGCCGACTTCGCCCATCGTACGGCGACGAGCGCGCACGGTCAAGCCGCGCCGAACGCGGGAAGGCGCGCCCCCGGGCGTCACGCCCCCGGGACCGGGACCGAACCGCGCTCCCCGCCCCCGAGCGCCGTCGCGCGCCCGACTCCGTGACCACGCCAGAGGTAGTAGATCACCGGATAGACCACCAACTCCATGACGAAGCTGGTCAGGATCCCGCCGATCATCGGGACGGCAATGCGTTTCATCGTGTCGGCGCCGCTCCCGGTGCTCCAGAGAATCGGCAGCAGGCCCATGAACGTCGATGCGACCGTCATGGCCTTCGGCCGCACGCGCTGCACCGCGCCGTCGTAGATCGCCGCGCGCAAGGCGGCGAGATCCGCAGTCCCTCCGGACTTTTGCGCCCTTTCCAGCGCCAGGTCCAGGTAGAGAAGCATCACCTGTCCCGTCTCCGCGTCCAGCCCGGCGAGGGCGATGATTCCCACCCACACCGCCACCGACAGGTCATAGTCCAGGGCCCAGAGCAGCCAGAATGCCCCGACCAGGCTGAAGGGGACCGCCAGGAGCACGATCGCGGTCTTGATCAGCCCGTTCGTGTTCAAGTAGATCAGCAGGATGATGATGCCGAGCGTCAGCGGGATGACGAACGCTAGGCGACGCTTCGCCCGTTGCATGTATTCGTACTGACCCGACCAGTCGATCGCGTAGCCCGGTGGGAGCACGATCCGGCCGGCAGCGACCGCCTCATCGACCGCGGCGCGCGCCGACTCCACGTAGGTTCCGACATCCACTCCCTGCAGGTCGACGTAGATCCAGGCATTGGGCCGACTCTGTTCGCTCTTGATCCCCGGAGCCCCGTCCTCGAGAACGAACCGGCCGAGCTGCCCGAGCGGGATCTGCTCGCCGCGCGGGGTCGCTACCAGCACGCGTTCCAGGTCCTCGATCCGGTCACGCAGGTCGCGCGGGTAGCGCAGGTTGATCGGGTAGCGCTCCAGGCCTTCGATCGTCGTGGAGACGTTCATGCCTCCGATCGCGGTCATGAATACGTCCTGCACGTCCCCGACGGTGAGCCCGTACCGTTGGATCGCGCGCCGATCGGGGACGAAGTTCGCGTAGCGCCCGCCCATCACCCGCTCGGCATAGACGCTCAACGTGTGCGGCACGTTGCGCATCACCGCTTCGATCTGCTCGCCGATCCGCTCCAGCACGCGCAGGTCGGAACCGCTCACCTTGATCCCGACGGGGGTCTTGATGCCGGTCGACAGCATGTCGATGCGGGTCTTGATCGGCATGGTCCACGCGTTGGTCAAGCCGGGGAAGCGGATCTGGCGATCGAGTTCGGCGACCAGTTCCTCGGGGGTGCGCCGGCGCCGGGCGATCACGTGGCCGGCGGCGTCCCGGATGTCCACCGCGGGCCACTCGAGCTCGGGCTTCAGCATGAGGGTGGTTTCGATCATGCTCATGGGCGCCGGGTCGGTGGCCGTTTCGGCGCGGCCGACCTTCCCCATCACGTGGTGGACTTCGGGGAACGCGCGGATGATCTTGTCGGTCTGTTGCAGCAGCTCGCGCGCTTTGGTCACGCTGATGCCCGGGAGGGTGGTCGGCATGTAGAGAAGGTCGCCTTCGTGGAGCGGAGGCATGAATTCGCTTCCCAGCGCCCGCCAGGGGATTGCGATCGACGCGACCGCGAGGACGGCGAGCACGATCACCGCCCAGCAGCGGCTTCGCCGCTCCAGGATCCCGGAGAGAATCGGCTGGTAGAGCGCGATCAGCAGGCGATTCACGGGGTTGCGGGCCTCGGGGTGGAGCGCCTGGGGCAAGAGGGCGAAAAAAACGATCGCGGCGGCGCCCGCCGACATCCAGGTCCACGCCGAGAGGCCCAGGAAAAGCGGGGCGTGCCCTCCGGACATGCGATGACCGAGCAGATGCACCAGCAGACCGACAATCGCCGGGGAGAGGCCCACGGCGAGCCGCCGGCGCAGCGCGCTCCACCGATCCGGCAGCACGGAGCGACGGATGAAGTAGCCGGCCAGGAGCGGCGAGACGGTGACCGCCAGGAAGGCCGACGCGCCCATGGCATAGGTCTTGGTGTACGCCAGCGGCTTGAACAGGCGCCCCTCCTGGGCCTCCAGGGTGAAGATCGGCAGAAAACTGACCGTGATGACGAGCAGGGCGAAGAACAGGGTCGGTCCGACTTCAACACACGCTTCCTGGACCAGCGCCCAGTGATCCCTCCGGCCGGTTTCGTACTCGTAGTGTTTGTGGACGTTTTCCACCGTGATGATCGAGGCGTCCACCATGGCCCCGATGGCGATGGCGATTCCCCCCAGACTCATGATGTTCGCACCCAGGCCCTGCATGTGCATGATCGAGAAGCTCATCAGGATCGCCAGCGGCAGGGTGAGGATCGGGACGAGGGCGCTGCGGAAGTGGAGGAGGAAGAGGGTGATCACCAGCGAGACGATGATCGACTCTTCGATCAACGTATCTCGAAGCGTGGCGACGGCCCGTTCGATCAGGGCAGTGCGATCGTACCCGACCTGGATCTCGACGTCGTCCGGCAGTCCGGGTCGGAGCTCTTCGAGCCGCTGCTTGACGCGGCGGATCGTTTCGAGGGTGTCCGCGCCGTAGCGAACCACGACGATCCCGCCGACGACCTCTCCCTGTCCGTTCCACTCCAGGAGGCCGCGCCGCATCTCCGGACCGAGGCCGACGCTGCCGACCTCGCGCAGCAGGATCGGCGTCCCGTCCGCGCGAACCCCGAGCGCGATCTCCTCCAGTTCCCGCATGACCTTGGCGCCGCGCGCGATGTCCAGCGAGATGCCCCCACGCCCAGCCTCCTGCAGCTCTTCCGGCGTCAAGGTGCCGAGGTACCCCTGCCCGCGCAGGAGCAGCTCCGTTTCCGCCTGCTCGAGTGTCCGACCACCGACCTCATTGTTCGAGCGCTGGATCGCCTGCCGGATTTTCTGGATCGGGATTCCGTAGCCGCGCAGCTTCTCGGGATCCACCGTCACCTGGTACTGTCGGACGTACCCCCCGATCGACGCCACCTCGCTGACTCCCTCCACTCCGGTCAGCCCGTACTTGAGATACCAATCCTGCAAGGACCGAAGCTGGGCCAGGTCGCGCGTCGGGCTCGTAAGCACGTACTGGAACGCCCAGCCGACGCCGGTCGCGTCGGGGCCCAGCTGCGGTGAGACCCCCGTCGGCAGCAGCGAACGGATTTGCGACAGGTACTCGAGGACGCGGCTGCGCGCCCAGTACATGTCCGTGCCGTCCTCGAAGATCACGTAGACGAAGGAATAATTGAAAAATGAGTACCCGCGCACGACCTTGGCGTACGGCACGGAGAGCATCTTGGTGGTCAGGGGATAGGTAATCTGATCTTCGACGATCCGGGGCGCCTGTCCGGGGTACTCGGTGAAGATGATCACCTGGACGTCCGACAGATCGGGAATGGCATCCAGCGTGGTGTTGCGGGCCGAGTAGACGCCGCCGGCGAGGATCGCGGCCACCATCACGAAGACGACGAACGGGTGGCGCAAGAAGAAGGCGATCCCGCGCTCGATCATGACCGGCTCCTCAATGGCCCTCGTGACCGCCGTGGCCTTCCCGCCCTTCGCGTTCCCGGGCCTCGCGCCAGTGCCGCTCCGCGTCCCGGCCGTGCGGGACCTGCGCGGTCGGCACCAGGGTCATGCCGCAACGCGGGCAAGCACCGGGCGCCGCTCTCACCACGTCGGCGTGCGCAGGCATCGGACAGGTGTAGAGCGACGGCGCGGGCGTCCCGTCGCCCGCCCGACGAAAGCGCTCGGCCTCCTCGCGGGTGATCGGAATGAGGGTCATCCCGCACTCGGGACACTTCCCGGGCGCGTCCCCCCGGACGTGTCGGTGCACCGGCATCGGACATGTGTAATGATCCAGCGGGCTTCCCTCCGTGCTCCAATCGGACACCGGCACCATCGTCATTCCGCACAGGGGACACCGACCCGCCACGTCATGGAGAACGCTGGCGTGGCTCGGCATCGGGCAGACATAGCGCACGGGACCGGACGGCGCGCCGCCCCCCGGCCCAGTCGCCGCCCGCACGGGATCTCCCGCAGCCGCCGGATTCGCGCGCGACGGATCGAGCATCTTGAGCGTGGCCTCCCGCAACCGGCTCTCCGAATCGAGCAGGAACTGGCCGCTCAAGACCACCGTCTCGCCGGGGGCCAAGCCGGAACGGACCTCGTACTCGTCCTCCGCCCCCCGCGACCCGACCGCCACGCTTCTCGGTTCGAACGAACCGTCCCCCGCTGCCACGAATACGACGTTCCGCTCACCGGACCGAAGGACGGCGGGGGCGGGAACCAGAACCGCCTGTTCCGCCCGTCGCGAGCGGACCTCGAGCGTCGCGTACATGCCCGGCTTGAGGTCGTACCCCGGATTGTGGAATTCCATGCGCACCGGCACCTCGCGCGAACCGGGCTCCAGGTACGGATAGACGTAGGTGACCCGCCCGCGCCACTCGCGACCGGGGAGGTAGTCGAGCGTCATCCGCGCTTCCTGGCCGAGCCGAATGAAGGGCAGATCGGACTCGTACACCTTCCCCATCACCCATACCGTCGAAAGATCGGCGATGCGATACACCGGAGCGCCGGCACGAACATGGTCCCCGTCGACGACCCCCTTGTGAATCACGATTCCGGTCAACCGGGAGGAAACCGTCAGGGTCCGCCGGAGGACGCCATCCTTCTCGAGGGCGGAGATCTGCGCCTCGCTGATATCGTAGAGCCGCAATCGCATCCGCGCCGACTCCAGATTGCGTCGCACCATTGCCGCCGCCTGGTCCTCCCCGCGACCCGCGGCATCGCGGGTCGCGCGCAGCGCCGTCAGAAACTCGTCCTGCACGCTGTAGAGTTGCGGCGAGTAAAGATCGAACAGAGGATCGCCGGCATGCACCTGCGTGCCCGTCTGCTGCACGTGCAGCTTTTCGATCCATCCGTCCACCCGGGTCGACACCGTGCCGAGCCCGGATTCATCGTATTGGATCAGCCCCAACGTGCGCACCTTCCGATCCAGAGGTCCGCGACGAACTTTCGCGTACCGAATCCCCATGTTCTGTTCGGTGACCGGATCGATTCGGATGGTTGGCCCCCCGGAGACTTCGTCCTCGTAGACTGGCACCAAGTCCATTCCCATTGGACTCTTCCCCGGTTCATTCCGAACGTACGTCGGATCCATCGGGGCGCGCCAGTACCGCACCCTCCGCCCGCTGTCCCCTGCGTCCTCGGATCCTGCGTCGCCCCGGATCAGACGCGCGCGATCGGGGCTCATCGGGACCAGCTTCATCCCGCACTTGGGGCAGCTTCCGGGACGATCCTGGATCACTTCCGGATGCATGCCGCAAGTGTACAGAGTCGCCGGGGCGGCGGATTGACCCCGCGCGACGACAAGGTCGGAGGACGCGGAGTCCAAGCCGGATCGCCGGCCGAGGCCGTATCCCGCCGCGACCGCAATCATCGCGCCAAGCAGCAACCAGGCAAGCCGCGCATGGGCGCACGCTCGATGCGCCGGAGCGACGACCCGGCAATTCGATTCGGGCCTTCTCATGGGATCTGCGTACCTCCCCTTCAAGGCCACCTCCCTCGAGGGCCCCCTCCCGGCCGGAGAAGCTTGCTTGACGGATCCCCGACGATCGCTTTCCCCGCCGTCGAGGGCAGCGGTTGTCCCCGAATCCTGCTGGTGCAAATCACGGGCCGAACGGTGCGCCCTGCCAGAGGGCACGATCGGCGGCGACGATGTCGAATCCGGGCAACGACCGCGGAACGTCTTTTCCGCCCAGGCTCAGCCCCCACCCGGGTGGGGAATCCAGCGTGCTCGGGCGGAGTATTCCGCAATCCAACCGTCGTCTGGATAGGAGATCGTCGCTGGGGGCAGGAGGATCGGCACACCATTGCAGGGGCACCGAACTACCCGTCTCCAACGCCTCGACCCGATCGGTGCTTCCGGTCGGCCCTATGCGCCGGAGGCGTCCACGCTCTGACGGTTTACGAAGGATGGCGGATCGGCCACGAATCGGGCCCGACAAACCTCGGCGCAGAAATAGTAGGTTTGGCCCGCGTGCTCTGCCTGGGCTGCAGCCTGGCGGCGATCCACGCGCATCCCGCAGACCGGGTCGGGGACGAGGAAGTTTCGCCGCAGGGCGGGTTCCTCCTGAAGTTCCAGATACCGCCGAACGAAGGGCACGATTCGTTCGTCGAGGAAATCTCTGATCGCATCTTCGTCCGGTTGCTCGACCGAAACCGCCACCGCCTCCGCGGGGGGAAAGCCGCTCCACGTGGGGCGCACGCGAGGCTCGAAGCGCACTTCGCCTCCGCTCTCCGTCTGCACGAACCCGACCGAAAGAGCGATCGAGAGAGGCAATGCCTTCGAGCGATTCAGCTCCACGGTCGCCCACAGCCGCTCGCGGTCGAAGTGCAGCTCTGCGTCTCCGAGCAACTCGGCGACCGACTGCAATCGCGGCGTAACCACCGCCTCGAGGATCGGAGTCGCGGCAGTTTCGAGCCGGTGCCGGCGATCTTCCATCGCCGCCATCTGCTGCTCGAGGCCGGTGCGCTCCTCGGCCAGACGAGTCTCATGTTCTCGCAGCAACTCCCGGATCCGTGTCGCCAAGGTCTCGAGGCTCATGCGGAACTCCCCTTGGGTGAACGGAACGACGCCGGGTCGGCCACGAACCGGTCCCGACACGCTCGAGAGCAAAAAAACCAGCGAGTGCCGTCATGCTCTTCGGACCCCACTGGGTTCCACCGATCAACCCGCATGCCGCAGACCGGATCCGGAACCTGGTTGTCCCGCCGATAGGCCGGGTCCCGTTGAAGCCGAAGCCAGTCGTCGACGAACCGCACGAGGCCCGTCTCCACGAAGTCCGCAATCGACGCGTCGGTCAGGGACTGCAGCGGCAACGCCAATTCGTCCTGCGGCCGAATCTCCATCAGGATCGGCAGGATCGAAGGAAGGCAGCGCACATGGACCTTCCCATCATCATCAAGGTCCAGGATGATATGGAGGGTGACGGTCGCCGGGATCCTGCGGGAGACGTTGAAGGTGAGCGTGAGGCCCGCACCCTCGATCGTATCCGGGCAGCGGGAGTCCGGGACCAGACTCTCGACGAGACGGAGGCGCGGCAAAATCACGGAGCGGAGTAGCTCGGTCGCCCACGGGCCGAACTCGGCACGCCGTCTCATCGCGTCGGCCGCATTCGCCGCGAAATCGCGTGCCGACTCGGCCCGTCTCCGTTTTGCATCCGCCACCAGTTCGGCGACTCTACGCCGAAGGGAATCCTCGCTCTTTTTCATGGATCACCTCATCGGCAAGTCCGATCCGAACGTAGCAAACGCACATCCCGTGCCGGACCCTCCGAATCCCCGCGCCGGCACATGCGGGGGCGTTCATCGGCGGGGCGCGACGCCTGCGGGCCCGCAAACGCCGACCCTGCCCCCGGAACCACTCACGGCGACTCCGGTTCGGCACCGCGGGCACACGGGTTTGCGCCCCCTCTCCCGACTCCCGCCACGGAGCCGCGAACCCCGCGGTGGAACGGAGAGGCGTATCATGCACGTGACGGTCCTCTTTGTTTCGCACTTCTGACCGCCGCGACGCTGTTGACGGCGCAAGCACCGACGACCGAGCCGGCGGACAGCCCCCCGCGCCGATCGTATGGACTGTGCGGTTGGAGGAAGAGCCGATCACGCCGGTCGCTTCGTGACGGACCTGCTCGCTGGTGCGCAGGAGAGCCGCCCGAAGCCGCGCTCGTCCTCCTCTTCGTCCAACCCACCCGCAGTGCGATGCGCCGACGGAGCGTGTTCTTGCCTGGCTCCGTGTATGTCCCGTCCTCGGTCGAGAAAGCCGGTGGCGGCCCACGCTACCCGGTTGCAGATCTTGCCTTCTCCTTGGATGCGCCCGTCCAGCTTCGCATCGTGTTCTCGGAGACGGTTGGCTAGGATGCCGAGGTGGCGGTGGATTCGATCGTCCTCTACAGCCACACCGGCAACGCGCCGGGGGGGGCCGGGGTCCCCGTCGCGTGATCCCCACCGACGCCGCTCACGCGCTCCGGGCGGGGCGCGGACCGCCGTGCGGCCGCTACTTCGCCTCGCCGCCCCCGATCATCGCTTTCACGTGCTCCACGCCCCGCTTGCCGAGGGCCAGGCCTTCCTCGCCGAGGTCCTTGGCCCACTCGCTGAGGCTGCCGCCCTCCGCCGCCTGCTGGAATCCCACGCGCGCGCCGTGGAGCCAGGCGACCGGGCGGTAGGCCTGCTTCCCCTTCTCCTCGCCGAGCGCGGCAACCAGTACCCGCTCGAGTCCGCCGGCGCGCGCGAGGAGCGCGGCGATCAGGTCACCCATGGCGCGGTACTTGGCGAAGATCACCGGATCGGTCCCTTTCGACCGCAGCGACGCGGCGCTGACCCGGACCTCCTGTTTCGCGGTCTCCTCGAGGTGGGGGCTGTCCGCGAGCCGGTCGAGCGCCTCGGCGGCCTTCTCGTAGCGGCCCCGTTTGGCGTGCACGAACGCGCGCCCCCACAAGACGAGTTCGTTTTCGCCGCCCGCATGGGCCAGGTGCTCGATCCCCACGTCCAGGTCATCGACCGCGCCCTCCCCGCGATCGAGCCCCATTCGATTCCAAGCGCGCGCAACGTGTCCGATGCCCAGCATGAGCGCGCGCAGACGTTCCGACTCGAGCGTGGATCCCGCCAGGTTCACGGGCAGGATCGGTTCGGGACTGCCGACGAGCGCGAGGTATCCGGTGAGTTCCTCCTCCGCGGCGTAGTGAAACTTGGCGGCGGCGAACGCCGCGCCGCGGCCCAACCGCACGGCGGCCCGCACCGGGAGCGGCCAGTTCGGGCCCTCCTTGGCCCGCGCAAGCTCGTAGAAGACCACCTCGCGCGCGGGGAGCGGGCCGCTGCGGCCGGACAGGTCGAGCGCCATCCAGATCAGCGCGAAGCTGGCGTGCTCCATGCCCGCGTCGTAGCCTGCGAACGGCGGGGGGGTCCCCGGCGGGTGCGACGCGGCCCAGAGCGTGGGAAAGTCGTCCTCGTCGACGTCCTTCAGCGTCTCGCGGGAGCGATAGAGGGCGATCGCCAGCTCGGAAAACGCCGCGGCCGGCTTCGGCTGGTCCGGGGCGGCGGAAAGGACCCCGGCCTCCGTGGCCGCAACCGCCTGCTCGAGCCGGTCGAAGACCTCCGGACGTCCGGGCTGGCCCTTCGAGCGCAGGCACGCCTTGAAGGCCCGATACGGGAACAGCGACAGGCAGGAGCGCAGGCGCTTCTCCACCTTCGCGCGCTCTTCCGCGGCAAGCTCCGCGTCGGTCTTCTTGCGACACGAACAGGAAGAGAGCGGCAGGATGGCCAGGATCGCAACGAGGAGGACCCGGACGGGCAGCGGGTGGCGCATGGTGGATTCCCGAATAGGGGCGGCCGAATCGAAGCCGACATTCTGACGAAGGCGCCGGGGTAGCGCAAGCGCCGGCTGGGGCCGCGCAAGGACGACGAATCCGATCGAATCGACAGCTCGGCCACCTTTCGCGCCCCGGGGCTCGCCGGGGATAGATAGGACACCCATGATCATAGGGACTCCCCTCCCCGTTCCCCGCCGAATTCCGCCACGCCCGGCGCGCGCGCCGCGACACGGGCCGGGGCTTTCCCGTCCCCCTGCTCCGGCTCGACTCCAAACGCGATCCGATGGTCCCGCCGCACATCGGCCGCGCGCTCGCCGGGCTGATCCCTGACCCGCGGCGGGTCTGGCGGTCCGAGGCCTCCCGTTCGCGCACGCGGACGTCGTGGCACGCTTCCTGCCGCCGGAACCACCCGCTGCGCCCCCGAATCCCCCCCGCGGGCACCGGGTTTGCGCTTCCTTTCTCGCCTCCGGCCACGACGCCGTAAACCCCGACGCGGGAAGGGGAGGTGTATCATGCGCGTGACGGTCCTCGTCTCATTTGCACTTCTGATCGCCGCAACGCCGTTGACGGCGCAAGCCCCGACCACCGAGCCGGCGGACCGGCCCTCCCCCACGCCGATCGTCTTTTCCGTGCGCGTGGAGGATGAACCGATCACGCCGGTCGCCGCGCGCTACCTGCGGCGGGCCAAGGAGCAGGCCGAACACGCGCAGGCGGAGTGTCTGCTGATCGAGCTGGACACGCCGGGCGGGCTGGTCGATTCGACGCGGGAGATCGTACGGGATCTGCTCGGGTGTGGTGTGCCGGTGGTGGTGTTCGTCTCGCCGCAGGGGGCGAGGGCGGCATCGGCGGGCCTCTTTCTGACGCTGGCGGCGGATTTCGCGGCGATGGCGCCGGGGACCCACATCGGCGCGGCGCACCCGGTACAGATCGGCGGGCTGCCGATCGGCCCGCCGCAATCTCCCGACGCTCCGCCGGCCGGAGGGCCCGAGGGCGGTGCCGGGCAGCCGCCGCCGGTACAGCCGGGGCCATCCGCGACGGAAACCAAGGTCGTCAACGACACGCGCGCGTGGGCGCGCGCGCTGGCCGAGCGGCACGGACGGAACGCGGACTGGGCCGAACGCGCCGTCTCCGAGAGCCTTTCCATCACCGCGAGCGAAGCGGTGCGCGAGGGCGTGGTCGACCTGGACGCGATCGACGTCGCCGACCTGCTGACGAAACTCGACGGGCGCCGGGTGGCGCGACTCCCGGACCACTCGCCACTCGCCACCCGCAACGCCGTGGTCCTCCACATTCCTCCATGGTGGGGCGAGCGCCTGCTGGGCGCCATCTCCGATCCCAACGTCGCGTTCCTGCTCCTGATGTTCGGCTTTTACGGCATCCTCTTCGAACTCTACAGCCCCGGGTGGGGGGTGGCCGGGACGCTCGGCATCGCCTGTCTCGTGCTCGGCTGCTTCGGCCTCGCCGTTCTGCCGCTCAACGGGGCCGGACTCGCGCTGATCGTGCTGGCGCTCGGCCTGTTCGTCGCCGAGGCGTACGTGGTGAGCTTCGGCGCCCTGACCGCGGGCGGCATCGCCTGCCTGGTGCTCGGCGGTCTCATGCTCGTGGATTCGCCGACCGGGTTCCTGCGCGTCTCCGCCGGCGTCGTCGTCCCGGTGGCGGTCGCGACCGGGCTCATCGCCGCCTTCCTGGTCGGCAACATCGTCCGCGCCCACCGCGCGCAGGTCCGCACGGGGACGGAAGGGATGGTGGGGGAAGCAGCGGAAGTCCTGGAAGACTTCACCGCCGCCGCCGGCGGGTTTGTCGGGACCGTGTTCGTGCACGGGGAGTACTGGCGGGCGGTGTCGCCGACCCCGCTCGCCGCCCGCCAGCGGGTGGTCGTGCGCGATCGCAAGGGGCTCACCCTGACCGTAGCGTCCCCGCCCCTCGGCGGGGAAAAGGAGGAAACGCCATGATCCTGCAAGCCATCGGGATCACGCTGGGAATCGTCGCCTTCTACATCCTGACCTGCCTGCGCATCCTCTCGGAGTACGAGCGGGGCGTGGTCTTTCGGCTCGGCCGGGTCCTGCCGGTGCCGAAGGGGCCCGGCCTGGTCTTCATCTTCTGGCCGATCGACTGGATGATGCGCGTGAGCCTGCGCACGTTCGTTCACGACGTGCCGGCGCAGGACGTGATCACGCGCGACAACGTGTCGGTCCAGGTCAATGCGGTCGTCTACTTCCGGGTGCTCGATCCGATGAAGGCCGTGCTCGAGGTGGAGAACTACGGCTACGCCACCAGCCAACTGTCCCAGACGACGCTCCGCAGCATCGTGGGGCAGGCGGAACTCGACGAACTGCTGTCGGATCGCGAGCGCATCAATCGTCGCCTGCAGGAGACGCTCGACGTGCAGTCCGATCCGTGGGGGGTGAAGGTATCCCTCGTCGAGGTGAAGCACGTGGACCTGCCTCAACACATGAAGCGGGCCATGGCGATGCAGGCGCAAAGCGAGCGCGAGCGGCGCGCCAAGGTCATCCACGCCGACGGCGAATTCCAGGCCGCGGCCCGGCTGACCGAGGCGGCGGCGATGATGGAGAAGCATCCGATGTCGATGCAGATGCGATTCCTGCAGGCGCTCGTCCAGGTGGGAGCGGAGAACAACAGCACCATCGTCTTCCCGGTGCCGGTGGATCTCTTCCGGGCGTTCCTCGAGAGCAAGGGTGGGGGGAACGGGCAGGCGCCGCCCCCGGAGGTCGAGCGGCGGCGGGGGTCGCCGGCGAAGACGGCCTGAGGGCGTCGAGGATCCGACCGAATCGGGTGCGGCCACGCGTGCCCGTCGGCGAGCGGCGCGCTCGGCCCGACCGCGAAGCCGGTGCCGGAGCGGCCGGAGGCCGAGGCCCCCCGGCCTGTGCATCCCTTTATCTCCATAGGGGTTGCGGGATCCGGACGATCCACCCGGGACCGCCCCCGCCGGCGCACCGATCGCCCAAGACCTCGGGCCCTGCATTGCTCTCTTGACCGGAATGCGGAATAGTTGGAAACTGGGACGGTATTCCTGGCGTCCAATCCGTCATTCCTGCTTCGTCGCTCCCCCCCGGGGTGCGACCGTCTCTCCAAGCGGGCCGGCCGGGAGAGGCCGACCGTCGTTTCCATGTCGACTGATCCGGAGGGGGCATGAAATCCGTCTCGAACCGCCGCGCAGCCATGCATTCGCGCGCCACCGGGGCCGTCCTGTGGGGAAGCCTCCTCGTCTTCCTCTCTCTTTCCCACCCGCTCCAGGCGGATCCGGCGGAAGAAACCCTGGGGCGGGCGCGGGTCACCCTCGACTTCACCCAGGCGCCCCTGGCCGGGATCCTGCAGGCGATGCAGGCGCAGTCGGGCGTGACCCTGGCGATGGATGCCGCCTGTGCCGAAGCGCTGGCCGCCGCCGGCGACCGGTTCACCGCAAAGGTGAAAGACGCGCCCGCCGGGACGGTGCTGGATGCGCTCCTCGATGGGAGCAGCCTGACGTGGTTTTCGGACGGGAGCCGAATCGACATCGTCCCGCGCGCGCGGGCGGGGACCGAAACGGTGACGCGCGCGTACCCGGTCGGGGATCTGCTTCCCGCGCTGGAAGCGACCGTCCCCGGGACGGGGGAAGATCGATCCGCGGAGGCGCTCCGGGCTCTCGTCGCGCTGGTCCGGGATGCTGAACCCGGGGCCGGATGGGGCGGCCCGGAGGCGGCGCTGGGGGCCGATGGGGAAATGCTCTGGGTGACGCACACGCGCGCGGTGCACGCGCAAGTCCGCTCCTTCCTCGGGGCGCTGCGGGGAGCGATCGGGCACACGGTGGAGTTCCGCGCGGCGCTGATCGAGGTGCCGCTCGAGGGTTGGCGGGCGCTGGCGCCGGCCGGGACGCGCGCGCTCCGGGCGGAGGAGTTCGAGGCGTTGCTGCACGAGGCGCGCAACAAGAGCCGTGTGCTGCGGGAATTCGCCGCCGCGGCCCTGGAAGGGACCGACGCGCGCTTCGAGACGGAAACGCAACACCCCTACGTGGCCGGGTGGCGGCTGGAACGACCCGGGTCGTCCGTGGAAAAGGTTCCGCAGAGCGGCCGGGAGATCAGTCGGATCCGCATCACGTTGCGGCCGGGCGGGTTGGACGGAGGCGGACGCGTGGCGGTGGGCGTTCGGTGCGAGTTGCGCCGGGCCGAATCGTCCTCGTGGGCGCAGACGCCCCTGGGGCCGATCGAATTGCCGCGCGCGGCGGAGCGGATCGCGGCGGGAGCCGTGGGCGTGGCCCCCGGCGGGGCGTTCGCGTGGCGGCTCGGCCGGGAATTCGGCAGCGACGAGGGCGACCGTGTGCTCGCGCTGATCGTGCGCATCGTCGCGGCCCATGCGCCGGCGGGCGGCGCGCGCCGATCCGTGGACGAGGATCCTCGACTCGCGGGGACCGGGACCAACGACGCGTGGCCGGCGGGACCGGCGCTCGAGACGGCGGGCGAAGCCGCCCGGCGCGCGGGCCTGGGCGTGGTGCACGGACCGGCGCCGGCGGGATCGACGGCCGCGGGCGACTGGCCGGCCGGGGCCTCCGCCGCCGCCGTGGTGCGCGCCGCGTGCGCGCGCCTCGGCATCGAGGCCTGGATTCGGGACGGCATCCTCTGCCTGGGCGGGGCCCCGGCCGCCGACCGCTGGAGCGTGGCCCGGATCCCCTCCCTCGACGAGGTCGCGCCGTTCGACTCCCTGGGCGTGGCGGTGCCGCGGGCCGCGGCCCGTGCCGAACCGGAAAACCCGTTCCGGCCCGTGTCCGCCGCGACGCGCGCCCCGGGACATGCCGCCCCCGCGTGGCTGCGCGCGCATGCCGCCGGTGCGCTCTCCGTCCCGGGTGGCCGCGTACTGTGGCGCGGCGCCCGCCCCGGCCTCGCCGCCGCCCTGGCGGAGATCGCCCGGGAGGGTTCTGAATTCGTCGCGGTCGAGGCGGACGTGATCGAAGTGGACGCGTTGCGCGCGAGCGAGCGCGGGGCCGCTTTTCCCGCTTCCGGCCTGGCGCTTTCCCCCGCGGCCGCGCGGGAACTCCTCGACGCCGCCGACCGGCGTCGCGGCGTCGAGCGTCGGCTCGGCCTCACCGGGACCTCCCCCGTCGGCCGCTTCGGCGGCGGCGCGGAGCGGGAAGACGCCGCCTACCTCGCGGATGATGCCGCCGCCGCCGTACGCGCCGCCACCGGACTCGCCCTGCGCGTGCGCGCACGCCGCGACGGCGACGGGTTCCGCGTCGACGCGGACGGCGAGTGGGCCGCCGTACTCGGCTCCGCCGTCGGACCCGACGGCGCGGCATCCCCGGGCCTTCCTTCGCTGGCCCTGGCTCCCGTGCAGGGCGGCGCGCGGATCGCCGAGGACGGCGCGCTCGCCTTCTCCCTGACCCACGGACTCGAACCGGAACAGAAATCCCTGCTCCTGGTCGTGCGCGTGTCCCGACCGCGGAACGCCCCGGATGCCGAGAAGAAGTGAGGATCGCGCCATGAGCCCCGAACAACACACGCACCGCACCCCTCCCGGGTCGCACCGCGCCCGCAGCGCCGCTTCCCGTGCCGCGGGGCTCCTGCTCCTGCTGTCGGCGCTGCTATCGGCGGCCGTCCCGGCGGTTGCGCAGGCGCCCTTCGCACCGCCATCGGGCGCTTCGGTCCTGCGCGCCTCCTACGAGGGCCGCGTAGTCGGGGAGGAGGCCGTCTTCACGTTGCGGATCGACGCCCGGCGAATGGGCGACTCCTGGGGTGAAGTCCCCTTTCCTGCGGGCGAATATCGAATCGACTCCTGGACCTGCGAACCCGCCGGCGCGGTCCGCATGCTCGACTCCGGGTCGACGGTGAAGTTCCTCCTCCAGGGCGACGGCGACGTGCGCATCGACGTGCGGCTGACTGCGCCGGTGGCCCGCTCGGAGCGCCGGGCGACGGTCGAGATTCCGCTGATTCCGGCCGCCGCCGCCGTGGTCGAGTTCGAAGCGGACGGCCGCGACCTGGTCTTCCTGGCGTCGCCCGACGCCCCGCAGGAGATCCTGGGCGAGGCGCGCAATCGCGTGCGCGTGGCGCCGGCGCCCGGCTCCTCCCTGAATCTCGAATGGCGCCCGCGCGACGGCCAGGCCGACGCGGGGGCCACCTATCGCGTCGAGGACCGCACCCTCTTCCAGGTCGGCGCCGGCGTCGTCGAGGCACTCGGCCGGTACCGGATCGTGGTCGAACGCGGCGGGCTGGACCAGATCGCCTTCCGCCTCGCCTCGCAGGCCGCCGTGCTCGCGGTCGAGGGGGACGCGGTCGCCCGCTGGTACGTCGAGAACCGCGACCAGGACCGCCTCCTCCACGTCCGGTTCGTGCCCCGCATCACGCGCGAAACCGTGCTGCGGGTGCGCCACGACGCCCCCATCGACGGGTTGCCGGGGACGTTCGTCCTCGAACCGCCCGCGGTCGAGGGGGCGCGCGAGCAGGCCGGCACGATCGCCCTGGCCGCGGACGCCGAACTGGCGACCCGCGAGGAGGGGACCCGCGCGGCCGAACGGATCGAGACCGCCGCCGTCCAATCCCAGTTCGAAGGCCTCGCCCAGACCGTGCGCGCGGGATGGCGGTACGCCCGTCTCCCCGCCGCGGTGACGCTGGGGGTCGAACGCAAGACGCCGCGCCTGCGGGTGTCGTCCGAGAGCAGCGTGATGATCGAGAAGGACACCCTCGTCCTGCGCACGGTCGCGGCGATCACCATCGACGAGATCGGCGCGTCCGCGTTGCGTTTCCGCCGTCCCGCGGATCTCGAGATCCTCACCGTCACCGGCAAGGCCGTACGGGACTGGCGCGCCTCCGGCGACCTCCTGGAAGTGAATCTGCTCCGCCGCACGCTCGGCACGGTCGCGCTGCAGGTGGAAGCCGCCGCCGCCCTGCCCGGGCGCGGCGAAGTGGTCCTGCCCCGGCTCGACCTGCTCGACACGGTCGAGTCCACCGACGTGATCGGCGTGGCCTCCCGGGGCGAAACCGCGGTCGAGACCGCCGCGACCGCCGGGGCCGCGCAGGTCAACCCCAAGGAACTCCCCGCGTGGCTCCAGCAGGTCGGCTCGCGACTCGCGTACCGGCTGCGCGAACGCAAGGGGGAGATCAAGGTGGCGGTCTCCCCGCTCGCGCCGGAGACGCGCGTCGAGGTCTTCACCCTCTACCGCGTGGAGTCGGATCGGATCTCCGGCCTGCACCGGATCGCCGCGGACGTTTCCCGCGCGCCCGTTTTCGCCGTCGACTTGACCCTTCCGCCCGGCCAAGAGCCGGTGAAGGTGTCCGGCGCGCACGTGCGCGACTGGACGTTCCGCGACGCGGATCGGACCCTGCGCATCGACCTGAAGGCGGGTCGCACGGGGGCCCTCGCGCTGGCGGTGGAGACCGAGTCGCGGGTGGACACGACCAAGGCGGCGTCCCCGCTGGGCGGCCTGGTCTGGGCCGGCGCAAAAGAGCAGCGCGGCTGGGCGGCCTTCGCCGCCGCCGGTGAAATCGAAGTGACCGCCGCGGGAACGGATCAGGTCGGCGAGATTCCGATCGGGCAACTCCCCGGCGAGCTGCGCGCGACGAACCCCGTCCTGGCGTATCGGTGCGCGGGGGCGACCTGGTCCGTGCGCGTGGCGGCGAAGCCGCTGACGCCGCGCATCCAGGCGCGCTCCACGACCGTGGCCGAGATCCGCCGCGGCCTCGTCACCGCCCTTTGCGTCGCCGACCTCGAGGTGGAACGCGCCGGCATCCGCCGGTTGCGCGTGACCCTCCCGACCGGGGCCCTCAATTCGCGCGTCGACGCGGAGGATCTCCAGGGCCGACGCTTCGAGGACGGCGCCTGGGAACTGACCTTTGCCGGCAGCCGCAAGGGCGCGGTCCGCATCACCATGGGGTACGAAATGGCCGTCCCCGACGACGACCCCCAGGTCCGCGTCTCCCCGCCGGAGATCGCCGGGGTCGAGCGCATGGAAGGCGTCCTCCTCGTCGCCCGCGATCAGTCGGGCGCGGAAGTGGAACTCGTCCGCGGACAGGGCACGACCGCCCTCGACCGCCAGGAATTGCCCGAGGAGTTCCGGGACGCTTCCCTGGCCTATACCCACATGCTGCGGTTCGCCCGCACGCCCGCGCAAGCGGTCTTCCGCGTCACCACCCACCAGCGCGGCCAGGTCGAGGCCGCCCAGATGGGCATGTGCGACCTGCACACGATCGTGCAGCCCGACGGCGACGCCTTGACCTACCTCAACGCCCGGCTCACCAACACCGACAAGCAGTATCTCGAACTCGCCTTCCCCGACACCGCCACCGTGTGGGGCGGATATGTGGACGGCGAACCGGTCAAGCCGAGCCTGGGAGAAGGCGGCAAGATCCGCTTCCCGCTCCCGCGCGCGACCGCGGGCCGGATCCAGTGCGACGTGAGCGTGGTCTGGACGCAGAAGGTCGGCGCACTCGGGCTCGCCGCCCGACCGTCCTTCCGCGCCCCCGAATCCGACATCAAGATGGAGGCCGTGCGCTGGGCCGTCTATCTGCCCGGCGGCTACCACATGCTCGACGCGGAGGGTTCGCTCCGGCTCGCGGCGGTGGAACCGGGGATGGAGGCGCCGCGCCTGTTCGAGCGCATGGGCCGCATCCTGAAGGAAGCGGTGCCCCCCTGGCTGATCACCGCCCTGGCCTGGATCCTGGGCATCGGCCTGGCCGTGGGGACCCTCGCCGGCGCATGCGCCTTCCTCCTCTGGCTGCGCGACGCGCTGCGCGCGTACGAAATCCATCCCCTGATCCGCTTCGGCGCCATCGCCGCCCTCGTCGTGGCGGTCGCCGCCGGCCTGGTCGTCACCGTCGGAAAGCGATCCGCCCGCCTCTTCAAGGCGGCGTCGATGTCTCTCGATGAAGGGGCGCCCAGCCAGTCGCGCGCTGCGGACCGGATCAACACCGAATTCACGCTGCGCGACATGGGGGAGCAGGACATCGCGGCCTCGTCGGGCTATGCCGCGCCCGGGGCGGCCGCGCCGGAACCCGCCTCGGGGCCGGCCCAGCGGGAGCACCGGCGCAATCTCCGCGGGGCGGACCAGAAAAACCGGGAGAAGGAACTCGCCGATGACGGCCGCTCCGCGAGCGAAGAAGCGACGATCGGCAACTACCGCCAACAGCGCAAGGGCGACCGCGCCGCCGCCGACAAGCCGCAACAGATAGCCGACGAGCCGATGGACCACAACGAGACCGCGGACCAGGAAGAGTTCGCCGAGGCCGGGCGGGACTATCAGAACGTGCGCGGCAACATCGCCGATGCCCGCCTCAAGGACCTGGAACGGAAGGCCGAGGAAAGACGGCCTCGCGAAGCGGACCGGTATGACGACGGCCAACTCGCCCAGGCGGGCGACAAGCTCGAGCGCGCGCTGAAGGGGAAGAAGTCTGCACCCGCCCCCGCCGCGGACCCGGACCTGGAGATGGAGAAGCAGGCCGCCGCCAAGGGCGGGGCCGCCCCGGCGGGGGAAACCTCCGCGGGAGGGATGCAGCCCCCGTCCACCGATGAGGGCCGGTTCGCCGGCGGAAAGTCCGCGAACACCCCGTCGCCGCGTCCCTCCAAGCAGCCGGGGCGCGCGTCCGAACTGGCCAGCCGGACCGAGTCCCCGCTGCCCTCCGACCCCGAGTCGCCACCGACGCCGGACGTGAAGACCCCGCCGGCGACCAACCTCGGACTCCTCCACGCCCAGTCGACCCTGCAGGCGGCGGACGCGATCCCGTTCCGTCGCGTCGAACGGGGCCTGTGCGAAGCGGCGCTCCCGATCGCGGTTTCCTTCCCGGTCGCGGGCACGCGCAAAGTTCAGTTCCAGGAGATGTCCCTGGCGGGCGGCGACGCGCGCCTGGACGTCTGGTGTGTCGCGGCGGGAACGAGCCTGGCCATCCAGCTCGGCACCGTGGGGCTGCTCGGCGTCGGCCTGATCGCCCTGGGCTGGGCCTGGCCGCGCGCCGGCGCCCTGGTCGCGGGCGTGGCCCTTGCCGCCGTCGCCTTCGCGTCGTCCGGGGCCGATGCCCCGCTCGCGCCGTATCTGTCCGTGGCGGCCTGGTCTTCGGGCGCCTCGCTCCTCCTTCTGTCCGCCAAGGCCATCGCCGCCAAGGTGTTCCCCAGATGATCCGAATTCCGCCCCCCGCGGGCGCGCCCGGACGGCCGCCCGCTCGTGTCCCTGTACTTCCGGAGCCCGCTCGCGGCCGGCGCGGGATCGTCCCCGCGCCCCGGTCCGCCCCCCGGCTCCTTCCGAACCTGCTGGAGGCCCCCATGTGCAAGCCGCTTTCCCTCGCGCTCGCCGCGCTGTTCCTCTGCGCCGCCCTCGCCCCGGCGCAGGAGCCGGCGACCCCCGCGCCTGAAGTGCAGGTGCTCGTCAAGGAGATGACCGCCGAAGGCTCCATCTCCGGCGGCCTCGGCACCTTCTCGATGAGAGCCACCGTGCGGTGCGTCCAGCCCGGCTGGCACGCCCTGCGTCTTCTCCCGGGTGAGATCTCGCTCACCGATTTCCGCGTGCGCATGGGCGACGACGATTTCGTCCATCTGCGCCGGGGCGCCCACGGCCTCGACCTCCTGCTCGGGAAGCCCGGGACGTACGGAATCGATCTCGGCTTCGTGACGCGCGTGAAGGACGACAAGGCGGGCAAGTCGATCACCCTCCCGTTCGCCCCCGCCGTGCGTTCCCTGGTGCAATTCACCATCCCCGAGACCAATCTCAAGGTCACCACCGACCCGACCGGCAACTTCGGCACCTCCGAGAAGGACGGCAAGACCGAAGTGGTCGTCTACGGCGGCCCCTCCTCCCAAGTCACCGTGACCTGGCAGTCGCGGGAACTCGACCAGAAGGTCGGCAACGTGGTCTTCGCGGAACAACGCGCCCTCCTCACGTTCGCGCGCGGCGTCCTGCGCCTGGACAGCACGTTCGACTTCCACGTTGTGCAGGGCGCCCTCGGCGAAATCCGGTTCGAGATCGGCGAAGGCCTGAATCTCATGAATGTCGTCGGCGAACACGTGCGCTCCTGGAACGTCACGGACGAGGCCAACGGCCGCGTGCTGAAGATCGCACTCCTCCGCGAGGTCGAAAAGGCCTACACCCTCCAGCTCCAGTTCGAGCGCAACCTCGAGGGCATCCCCGTCACCGTCGCCGCCCCGCGGGTGGCCGTGCTCGGCGTCGAGCGCGAGAAGGGGGCGATCGCCATCGCCGCAAAGAAGGGGATCAAGGTCGAGGTCGCCTCGGCCAAGGACGTCGCCCAGGTCGACGTGCAGGAACTGCCCGGCGACCTGAAGTCCGGCGACGAGATGCAGCTGGGCTTCAAGTACCTCAAGCGGCCCTTCGACGCCTCGCTCTCCGTCAGCGAGGTGACGCCCAAGGTGACGGCGGATGTCTTCACGGTCGCGCGGCTCTCCAAAGACACCCTGCGCCTGTCCACCGCGGTGAATTACAAGATCCGCGACGCCGGCGTGTTCCGCTTCCTCATTCGCCTCCCCGACGGCCTCAAACTGCTCGACCTCGGCGGCCGGGACATCAATACGCAGCAGGTGAAGGACAACGTTCTGGCGGTGGACCTCCGCTCCAAGGCGGAAGGCGACTACCGCCTCACGCTGGAAACCGAACGCGCGGTGAAGGACGCCGCGGACGTCTCCCTGCCCGCCATCGAGGTGCTCGACGTCGAGCGCGAGTGGGGCTACGTCGCCCTCACCACGGTCCCGGGCGTGAAGGCGGAGGCCCGTGCCTTCGACGGGATTCGACAGATCAACGTCCGCGAACTGGCGTGGACGCTCTTCGATGAGCCCGCGGCGGCCGGGAACGGCGGCAAGGGCGGGCAGCCCGCTCCGGACCGGGAGCCGGTCGAGCTGGCCTTCCGCTACCTGAAACACCCCTACAAGCTCGCGGTCGGCGTCACCGACGTCATGCCGGAGGTGACGGTCGAGACCCGCGGAGTGTACTCCATCACCGACAAGAACCTCGAACTCTCCGCCGAACTCGCGTACGACATCCGCAAGGCGGGCGTCTTCTCCCTCAAGGCGTGGCTCGCCCCCGAATTGCGCATCCTGTCGGTGGAGGGCGAGAACCTCGACGACTGGAAGCGCGATGAGACCGACGGCGTTCTCACCGTGACCCTCAAGTCCAAGGTCGAAGGCGCCTACGTCCTCTCGATCAAGGCGGAGACGCCGCTGACCGAGGTGACCAAGGGGATCGGCCTGCCCGCCTTCGCCGTCCGCGACGTGAAAAAGGAGCGCGGCCACCTGGCCCTCACCACCGCCGCCGACCTGCGCGTCAAGACCGACGCCAAGGGGACGCAGAAACTGACCGAGATCGACCTCAAGGACCTCCCCGCCGGCCTCGCCGGACGGGCGGCGTCGTTCGCGATCGCCTACAAGTACTTCGAATCCCCGTGGTCGCTGGGGCTGTCGGTGGAGAAGGTCAAGCCGCGCGTGACCGCCGAGACCTTCAGCTTCGTCTCCATCGCCGAGCAGCTGGTGACCTGCTCCACGACCCTGCGCTTCTCGATCCTGTACGCCGGCGTGAGCCAGTTCAAGATCAAGCTCCCGCCGGGCGTCAACGACCCGGACATCGACGGGCAGGCGATCAAGCACAAGGAAAAGACCAAGGGCGCGCGCCCCGGGGAGGGGGACGTGTGGACGGTAACCCTCCACTCGCCCCAGACCGGCGCGTACACCCTCTACCTGACCTTCCAGCGGGACGTGAAGGACCGCAGCGGCGCCGTGACCTTCACCGGCCCCCAGGTCCAGCCGGTCGGGGAGGCCTACGATCTCGAGCGCGAAACCGGCTACCTCGCATTTGCGGCGCGGCCGGACGTGGAGATGTCGGCGCCCGCGATCGAGGCGCTCACGCCGATCGACGACAAGGAAGTCCCCGCCGACTACAAGCGCGGCATCTCGGTGCCGATCCTGATGGCGTTCCGCTACCTCCGGCACCCGTACTCTTTCTCGGCCAACATCCGCCAGAACGAGTTCGCCAAGGTCCTCGTCGCGGTGGTCGAGGCCCTGCGGCTGTCGACGACCATCACCGAGGAAGGCCACATGATCACCGACCTGGCCGCCCGGGTTCGCAACACCCGGGAACAGTACCTGCGGCTCGAACTTCCCGCGGATGCCGACATCTGGCACCTCTTCGTGGCCGGTGCGCAGGAGACCCCGTTCCAGACGCAGGAGTCGGGCAAGACGATCACCCTGGTGCCGATCGCCAAGGCGGCCCGCGGCGACGAGACGTTCGACGTCCGCCTTCGATTCGGCCGGAAACAGAAGCCGATGGGCGTGGTCGACGTCATCGACCTCGCCGCGCCGCCGATGAACCTGCCGGTCCTGCGGCTCGGTTGGTCGGTCTCCCTGCCGGTGAATTACGAACTGGTGGCCGACTCGGGGAACATGCGCCGCGTCTCCTACTTCACCGAGAACGAGCTCACGGCGGCCGACCCCGATGCGCCGATCGCCATGGCCCCGCAGTCGACGGGCGCGAACGCACCCGCCGGCCAGGGAGACGTCCAGTACCAGCGCAACGTGGAAGTCATTCGCCGCATGTCCGAAGCCCGCATGGGCGGCGGGGCGATGGAGGTCCAGCAGGGCAAGGCCGCCGGCCTCCCCTCCATGTCGAGCGGCGCGCGACCGAAGTCCGGGAAGTCGTTCCACTTCCAGACCCTGATTTCGCTCGATGAACCCGGACGGATCCGGTCCCGCTGCGTGCGCACCAGCGTCGGCTACGTCGCGCGCGGCACGATGGCCCTGCTCCTGCTCCTGGTCGTGTGGGCCCTCTGGCGCGTGCCCGGCGTCACCGACCTCGCCCGAATCGGCTGGCTTGGCGCGGGCACGCTCGTGCTCCTCGGCGCGCACACGCTGCTGGAGGAAACGTACCGGGAGTACCTGTCGGTGCTGGTCTTCACGGCGGGCGCGTGCTTCATGCTCGCGGTCCTGTACGGCGCGCTCCAGGGAGTACGCTCCTGGTGGGGCGGCGGGGCCGGCGACGGAAGTGCCCCGGAGGGGGGCCCGGAGGCGCCGATGCCCGGAACGACCGCCGCTTCCCCGAACTGGGGCGCGGGACACCCGCCGGCCGCCGCACCCACGCCGCCGGCGGAAGGCGCGACGCCGCCGGGCCCGCAGGGAACTCCCGGAACCTAGTCGGATCCCACCGTCCGCCTCCCCCGCCGGCCTCCCGGGTGCCGGCGGAAGGCGGACGCGGCGCCCGCGCGTTCCCTGCAGGGCAACCGCAGAAGGAACCGGCCATGAACGACGCCGACCGCCGGAACTGGGAACGGATTCGCCGGCAGTTCGCCCCCGGTTTGGACCCGATCGACTTTCCCCCGGGTGTGCGGGAGTTCGCCGGACCATGGAAGCGGGACGGCTGGTTCGTGATCACCCTCCGCGGCACCGATCTTCCCGGGTTCCGCGACTACCGAATCGACTGGGTCCTTCGTCGGCCCGTGGGATCCTTCCTCGACCTCGTCACCACCCGGTTCTGGGACCCCGAGGACGAGCCCCCACCGAGGCACCACCTCGTCCACCTCGTCGATCGACGCCGAATCCAGGCGATCCCGCCGGATGCAGTACGTGAACTGCTCGCGGACCCGGATCCCGGACTGCTGCTGCGATCCACGTGTCCGGATCGGGACTGGCTCCCTTCCTTCGCAGCCGACCTGCGCGACCTCTTCGGGGACATCCCCGCCTGGGGTTCGACGCCGGACTGCTGGTTCGAGCGCATCGCCTGCGCCATCCGCATCCAGGCGACCAACCTGGCGGCAGGGCGAACCCTGCTGCTGCGCGACTTGCAGTCGGGTCGCGACGGGGGCGCCATGCTCCGGCTCGGCATCCTGACGGAACGGGAGACCCGACTCGAAGATTGGTTCGGAGTCGAACGAATCCTCCGGACGGTCGAGGGGGCCTACCTCCTCCTGGGCAACCCCTCGGGGAACAGCGCCGCATCGCTCGCGCTCCTGAAACGGCTGCCGAACGGGGAACTTCGTGGCACGACCCCGGAGGAGTTCCAGGCGGTCCGGCCGAAGGCGGCCGACGCGATGTGTTCGGGTCAACGCTGCCCGCTGGCGGAAGTCCGGGATCTCCTCGAGTCGACACGCATTCCCTGACCCTACCGTCCGCTCGTTCCCTCGCAACCCGCCCGCGCCGGGTCGTGTGCGCGGGAATCGGCTTGAAACTTGCCCCGTGCCGTCCTATGTTGGCATCGGTGCGCTTCTGCCCGGGGGGAACCCTCGATGCGACGGAACCGGTGGCTCGTCTTGGGGATCGCCGCTTACACCGCCCTCGTCGCGGGCGCGTGGGGGCTCGAACGCCGGGCGCGACACGATGCGGAAACGGCGCGGGACCGGGCGGTCGCCGACGCGCAACGTCTCCGCGACGAAGCCCGCCGGCGGGACGCCGCCCGCAAGCGCACCACCGATCCCACGGCGCCGCGGGGTCTGGAGGAAAGGCCTGCGCCGGCGGCGCCCCTGCCCGCGGGGCCCGCCCCCCACGCGGCGGGGCCGGACCGGCCGGCGCCTGATCCCGCGGATCGGCGCGGCCTCCCGCCGGGCTCCGGATCCACCGACGCGCATACCGAGCGGATCGAGAAGGCGTTTTCCGTCGATGATCGGGACGCCGAGGGCTCGTTCACGCGACTGCTGCTCGAGTGGGACAAAGTGGCCCGCGCCGGTGACTCTGCGGCCATGCACGCCGCCTGGAATGCCCTGGTTGCGTCGATCTGCCGGCTGATCGAGATCGCTCCGGACGCCATGGCCGGCATTCTGGAGCGGCGCTTGCGCGACGATCCGCAGGACCCGCGATTGCGCGACGGACTGTTCGAGTGGCTCGAACTGGCCGCCGCAGACCGCGCCGGGGCGTATGTGCGCGAAGCCCTGGCCCGGTCCGACTCCCGACATCGGATCTTCGGCGCGGAGCACCTCACGACCCTGCCCGAGGCGGAACGGATCGAGGCCTGGGATCGCCTTCTTCGCGATCGCGACCCGGAAGTCCGGCAAGTTGCGATCTCGTACATCCCCGGCGACGGTCCGCAGTTTTCGGAAGTCCTCGAAATCGCCGCCCAGCAGGAATCCGACCCCGCGCGCCGCGGGGAAATGCTGGCGATGGCCTTCGACTCGAACCCCACGCCGCACCGCCTGGAGCCGTTGCTGCGCGAAGTGGACCGGAGCCGGGATACCGCCTTCCGGCGCGCGGTCATTCAGGGGCTCGACGGGCACCTGACCCCCCGCGACTCGAACGCCGTCGCCCTCCTGCGGCGGATTGCCTTGGATGAACAGGAGTCGGCCGAGGTCCGCGATGCGGCCTTCTCGGCGCTGCTGGAACCCGCCTCCGGGAGTACGCTGCTGGACGTACGGGAGCAGGAGGAGTACGCGCGGATTCACGTCCGGCTGTTGCAGAGCATGGACGGGGAGTGACGGGCGGCCGACGCGGGAAGTACCGCCGAACCCGCTCAGCGCGAGGACGGGCACGGATCGGACGGCTCGGCGGCGATCCACCCCGGCGGCCCGCCCCGACGGTCGATCCGCGCGTGCAATTCCTCCACGCCGAGGTCGCGGAGCAGGTCCCGAAGCGCCGCGACCTCGACGTGGCGGTCGGGGGGAACGATGCCGCCCCCGGGGATGCGGTCCTCGGCGAGCGCGCGTGCCGCCAGCGCGGCCGGCGCCGCGGCGACGAGATGCGACCGATCCCGGCCGACCCAGGCCACGCCGAGAAGGGTGCCGTCGCCGTCTTCCACTTCGTATCCGATCCCGCCGGCGCCGGCGCCGCAGAGACGCGCCAGGGAAAGCGCAAGCCGGTTCGGCCGCAGGAACGGACGGAAGATCGACGGCCATCGTGCGGCGAGTCGCAGCACCGCGTTCATGCCGAAGACGCGGGAATCCGCATACAGGGCGACGTCGCGGAGCGTCGGCCAGACGCGCGGCAGCGTGTCGACATCGGCGCTCTCGAAAAGTCCGCCGTTCACGGGTCCCACCGGAGGCGGCATGTCCCACGCCCGTTCTTCGCCCCAGCCGGTCGCGGGGGCCGGAGTGCCGTTCCGCCGGACCTCGACCGGCTTCCCGAGCGACCCGACCAGCGACGCCGCCGTGCCGCGGCGGGCCGAGTGACGCGTCGCCGGCGCGAGAAAACCGGTGAGCCGCACCGGCGCGCGCGCCCCGCTCCGCCGCACCGCAAGGGCCGAGACCGTCGACACGGTGCTGCAGGCCGACAGGACCCGGATGCCGCGGGTGCGGATCCGCTCCTCGAGGCCCCGCACCCGGCGCACGTGACCGAGGGCGTCGCAAAGGTCGATGACGTCGAATCCGATCTCCAGTGCGGCTTCCACCAGGGCCGTCGTGCGCTCCTGGAACGGTCCGGCCGCATCGACGACTACGTCGCCGGATCGAAGCGCGGCGCGCAGCGACTCCCGGTCCTCGGCATCGCAGCGCATATCGCCGCCCGTCCGCGCGGCGCGGAGCGGCGCCGCCCCCCCGGCGCGCAACAGTTCGGCCACCGCGCCGCCGAAGAAACCGCGCGCGCCGAGAACCACCACACGCCTCACGGGCTCGACTCCGGCGCGATTCCCGGCACGGGTTCCGGCTCCGCGACCGGTCGTCGCCCCTCCCGGAACACCCAGCCCACGGCCGCGCACCATGGCGTGAAGAGGGTCATGATCACCGCGGAGAACCCCACCAATCCCGGCACCCAGCCGGCCAGCGCGCTGGCCGTGAGGCCGAATCCTCCCACCCAGACCGCCCACGCGATCGCCCGCAACGCGCGCGGCAATCCGGCGTGGCTGCGGGTCAGGATCACCCCCGCCACGCTGTAGAGTCCGTTGGCCACGCCCGCGGAGAGGAGGGTGCCCATCGGCGCAATCGTTTCGAAGTGGCGCGGCAACCACCCGATGTAGAGGGCTTCCGTGAAGAGGTCGAACCCCATACCGACGGCGGCGATCGCCAGCGCGACGTGCGCCGCCCGCGGCCTGCCGGTCCGCGCCCCCCACCAGGCGTAGAATCCGAGCAGGCTGACCGCGCTCAACATCCAGAGCGCCCAACCCGCGCGCCAGGCGACGGCATGGTCGCGGATGTACGCGATCCGCTGTGCGGCGTCCGGAACGACCTCGCTGCCCCCCTGAAGCAGGAACAGCGTGGCCGGGGCCGCGATCGCGTGCAGCGCGACGCACGGCCAGACCGCCCCCGCCCGCACCGCCGCACCCGCCCGCGTCCCTTCGAGCAGGTACAGGCCGAAGGGAACCCACCAGACCAGGTCGTTGAAGACGCAGAGCATCCCGGTGCGAAGCGGCCATTCCCCCGACTGCACGGTGAAGATCAATCCGAACGGCCCCAGCACCTTGCCCAGGAGACCGATCGCGATGAGCGGGCGGCCGAGCTCCAGCCGCTCGGCCGCCCAGGAGTAGGCCAGCCCATAGAGCCCGACCACCATGCCCAGGCATTGCCAGATGGCCGGATACCGGGGCGGGTCGATCTCCATCCAGTGGAAGAAGGCCGAGGGATCGAGTCCCGCCCATGCCCCGAAGGCGAGGTTGTAGAGCCCCGCGGCGTGAAACACCCCTCGGTAGACGGCGGCGCGGTACGGGTCCTGGATCGGTCGGGGATCGAGAGAGGAGAGCATGGCGAGCGTACGATAGCGCGCGGCGGACGGGCGACGCAAGAGGGAGAGGAGCCCCGCCGGCCGGTCCCGTCAACCTTGCAGCCGCTTCACCGCCTCTTCCAGGCCGTCGAGCGACAGTTCGAACATCGGGAAGATCGCGCCGATTTGCGCGATCGTGCCGGCGAAGTACCAATGGTCCGCCGGGACCGGATTGAGCCAGACCGCGTGAGGAAACGTCTCGGCGAGGAACTTCAGGCGTCGGCTGCTCGGGATGCCCGAGCGCTCCTCGGCGCGGATCGAGCCGTGGTGTCCGTTGAGTTCCCACCCCGCCATGCTCGCGTCCCCGACGAGGATCAGGCGCGTCTCGCGGTCGAAGCGGGCGAAGTCCTCGGTGGCCATCGGCTTGCGCCAGCGCTCCGGGTCTTCCCACACCCGCCCGTAGATCGTGTTGTGGAAGAAGAAGGTGCGGAGCCGCTTGAACTGATCGCGCGCGTAGTCGAAGAGCACCTGCACCATTCCGACGTACGGGTCCATCGACCAGCCGCCGTTGTCGATGGCGAGCACCACCTCGAGCCGGTCGCGGAGGCTGCGATCGAAGACGAGGTCGATTTCGCCGCCGTTGCGCGTGGTCCGATCGATGGTGCCGTCGATGTCCAGGAAGTCGCGGGGTCCGGCCGGGACGAGCCGGCGCAGTCGCTTCAGGGCCTCCCCGATCTGCGCCTGGGTGAGCGGACCGGACTGGGAGTAATCGCGATATCGGCGTTCCATCGCCACCTTGACCGCCGAGCGCCCGCCGCCCACACCGCCCACGCGCATCCCGCCGGGATGCCGGCCCGAGTGCCCGACCGGCGACGTTCCACCGGTCCCGATCCACTTGGACCCGCCCTGGTGCCGCCCTTTCTGCTCCTTCAAGCGGTCGAGAAAGTACTGAATCAGTTCGTCGGGGGTCAGGCTCTCGATCTTCTCCCTCGGCAGATCGAGCAGGCCGGCGAGAGCCGCAGGATCGGCCAGCCATTCGGACAGGAGCGCCTTGACGGCATCCGCCAGCTCCTCGTCCGCGGGATGGACGAACTCCGCCCCGTGGAAGTGGTGGGCGAAGAGCCGGTCATAGACGTCGAAGTGCCGCTCGCTCTTGACCAGGATGGTCCGAGCGGCGGCATAGAAGTCGTGGAGCGAGCCGACGAGGCCGAGCTGAAGCGCCCGATGAAGGCGGAGAAAAGACGTCGGCGTCACCGGCACGCCTTCGGCTTTCATCTGGTGGAAGAACGCGGCGAACATGCGCAATCCCCGGATCGACGTCAGAGTTTCAGGCGCGGGGCATGGGTGAGGGCAATGTCGAGATCCCGGCTCTTCTTGAACAGGACGCCCAGGAACGGCGCGCCGCCGCGCCCGAGGCCCTTCGCCTTGAACTCCGGATCGGCGCGGAGCGCGCGGATCCAGTTGAGGAGCTCGCGCGTCGCCGGCCGCTTCTCGAGGTCGGGGAGCTCGCGCAGAGCGTAGAAGGCCCGCACCGCGCCCTCCTGCAGTTCGCGCTCGATGTCGGGATAGTGCGCCTGCACGATCCGTCTCATCATCTCGGCGTCCGGGAACGCGATGTGATGGAAGTTGCAGCGGCCGAGGAACGGGTCCGACAGGTCCTTCTTGGCGTTGCTGGTGATCAGGATGACGGGACGGTGCCGTGCCCGGACCGTCCGGTCGATCTCCAGGATGTCGAACGACATCTGGTCCAGAACGTCGAGCATGTCGTCCTGGAAATCGGTGTCGGCCTTGTCGATCTCGTCGATCAGCAACACCACGCGCTCATCCGCCGTGAAGGCCTGGCCGATTTTTCCCATGCGGATGTACTCGGCGATGTCGGCGACGTTTCGCTTGGAGTCGCCGAAGCGCGAGTCGTTGAGCCGCGTCAGCGTATCGTACTGATAGAGCGCATCGACCAGCTTCATGCTCGACTTGACGTTGAGGATGACGAGCTTCATCCCCAGGCTCTCGGCGATTGCGTGGGCGAGCATGGTCTTTCCGGTGCCCGGTTCGCCCTTGATCAGCAGGGGCATCTCCAGGGCGATGCTGACGTTCACGATTTTCGCCAGCTCGTCGTCGAGCACGTAGCGACGGGCGCCTTCGAATCGGTCCTGGTCGGCCATGCGGAGTCTTCCTCCATCGTTCGCGGGACGGCCGATTGTATCCCGCCCGAGCGGACGGCTCAAGGGCCGGGATCGCGCTCTCCTGCGGACGCGCCGCCCCGGCTCAGGTCCCGAGCAGGGTCGGACCGGCCCGCAGGAGGGCGTCATGAACTCGTTCCAGCAGCAGCCCGAAGAGCACCCAGAGCGGAGCGTAGTCCCAGCGGATTCGTCCGTGCAGATTCCAGCGGGCGTACGAGTAGTCCCACGGCGGGGACCCGACGGCGCGCTCGATCAGCCAGGACGTGAGATACTCGATGATCCAGATGCCGGCCACGTAGGCGGCCGCGCGCGCCGGCCAGGCGCAGACGCGCAGGAGTTCGTGGATCGGCTCGAACAGGAACGCCGAGAGCCCGTAGATCGGGAACATCCAGAGCGAGGTGTCCCCGGGGAGACGCCAGTCGATCGGACGCCGCCGCAGCGGCTTGACTCCCGTCCAGAGGATTTCTGCGCCCCAGCCCAGCAGACCGTAGCACGCGAAACGCAGCCATACCTGCGGATCCATCGGGTCCATGGGCCCTCCCCGGCGAGACGGAACTTGACAACCCGCGGGCCCAGCATGGAGATCGGGGCCGCCCCCGTCAATCCTTCCCCAACTCCCGCTCCAGGGCATCCAGCGCGCGTTCCAGGACCTGACAGGCCCTCCTCCAACCGACCGGCTTGCATGCGCGGCTCGAATTCCCGCCGGATCCTCATCACCGGGGACGGATCAAGACCTCCCGCTTGCATGCGTCGGATCCCGGCGTGAACCCGGTCGACCCGGGCCCGAATGTCCCGGGGCTCGACGAAGGCCACCGTCTCGTCGCGGTCCGCGGCCTCCGCCTCCGGGGTCCCCTGCCACTCGAGCGCAATACCGGCGGAGTTGATCGCGCAGGTCCCCTGCGGAGCCGGCTTGGACCGCCCGATCTCCGCGTAGAGCGCTCCCTCCTCTCCGGCCGCCGGCCGGTTGACCGGGGCGGCCTCCAGGGCCACGGGGACGAACCCGGACCGCACCCGTTCGAGGACGTCGGACCGGCTGAAGACCGCCTCACGGGCAGCGCCGGCGAAGACTCGGCAACGCTCGTCCTCGACCGGACGGTCGATGAAGACCCAAAGAAGAATCGGCTTTCCCGACGCCCTGGACTCCCGCAAGCCGTCGAAGAGGCAACTTTTCCAGGGGATTTTCCGCCAGGCGACATCGGCGGCCCGGAGGCACTCGATCGGGCGGCCAGCTCGGACGGGTCGCGCGTGGGAGGGGACTGCGCCGGAGCGGTCATGGGCAGGGCGAGGAGGACGGGAAACATCAGGCGAAGGATCGCATCGAATGCCTCCGAAGGCCCGGGCTCCGGAAGGTGGGAATTCCCACGCGGTCGCCGCCCATTTCGGACCGGTGGAAACGGGGTCACTTGCGCCGCGGGACCCGCGCGGCCGCGTAATCGCCGATGGGATCATATCCGGTCTTGATGCCGAAGACGTCGACGTCCCGCTCCTGGAGTTCCTGATATTGCTCCGGAGTCAGGGTGGACTGGAACTCGCGATGCGCCTGCGCCGACAAGGCGACAATCTCGGCGAAGTACGTCCCGTTCCGTCCGGGGACTTTCTCGACCATGAGGCGGGCGATCAGCGCCCCGTACGCCGCCTGGGCCGCCGCGGGATTGCTCTTGGACTCGTTGATCGCGTCCGCGAAGTCGTCGAGGAAAGTGCCGCCGTCCGCGCGCGGGACTCGCGCCAGCGCCATCAATTCGTCCTTGGCGCGATTGGCGGTCTGCACCAGCCCGGACTCCTGATGCGGCTCCAGATCGAGCGCCTCGTCGAGCTCGGCCACCGTCGGCTTCCACTCCTCGCCCCCCTTGCGCCGGCCGAGTTTCTTCTCCATGCGCGCCAGCCGGTCGAGGACTTCGGAGATCCCCGCCTTGCCGGTCCCGCGATCGCTCGGGTCGCCGGCCTCGTCGGTGGAGCGATCCGACCCCGTCGAGCCGACGGGGGTGGGCGTGGAGGAGGCGGCGATGGCGGCCGAACGGAGATACGATTCCTGCGCTTCCGTCCAGGCTCTGACTTCGGCCAGCAGGGACGCGCTGCGGGCCGTCGCTTCCTCGATTCGCTCGAGCCGCGCCTGCGCCTGGGCGTGCGCCTGGGTCAACGCCCGGACATCGGCGCGGAGGGAGGCGATCTCCGCCGTCTCCGCGGGGTCCGCCTCGGGACGCGCCCGCAGGAGGACCGCGGTCTGGGCGACGAAGATCGCGGCCAACAGGACGCCTCCGGCGATGAGGAGTCTTCGCGATGGCATGGCAGCCCTTTTCGCTCGAGGGGGGATGCGTGCGCGCCGATGCGGACATGCTATCGCTTCGGGTGGAGTGGCCGCAAGAGGCCTTGGTGAGGCGACGGCGATGCGGTGAGGCGCGCTCGATCGTCCGCCGTCGCGTTCGTCCCCGCCGCGGGGTGTAAGGCTTCAATCCTCCCGGGCCTTCCGCGGCTGCCCGCAGACGAACGCGAACGCGGCCGTTTGGACGTCGTGCCAGGTTCCATGATTGTTCGAGCGGGAGCGCTCGACGCGTCCGGGGCCGCTCTCCGCGAGCCAGGCGAGGTAGGCGACGACCCGTCGCGCAGACCGCGCCGGTTCGCGCGCGTCATTTCGATCCATGACAACCACCGCCATCCGGAGGTCCGGGGACGCGGACCGGGTGGCCGGCCCCGTCCGGCGGGACCGGTTCGCCCCCGCGTTCCACGGACCGTCGAATCCCGGTGACCGTCGCCTGCCGCGCGCAGCGCCGGACAAATCACCCGCGCGACTCAGCGCGCCGAATCCGCCAGGATACGGTCGATTTCGACGATGACCGAACCCGCGTCGGCCGGACGGCGCTCCGGCTCGCGGGCCATCAGGCGCTCGATCAGCGCAACGATGGCCGGAGGCAACGCGGGTTGCCACGACCGAATCGACTTCGGCGGTCCCTCTGCGAGCCGGCGCTGCACCTCTGCGGGGCCCTTGCCCTCGTACGGCGCATGACCCGTGAGCAGGAAGTAGAGCGTGGCCCCCGCTCCGTACAGATCCGCTCGCGCATCCAGAATGCGAAAGCGCGTGAGTTGCTCGGGAGGCATGTACGCGGGTGTGCCCATTCCGACCCCGGAAAGCGTAATGCCGCTGACGCCCGTGCACGCCATGGTCTTGGCCAGTCCGAGGTCGACGATTTTCACCGCACCGTCCTCGCGCACCATGATGTTGGCGGGCTTGATGTCGCGGTGGACGATCTCCCGGGCGTGCGCGTAGGCCAAGCCGGAGAACAGCGCCCGCCCGAGGGCCAGCGCGCGCGGCGGCGGATCGGGCCCATCCGTTTCGACCCGATCCTGTACGCTTGTCCCGGCCCACTCCATGACCAGGATACCGCGCATCGGTGCGGCCTGGAAGTGGAGCACTCGGACAATGGCAGGATGATCGAGACTCGCGGCCAGTTCCGCCTCGCGTTTGAACCGGTCGCGATCCGAGGGATCGTGCATCGTCCCCCACTGCACGATCTTGATGGCCACGGGCGCGCCATCGGCCGCTCGCGTACCGCGGTAGACGGCCCCCTGCCCGCCTTCCATGATCAGGTCACCGATCGCAAACCCCTCGATCCGGGGCAGGCCGACGGTATCGGCAACCGGGAAGAGCCCGTCCGAGAAATAGAACATCTCGCGGCACGCCGGGCACTTCACCGCCTTCTCGCGGGACCGGTCGAAGACGTTGTTCTTCGCGCCGCACGTGGGGCAAAGGACGATCTTGCGTTTGTGCTCGTTCTGTACCCGGGCGATGGCCGAGGGGGGCACATCCGTGGCCTCGTCCTTGAACAGCATCTCAGCCACGCACACCGGTCGACCGGTCGTTTTTTCGATCTCGTCGACGCGCGCGAGGATCCGGTCGGCATCCGCCGGGGTGAACGAGATGCCCGAGGACGAGCAAATCTCGACCAGGCGGCGGCAGAAGGCGATTTCGGATTCCGAGGGCATGAGGGGCGGCGACCTCCCGGCCTGATGAGGAACGGCATCTCCCAGTATGCCGAGGGACCCACGGGCGCGCAAGCAAGCGAGGGCGCCATGCCCACCCGGCGATGCAACCACGGAGTCCGGCTCGGGAGGGAACCGTGCCCGGCAAGGCGAATGGCCCAAGCGGGCGACGCGAGGGTCGAAGGCTTGACATGAGAGGCGGGCAGAGACTACGGAAAGGGAATGCGGATCGTCCTCAGCAGCGTCCAGGGAGGCTCCCGTCGGACCCTCGGTGAATTCGAGGCCGACGTCATCCGGCTCGGCGCGGGCACCGGAAACGACCTGGTCTTGACGGAAGACGCAGGTTTTCGCGCGGAACCGAACCAGGCCGAGATCTGTGTCGAAAGCGCCGACCGGATCACGCTCTATCCCGTCGGCCGCTCCGTGCCGACGCGGCTCAACGGCAAGGCGCTCGCGGCCGGGGAAGGCGCGCCGATACGCAACGGGGACCGGATCTCGTTCGGGGATCGACCGGCCGAGCTGTGTTTCTCGGTCCCGGTGGACCCGACCCCGGACGATTCCGCCGCGGACGGACCGCCCAAGACGATGCGCGCGTTGATCACGCGCGCGCTGTCCACGAGCAAGCCTGCCCGAGGCATCGAACGCACCGCCGTTTTCGTCCGCAACCTCTACCGGGATCTTCAGCACTCGCACCGCCGCCTGAAGTTCTGGTTCGGCGCCGCCCTCACGGCCCTGCTCCTGGTGATGGGCGGAGTCGGGTTCGGCGTGTTCGCGCTCTATCGGGAGTTTGCGCTCGCGCGCGCGGAAGGATTCAAGGACTCCGCGTTGCTCGAGGTGCAGCGGCGGTATGCGCGCAGCGTCGTGCTGGTTCAGACCCGCTACCGGTTCAAGGATCCCGCGTCCGGCAGCACCAAGACCGGTCACGCCTTCGGCACCGGGTTCTACGTCGACGCGACGGGGGGAATCGTCACCGCCAAACATGTGGTGCAACCCTGGAAGTTTCCGGACGACGGGGCCGAGAAGGCGCCCTTTCCCGAATTGCTCGAGGTGCGCTACTTCATCCACGAACCGGGAGGCACGTTCGATCCGGATTCGCCGACCTGGGGAGTTGAGACCTCGGTCGTGGAGTTGGTCGCATCCTGCCCGGACGTGCCGCTCGAGAAGAGCTCCCCCTATCATGCGAGCCGCTCGGATGCCGACATTGCGCTGCTTCGGGTTCCCGGCATCCACTCCACGCCGATCTTCCTGCCTGCGGAGCCGGACGCGGCGGTTCCGGCTCCGGGTGCGGAGCCGGTGGTGACCCTGGGGTTTCCGCGACCGACCGCGTTCGTGGGAATGGACCTCGCCCTCAGCGTGGCGCCGGCGCCGCTGCGGCGGGTGGACCAGTACCTGCACCTGGGCGGGACGATCCAGGGGGGAATCAGCGGCGCCCCCGTGGTGAATCGTCGCGGCGAACTGATCGCCATCGCGGTCAGCAAGATCGCCGGCGAAACCGGTCTGGGCTACGCCATTCGGGCCCGCCACATCCGAACGCTGTTGCAGACCGCGGCCGAGGACCGTTGACCCGGCAACGGTCACGCCCACGCCGTCCGCGGGACGGGACGCCCCACCCCGCCGCCCGCGACCGGAAGATCGGCCCGCGCGGGCCGCGGAACACGGCCGGCGATCAATCTTCCCCGAGGTCCTCTTCCGGCTTCCGCTGCGTCAGGCGCGCGCGAGCCATCTGGATCTCCATGGCGTACGACGCGGTGCTCGCCGGATCGAGGGCCGCGGCGGAGGCGAAGTCGGAAAGCGCCTTCTCGTCGTTGCCCAGCACCACGTGCAACGACCCCCGTCGGGCGAATGAGACCGCGTTTCCCGGGTTTGCCCGCACCGCCCGGTCCAGATCGTCGAGCGCCGCCGCGAGTCCGGCCGCCGGATCTTTCCCGCGCATGGCGCCGAGCATCGCCGCGAGGCGCCGCGCGTGCCCGCGTCCCTGCCAGGCCATGTCCCGCGCGGGATTGCGCTCGAGCGCCGCCGTGAAATCGGCCTCGGCCGCCTCGAGCAGCCCTGCCGGCAACTGGAAGGCGGCCAACTTGCCGATGGCCCAGTTCAGGCGCGTCTGGCCGCGTTCCGTCCAGTTCTCCTCCTGCGCCGGATTCACGCGGATGGCCTCACCAAAGTCGGCCATGGCCGCCTCGTACAGCGGGGTCGGGTCCTCCCCCTGCTGTCGCGCGTCGACCGCATGCCGGGCCCGAAGGATGCCGCGCGTCCGCCACGCCTCGTCCCAGCGCGGATTGCGCTCCACCGCGGCATCGAGATCCGACAGGGCCGCGGCATAGTCGGGCCGGGCGTCCGCGCCCCGCGAGGCGCGGTAGATCGCCCGGTTGCAGCGTGCCGTCCCGCGTCGCAGGTAGCCCTCCGCCTCGCGCGGGAAGCGCTCGATCGCCTGTCCGAAGTCGGCGATCGCCTCGTCGTACCACGCCAGGGGATCCCCGCCGCGCCCGACCACGTACACGCCCAGGTTGACGCGCGCCAACCCCCGCCGAACCCAGGCCTCCTCGGAGCGCGGATCCAGCGCCAGCGCGCGCCCGTAGTCCGCGATCGCCGCCTGGTAGTCCGGAGTGGGATCTTCGCCCCGACGCCGCTTCGCCAGGCCGATGTTGTTGAGCAGATTGGCCCGGCCGCGCAGCGCCCCGGATGCGCGAGGATCGAGTTCCAGCGCGCGATCGAAGTCCTCCCGGGCCAGCCGCACGGCATCCCCGGGATCGACCCCCCGCTCCTCGCGATGGCGAGCGAGATTGGACCGCGTACTCCCGCGCCAGCTGAGCGCATCGACGAGGTCCGGCGCCCGGGCGAGAGCTTGACCGAAGTCCGCGACCGCCGCCTCGTATTCGGACGTCGGATCCCCGCCCGCCAGGACGATCCACACGCCGCGGTTGAGCCGCGTCATGCCCCGTCCGACCCAGGTCGCCGGCACGTCGGGCGCGGTTTCGAGTGCCTGGGCGAAGTCCTCCAGCGCAGCGGTGAAGGCAGCGCCCGGGTCCTCGCCGCGACCGAACCGTTGCATCCCTTCCTCGGTCCACATCCCGGCACGGCCGGAGCGGAAGGGAGCGTAGCCGCGATCGGCTTCGATGCCGCGCGTGTACACCGCCACGGCGGCGGCGGGCTTCCCTTCGTCGCGCCGCAGCGCGGCCAGGGCCTCGACGGCCTCCTCCAGTCCCGGGTCCGCCGCCAGGGCGGCTTCGAGCTCTTCGGCCGACGCCGCCCATCCCTCCGGTCCGGACGCCTCCCCGGACAGGTAGAGCCCGCGCGCACAGCGCCGCATGGCGGAAGTGATCACCCCTTCGTCGTCCCCGGACCGGCCGGTTGCCGCCTCGAGCCGCTTGAGGTCCTCCCGCAAGGCCCGGCGAAGTGCGCCGGCGACCGGATCCGCCGCGGCCAGGTCGGCCGAGGGAGGCGGCCCCGCAGCGATCGCGCTTCCCCCTTCGCGGTCCGGATCCGGGCCGGACGGCCGCTGCGCGCCTGCCGACGCCCACCAGGCATCCCGCAGGCGATCGATCCGCGCCCGGTACTCCGCGGCGAGCAGGACCGCGTGTTCGTACCGCGCGGGTGCGAACTCCGGATCGCGACGCAGGGCCTCCTCCTGCGCGGCGCGCGCCGCGCGGAAGTCCATCAGCGCGCGCTGCAGGCGCCCGAGGTGCCAGCGGGGCTCCGGCCGCGACGGATCCGCCGCTTCCGCCTCGGTGACCGCGGCGCCGAGCAGCGCCAGGTAGTCGCGGCCCTTGCGCTCGAGCGAAAGGCCCTCGCGACGCAGGTCGATGGCCGCCTTGCGATAGAGAGCGGCCCTGTCCGCCAGGTCGCTCCATCTGCGCGCCTCGGCGCCGCGCCACCGCACCACGGCAAGGACGGCCGCGATCAGACAGACCAGCGCGACACCGCCGAGCGCGGCGGGCCCCCGATGGCGATGCAGCCAGCGCACCGGCCGCTTCCACCAGGACGGCGGACGCGCTTCGGTCGGCTCTCCGGCCAGCCATCGGCGGAGGTCGAGCGCCAGCGACTGCGCGGTGCTGTACCGCTGACGGGATTCGCGCTCCATTGCCTTCTCGACGATGGCCGCCAAGCCGACCGGCACCCACGGTGACCGAACCCGCACACGCGCCGGCTCGCTCTTCAGGACCGACATGGCGATGGCCATCGGGCTCGGCCCGTCGTGCGGCACGGTGCCGGTCAACATCTCGTAGAGCACCGCTCCGAGCTGATACACGTCGCTGCGCTCATCCATGCGATCCACATCGCCGGACGCCTGCTCGGGACTCATGTACGAAGGGGTTCCCATGACCGCTCCGGCCTGGGTCTGCAGCGTCCCGGCGCCCGTCATCTTCGCGATCCCGAAGTCCATGATCTTCAGGCGACCGGCGCGATCACGAAGGATGTTGGCGGGCTTCAGGTCGCGATGAAGAATGCCGGCTTCATGCGCCGCCTGCAGGGACTCTGCGACCTCCGCAATCATTCCCGCCGCCTCGCGCGGAGCGATGCCGCGCGCGCCGCGGCGGGAGCGAACCCGGATCGGACCCGCGGGGGAACCGCCGACCGGCGCAGGCGCCGATCCCGGTCCGGCCTCGGCGACGCCGTGGCCGACCGGATCCTCGAGCAGCCTTTCCAGCGACACCCCCTCGACATACTCCATGGCGATGAACGCCCTTCCGTCCGCAACGCCGAGGTCGTGGACGGCGACGAAGCCGGGATGCCGGATGCGGGCGAGCGCGCGCGCCTCGCGTTCGAATCGGGACAGCAGTTCGGCGGGCGGCTGGTCTCCGGCGAGCAGCACCTTGACCGCGAAGTGGACGCGGAGTTCGGGATGATAGGCCAGGTAAACGACCCCCATCCCGCCCCGACCGAGTTCCTCGAGGATCTGGAAGCGACCGAAGTGACGCGGGAGCCCGCGGAATTCGTCCTCGAGGTTGAAGCCGACCGAGTCGGCGCGTTCCGGAGCGAGATGCGGCCCGCGAGGCTCCGTCGCCCCCGCGCCCCCGGACGCCTCACCCGCCATCGGAAGGGGCAGGGTGGCATCCGGACGCGGGGTCGGCGCGGATCCGGCCGACGTATCCGGATTGCGAGGTTCCGTCATGAGAGGAACGCGCGCGCCGAGGGTGCGAACACCCTGCGCACCGCCTCCGCCGGGTCCAGGGGTGGCCCGCCCGCTCCGGTCCACGCTCCTCGGCCCGGGCCAGGCCGTCCGTTCCCTTTACTCTATCGGTCCGGTCCGCCCCCCGTCAACGCGCCGACCCGCCCCGGTCGGAATCCGCCGCGCGCAGCCGGTTCCACCGGGCGATCAGCGTCGTCAGGGCGAACGCCGCCAGGATGAGCGCGAACGGCATCACCGGAACGCGGTAGCGCATGCCGCTCACGATCAGCGTGTGGGCGGCGGTGAGCGTGATCCCGAGCGCGTAGGGCCAGAGCAGGTCCCGCCACCGCTGCCGGGTCAGCCACAGACCGGCGACGAAGAACGGCAGGAAGATCCCTTCGCCCAGCAACACTACGAGAATCTTGCCGGAATCCGCGAATTCCGGCGCGTAGGGAACCGGCTGCCACAGCCGATAGAAACGCCACAGGCAGCGACCGACGTACAATCCCGGCTCCTCCCGGATGTGCGCGAGGGCGCGATCCAGGTAGATGCGGTCGCGCTCCTCGAACGGCAGCGCCTCGATCGCCGGATCGAGCTGAAAGTCGACGCCGATGATCCCCGTGCCGGTCACGCTCGTCGGGTTGTTCGCCTCGTACAGGCTGCGTCCCAGTCCCATGTAGACGATCACGGGACGGCCGTAGGCCTGCGCGTGGAAGCAGATCCACGGAGCCACCGCGACCAGGAAGGAAAGGCACGCCGATCCCGCGGCGACCCAGAAGGCGCGATCCGCGCGACGCGCCAGGCCGGTCCCGGCGAGCAGCAGCAGACCGGCCTGACCCAGCGGGGGACGGCACAAGGTTGCGGCCGCCAGCGCGAAGCCCAGCGCCGCGGCCCAGGCGGGGTGCAGCGTCGCCGACCCGTGCTGGACCAGGGAGGCGATGAGAACGACCAGGAACACGGCCAGCGTCTCGGACAACTCGAAGGCGGTATAGAAGACGAAGAACGGATTGAGCGCGAACAGGTACGAAGCGAGCAGGCCGACCGTGGGGCCGAACCAGGCCCGCGCCAGGCGATAGAGGAGCAGCAGCGTCAGCAACTGCAGGAGGGTCTGCGCGATCCGGGTGGCGGCGTAGCCGTCCCCCAGCGTGGCGCGAACGCCGGCGAGAAATAGCGGATACAACGGCGGCCGGGGGAACGTCTGCGGCGGGAGCTTGGCGAACGCGCCGTGCTCGAGAGCATGACGCGCGAGGTCGTTGTAGCCGACGGTGTCGCGAAGGGTTTCCCGCGACGTCCGCTCCACGTACTCCCGCCCCGCGAAGGCGAATCCGAGACGGGCGACGGCCGCGACCACCAGGCAGACGAGAAGGAGGCGTCGCTCGAGGGGAGGGGCAGCGGTAAACATGCCCAGAGTATAGAGCGGCAGGGGGCCCACGCCAAGCACACCGGCGCGCCGAAGCGGACCACGCCGTCATGGTCGAAATGCAGCCGGGCCGCCGACCCTCCCTGCAGGCCGAGGACCGCCGGCACCCCCGCCCGCCCCCGGCTCGCCCCCCACCCGTCCCGTATCGTCCCGCCCCGGAAAGACGACGGATCGTCGGATGCGCGCATCCGACGATCCGCAGACACAGGTCCATGCCGATCCTACGCGGTCGCGGGCACGGCCGCAACCGGAACGTTCGGCTCCGGCGCCGCGCTCTCCCGCTCCTGCACCTGCAGGTAGGCCGACCCGATCAGCCCGTACAGGAAGGGGCTCAGCAACCAACTCGCCAGCAACCCGCCCGGAAAGACCCACCCGGCCGAGACGTCCATCAGGATGACCACGAGGACGAGCGCCGAGTGCACCAGCAAACCGTGCTTCCACACCAGGCCGGCACTCTCGGAAAACGCCTGGCCGAAGCCGACCTTCCGCTCGGCCAGGATCGGGAACACATACATGGTCAGACCGGCAATCACGATGCCGGGCAGGACGAGGTGCACGAAGCCGACAAGGATGCCGAACAGGATCACGTAGAACGCGAACATCTTGCTCCAGAACCGGTCGAACGAGCCGAACACATCGCCGACCTCGACGGTCCCGCCGCGCAGCACGCGAAGGACCATGGCGTAGAGACCTGCGGTGAGCGGACCCGCCAGGATGAAGGCGGTAGCCAACGACAGCAACCCGGAGATCAATCCCGCCAGCAGGAGTGTCCCGGCGCTGCGCGACAACATCGCGATCGCGTCATTGAACGCGCGTCCCACGTCCACCGACTGACGGCCCTTGACGTCGTCGACGACCCGACGGACCTGCTCGCGGAACCGGGGACCGGAGTCTTCGGCCTTGCCGGAGCCGGAGGCTCCCGCCGCGTGCTTGTCCGCTCGGGCTTCCTCCGAGCGCACCGCCCGGAGACACGCCAGCACGTCCTCCCGCATCTGCCGGGCGGTCGCATAACGCCCCTCGGGGCGGGCATGCAGAGCCTTGCGCACGACGCCATCCAGCAGCGCCGGTACGCCTTCCGCGGCCTCGCTCGGGGATTCCTCCCCCGCCGGCGTCCGTCCCGTCAGCATCTCAAACAGCATCGCGCCGACCGCGTAGAGGTCGGATCGCACGCCGAACATCTCGCCCTGGCGGTTCTCGGGCGAGAGGTACGAAAGGTCCCCGGTCGCGGGGAGCGCCCCCGTTCGCGCCACCATGCCAGGTCCGAAGTCGGTCACGCGTACCCGGAACGACCCGGCCGCCGCCCCGGGCGGCGTCTCGATGAGCAGATTCTCCGGCTTGAGGTTGCCGTGGATCACTCCCTGCTCGTGCGCGCAGCCGAGAACCTCGAGAACCTGGATCGCCGTTTCGAGCGCATCCCCGGGGGTCAGTCGCCGGCCTTTCTCCAGCACCTGACGCAGGCTCCGGCCTTCGACGTACTCCATGACCACGTAGGGCGGGTCATGCGCGATGTTCAATCCCAGCGTCCGCACGACCGCGGGATGGTCCAACCCCAACGGCTGGGTCCCCATCGACCGCGCGTCGCGGAAGCGCTCAGGGTCCGCGGCAATTTTCAGCGCCACCACCGTGAACGGCTTCTCCGCCAACCGGGCCTTCCACACCTCACCCATCGGACCGACGCCGATCTTGTCGAGCAGAACGTACTCCGCGATTCGATCCCCAGGCTTGCCGTGCAGATGACTCATGGTTGCGTGCCTCCCGATGCCTTTCGTGCGGGCCTCCGGTGCACCCCCTGCGAGCCGGGGTTGGCCGCACCGAAGAGGGGGATAAGCAAGCGCCATTCCGTGCCCACGGAATTCCCAGCAATGACGTAACACTATATGTAGCAATCATTTCAGGATTCGCTCGCAACCGGCTTACAGGCCGGATTGAACAAATCCTTCAATGCCCGGCGGCAAAGTTTGAAGCCACATTTCCTCTTGACACTCCTTCGGAACCGACAGTAGGATTCGACAGCGGTTCCGGCCCATCCGATCGGTATCGGGTCATAGGAAGGTGCCCTCCTTGGACGCCACATCGCCGCGGTTCGGGAAACCGAGCCTCGCGCGTAAAATCCGGGCCCGGATACAACTTGGCTGGGGAAAACTGCGCCGGCAGTACCTCATCCTGTTCCGACCCGGCTACGTCCGAAGAAGTCTGGCGCGGCGTCGCGGCCATTGCAACCGTTCCGGGGCCTGCTGCCGCCTGATGTATCATTGCGCCTTCCTCAAGAAGGACGGATTCGTCGGCGCGTGCGGCGTGTATCCCGTCCGCCCCGAAGTCTGCAGCCTGTTTCCGATCGATGAGCGCGACCTGCGCGACCGGGACTTGGTCATGCCGGATCACCCGTGCGGGTTCTACTTTGTGACCGAGGAGTCGCGCGCACCGAAGCCTGCGCCGCCACGGCCTGGGTTCGTCGACTTATTGCAGTACCACGACCGCTAGGGGAAGTGTGGAGGTAAGGATCGATGCCGAGCAAGGGGGACATCAAGTTCGGCCAACTGGCCGTTGAATTGGACTTCACGTCCAAGGACAAAATCGAGGAGGCCCTGCGCCTGCAGGCCCAGCTCGAGAAGCAAGGGAAAGTGACCTCGCTCGACCGCATCATGCTGAAGAAAGGCATCCTGGACGCGGAACAGATCCAGGAGATCGAGAAGAAGCAGGGCCGTCGGATCGTCTTCTGCCCCGAGTGCTCGAACAAGCTGAATGTGGCGATCTTCGGCCCCGGCACGCGCATCCGCTGCCCGAAGTGCGACACCAGCCTGACTGTCCCCTCCGGCGTCAAATACGAGGTCGTGGATCGGAAGGAACCCCCGGCGAAGAAGCCCGCGAAGGCCGAGCGCGCGGGCCAGGACACCATCAAGGTCAAGAAGACTGCGGCGCCGGCCAAGAAGAAGCCGGCCGAGGAAGACGACGTGGAAGTCCTCGATGACGAGCCGAAGGACCTCGATGACGCCATCGACCTGCTCGACGAGGACGGAGAAGGCGATGACGATCTCGGGGACGACCTCGCGGATGACGTGGAGGTCCTCGACGAGGGCGGCGACGACGACGACTTCGATCTCGACGACGACAAGCCGAAGAAGAAGTCGGGCGGCGATGATGATGACCTCGAGATTCTCGAAGATCTGCAGGAACGGCCCAAGACCGGCCCGGGAAAAAAGCCCGCCCCCGCCCCCAAGAAGCCGGAGCCGCCGCGCGGCTCCAGCCGGATCGACAAGTTTAAAAAGAAATAGCTGCGGCACCCATCCGTCGCCGACCGCCCCCCATTCCCGCGAATGGGGGGCGGGTGTTTTCGGACCTGCCTTTTCTGTAAGGGTCGACTTACAGGCTCCGGCTCGGCGTAAACGAGATCTTACTCGACCGCCCGGATTCCCCCCGAGGAGTGTCACCCTTCGTAACACAGCCATTTCCCCTCGAAAGAGAAAGACTCTTCAGGGAAAGAAGTTACATCGTTTTGGAGGCGCTTCCTCGGTCCCCGACCGGCGAAGGCACAAGGATTGCCTATGGTCCCTCTCGCAACCCCCTGCGAAATCCCGCGGGGTCGAAACACGGAGCGGAGGAGTGCCGGATGTTTTCGTTTCACCCCTATCTCCGCAGCGTCGGGGTGGCATTCTTCGCCGGAGGAATGGTCCTCGCGTGCGCAGACGCGGACACCAGTCGGAAGACCGCTCCCCCGGTTGTCGGCGCGGGCGCCGATCTGGCGTCCAATCGGGCGTGGCCGGAAGCGGCCAAGTACCATCTCCCCTGGCCGGGCCGGGTCAGCGTTCCGGTTTTCCAGGGGAACTTCGGCGCGCAGACCCATCTGATCAGCGCCCACAACTACTACGCCTGGGACTTCGGCATGAATCCCGGAGATCTCGTGTGCGCCGGCCGCAACGGGGTGGTCTACCGCGTGTTCGACTCCGGAACCGCGGTGGGGGACAAGGAGAACATCATCGAAGTCCAGCACGAGGACGGCGAATTCAGCGTCTACTCCCACATCCAGACGGGCTCGGCCTTGGTGAAGCGGGGGGACCACGTCCAGGCGGGTCAGACGATCGCGAAGGTGGGAGACCTCAAACATCTCCACTTCGTGGTGTGGGACAAGAGCCACATGACATCGATCCCGGCCGGGTTCTTCGAAGTCAAAGAGAAGGCCGGTGTGCCCTTGGACGGGCGCTCCTACACGTCGCAGGCGCCCCGGATCACGCCCAAGACCGTGGCCGACGGAATGAAGCGGCTGCTGAACGCGGAGGCGCTGCGGGTGCAGAACAAGACGGCGGCGGCGATCGCGGGCTTCCAGAAACTGGCGGAGTCCGACCTGATCGCGGGGAACGACCGGGAAAAGGCCCGACGACATCTCGCGGAACTCGGCGAGGAGAGCATGATCGCGCTGGCCGCGGCGCGCGCGCTGGCCGGGACGGAGAGCCGCAAGGAAGCCAAGGCGCGCGCCCAGGAAGTGGCGCGAAACTTCGCGGGGCTGCCGGCCGCGGAAGAGGCGCGCATGCTGCTCCGGGATCTCGCCCGGGCGGAGCGCGAGGGCGCGGCGGTCGACGCGTCCCGCTGACGGGGTGGGGGCTCCGTGCGGGGCAGCCCCGCGCCCCGCGGAATCCACCGGGCCCGGATGAATCGCGAACCGCTTCGCGGTTCGCGAACCATCCGGCTCCGGCCGTGCTGAGAGGCCGGCCGGAGCGGGCCTGCCTCGCCCCGCGTGCGACACCGCGTGGCGCACGCGGGGCGCCCGGGCGGTCCTGGCGGCTGACGCAACCCGGAGCCGGCGGGCCGATTCTTCATGAAGCCGCGGACGCGGCTTCATCAAGCATCCGGGCTACGCGTTCTTCAAGTCGAACGGGTTGATGCGCGTGCTGGCGGCCGCCTTGCGGATCTGGCCGATGGTCGTGGAGAGCCGGAGGCGGTCGCCGGCGCTGACCTCGCGGAACTTGACTCCCATCCCCACCGGCTTGCCTTCCCCCTCCTCCCAGGCCTCGATCCAGATCACGCGCCCAAGCGCCTTGATGGGCTCCTCGCTCGCGGGAAGCAGGATGTTGAGGCCGAGGTAGATCCCGCGCGTCAGCATTTCGATCGTCCAAGTCGGATCGGGAATGCCGCCTTCGAGGCGCATGCCGACGCTGTTGATGTCATCGGTGATCCCCTCGAAGATCTCGGGGACCAAGGGGCCGCCCAGCTTCTTGCTCAGAAACTTGTAGCGGACCGGCAGGGCCTCGCGCAGGAGGGCGAATTCCTTGCGCAGCATGGAAGTCTTGGTGTGCATGAGCCTCGTCTATCACAGAGCCGGAAGCAGGTCAAGGGTCCGAGTCGTCCCCCGCGCGGCGATCTTGCGTCCGGGCGGGGGGGCGCGTAAGATGCGGGGGAGTTCCGATTCCTTCGCGCGCAGGTGAGCATGAATCTCCCCGCCGTTTCCCGGTTCCGGGTCGCACTGAGGCGCGCGGCCGCGGCGTGCGGCCTGGCCCTGGTCTTCGCCGCGGCCCCGCCGGCGGCTGCGGGCGAATCCCCGATCCGTTGCGCGGTCACGGCCGAGGTGCGCAGGATGGGGGCGCAGAACTGGACCTTCCAGATCGAGGGTTCCATCAACCTGCCCGACAACGCCACCCTGCACCTCGAACTGCTCTATCTCAAGCAGGTCAAGTCACCGCCCCGGGTCGCCGCGCAGGGCACCCCTTTCGTCATCGAGGAAGTCACGGTCGACGAGGCGACCGCCGACGTCCGCAGCGGACGATTCTCCGCCAGCATGGCCTTCTTTCCCGAGGAACCGTTCGCCGGCGACTATGTCGCGGTCGTGCGGGTCCCGCTCGAGGCGCAGATCGACGCCGTGGCGAAGTTCCTCGCCGGAGTGGGCGAAGTCCCCGAACATCGACACGCCTTCCGCCACGGCAGCCTGGAAGACCTCGACCGCCAGCGCAGGACCGCGGCCGACTCGGTGCGCACGGACATGATCACCCTCCACCGGCTGCAGCAGGAGGCCCAAGCGCTCTTCGAGTCCGCCTACGCGCGTCCCGAACCGGGGATCAACGAGTTCGTCGCGGCGCTCACGTCCGATTGGGACCCGCGCTACCACGAGATCCAGGCGCGCAATCAGTTGCGCCCGGAGCGGGATCTCTTCTGGGTGCAGTGGTACGGCCGGCGCTACATCGACATGCTTCTGTCCGATCTCCGCAGCGTCGTCGGGCGCTACCGGGACAGCCTGGCTTTGCCGGCCGCGGAGCGGCCGCCGAAGGAGAAGGTTCTCGAATTCGCGGAAATGTTCAACGACACCTACTTCATGTGGATGGAGTACCTGCAGTTCACCCATCCGCAGGACACCTCCGAAGCGCGACGCCTCCTGCAGGACCTGCGGCAGCTGCTTCGAGACTTCGGAAAGTGGTACGAGGAGTCCCGCGCGGTGAAGCCGGACGCGGCCGTGGTGAGGACGCAGCTGCAGGGGTGGCAAGGGAAGGTGCTGGCCGGCATCGCGAGCCTGTCGCAATCACTGCCGGACTTCGAGTTCGCGCCGTTGACCCAGATGACCCGGGACGTGGTCCGCATCCTGCGGGACGCATCCACGGGGCTGGTGGCGGGCGACGCGGTCGCACAGGACCGCGTGGCGCAGGGACTCGCGCAACTGCTGGTCTCGCTCGATCGGCTCGAGGAGGGCCTCAAGTAGGGAAGGCGGGCAGCGCCCCGGTTCCCGGTCGCACCCCGACAGGATGCAACCCGAGCCAGGCGCCGGTTCGGGGAAATACCCCAGGGGGACGGACGTCGATCACCCTCCTGATCCCAAGGGCCCTACCGTGGTCCTGGGTCCGTCCCCCCAAGTCTGAATCGCGCCGTTACCAGTCGACCTCGACCCGGCGCTTTCCCCCGCTGCGGTCCGTGATGAAGATATGCTTCTTCTCGTGGCCGTAGCGGTACAGTTCGTACGTGATCTTCACATCGTCCTTGCAGTAGTCGATCACCTTCGACAACTGCCCCGAGCGGAACCACTCGATCGCCTGCAGGCCATGGCCGCTCTTCTGCGTGCCGAGCGTGGCGGAGGCGCAACTGTCCAGCTTGACGCGATGGCCCAGGACCGACTCCAGCTTCTCCAGCAGGTCGAGGGTCTTGATCTTGCTCAGGTCGCGTCCGCCGGCATACGGTTCGAGAACCCGGTAGTCGAAACGGCGGATGTTGAAGCCGACCACGACCTGGGCATCGAGCAGGTCATCGACCAACTCTCTCGCGCGCTGCTCGGGATAGACCTCGAAGCGGTCTTTGTCCGGATCGTAGGTGATGCCGACCGACATCTTGAGGGCGCCCAGGTTGTCGCGCCCGCCAACGTCGTCGAAAGAGTTTTGCGTCTCCAGGTCGAAGGCCAGAAGGCGTGCGCCCGCCTTCTTGCTGGCGGCGAACAGGTCGAGTTGCTGGAACTCCCGGGGCGTCGCCGGGGCCGGAAGTGGGGCGGCGGACTTGGCCATGGCAATCCTCGTCGAGCTGGGCAGGCGACCCGGCATCTCGCGTCCGTGGCAAGTGCGGTCCAGGAAACGAGTCGCCTCACGAATCGTGAGCCACAATAGCGGTCAGGTTCAACGAAGTCAAGTGAAAACAAAGGTCTCTGGGGGCATTTACCTATCCGCCTATTATTTCTGGATTTCGAGCGTTCTCCCGGATAGGAAAGGGGGCAACCCGCGTTTGCCCGGAGGGCCCCGTGGACCCGCGGATGGTCCGGTACTGCATTGCGTCCTTCCTGCTGGACCTGATGCTGTACATCGTGTGGACGGTCCTCCCCTTCAAGGCCCTCTCCCTCCAGGCCAGCCAATTCTACCTCGGCCTGCTGCCGGCGATTTCGGCGATTCTCTACATCCTCACGTGCGCGCTCACCGGTGGCTTGAGCGACACGGCGCGCGGCTATCGCGTCGCCGCGGCGGGGTGCGTCGTCATGGCTTGCTCGTGCCTCATGATGGGCGCAGCGGAGACCTTGTGGGGGATCGCGGCCGCGAGCGCGCCGCTGGGAGTCGGCGCCGGGCTGTTCTGGCCCGCGGTCCAGGCCGGAATCGGCCGGATGTCGGCCGGACGCGCGCTGGAACGGAACCTGGGTTGGTTCAACATCGTCTGGTCCAGCGGCAAAGGGTTGGGCTTCGTGTGCGGCGGACAATTGCTGCTGCGGTTCGGAAACGACTATGAGAGTCCGCTCTGGGTCGCCGCCCTGCTGGCCGCGGTGGTCGGGTTGTGCACCCCTCACGATCCCGGCCACGCCGAGCGGAAGAGCGACGGAGCGCCGCCGGAGGCCCGGGCCGACATGGCGCGGTTCATGAAGGCGGCGTGGCTCGCCAACTTCGCCGCCTGGAGCATCGGCTCCACCATCAACTCGCAATATCCCGAACTGATCAAGACCATGGACGGAGCGCCGGCCCACTTCGGGTGGTTCCTCGGTCTGGTGTACCTGTTCCAGACCGTGGCCTTCGGCGCGTTCGGCCGCTGGGGCGGATGGATCCTTCACCGTTCCCTCTTCTACGTCATGCAGGGTGCGGGGCTGATCTGCGTGCTGCTCCTTCCGCTGCTGGCCGGCCGACCCTGGATCTTTCTCGTCACGCCGGTCCTGGGCGCCTACCTGGGTCTCTGCTATGTCTCATCGATCTACTATTCCCTGCGCGCCGGACCCAAGGCCGAAGGCCGGCTGACGGGGTTCCACGAGGCGATTCTCGGTTCGGGGAACGTCTTGGTGCCGATCACCGGCGGGGCCCTGGCCACGGGATTGCTGATTCCGGGCGCCCCCTTCTTCCTCGCCGGAGTCGTCGTGGCCGCCATGGTGGGGGCCCAGCGGGTCTGGATCCGGCCGTGACGGCGCCCCGCCGTCCCGGGCGCGTTCCGCCCCCGGCCCCCGGAGATTGACGCCCCGCCGTCCGCCGCCCTAAGATGCCGCTGCCGCCGTCCAGAGAAGGAGCAACCATGCACCAGTACTGCCGCCAGTGCGCCGGGGCCGATGCCGCCGATTCCACCTCCGGCTCCGCCCATCGCGCCTTCGCCGGCGGCGACGCGCGAGAGCACCTGCCGCGCAGCCGCACCTTCGACGTCCGTCACGTGCGACTCGAACTGGCCGTCGACGAACGGCGAGGACGCATCTCGGGAAGCGCGACGCTCACCCTCCACCCGATCCACGAGCTCCGCCTCGTGGAACTCGACGCCGTCGACCTGCAGATCCGCCGCGTCTCCCTCGGCGGCCGACGCGACCTCGAATTCGTGGCGGCCCCGGAAGTCCTCGTCGTCATGCTCGATCGCGCCTACTCCAGTGAAGAGGTGCTCGACCTCTCGATCGAATATGACGCCGAGCCGTGCAAGGGGCTCTACTTCATCCGCCCGGACAAGGGATACCCGAAGAAGCCGTTCCAGGTGTGGTCGCAGGGGGAAAGCGAGGACAACCGCTACTGGTTCCCCTGCTGGGACTTTCCCAACGACAAGTGCACGAGCGAGGTGCTCCTCACGGTGCGGGACCGCTACACCGCCCTCTCCAACGGCCGCCTCGTGTCCGCGACCCACGACCGGAGGGCGAGAAAGCGGACGTTTCACTGGCGTCAGGACGTCCCCCACACCACCTATCTCATCTCCATCGTGGTCGGCGAGTTCGTCGAGGTGTCCGACCGCAGCGACGGCATTCCGGTGCGCTACTACGTGCGCAAGGGAGAAGAGGCCGCGGCCCGACCGACGTTCGGGAAGACGCCGGACATTCTGCGTTTCTTCGCCGCGAAGATCGGCCATCCCTATCCCTACGCGAAATACGCGCAGGCGGTGCTGAGCGACTTCATGTGGGGGGGGATGGAGAACACCTCCCTCACCACCATCAACGAGCGCGCCCTGGTCACGCGGGAGGTCCTCGACGACGTCGACTCGGACGGCCTGGTGGCCCACGAACTGGCGCACCAGTGGTGGGGGGACCTGCTGACCACAAAGACGTGGGAGCACCTGTGGCTCAACGAAGGGTTCGCGACCTACTTCGACGCGCTGTACACGGAACACCGCAAGGGACCCGAGGAGTTCGCCTTGCGGATGCTGGAGTTTGCCGATCACTACTACGCGGAGGACGGCGGCTCGTACCGGCGGTCGATCGTCACCCGGAACTACCGCGATCCGGAGGACCTCTTCGACCGCCACTCCTACCAGAAGGCGGCCTGGGTGCTGCATATGCTCCGCTTCCACCTCGGGGATGCCCTCTGGTGGAAAGCGATCAACCACTACGTGCACAAGCACCGGTGTCAGAGCGTGGAGACGAGCGACTTCAAGATCGCCATCGAGGAGGCGACCGGCCAGGCGCTGGACGCCTTCTTTTCGCAGTGGCTCTACAAGTCCGGGCACCCGGAATTCACCTTTTCCTGGAAGTGGGACGCCGCCTCGAGCCGCGCGGCGGTGACGGTGAAACAGACGCAAGCGGTCACCGGCGACACGCCGGTCTTCCGCACGTCGGCGATCGTGCGGGTGTACGCGCAAGGCGGCTGCGAGGACCATCCCGTCGAGATCGAGCGCTCCGAGCACGTCTTCTGGTTCGCGGCCACGGTCCGTCCCGACTCGGTGCAATTGGATCCGGACGGTTGGCTGCTGAAGCGGCTGCGCGCGGAGAAGCCGACTCGGGAGTTGGCATTCGATCTCCGGCGCTCCCCGGGCGTATCGGCGCGCATGCAGGCGGCGCGCTGGATGGGCCGCAAGGAGGACCAGCCCGGCATCGTCTCGGCGCTCGCCGAAGCGTTGCTCGAGGACGGGTTCCACGGCGTGCGCTCGGAGGCCGCCGCGGCGCTGGGAGAAATCCGGTCGGACTCGGCGTTTGCGGCGCTGCAGACGGGACGCCGCGACCGCCATCCGAAGGTGCGGCGCGCGATTGCGCGCGCGCTCGGCCGGTTCCGATCGCCCGCCGCCGCGCGCCTGCTCCGCGACATCATCCGCCGCGACCGGAGCGATTTCGTCGTCGCGGAAGCGGTGCGTGCCCTCGCGCGCACGCGCCAATCGGGAACGCTGCCCGCGCTCCGTCGCGCGTTCCGGCGGCGCTCGTTCCACGACGTGGTCGCGGGCGCGGCCATGGATGGGCTGGCGGAATTGCAGGACCCGCGGGGGATCGCGCTGGCCGAGCGCGGCGCGGAGTACGGCCGCCCCTTCGCGGTGCGGACCGCGGCGATCCAGGCCCTCGGACGACTCTGGGAACATGCCGACGGCAAGGCTGCGGCGGTGCGCGAGCGCCTGGAGGACCTGCTTCGGGATCCCGACCATTCGGCGCGCCGGTGCGCGGCCAATGCCCTGGCACAGGTCCTCGACGACCAGGCGTCGTCTGCGCTGCAACGCCACGCCGAGAGCGAGCCGATCGGCATCCTGCGCAAGGTGTCGCGGGACGCCCTGCGCCGGTTGCGCGAGCGGCGCTCCGAACGCGGATCGATCGGCCGCATCACCGCCGATATCGATCGGCTGAAGGACGAGAATCGCGCCCTGCGAAACCGCATGGCCTCGATGGAAGCGCGCTGGGAGGAGGGGAAGGAGGTCTCGCCGGGCCGCCGCCGCCGTCGCCGCGCCCCATCCGCACGCAAGCGTTGACGCCCGCCTCCGTCGGCCCCGACCGTCGGGTGGAATCCCCGCGCGCGACTACCGCGTCTTCCCCTGCGCCTTCTCGATCGCGCTCATCAGGAACGACACGAGCCGATCCCGCGCATCCGGCGGGAGCTTCACGAACGAGAAGCGCACGGTGTTCAGCTTGATCGCGGGCTCCGGCTTGCAGGAGGTGATCTCGGCCAGGGTCTGGATCGGTTTGTCGCCCCCCGGGATCTCCAGGTTGAGCCGCAGGAGCGTGCCTACCCTCAGGGGCGTATCGATCGTCGCTTCCAACCCCATCGGGTCGAGCGAGCGCGCGACGAAGTGCCGCCAGGGCTCCAGCAGAGTCCGCATGCCGCTTTCGAGCGGCCGCCAGGAACAGGCGACGGGGCGGCGCAATTCGAGCGTCGGGACGCGCAACGCCTCCAGCGCGCTCCGCGCGGACATCGCCTTGCTCAGCGCGTCGAGGACGCGGGAGCGCTCGAACGGTTGCTCGATCTGCGCGCGCGCGCCCTGGCGCAGGGCCTCGAGGACCATGACCCGGGTCGGCGTGGAGTAGATCACCGCGATCTTGGCGTGGGAGTCAAGCTCCAGGAACATGCGCACGAATGCGGGCGTCCCGGCCGAGTGGAGCCCCGTCACCCCCGGCGCCTGGAGATCGACGACCACGAGCGTGGGACGCAGGAGGACGTACTGCTCCAGCGCGCTGTCGATGTCGCCGACGCGCATGGCGATCTTGAAGGAGGAGTCCCGGATACACTCCTCGAACGCGTTGGCGAGGCGATCGGTGGGTTCGACGAGGAGGATCGACCCGACGGGCGGATTCTTGTGCCGCAGCAGGGTGGCGTCCTCGGCGGTGCGCACGACCGGGCCCCGGCGCGGACGGTTGGTCACATCGGCCACGCGGGTGTAGCCGGCGTCGCGGGCGACCGGGGCGACGGGGATGTCCGCGTTGGCGGCCGTGTCCCGTCCGGTCGGGGCGGGGGCGGCCGGCGGGGTGCGGGGGCGCGCCGGCGCCGTGGATCCGGACTCCGCGGCCGCAGCGGGTGGAGCAGGCACCCCGGCCCGAGGAGTCCCTGGGGTCGGCGCGGGAGACCCGGTCCCCGCGGGCACGGGCGGCTCCGATCGCACCGCCGGAACGGGGAGCGGCCCGAGCGGCCGTGCCGGCGGGCGGGAGCCTCCCGACGCGGGCGCCACTCCGGGGGGAGGCGCCTTGGGCACTTCGACCGGGGCCGAAGGCGCGAGCCGCGGCGGTTCCGACTCATCCGAAAACAGATCGTCCAGGGCGGGTGAGGCTTCCAGATGGGGCGCGCGGGAGAGTTCCCGAATGATGCCGGAGGCCGAAGTGGCCTTGCCGACATCCGAGCTCGACGATTCGGAAGAGGCAGACTCGGAGGCCGCGGCGTCTTCCGCGGCAGTCGCGGGCAGCGGCGGGAGATCCGCCTCGGCGGCCGCCGGGGCAGACTCCGGGTCCGCCGGGTCCGCCGGCTCCGCCTCCGCGGCCGCCGGCTCTGCCTCTGCGTCCGCCGGTTCCGCGAGAGCGGCGGCGTCGGCGACCCCCGGGATCAGCGGTGGGGCGGCCACCCAATCGGGCTCGGGTTCCTCGAGCGGGACGTACTCGGGCTCGGGTTCCACCGCCGGCAGGATGGCGGCCATGTCGGGAACGACCTCTTCGGCGGGGGGCGCGGTGGCCGCGGCGGGGGGTGCCTCGAGGGTCGACTCCGGAGCCGCCGAGTCGCCGGCCGCGTGGGCCGGATCCGGAGCTTCCTCCGGCTCCGGGAGGACATTGGCTTGCACGATCGTCGGGCGGCGGGCCTGCGCTCCGGGCAGCAGGGCCACCCAGGACCGCTTGACGCCGCTCCTCACCGCCTCGTTCACCGACGAGGCGATCGGCTCCTTGTGCAGATGCCTCCGGTACAGGGCGACTGCCTGCCGGAGCAGGGACGACATCTTCGATCCCTGGGGCAGGCGACCGACTTCGACTTCGAGGGCGGGCAGGTCTTCGCTCACGCCGCGGCGGGCGATCTGGGCCTGAACGATGTAAAGCGAGCGAACCGGCTCGGGATTGCCGAACAGGTTGCGGGCCTGCGAAAGGTGACTCTGCGCCTTGATCAGGTAGGCCTTGCCGCGGTGCAGTTCTCCTTCGCGGCGGGCGGTCAGCGCGGCGCAGAGGGCCGCGCGACCGCTCGTGAAGTGCTCCCGGGACACGTCGAAAATGCGCAGGGTGGCCGCGTTGGCCAGATGGAACAACCCTTCGAAGTAGGCCGCCCAGGCGCCGGCGAGGAGCAACTCCCCGTACTCTTCGCGCGCGGTCGATTCCTCGGGTACGGAGTGCGCGACGAGTTCGCGCACGTCCTCGTATCTCCCTTCCTCCAGCATGGCGTTGGCCAGCAGGGCGGCCAACTGGAGGCGCGTTTCGAGGGGTTCCCGGCCGACGAGGTAGACGATCGCCTTTTCGAGCAGGCGAATGCAATCGCCGTAATCACCGAGCTGGTAGAGCGCCTGGGCCTTGAGATGAACCGCGGTGGTATTGCGGGGAACGGTGCGCAGGAACCGGTCGGTTTCCTCGACCACTTCCTCGTAACGCGCATCCGCGAAGAAATTGACGATCTTCGTCGACATTCGGCGCTTCTCCCACCCCCTCCCGTCCCGCCGGGATCACCGTCCGGCGGGACCGGGCTGCGTCCTTTACTCCCGCGCTTTTCGCGGCGCATCCGGCGCGGGAACCGTTTTCACCCAGCGGACCTGTGCGCGAGTTTTGCCGCTGCCGAACACCGAGTCCTTCTCCTTCCGCTGCTGCTCCACGACCGCGCTCTTGACCTCGCGCTCGTGCGCCAGGATCAGCCGCGCGTCCTTGGAGTACAGCATCGATTCCTCGAGCCGCCGGGTTTCCTTCACATTGGCGTCGGCGTCGTCCCGACGGGCGACGGACTTGCGTTCGGCATTGACGAAACGGAGGCACGCCTGGCCGCGCTCCCGCTGGAGACCGTCGTAGCGGAATCGTACCCCCCCCTCCGCCTCCCAGTTTCCCTTGGCCAACTGGTCCCGGTCGGGCAGGACTGGGAAAACGAGGCCGAGCATGTCGCGGGCGTCCTCATTCAGCAATGCGCGCGACTCGGCCGGAACGGCTGCGGGCAGTCGCTCCCGCAAGCCGTCTTCGAATCCCTCCAGCGTCGCCGCGCCGCCGCGCCGGGGGACCCGGAAGCCGACGCTCCAGTTCTCGATCTTGCTGTAGGCGAGCACGCGCCAGAACTGGTCCAGGAAGGGATTCTCGATCACCCCCAGCACCTTGGTGAAGCGTTCACGCTGTCGGGGGTCCTGGAGCTGGGCCATGCGCTTGTCGGCCTTGGCGACATCCTCCGCGCGGGCGTAGTCCAACTTGAGTTGCGTGGTGCTGTCGAAGAAGTGCACTCGGGGGGGACCGTAGTGCAGTCGCCCGCGCACTTCCTGCTCCGTCACCTCGACGATCTCGAGCCGGATCCGTACGTCCACCTCGGCGGGGTCGTGCACGGCATACCAGGGCTGGTCGGGCAGGTCGCCGGAGGAGCCGCCCGAGACGGCCGCGAGCGCGGCCGCATCGCTCGACGCGGTCCGGGACCAGTCGTAGTAAAGGTGGACATCGTACTCGAGGAACGAGCCGGGGTCAGCCTGGTAGAACAGGTGTCGCGCGGGATCGAGCTCCTGAGCGGACGCGGCGGGAAGGACCGCAGCGAACAGCGAGAGCAAACCCCAGGCGAGCGGAAGTCGGCGCATGGCGGGGCCTCCGTTCGGCGTGAAATCCGGGTGGCGCACCAAGTTAGAGCCTACCTTATTGACAGATTCACGGAAAAGAGTTTTGTTCGGCGGGGCGGAATCGCCGCGCGGGCGCACGCCCAGGGACACCGGCCCGCGCAGAAAAACATACCCGGCGAACGGGTTCCGGTGCTGTAATGCCTTGATGCCGCTGACCACTCCGGACTACGTGATCCACCCCATCCCCCTCCCCACGCCCTTTCCCGTCGGCGACGTCAACGTCTATCTGATCCGGGCCGAACGTTGGGTGCTGATCGACACCGGGCTCGACTGGGAGAAGGACCGCCGGGCGCTGCTGCAGGGCATGGCGGCGGCCGGCGTCGCCCCGGAGCAAATCGCCGAGGTGCTGCTGACCCACACCCACATCGATCATTGCGGACAGGCCGGTTGGATCCAGGAACGCTCCGGTGCGCCGGTACGCGCCCATCCGGCGGACGCGCCCCGCCTGACCGGGTTTCCGGACGCGTACCACGCGATGCTGGCGCGCTACCGGGACCATTCGGCGCGCATGGGGTTTCCGGTGGAACTCTTCGACGCGGGCATCGCCGCGTTCGGCAAGGCGATGATGCTGATGCGCTCGGCCCGGGTCGAGAAGACGATCGACGAAGGGGACCGGATCCCCCTCGGCGGGACGCACCTCGAGGTCATTCACACGCCCGGGCATACACCGGGCTCGGTCTGTTTCTACGATCGGAAGAACCGTATCCTCTTCGCCGGCGACACGGTGCTCAAGCACATTACCCCCAATCCGTTCTTCGGCGGCCACACGCACCGTCGCGCGATGGGCACGGGCTCCTACCTGCGCAGCCTGGACCGCCTGGTGACCTATGACGTGCGGCTCTCGCTGAACGGCCACGGCGAGGCGGTGGAAGACTTGCGCGAGGTCGTGGAACGCGTGCGCGCGCACTCCCGGGCGCGGTCGGAGAAATTGCTCGGTCTGGTCGCCACCGGGAAGCCGACCCACCCATTCGAGCTGAGCCGGAGGCTCTTCGGCGAACTGCCGCTGACGGACGTCTGGCTGGCGTTCGCGGAGACGCTCGGCCATCTCGAGGCGCTCGAAGAGGCCGGTCGAATTCGGGAGATCGACGGCGGGGCCCACACGCGGTTCGCCGTGCGGGAGGCGTGAGCGCCGCCGCGTTCGCTGGCTGCGGGGCCCCGGCTGTGGTAGAGTCCCGCGCATGGCTGCGCGCATCGACCTCTTCCTGATCAGTTTCGTCGGCCTCTTCCTCGAGATGGCCTTCCTGCGCTGGGCCCCCGCGCAGTTCCGGGTGCTCGCGTATTACTCCAACGTGGTGCTCATCGCGTGTTTTCTCGGCCTCGGGCTGGGCTGCCTGCTGGTGCAGCGACGGCGGGACACGACCGCCTGGTTTCCCCTCCTCTTCCTGGCCACGATCGGAGCGATTCTGGCGGCGCGCCAGTACCAGTTCCACTTCACGCACGGAGAGGACTTCCAGCTCTGGCAGACCAATGTGCTGGAAGGGGGGGCGCGGGCGGCCGATCTCGACCTCAAGGCGCTCCTCGTCGGCGCCTTCGTGCTGACCACCATGCTCTTCGTGCCGCTCGGGCAGATGCTGGGCCGGGCGCTCACGCCGCTCCCCCCTCTGACCGGATATGCAATCAATATCGCCGGCAGCATCGCCGGCGTCGCGGCGCACGCCGCCCTCTCCTGGCTCTCGCTCCCGCCCGCGGTCTGGTTCGGCGCCGGCATCGCCGGATTCCTGATCTGCGTCCGCGGACGGATGGGGACGCTCCTCCTGGCGCTGCCGGTCTTCGCCGCCGCCCTCTTTCTCCTCGCCCGCGACGACCGGCAGTTCCTGTGGTCCCCGTACTACAAGATCAAGCTCGTGCCGGTCCTCCCCGGCCAGCCCCTCGACTCCCGGATGGGCTTCAGCCTCGACGTCAACGAGGACTACCACCAGAACGCCATGAACCTTTCCGACGCGGCGATGCGCGAGCTGGCGACGACGCAGGGGACGGTGAGCTGGCAGGGGTGGCGGATCATGTATGACGCCCCCTACACCTACGCCGATCGCCGGGAGCGGGTACTCATTCTCGGCTCGGGGACGGGAAACGACGTCGCCGCCTCGCTGCGCAACGGCGCCGGCAGCGTGGATGCCGTGGAGATCGACCCCGCGATCGCCGGGCTGGGGAAACGCCACCCGGAGAAGCCGTACGCCGATCCCCGCGTCCGGCTGCACATCGACGACGCGCGCGCCTTTCTGCAGCGCGCCACGGGACCCTACGACCTCGTCGTCTTCGGCTTTCTCGACAGCCATCGCCTCTTCTCGAGCATGTCCAGCGTCCGGCTCGACACCTACGTGTATACCGTGGAGTGCCTGCGCCGGGTGCGGGAACTGCTGTCCGAGCAGGGCGTAGTCTCGCTGTCGTTCTGCATCAATCAGAAGTGGATCGCCCACCGAATTTCACGGATCATGCAAGAGGCCTTCGGACGGGCGCCGTCGGTGATTCGCGGGCCCGACGAACTGCACCTGGTCTTCCTGGCCGGGCCGGGGATCGAAGGACGGCTGGGACCGACCAACATGCCGGACGTACCGATGCCGGTGTGCACCGACGACTGGCCGTATCTCTACATGCGCGAACGCAGCGTACCGACCGACTATTGGGTCGTGATCGGGATCGCGGCGCTGCTGGCGGCCGCGGGCGTGTTCGCGGCGGCGCCCTCGGCCCATCGAGTGGAGCCGCACTTCTTCCTCCTCGGCGCCGCGTTCATGCTGCTGGAGACGCGCGCCTTGACCGTGCTGGCGCTCCTTTTCGGCTCGACCTGGGTGGTCAATGCCGCGGTGTTTACGGGCATTCTGACGGCGATCCTGGGCATGACCCTCCTCGTGGATCGCGTGGGGATCCGGCGCCGTTGGGCCTACGCGGGCCTGGGAGCCTCGCTGGCGCTCGCGTGGGCGCTGCCGCCGGCGCGCTTCCTCGACTGGATGGGCGCCGGCGGGGCCGTGGCCGCCACCGCCGTGGCTTGCCTGCCCATTTTCTTCGCGGCCGGCGTGTTCGCGGTCTCCTTCCGCGAATCGAAGGACGCCACCCGCTCGCTCGGGTCCAACCTCATCGGCGCCGTGCTCGGCGGCTTCGCCGAATACTCCTCCCTGGTCTTCGGCGTCACGGCCCTGCTGCCCGCCGCCGGCCTGCTCTACGCCCTGTCCGCCGTCCCGCTTCTCCGCCGGAAGAGTTGAAGGAGCCCTGCCATGGTACCCCCGGCCCGTATCCGATTCGTCCTCCTCCTCGGGGCCCTGGCCGCCGCGATCGGGGTCGCGACGCCGCCCGCCGGCGCGCGCGAACTGCACGCGGGCTTCGCCGTGCACGACATCACCCCGGCCCGGCCCGTCCCGCTCGCCGGCTACTCCGGACGTATGGGAAAACGCAGCGAGGGCGTCCACGACCCGATCCGCGCCCGCGTTCTGGCCCTGGACAACGGCGAGACGCGCATGGCGATCGTCGCGCTCGACATGATCGGGGTGGATCGCCGCTGCCGGGAGGCGCTGGTGCGCGCGCTCGCCCGCAAGATCGACCTGCGGCCGGAACACCTGCTGGTCTGCGCCACTCATACGCACAATGGCCCCGGCGCCCTGGCTCGCGACCTGCACTGGTGGATCGCCACGGGACCGTACGACGACCGTCTGTTCCGCGACATCGTCGCCCGCACGGCCGCCGCGATCGAAGCGGCCTTCGCCAACCTGCAACCGGCGCGACTCGGCGTCGCGCAGGACGACCTGCCGGGATTCAACCGCAACCGACGCGTCGACAACGGTCCGGTCAGCAGCGCGTTCACCCTGATCCGCGTGGATCGCGCGGACGGTACGCCGATGGGCGTCGTCGTCAACTATGCGGCCCATCCGACCATCCTCAGCGAAAAGGAGATGCTGCTGTCCGCCGACTTCCCGGGGGCGCTGTGCGCGGAACTGGAGCGGCGCCACGGCGCGGGGTTCACCGCCCTCTTCACCAATGGGGACGAGGGGGACATGGGGCCGAGCACGCCCGGCGGCAGCACCCGCTGGGAGCGCGTGGAAGCCATGGGAAAGGCCCTGGCGGACGAGGTGGACAGACGGATGCCCGGCATCCCCACCAACACGCGCGTCCTGCTGCGCGGCCAGACCGCCACCCTCCGGCTGCCGAGCCCGCGCGTCCCCGTGGTCTTTCCCGAGTCGGTCGTCCTCCAGTCGTTCCAGATCCAGGACCTGGTCCTGCTGGCGGTGCCCGGCGAAATGTGCGCGGACGTCGGCCGACGCGTGCGGGATGCCGTGCGCGGTCGCGGACAGTCGTTCACCGCCATCGTCGGCCTCGCGAACGATCACCTGGGTTACTTCACCTCGCCCGAGGGATTCGAGCGGGGCGGCTACGAGGCGGACATGAACTTCTACGGCAAGGGGATCGGCCGCGCCTTCGAGGAGGGTTTCTCGAGCCTGGTGACGGTCGAGGACCCGTGGGGAATGTAGCGCGGAACGAATGGGCCGGCCGGCGCCGGGCCGGGAACTCGCTTGACCCCGCCTCGCCGCGGAGGGGATAATCCCACCCATGGGCACGGACACTTCCCTGGCCCAGTGGGCCGTCGAACGGGCCGGGTTGCCTCCGGACCTGGTCCAGGCAGCGCATCTACTGTCGCAGGCCAAGGGTCGCCCGCTCGCCGACGTGCTCGTGGCGAACGGCCTGCTGTCGTTCGAACAGATCCCCGACGAATTCACCGCCGAATCGGGCAAGCCACCGACGCGCGTCACGGTGCTCGTGGCCCGCGGGGGCGTTCCCACGGTGGACGCGCCCGCCGCGGCCCCGGGGGAGCGCCGCGGCGACACCGTGATCGCCGACACGCAGCACATGGCCGCCTCGGATCGGCCCGGCGAAATCGGCCCCCGCGGCACCGCGATCCTGGACCGGCTCCCTTCCCTCCCGGGCGCCCCCTTGACCGGTGCGGCCCGGGACACCCAGGCCGGCCACGAACCGACCAGCGCGGCTCCCGGACTGCCCGGGGTGAGCCCCGCGCGCGGCCCCCGGAAGTTCGGCAAGTTCCTGCTCCTTGAGGAACTCGGGTCGGGGGGAATGGGCACGGTCTATCGCGCCTTTCAAACCGACCTCGAACGGGAGGTGGCCCTCAAGGTGCTGCACGGCGCCGCCGCCGCGGGTGCCACCCTGGTGGAGCGATTCCGCCGCGAGGCGCGGGCCGCCGCCCGGCTCGAGCATCCCGGCATCGTCCGGGTGTACGAGGTCGGCCGCGAGGACGAGGTGGACTACTTCACGATGGAGTTCGTCGCCGGACGCAACCTCGCCGAGGCCATCGCCGCCTCCCAACCGCCGATCCAGGAGCGCGTCCGCTGGCTCCGGGACGCGGCCTCCGCGCTCCAGCACGCGCATGAGCGCGGACTGATCCACCGCGACCTGAAACCGCAGAATCTCCTCCTGAATTCGTGGGGGCAGGTCAAGGTCGCCGACTTCGGGCTCGCGCGCGAGATCTCGGCGGGGAAGGGACTCACCCTCTCGGGCCAGGCGATCGGCACTCCGCACTACATGTCGCCCGAGCAGGCCGCGGGCGAATGGGACCGGGTGGGTCCCGCATCGGACCTCTATTCGCTCGGCGCCACCCTCTACGAGGTCCTCGCGGGCGTTCCGCCCGTCCCGGGCAAGGAAGTCTACGAGATCATGCAGGGGGTGGTCGACGGCCGCCAGGTGCCGCTGCGCAAGGCCGCCCCGCACGTCCCCCGCGATCTCGAGACCATCGTCATGCGGGCCCTCGAACTGGAGCCGGCCAAGCGCTACCCGAGCATGCTGGAGTTTGCGGAAGACCTGGACCGCTTTCTCCGGTTCGAGGCGATCCGGGCCCGCCCGGTGACCTTCTGGGAACGCCGTCTGCGCGACGCACGCCGGCACGGGCGCGCGATCGCGGTCGCCGCGGCCGTCCTGGTCGTCGCCCTGATCGGGCTCGGCTGGGGATGGGGCCGGCTCCGGGAGATCGAAGATGCCAAACGGCGCGAACAAGAGGGTGCCCGCCTGGAACGGGAACGCGCGGAATCCGCGAGAAAGACCCAGGAACTCCTCCTGCAGGCCAAGAACCCCGACATCGTCCTCGCCGCCGGCGGGTCGGTCGAGCAGGTGCGGTTGCTCCGGGAGGCGCTGCGCCTCGACCCGAACCTCAAGGAGGCCCACCTTCGCCTCGCGGGAGTCCACGAACAGATCGGGGAGTTCGCCGATGCCGCCCGGCATTACCAGGAAGCGATCCGCCTCGACCCTGCGGCCCCGCGTCCGCGTGCCCTGTGCGCCTTGTTCCTCCTCCACCACGACCCCCTGTCCCTCAGCGAGTCGCGCAAGTTCGTCCTCGGCGAACGCATGCTGCTCGAACTCGAGCGCGACGCGCCCCAGGATCCCTACACCCGGGTGGTCCGTCTCTTCCGCGATTCGCTGTTCGCCGACCGCCCGACCGCCCTGCGCATCCTGCGCGACCTCGAGGCGCTGGCGGACTCCGCGCCGGAGAGTCGCCTCCTCCACGCCGGCATGCTCGGCTTCTACCGGCATCCGGCGCGCGGCGCGGTGTTCGGTCGCCATGCCCGCAATCTGGAACGCGCCTGGGACGAGCTCCAGGACATTCTCGGCCGCGATCCCTTGAATTACCTGGCCCGCATGGCCCTGGCCAACGTCCAACTCGAACTCGGGGACATCGCCGGCGCGCAGCGCAACTTCTCCTTCGTCGCCCGCAACGCCCCCGGGTGGGGGGAACCGCTCCACTTCCTCGGACGGATCCACTACCTCCGCCGGGACTACGACCAGGCCAGGCTCCATCTCGAACAGGCGGTCGAGCGAGAACGACGCTCGGAGTGGGTCGACTTTCTGGCCATCGTGCTCTGCTTTCAGCGCCGCTTCCGCGAGGCCGAGTCCCTGCTGCAAAACGTCCACCCCCGGGGGATGGAGCCGGCCGACCACCTCATCCTGCGCGCCATCGTTCGCCTGACCTGCAATCTCGACGCGGAGGCCAAGGCCGACCTCGACCGGTTCGTGGAGCTCCGCCCCGACAGCGTGGACCAATTCCGCCGGGTCGCCCTCGAGATGCAGAAGCCGTTCGGAATCATGCTCACCCAGGCGATCCGCGACACCCTCTTCCACTTTCCCGACCTCATGTTCCACACCCCCAAGGAGAAGGCCAGCGTTCGTTCCGTCTTCCGGACCATCCTCGGAATGCCCGCGGTGGGTCAGTGGATGGACCTGTATCGCGAAGGCACCGCGATGCGGTACGAGGTGGAGGAGTTCGTCCTGCGGTTCTCGGAAGCCGAACGGGAACTTCCGGAATTGGGAGGGGCGTGGGCCAAGGCGGTGGCCGCCATGGGGGTGAAGGCGGACCCGAAGATCCTGATCTCGACCATGGCCTTCGGGATGAAGCTCACTCGCGACGCCGAGTTGCGTGAACGGACGCGTCTGCATTCGGTCGAAGACTACGTCTGGCGGGCAGGGGCGCGCTATCGCATGGGGAAGTTTCCGGCGGCGCGCCGGGATCTGCTCGAGGCGCTGCGGTTGGATGCCGCCCATGCCAAGGCGCACTACGCCCTCGCGACCGTGTTCGCCCTGGAGGGGAATGCGCGCGAGTGCGCGGATTCCCTTCGTCGCGCCCAGCAGTACGGCTGGGCGAACCTTCATTTCGTGCAGGAAGATCCGGACTTTGATAAGGTAAGATCATCGGGGGAGGTGCAGGAGGTCCTGAAGCGGGGGAAATGACATGATCATCCCCGAACGGCTCGCGCGGCACGCGCGCGAGCGCTCCGACCACCCCTTCCTGATGTCACCCTCCGGGACCCTCACCTACTCGGATCTGTACGAGCGCTCCCGGCGCACCGGGGCCTGGCTGGCGGCGCAGGGGGTGACGCCGGGCGACCGCGTCGCCCTGCTTCTGCAGAACCGCCCGGAGTTCCTGGTCGCGTTCTTCGGCGCGCAATTCGCCGGCGCGATCGCGGTCCCGATCAACACGCTGCTCAAGCCGCCCGAGGTAGAGTTCATCCTGCACGATGCGCAGGCGGCCTGGCTCGTGACGGAACGCGCGCTGGCCCCGGTAGCCGCCGCGGCAATCCCGGGGGACGGGTTCCTGCGCGGGGCGCTCGTCCTCGATCCGGAGGCCCCGTTGCCGGTCCGAACGGTCGCCTGGACCGATCACGAACGTGAAGCGACGGCTCTCGGCGATCCCGGCCACCGACTCCCCCGGCTCGATTCGGCCGGCGAGGCCGGCATCATCTACACCTCCGGCACGACGGGCAAGCCGAAGGGCGTCGTCCTTACGCACGCCAACTACGCCTGGGACGCCGCGGCGATCGCGACCGCCGCCGGGATGACCGCCGAGGACCGCTTCCTGTGCGTGCTCCCCCTCTTCCATGTGAACGCGCAGGTGGTGACGACCATGGCGCCGATCTCCGCCGGCGGCTCCATGATCCTCCTGGAGAAATTCAGCCCGGCGCCGTTCCTCGACGCGCTCGGACGCTTCGGCGCCACCGCGTTCAGCGCCGTGCCGACCATCTATGCCATCCTCAACGGCCTTCCCGACGAACAGGTGCGCGACCTGTCCCGATTGCGGGTGTGCATTTGCGGCGCCGCCCCCATGCCGGTCGAGGTGTTCGAGACCTTCGAACGGAAGTACCGCGCCAGGATCCTCGAAGGGTATGGATTGAGCGAGGGAACCTGCGCCAGTTCCGTCAACCCCCTGCAGGGCCGACGCAAGGTCGGCTCCGTCGGGCTGCCCCTCCCCGGACAGGAGATGCGGATCGTCGACGATTCCGGTCGTCCGGTGGAACCCGGTCGCGTGGGTGAGATCGTCGTCCGCGGACCCAATGTCATGAAGGGGTACTTCCGCAATCCGACCGCGACCGCGGAAACGCTTCGGGACGGCTGGCTCCACACCGGGGACCTCGGCACCCAGGACCTGGACGGGTACTTCTTCATCGTCGGGCGGAAAAAGGAGATGATCATCCGCGGCGGTGAGAACATCTATCCCCGCGAGGTGGAAGAGGCGCTGCACCGGCTCCCCGGGGTGCGGGAGTGCGCCGTGGTCGGCGTCCCGGACCCGAAATGGGGCGAGGAAGTGGTGGCCGCGATCGTCCCCGACCGGGTCGGCGGCCTCGACGAGGCGGCCGTGCAGGCGCATTGCCGCAAGTGGCTCGCCGACTACAAGTCCCCTCGTCGGGTATGTTTCGTCACGCAACTCCCGCGCACCGCCACGGGCAAGGTGCAGAAACACGAGCTGGTCCGATCGCTGGAAGAGGCGGCCCGCGCCCAGCGGGCCGGAACCGGAGCGAACCATTCGGAGGCACACCGATGACCGGGGCGAGACGGGTGGCAATTCTCACCATCCTCCTCAATCAACGACGCGAACTCGGCTCCAAGCTGCTGGCCAGCCTGGACAAGGACGTCTCGTCGCAGGTGACGCAGATGATCCACGACCTCGGATCGCTCGACCCCGAGGAGGTCCGCACGATCGAGTCCGAGTTCTATCACGAGGTCGGGCACATCCTGTCGAACTGGATCCGGCAGCAGAAGTGACGGCGCCGGAGCAGGATCCCCCCATGCGGCGCGAACCCGTTCGCCGGGGTCGCGCCAACCGCGAACGCGGCCGCCGGGGAGAGGATCGGGCCTTGGCGTTCCTGACCGCCGCGGGGTATCGCATCCTGGCGCAGGGATTCCGCACCCGCCGGGGCGAGGTCGATGTCATCGCCATGGCCGACGAGGTGATCTGCTTCGTCGAAATCAAGACGGTCGCCCCGGGTGACCCCGGCGTGGACGGCGGCGAGCGGCTGATCTTCGCCCAGCGGCGACGGATGGCCTTCGCCGCGCTCGAGTACCTGACCCGCCACGGGCTCTCCGACTGCGAAGCCCGGATGGACCTGGTCACCGTGACCGGCCCGGAGGGGGCGCAGAGCTGCGAACTCACCCGGGACATCTTCGGCCTCGACGACGTCCTGGAGGACCGCTACCGGTGATGCCGGCACAAGCGTGGCGTCCGCCCGAACGCCGCGGAAAGATGGCTCCCCAACCTCTTCTACCGGCCGGTCGCGACGTCGAAGACGTAGGTCAGACGACGGACCACGGCCAAGGCGGTCGCGCTCGACACGACCAGGATGAACCAGGGACCGAATCCGCGGTGCGGTTGCGCCATCGTTCGCCAGGCGCGGTCGAGGGCGAAGCCGGAAACCAGGCCGGCCAGCGCCGCCCCCAGCGAACCGCTCCACAGGAGCGCCAGGTCGAGGGGCAACCGCCGATCCATGTCCCAGCTCACGAAGGGGAGGGAGAGCGCGGCGACGAGAACGAACAGGTGGGCGATTTCCAGGGTCGGGAAGGCCCCCTTGCCGTCGTCGCCGAGGATCCACAGGTAGAGGAGCAGGAGCGCGCCCAATGCGACCGGAACCAGGGCCCAGGCGTGCGCGGGTGTGGGGGTCGCCTCGCCCAGGACTTCGGCGAGAAACGGAAGCGCGGTAAGGGACGCGTGCGACCAGACGACCAGCGCGGCGGTGAAGGCGAGACCGAGTCCCTGGATGACCCGGGCGCGTTCCCGCCCGGCGCCCGGGATCGCCGCCACGACCAGACCCAGCAGAATCCCCGCGCCGGACACGCACACGGCCGTCCAGGGCTCCCCGAACCGGAGCAGTCCGCCCAGCGGGGAACGCAGCACGCGCTCCCCCGCCTCGATCCGCTCGAGGGTCGCGAAGGAGAGCGTCATGACCGCGGCCCACATCCCGGCCTGGGGCACGAGCGCGAGTGCAAGCAGGCGCGCGAAATCGGGACCGGACGGCGTCGGGGCGGCCCCCGTATCGGTCCGGCGCGGCACTTCGACCGGAGCGGGCATTGCAGGGATCATCGGAACATTGTAGCCGGGTGACGGGCGATTTCCATCCCCGCCGCGACGGCGGAACCACCCGGGGTGATTCGGCGGATCCGATTCGGAGCATGGCCCCATGGACTACGCGATCCACACCGACGTCAAATACGGACCGCTCGAACTGGTCGATGCGGGGCGCCTGGCCGACGAGTGCCCCGAGAAGTGGTGGAACCAGAGCCTGTGCCGCATCAACGACTGTGTGGCGCGCCTCGGGGTGTTCGAAGGGGAGTTTCACTGGCACAAGCACGACAAGGAGGACGAGTTCTTCTACGTCATCGACGGGCGGTTGTTCCTGGACTTCGAAGGCCGGACGGTGGAACTCGCCCCCCGGCAGGGGTTGATGGTCCCGCGCGGAGTCGTGCACCGCACGCGCGCGCCGGGGCGAACCGTGGTGCTGATGGTGGAGGCCGCCACGGTGGTTCCCACCGGCGACTGACCCCCAGCCTCCTTGCGCCCGGCTCGGCGCTCTGCGGATCGAATCCGCCGTTCCGGACGGTCGGCGTCAGGAGGTCGGCCGCGCGCCCGACCCGCGCGAAAGGCGAACGCCGCCCACGAGGCCGGCCAGGAGGGCGGCGCCGACCAGAAGGGCGGCGACCTCGTTGAGCATCGGGAAGCGCAGATCGCTGTGCGTGAAGAAGAGGAAGACGCGGGCCATCGCCGGCAGCTGCGGGGCGCCGAAGGCGGAGGCGACGAGCGCCGCGTGAACGGCATCGCGGAACCCCTGCGAGGCATGGGTAGCGCCGGTGACGAGCCGCTCGGGCGCGTGACCGGAATCCAGCATCTCGGCTCGCAGCGTCTCGATCGCGGTCTCCCCCACCGAAATCGTCTCGGCGACGGCCAGGAGACGGACGTCGCGGACCCTGCCCTCGCGCACCTCCACGGCCACGCGAACCGGACCCCGCAATCCCTGTCCTTGGCCGAACCAGATGCCGTCCCGCAGGGTCGCCTTCGGCAAGGCGCGCACCTGCCCGGCGTGGGTGTCGCGCCAGGACGCGAGGGCGCGCGCGGCGGGGAACGACAGTCCGAGCAGGAGGACGAGCGGGACGGCGGGGGGAGATAGCGCGCGCAGAACGAGTCGGAAGCGCGCGCCGCGAACCGGCGCGGAGGTCCCCTTTCCGCAGGGCGCGAGCCCGATGCGGACGAACCGATCCAGCGCCCAGATTCCCAGGGCGGCGAGAAAGAACAGGAGTCGAGCATCCTCGAAGAGGAGCCCGACGAGGACGGTCAGGGTCAGGAACCCGCGGAATGCGATCAACCCACTACCCTCCCCGCCGATCGCGCCCGCGTTGGAACGAGGGGAAGAAAGTCGGACCGAGCCAGCCCTCGGCGAGGGCGGCTTCCGTCAGCGGCGCCGGCCAGATTCCTGCCGCGAGGGCGACGCGGGCCTGCTGTTGGGCGACGGCGAACAGGCCGGTGAGGTCGAGATTCGCCGGGCAGGCGGCGGAGCAATTTTCGCAACGGACGCAGAGAAGGCCGCGGGCGCGGACGAACCGGTCCAGGTCGCCGGTGTGGGCGGCGCGCGCCATTTCGGAGATGAACGGGATCCCCGCCGGGCAGAGGTCGCCGGTCGCATCGCAGGCGCGACACGAGGCGCACGCGAGGGCGTCGGTCGCGCCGGGCCCGAGAGCAAGCGCGAATCTTGCTCCCAGGGCGGCGGCGGCGACCGCGGCGGCCGGCAGTGCGACCTCGCCGACCGCCGGGGGGGGAAGGGCGGGGGGAACGGGGGCATCGGTCATGACGGCCTCACGGTGAGGGCGATCAACAGACCCATGACCGCGCCCCCGGCGGCAGCCTGCGCGAGTTCCCGGCCGCGGCGAAGATCGAGCGCGTGGCCGGTGAGTGCGCCGGAAAGCGCGCCTGCGGCGACGAAAACCAGCAGATGTTCGATCATGCGCGTGGCTCCTCCGGATGGACCAGGGCCATGGCGCCCCCGGCCAATGCCCCGGCCCCCCCGCCGCCGAGGATTGCCCCGGCGAGGGGCAGACCGGCCAACCCGGCCGTGGCGGCGCCCGATAAAAGCCCCAGCGTTGCGAACGCGAGCGTGAGCCGCCCCCTCCGCGGTTCCGGAACCGAGGCAGGTCGGACCAGACGATTCAGAACGAGCCAGGCAGCGCCGATCACCGCCGCGGCCGCCAGCAGGGTCGCCAGCGGTTGCGGCCGCGGCGCCGACATCCAGCGCAGGTACGCCGCCAGCAGCGGCGCCGCGGTCCCGATCGCCGCCAGATTGAGCGCGTCACGCACGCGATCCTGCGCGAGGTCCGTCCCCGCTCCCCGCGCCCAGGCCAGGCAACCGCCGGCAGGGGAAACGACGCACGACATCGCGGCGAACAGGGTGAATGCACCGACGCAGACCGTCACCCCGGTCGTCGTCAGCACGCCCGCGCCCAACGGTCCTGCGGAGGCCACCAGGGGAATGAGCGCCGTCGCCACCACCCGACCGCAGGCGAGCGGAAGCAGGAGCGGGAGGTGGATGAGCAGGATCATCACGCCCGCCGGTCCCGGAAATGCCCAGCCCGCGGGGAGGGCCAGCGCATCGCCGATGACCCGGAAACCGCCCGCGGCCTCGAGTCCGCCGGCCAGGAGCAGTCCGAGCGCCATGTCGACCACCGGGCCGGCGGGCGTTTCGGACAGCACGCGGGACGGCGCGATCCGACCGGCCAGCCCGGCCACGATCGCCAACCCCCCCACGCCTGCCGCAAGCCAGGTGAGCGGGTCGACCCGGCGTACGGCCACATGCGCGGACGCGAACAGGACCAGAAGAAAGACCAGTGCGAGGAGCGACGGGACCCCCGCGATCCCCGCGGCCCCGCCCGGACCGGAGCCGACTTCCGGCGGCCCGGGGGGAGGTTCCTCGCCCGGCGTGGTTTCCCGCGCAGGCGACCGCAGCGCGCGCGCGAAGACGGCGGTGGCCCCGGCCGCGAGCACCAGCGAGAACAACTGCGGGGCGCGCAACCGGTCGGTGCTTCCCGGCATTCCCGGCCCGGCCAGGGCGGCCTCCCCCACCCGGGCGATCCCCCCGAGCGCGGCCGCCGCGCAGGCCCCATAGGCCGTGCGAAGGAACGCCGACCCGAGGACCCGGGACTGCGCGGGATTCAGACCCATTCCCCCGTCCGGTCCGGTCACGGCAACCAACACCGCGAGCGCCAGACCGTGACCGCAGGGAAGGGCGAAGACGAGCGGAAACAGACTGAGCCCGGCGGCCACGGCGGCCGGACTCCCCCAGGCCGCGCTCGCCCTCTTGGCGCCGTCGCGGATCAGCCCCCCGACCCCGGCAGCCCGGAGCAATACGCCCGCCACGAGTCCCAGGTAGAGCGAAAGCACGGGGGAAAGCGGGACGCCCGCGAGGGTCCGCCGCAGCGCCGTCACCGGGTCCCCGCAGGCCGTCCACGCCGCGAGTCCGAGCGCGCCGACGGAGATCGCCCCCACCCACCTGCGCCGGGCGTCTCCCCCGACCCCACCGGCCTGCACGGTCCGGAGGATTCCGAAGACGGCCGCCACTCCCAGCCAGCCGGTCAACGCCTGCATCGCGGGCCGCCCTCAGATTCCGGAGAAGACGTGGATCCGTCCGGTGGACGCTTCCGCTGCCGCGAACCGTCCCCCGGCCGGATCCGACGCCAGGGCCGTGATTCCCCGCCCCTTCCCGCCCTCGAGCAGGACCCGCGAGCCGCCGCGCCCATCCACGCGCCAGAGTCCGGCGCCGTCCACGGCCACCAGCAGGTCGAACGAGTCGGGAATGCCGGTCATCGCCAGGGGGCCGGCACCCCCGGGAGGCGCGGGCAACGGCAGCACGCCCCGCAGGCGGCCGTCGCGGTCGAACGTCTTCACGGCCGAATGGCCGGCATCCAGGACCGCCAGCGTCCCGTCGGGCATGACCGCCACGTCCCCGGGCCGGCGCAAACGCTCGGGCGCATCCCCGAGCATCCCCACCGATCCCTCGACCGATCCGTAGCGGTCCAGCCTCTGCACCCGATGGTTGCCCGTGTCCGACACCCAGAGCAGGCCGTCGTGCACCGCCAGCCCGGTCGGGTAGTGGAAGAAGCCGGGAGTGAAGCCGGGCCCGCCGATGATCCGACCCGGCGATCCGTCCAGGCCGAAGAAACGGACCCGGCACGCATTGGTTTCCGCGACCGCCAGGGTGTCGTCGTTGAACCGGAGGACGCGGGTGGGCAGGTTGAGCGGTCCGCCCGGCAACTCGGTCCCGAAGGTCATCGAGTCGACGGAGGTCCCGTCCGGCGCGAGGCGCACGAGGTCGTATCCGGCGCCGGGAACGAGGGCGGTGGCGAACAGGAGGCCGTCCGGACCGAAGCAAAGTCCCCGCGGGCGGGGGATCCCGGAATCGCCGCCGCCGCCCTGCTGGGCCGCCGCGCGCGGCAGCCATGCGGCCAGGGCCACGGAGGCGAGGATCCGCACCCCGGCCGTCAGCGCCTCCCGGCGCGAGAGCGCAGACGGCGGCGCCGCGCGCGCGCCGCCGCCGCCCGGCCCGTCCGATGCGTCCGGCCCGGTGTCCATGCCCTGTCCGGTCAAATCAGCTTGAGGAATTTCAGCTGTTCCTGCACCCCGGCGGCGGACTTCTTGAGCATCTCGTCCTCTTCCGCGGTCAGCTTGAGCTGCACGACCTGCTCGAGACCCTTGTGGCCGAGTTTCGCCGGCACGCCGACCGCCACGTCCTTGAGGCCGAACTCCCCTTCCAGGATGGCGCAGGACGGCAGGATCCGCTTTTCATCGCGGAGAATGCTCGCCACCATCGCAACGACCGAGGCGGAGGGCGCGTAGTAGGCGCTGCCGGTCTTGAGCAGTTTCACGATTTCGGCGCCGCCGTCACGGGTCCGCTGGACGAGCGCGGCGATCTTGTCGGCCGGCAGGAGGTCGGTGATCGGGATGCCGTTGACCGTGCTGTACCTCGGCATCGGGACCATACTGTCGCCGTGTCCGCCCATCACCATCGCGCGGATGTCCTTCATCGAGCAGTCGAGCGCTTCGCTGATGAAGTAGCTGAATCGCGCGGAGTCGAGGACGCCGGCCATGCCGACGACGCGGTGCTTGGGGAACCCCGTCACCTTGTACGCCAGGTAAGTCATGACGTCGAGGGGGTTGGTCACGACCACGACGATCGCGTTCGGGCTGTGCTTCTTCACCTTCTCCATCACGCCGCCGACGATGTCGGCATTCGCCTTGAGGAGATCATCGCGGGTCATTCCGGGCTTGCGCGGAAAACCGGCGGTCATGACGACGACGTCGCACGCCTTGAGGTCGTCCATCGAGTTGGTTCCGATCATCCGGCCGTCGTATCCCTCGACCGGTCCGGACTCGAGCATGTCGAGCGCCTTGCCCTGGGGCATGCCTTCGACGATGTCGGCGAGGATGACGTCGCCGAGCTCCTTCTCGATCAGTCTCTGGGCCGTCGTCGAGCCGACGAAGCCGCCGCCAACAACCGCGATCCGGGGGCGTGCCATGCGGAGATCCTCCCTGATTGACGAACCTCGAATTCCGAATGGGTGGATTCTAAGTCCGTGCGGGGGAATGTCGAGCCAATTCCGGCACCGGGAGGAGCCGCGGGACCGAACGGGCGGCGCGGCCGCCGCTTCAGGTCGCTCCGTCGTCGTCCCCGCGGTCGCTCCGCAGCGGTCCCGACGATCCCCCTCGGGTCATCGGCACGTCGGAAGCGAAATCTCGAACCCGGAGCGAAACCTGCGCGTATGCGCCCCCCGTATCATCCCCGAGGAGGATTGCCTTGACGCATCGGGAGCGGCAGGTCTAGGCTGACATCAGGGAGAAGCGGATCGGACAAGGCGACCGGGAGGTCCCATGAAGATCGCTGCGCTGCCTGCCAAGGAGGCGGAACGGCTTCAAGCGCTGCGGGAAACGGGCATCCTCGACACGCAACCCGAAGCAGAATTTGACGATGTGGCAGCCCTCGCGGCGACGATCTGCGCCACGCCGATCGCCCTGATCAGCCTGGTCGATCGCGCACGGCAATGGTTCAAGGCACGGGTTGGGCTGGCCGCGATCGAAACGCCGCGCGACATTTCCTTTTGCGCGCATGCCATCCACGGCAGCGATCTCATGATCGTCGCCGACGCCGCCGGGGACGAGCGGTTCTTCGACAATCCGCTCGTCACGGCAAGGCCGCCGATGCAATTCTACGCCGGCATGCCCCTGGTCACGTCGGACGGCCACGCACTCGGCACGTTGTGTGTCATCGACGCAGTCCCGCGATCGCTGACCGAGGCCCAGAAGACCGCCCTGCGAATCCTGGGACGCCAGGTGTCGATCCAGCTCGAACTGCGCCGCGCCACCCGGGAGCTCGCCATCTCCAAGGCGGAATATGAGGACCTGATCGAGAACTCCGCGGTCCTGCTCCAGAACGTCGCCCTGGACGGCCGGATCGTCTACGTCAATGAACTGTGGCGCCGCACGCTCGGGTACCCGGGAGAGGAGCGACCGCAGGAATCGTTCTGGAACCTGGTCGCCCCGGAGTGCCGGGAGCAGGTTCGCCTCGCCTTCGAACGAGCCTCGCGGCACGCCCGTCACCAGGAGATCGAAGCGGACCTCCTCGCGCGCGACGGCCGTCGCGTCGCGGTACGGGGCACCCTCAGCCCGGGCCGCCGCCCAGCCCCCTGCGTCATCGGCATCTTGCGGGAAGTCACCCACCTCCGCGAGCTGGAGATCGAGCGCGACGGGTTCTTCTCACTGTCGCTGGATTTGCTGTGCATCGCCGATACCGAAGGCCGGTTCCGGCGGTTGAATCCGGCGTGGACGCAGACCTTGGGCTATTCGCTGGAGGAACTGTTGGGAAGACCCTACCTGGATTTCGTGCATGAAGAGGATCGGGCCGCCACCCGGGCCGAGGCGCAGCATCTGTCCGTCGGCGGAACCACCCGCCGGTTCGAGAATCGCTACCGGACCCGCGACGGGTCCTATCGCCGTTTGCTTTGGAGCGCGGTGGCGTCCCCCGACCGGCAACGGATCTTCGCCGCCGCGCGCGACATCACCGCGATCCGCCGTCAGCAGGAGGAACTCCAGCACAAGTCGAACGCTCTGGAAGAGGCCACGTTGGCCGCGCACACCGCGAGCCGGGTGAAGAGCGAGTTTCTCGCCAACATGTCGCACGAGATCCGCACGCCGCTCAACGGCATCCTCGGGTTTGCGCGCCTGCTTCACGACGGCGAAGTCGGGAGGATGGACGATGCCCAGCGGGAGTGCCTCGGCCACGTGCTGACGAGCGCCGGGCATCTGCTGCAGTTGATCAACGACATCCTGGACCTGTCGAAAGTCGAGGCCGGGAAGTTGGAGTTCCATCCGGTCGACATCGACCTGGCGAAGACCGTGGCGGAGGTCTGTGAAATCGTGCGCACGGCGGCGGCCCGCAAGCGAATCGGGTTGACGATCGAGGTGGCCGACGGGCTCGGCCCGGTCCGCCTCGACCCCGCGCGCCTGAAGCAGGTGCTGTACAACTTCCTCTCCAACGCGATCAAGTTCACACCCGAGGAGGGTCGCGTCACGATCCGCGCGACCGCGGAAGGCGCGGACCGGATCCGCCTTGCGGTCGAGGACACCGGGATCGGGATCGAGGCGGCCGACCTGGACCGGCTGTTCCGCGAATTTCAGCAACTGAGACAGGGGCCCGACAAGCGCCATCCGGGTACCGGCCTTGGTCTCGCGCTCACCAAGCGTCTGGTGGAGGGGCAGGGCGGGGAAGTGGGGGTGGACAGCCGTCCCGGGCAGGGTTCCACGTTTTTTGCGGTTCTGCCGTCCCGTCACGAGGCCCCTCCCGCCCCCGAGGCGGAGCCGGCGCAGGGCGCCCCCCCGGAGGAGGATGCCGGGGAGTCGCCTCTCTCGCGGGACCAGGCGCACATCCTGGTCATCGAGGACGATCCGAAGGAGCGGGCCTGGTTGCGGCGTGTCCTCGGTGAAGCGGGCTTCGCCGTCTCTACGGCCGCCACGGGAGAAGAGGCGATTCGAACCGTTCGCGCGCAACCCTTCGACGCCATCACGCTCGACCTGCACCTCGGGGAGACTTCCGGGAGGGAGGTGCTCGAGGCCGTGCGCGCGTCGGACGAAAACCGGCAGGTCCCCGTCATCGTCGTATCGGCGCTCGCCGATCCCCATCTCTCGGTGGGTCGTCGCATCGACGACTTCCTGCCCAAGTCGGCGGCGCCGAAGGAGGTCGTCGCCGCGCTCGAGCGGGCGGGAGTCGCCCCGGGCGCGGCCGCGCCGGTCCTGGTCGTGGACGGTGACGGCGACGCCGCGCAGCGGCTTGCGGCTGCGCTGGAGATCCGGGGCATCCGGTCGGTGACGGCCACGAGCGAGACGCTCGCGCGGAAGGTGATCCGCGAACGCGCGCCGGCGGCCATCGTCCTCGATCCTGCGCCGCAGGGCACAGGCGGTCCGGAACTCCTGCGGGATCTCCGGCGCACGACGGCGGGGGCGCGGACGCCGGTCGTCGTCTGGTCCTCGGGCCGAATCCCGCCGGGCGCACAGGCCCGGCTTCAGGCCTCCGCCCAAGCGATGGTACGAAAAGGCGCCGGCGCCGGGGCCGCCCTTCTCCAGGAGATCCGATTTCACTTGGGAGCGAAACATGGCCGGTGAGGCGATTCTGATCGTCGACGACAACGAGGCCAACCGGCGATTCGTCGAAATCGCCCTCGCCCGGGAAGGATACCTCGTTCGGACCGCCGCGAACGCCGCTGAGGCGTTGACCGCGATCCAGGGCGCGGCACCGGACCTCATTCTCATGGACCTGCAACTCCCCGACATCGATGGATACGAATTGACGCGCCGCCTGAAAACCGACACCGCCCGACGCGCGATCCGGATCGTGGCCCTGACCGCCTACGCGATGAAGGGGGACGACGAACGCGCCCGCGCCGCCGGATGCGACGGATACATCGCCAAGCCGGTCGAACCGGCGGTGCTCCGGCGTCTGGTCGCGGACCATCTCCATGCCGCGGGAGGGCCGCCTCGATGAGCCCCTATCGGATTCTGGTGGTCGACGACAATTCGGCAACCCGGGCGTTGATCCGACTCATTCTGGAAGGCGGCGGGTACGCGGTCCTCGAGGCCACCGACGGGGCCTCCGCCCTTCAAGTCTTCCGCAACCACACCGTTCACCTGGTCATCCTCGACCTGATCCTGCCGGACGACGACGGACTCGATGTCGCCGCGCGGTTGCGCCAGGAACCGGGCGGCGAGGAGATTCCTCTGCTCGCGGTTTCGGCTCATTCCGATCCGCTCGCCAAGGCGCGCGCGTCATCGATCGCGATTCAGGGGTTCCTGGAAAAACCGCTCGACTCCGAGAGTCTGCTCCTTGCCGTCCAGGCGTGCCTCCCGGACGCCGGCCCGGTCATGTCGACCGGGTCCCCGCGTCGGCGGGTCCTCCTCGTCGATGACGACCCGGTGCAGCGAAAGATCCTGCATCTCCGGCTGCAACGTGCCGGATACCAGGTCGAATGCTGCGTGGACGGCGAAGATGCCCTCGCATCCTGCCGCCGCTCGCCGCCCGACGCGATCGTCGCCGACGCGTTGATGCCCCGACGGGACGGCTTCAGCCTTTGCCTTGCGGTCCGGCTCGATCCCGCGCTCCGTGGGATTCCCTTCGTGTTGATCTCGTCGCACTACCTCGAGGAGCGGGACCGCGTCCTCGCCCACAAGGCGGGAGCAAACGCCTATGTCGTCCGCTCGGCCGACCTGGCCCCGATCGTGGAGTCGCTCGACCGGGCGCTCCGCTCGTGTGAGGTTCCGACCCCCACGGCCCCCCCCGGGGAGATCGTGGCGGAACATGCCGCGCGCCAGATGGCGCAGTTCGACCGGCAATTGCGGCTCAACGACGAATTGACCCGACGTTGCGGATTCCTCCAGGGGCTCCTGTCGGTGCAGGCCGCGATGGCGGAGGCACTCGCCGAACACGGGGAGATGTCCGACCTTCTCGATTCGGCGCTGTCCCGTGTCCTGAATGTCCCGGAGGTCAAGGGCGCCGCCGTGTTCCTGCATGCGCTGGGCGGGGGCTTGATGCTCCGGGCGGTCGCCGGAATACCGGATTCGTCCGACTTCGCTCGCGTCTGGGTCGGGGCGGGCCCGCTCCTCCGCGCGATGTCGCGAAACGAATCGGTCCACATCCCGTCCGCGGCCGATGACGACTCGATCGCCGCTCGACTGCTGCCGAGCCTGGCCGCGCCCCGGGCGGTGATCACGCCGCTCAGCGTAGCCTCGGACCGGCCGATCGGCGCGCTCCTGCTCGCCCTGCGCCACGAACGGCTTCCGGAGGAGTTTTCCTCCTTCCTCCGGTCGCTGCGGGGGATGCTGGTGCAGGCCGTGGTCCTGGCAGAATCCCGAGAGGAACGAAAACGATCGGAGCGATTGGAGGCCTTCGGCCGGCTCGCCGGGGGAATCGCCCACGACTTCAACAACCTGCTGACCGTCATCCTGGGGCAGGCAAGCCTGATCCGCGAAGCCGTTCCCCCCGACCACGGGATTTCGGCGCGGATCGACGACCTCTTGCAGGTCGCCCGGCGCGGCACGAGGCTCACCCGACAACTGCTCTCGGGGAGACGAAAGTCTGCGACCGCACCGAATGGGTTCCCGGGGCCGGACGCGATCGCCGCGCTCCTGCCGGTCCTGGGGCCCATCCTGGGAGACGGCATCTCGGTCGCAACCGACGTCGAACCGGATTCCGGCACGATCGTCATGGACCGGGAACAATTCGAGCAGGTGGTCGTCAACCTGGCGATCAACGCGCGCGACGCCATGCCCAAGGGCGGCACGCTCACGCTCCGGATGCGCAGGATCCGCATCGACGATGCCGAGGCGGAGATCCACTCGAATCTGGCCCCGGGCGGGTATGTGCTGCTTTCGGTGCAGGACACCGGAACCGGCATCCCCCGCGAGATCCGCCCGCGGCTGTTCGAGCCGTTTTTCAGCACGAAAGGGGCCGACCGCGGCACCGGTCTCGGCCTGACCATCGTCCTGGACATCGTGCGGCAGTGCGGCGGCCACATCGAGGTGGACAGCCCGCCGGGGCAAGGAACGACCTTCCGTGTGTACCTGCCGGGCTCCCCGGCAATTCGATCGTCGCCCCGACCGGGCAAGACGGCCTCCCCGGCGACCGGAGGGAACGACAAGACGATCCTCCTGGTCCAGGAGGACGACATGATGCTACGGATGGCGCGCCGCGCGCTGGAGGGCGCGGGTTACCGTGTCCTCGCAGCCGCCGGGGAACCCGAGGCCCTGCGGCTGGTCGAACAAAGCGAGTACGGGGTTGACTTGTTGGTAACGGGTGCGATTCTGCCGGGCGGTTCCGGCCGGGAGCTCGTCGAGCATTTGGCGGCCGGCGGCCACGCGATGCCCGTGGTGTACATGTCGAGCTACGGGCCGGCGGGGCTCGCGCGCTGGGGGGCTCTCGCCGCCGGCGCGCTCCTGCTCCAGTCCCCGTTCCGGCCGGAGGACCTCATCCGGGCCGCCCGCGAAGCGCTGTCCAGCCGCACGGCGACCCCAGGCGACGGCGGTTCGGCACCCTGACGTTCGGGCGGTCGGAGATCTTCTCGCCGGCGGGCGGGAACTCGCAACCGTCGCCGTCCGCGCTCGTGGAAGGGCTCGTCCGGATCCGACCTACTTGTCCCGGAACAGCGCCTGGAACCATGGTTCCGACAGGAAGGCCTTGAACTCCCGTTGTACGCGGGCGACCTCGCCGCTGTAGAAACCGAGCGCCACGGCCCGTTCGAGCGCCGCGCGTGCCTCCACCGGCCGCCCGTATCCCGCTTCCACGCAAGCCTGGAAGTAGTGCGAGAGGCCCGAACCGGGAAGCCTCTCGACCGCGAGGGCGAACGCCTGCTTCCCCTCCGATTCGCGCCCCAGGAGGCACAGGCAGTATCCCTGCACGTTGTACGCGGGCACGAAATCCGGATTGAGGTCGAGACACCGGGCGAAGTAGCGCACCGCCTTGTCGTACTCCCCGAGGGCGAACGACAGGAAGCCGGCCATGAATTGCGCGGCCGGTTCATGTCCGGATTCCTGGAGGATGGGGGCGTACTCCTTGGCGGCCATCGGCACGAGGAACGGCAGCTTGATGCGCGCGCTCATGACGTCGGAGTAACACTTGGTTTCCAGCCGCGGATCCACTTCCAGGGCGCGGCCGAAGTCGAGCAGGTAGCGGCCGAACTGACTGCGGCGTTGCTGGATCTGCGCGCGGGTCATGTAGGCATCCGCGTTTTTCCAATCGCGTTCCACCGACAGGGAGTAGAAATGCTCGGCGATCGCGAAATCACGGCGATTTTCGTAGGCGTCCGCGACCGACTTGTAGTGGCGGGAGAGGGACGTCTGGGGCGGCGCCGCCCGCCAGCGGCGGAAATCGTCGCGCCCACCGGCCTCATCGCCCGCCCGAAAGCGCAAATCGCTCCGCCGTTTCCAGGCGGCCCCCAGCGTCGAATCGGTCTGCAGGGCCCGATCATAGAGAGTCCGCGCCTCGTCGGCGCGGCCGCCACGCTCCAGGAAAACGCCCAGCTGGAGACACGCCTCCGCATGGTCCGGGTCCGCTTCGAGAGCGCGCCGGAAGTCGCGCTCGACCTCCGCGGGAGGCACGCCGAGCCCGGGATAGTCGCGTCCCATCGCCGCGCGCTGGAGCCAGCCTTGCGGGTCCTCCGGATTGGCCACGATGGCGCGCCCGAGGTGCTCCCGCGCCCGAGGGAGATCCAGGCTGCACAGCGCGGCCAGGGCGAGGCCGACGTGGGCGGACGAGAGTCGGCCGTGTTCGAGGAGCGCGCGCCGATAGGCGAGCGCGCACAGCCGGTAGTTCTCGGCGCGGTCTCCTTCGTGCTGAACGTGCTGCATGAAGTGGACGAGCCGCTCGTTGCCCCGGCGCAGGTCTTCCGCCCAGGGGGCATCGGGCGCCCGCGTCAGGTCGCGGGAGCGGCGCCAGAGTTCGCGGCGGCGGCCGGCGTCCTCGGTGGGATCGAGCAACTCGGCGAGATGGCCATACGCTTCGGGCGCGTCGGGTCCGGCCGCGACGGCCTCCTCGAACCACCGTCGCGCCCGCGCCGGGTCTCCCTGCGCCAGCAGCGCGCGGCCGAGCGCATTGAAGGCTTTCGCCTTCCAGACCGGGTCGGCGGCGGCGGCCTCGAGGTCGGCGCAGGCCCCGGCGGCGTCCCCGGCCTCGAGCCGGGCCAGGCCGCGGCGGAATTGCGCGCGCGACCGCCCCGGCCAGTGCCGGAAAGCGGTCGACCGACCCGTCGCATCGCCCAGCTGCGCCGCTTCTCCGGCCAGCAAATCGGCGGTCTCCAGCGCGCGGCCGAAGGAAACGATCGCCGCGGGCAATTGCCCGAGATGCCATTCGGCCTCCCCGCGCAGAAGGTGCGCGTCCGGCTGCAGGGGGGAACGGACGACGAGGGCATCGAGCCGTGCGATCGCGGCGACCGGATCGCGGTCCCCGAGATGCGCTTCGCCCAGTAGCCGCAAGGGTCGCCCATCCTCGGGATCGAGATCGAGCGCGGCGCCGGCGGCGGCGAGAGCCGCCTGCAGATCGCCGCGCGCGAGGCTGGCGGCCGCGCGTTCGGCGGCGGCCCACGGGCCTGCCCACCCGTCGGCGCCGATTCCAGTCAACGCGGCGATCGCCGCCGCCGGATCCCCGGCCAGCCGCGCGCGGATCCCTTCCGCCAACATCCCCGCCGGCGCGCCCGGCAGGCGCGCGGCCACGCGCGCGCAGCGCTCTCCCGCCGCCTCCCGATCGAACCGGACCTCCTCTTCCACCCGGGCGATTCCCAGCTCCGACGCGGGGTCCCCGGGGGCCAATTCGAGCGCGCGGACGAAGTCCGCATGGGCGCGCGCCGGCTCTCCTCGCGCCAGGAGCGCAAGCCCCCGGGCGCGCACCGCCTCGAGGAATTCCGGGTCCGCCGCGACCGCCTCGCCGAGCGCCGCCAGCCGATCCGCGCCGCGCAGCAACGCCGCCTTCCGCAGGGACGTCTCCGCGCGACCCCGCCGCTCCCGATGCGCCCGTTCCTCCGCCGCGCGCCGCCGCTCCTCCTGCGACTTCGCCAGCTCCTCCGCCATCCGGCGCTCCAGTTGCTCCGCGCGTGCCTTGGTCCACTGCCACAGCGCCGCCGTGCCGAGCGCCGCCAACACGACCACGCCGACCGCCAGCCGGTTGCGCCGGACGAATTTCGCCCCGCGATACAGCACGCTGGTCGGACGGGCCTGGATCGGTTCCCCTTCCAGGAAACGGGTGATGTCCGCCGCGAGATCCCCCGCCGTGGCGTACCGCCGCTCCTTCTCCTTCGCCAGCGACTTCAGGCAGATCGTCTCGACATCGACGTGCACGCGCGGATTCTCCGCGCGCACGGGCGCCGGGTCCTCCTGCAGCACGCGGTACAGGATCGCCGCCGGACTCGACCCCGTGAACGGCGGTTTCCTCGTCAGGCATTCGTACAGCACCGCGCCGAGGGAATAGACGTCGCTGCGGCCGTCGATCGACGCCTGGTCGCCGTTGGCCTGCTCCGGGGACATGTATTGCGGCGTCCCCATCACCTGACCGCTGAAGGTCAGTTTCGCGCCCGACTCGATCTCCTTCGCCAGCCCGAAGTCGGTCAGGAAGGTCTTTCCCAGCCGGTCGATCAGGATGTTGCTCGGTTTGATGTCCCGATGCACGATGCCGCACCGGTGCGCGTGGTCGAGCGCCTCGGCCATCGCCCGGATCGTCTCCAGCGCCTCGCGGACCGACAACGCGCGCTCCGTGAGGAGATCCGCGAGCGAGCGACCCTCGATGCAGTCCATCGTGAAGTAGTGCGTGTCCCGGAACACGCCGACATCGTAGATCGCCACGATGCCCGGGTGACGCAGGCTGGCCGCGGTGCGCACTTCGCGCTGAAACCGCTGCACGCGGTCGTCGACGGAACCAGCGCCCGGAGGCAGGACCTTGAGCGCGACGACTCGGTGGATGTCCGGGTCGAGCGCGCGATAGACCACGCCCATCCCCCCGCGGCCCAGTTCGCCCAGGACGCGGTACTTTCCGAAAGTCGGGGGAACCGCCCCCGGCGGCTCGGGAGGTGGAGTCCGTCCGGCGCGCGTGGCCGTTTCGTCCGCAGGGGTCCCCTCCCCGGCCCCGCCTTCCATACCGACTCCGGGCCCTTCCAGGATCGTCTCCGCCGGACGTTCCGCTTCCGCGGAGCCGCGGACGGGCCCCTCCGGCTCCGGTCCGGGGCGGGAAGGGACGGAATCCCCGGAAACGTCGGTTCGTCCGTCCGGGCGCGTGAGGTCGCTCCACGCGAGGGCCATCCGGCGCGTCAGGCCCTCCAGGTCCGTCCGCTGCGCCGGCGTCAGCACCCCGCGCGCGACCAGACGGTCCCCCAGCATCGGGGGGCCGGGTTCGTCGGCGAGTTCGCGGAGGAGGGACCAGAGCTCCGATTCCGGGATCAGGCCACGCGCCACGGCTGCCTGGCCGAGCAGCAGGTCCTCCCGCGTGGGCATGGACGGGCCTCTTGGCGTTCACAGCGTCGTCCCGGCCGGATCCCGGTCCGCCGGCGGGGGGCCATTCGCCCCGGCTTCGCGGCCGATCGCCTCACCCGGAATCGGTAAACCCGGGCGGCCCGCCGACCGCAACGATCGGGAGGTCAGCACGGCTCGCCCTGGCCGGACCGGCGGTTCCCCGAAACTCCGCGGATGGTCGAAACCGGTTTGCCGGGTCGTCCCTCGTGGGAATTCAATCTTGAGATCCTGGGTTCGGCCGAGGCAATGTTCGCGCCCGGCGAGGCGCGAGGAGGAGGCGATGCCCCCGTGCATCGCCGACGACGAGCAACGAAGCCCGGCGCGAAAAGCGACCGGACCAACCTGGGAAATCAAGGTTGAAGCCCCACTAGTCGCGGTCGCTCACCGGGGCCCTCATCCGGCGGATCTTGGACCGGCGCCGCTTGGATTCGAGATGGCGCTCCTTGGACGCCCGCGTCGGCTTCGTCGGCCGGCGCGGGGCCATCACGGCCAGCGCCTCACGAATCATGTCCCGCAGCTTGTTCCGACACTCCTGGACGTTGCGCGACTGTTCCCGATGCTCCTGGCTCGTGACGATCAACTCGCCCCGCGTGGTCAGCTTCGGGGCCAGTTTCAACAGCAGCCGCGATTTCAGGTCTTCGGGAATCGATCGGGCGCGGGGGATGGAGAGACGCAGGACCGCCTTCGTGTTCGACTTGTTCACGTTCTCCCCGCCGGGACCGCCGGCGCGGGCGAAGGTCACGTCGATCTCCTCCTCCGGCACCTGGATCTTGGGGGTGATGTAGAGGTATTCCATCCTGACGCTCCCGCTGGCTCAAGACGCCGGCCTCCCGCCCCTCCCGGGCGGCCATCGAGTCACGACCGACGTCCTTACATTGTACCGCACCGCGACCCCAGGGTCAATGCGGTCCCCCGCGATGCCGCCCGGATGCTCTGGGTTATTTTAATTCGCTTGACCCCCATTCCCCCCCGTCGCTAGAGTAAAAGCCTCGGTGTCGGTCCGCACCCCTACGCCAGGAGGTCCCATGAGACCCATTTTCTGTGCTTTCGCCCTCGTCCTGGCCCTGACCTCCCCCTCGCCGGCGGAAGAGCTGACGTCCGAAATCGGCTGGAACAAGTCGTTCCTGAACGGACGTCGGGACGCCGCCAACCTCAATCAGCCGATGGTCGTCCTCTTCTACGACCGGGTGCAGCTCGACTACTACGACGATGTCCTGGCGAAGGACGACAAGGTGCGTGCCGCCGCGAAGGGGTTCGTCTTCATCAAGGTGGAACGGGAAGGGGAGAAGGACCTCACGCGGAAGATGGGCGTCAAGTCTCCCTGGGAGGTGCGCATCCTCGCGCCCGACCTGACGGTGCTCAAGGCGTTCACGAGCAAGGTCAAGGCCGCGGATCTCGCCGCCGCCCTCAAGGGCCTGCAGAAGACCTGGAGCGCGCCCAATCCCAAGCGGATCGACTGGGTCTATTCGTTCGACGAGGCCGCCCGCCTGTGCGCGGAACAGAACCGGCCGATGATGATCTACTTCTGGTCGGAGGAAAAAAAGGGAGCCCACCCGGACGAGAACCCGCTGCTCAAGAACGACCGGGTGGTTCAGATGTCGCGGAAGTTCGTCTGCCTGAAGCTCAATCAGGCCATCGACCAGGCGCTCTTCGACAAGTTCAAGGTGAGCGAGATCCCCTATCTCCTCTTCCTCAAGCCGAACGGGGAGTGGCTGCAGGGTCCCGATGAGCTCATCAAGCTGGAAGTGCTGGTCGCTTTCATGAAGGACATCCTCGCGCAGTTCGACCCGGAGACGGTGGAGAGCGGCGCCAAGGAGAAGGGCGGCGCCGGCGGGAACGGGGGAAAAGAGGGCGCCAAGCCGGACGGCGAAAACGGCGGCACGAAGCAGTAACCTTGCGCGCCCCCTTCGGCCGAGGTCTGATTTCGGCGCGACGGATCAGCGGGTCTCCCGCGCCGGTTCGATCTCCCGGGTCTGCTGCAGGTTTTGGAGCTGCGCTTCCCGCGCCAACCGAACCTCCTCGAGCCCCGCGACGGCCGCCTTGCGGATCGCCTCGTCGACCGCTTCCGTGCGCGCGGCCTCGAAGGCCACGCCGGCTTCCGCGATCCTGCCCTGCGCCTGGTAGCAGAGCCCCAGCTTGTACCGGGCCGCCGGCGCCAGGGGACTGCGGGGGAAGTCGCGCAGCACCGAGAGAAACTGGGCCTCGGCGGCATCCGGGCGGCGTTCGGCCAACAGGATCTCTCCCTGGGTGAAGAACCGCAGCGGCTCCCCGTCGCTGTCGTTGTTCTTCTGAATCCACTCCACACGGTTGCGCGCGCGGTTGCCGTAGTAGTTGTCGGTCTCGCCCAGCTGATTGCGCGCCTGCTCGTCCGAGAAGGCCCATGCCTGCTGCGCCGCGTCCCACTGGCCCTTCGATTCCTGGATCGTCGCGAGATTCTGCGCGCAACTCAACGTGGCTTCGCCGTTCGGATACGACTCGATGGCACGCCGGTACGCGCGTTCCGCCCCGGCAGAGTCCTCCCGCCGCTGCAGAATCAGGCCGCACTTGAGCAGTGCATCGTCGGCGTACGCGCTCGCCGGATAGCGCGCGACGAGGTCGTTCAGCGCGGCGAGCGCTTCCTCATCCCGACCCGCCTCGGCGAGGCTGAACCCGAGCCAGTAAAGTCCATCGTCGTGAAACTCGCTCTCCGGATGGTCCTTCGCAAGTCGACCGAAGGCCAGCACCGCGTCCGCGTATCGCCCCTCGAGCATGCGCTGAAACCCTTCGCCGAAGGCCATCAAGTCCGGCCGATCCCGACGCAACTGGGTGCGCACCCGCTGGGATGGATTGAGCGGGTTCTGCGCGACCTGCGGGTTCCGGGTCGGATCCCTCTCCACCCCCTGCTGCCCGGCGGCGACCTGGTCGACCCGCTTGTACCCATCGGCCTGCCCCACCGGATTCGACGCCGACTCGGATTGCGCGGACCGGTTCTGCTCCGTCTCGCCGCGCTCCTGCTGCCCGCCCGGGACGTCGGTCGGGGTTCCGTCGAAGTTCCGGACCTCTACGGTTTGAATGACCTGTCCCGGGTTCTCCGTCCCGGACTGTTCTCCCTGATCTCCCTGCGTCTGCCCGTCGAGTCCTGTCCGGAATTCCTGCCGAGCGAACCGGTGGGCTGGGGGGCCGGACGGGGATCCCGTCCGCGCCGGGGCGGCGGCCCGTACCGGTTCCTTCGCCTGCGGGAGTCCGCCTCCCGGTGTCTGCGCAAGCGGGAGATACATCAACAACGCGCTGAAGAGCAACGCGCTGCCCACGAGGACGCCCGCAAGCCAGGAAGTCATACGGTCCATGAGTCTACTTCGCCTCGATGAGTTCGGAGTCGTTCTGGTTCGGCAAGGTCAACTGCGTCCGCGACAGCTGTTGAATACGATTGCGGGATCTCCGCACCTCCTCGATCAATCCCTTCCCGACGATGACCCGTTTGAGTTCGTCCAACTCCTCCGCCTGGGGATTTTCCACCCCATTCGCCAACCGGACCAACAGGACCTGGGCGCCGGCGAGCGGCCGGGCCGTGTCGGGATCCTGGTTCAGGCTCAGCGCGACCCGAACCCGATCGTCGACCCCGTTGGCCAGGATCGATTCGCGGAAGTCCGGCATCCCGAGCGCGTCCGATTCGGAAGCGTTGACCAGCAGCGTCATGAGCGCCTCGGAGGCGGCCAGGGACTTATCGGCCAGCGTGACCGGGTCCACCGCCAATGCCGGGTTGGCGGAGTCGACGCCGCGATACTGCATCTCCGTCTGCGCCTGGAAGCGGCAGGAGGGCGATCGCCAGTCGGTTCCGAAGGAAACGACGTTGGAGCCGTGGACCCCCAGAACGGTTTCCTGATCCCCCTGGCCCGTGAGAATCCCCACGATCGGTTGGACCGGATTTCCCGGCGGATGAGTCTTCAGCGCCTTCTGCGTGAAATCGGGATGGAATCCCTGCGAGTCGAGGGCGACCTGTTCCTGCCCACCCTGCGCCGCTTTGTTCTGAAGTGGCTCTCCTTCGCCGGCCTTGCCGACCCCGACCGCTCCGCCCTTGCCGGGATTCGGATCTCCCCCCTTGAACGTCACCCAGGTTCCACCCTTCCCGTTCACGACGGGGGCGCAGGCATGCGGGTCGGTCCCGCTCGGGTCCGTCCCGCCGCCGGCCGGCAACGCCGGATTCCGGGCCGCGGCGGAAAAGCGGCCTCCTCCGCCCGTCGCCGGATCGGTGACGTAGAGCGCCCGCGGACGCGAGCCGGTCCCTGCGGTCCCGACCCAGCCGCGCGATCGATTCGTGTCCGTACCCGCCAGGAGGAGAAGCAATGCCGCGGCCGCGGACAGAGTACCGGCCAGCCAGCCCAATCGGGGCAACGCGCGCGGCCCGCGGCCACGCCGCAGCGCGCCGCCCGGCGCCGGTGCCGCGTCGGGGAGGGACGGGCGCGCAATCGGCCTCGTGATCGCGGCCGCGGAAGGCCGTTCGACCGGCGGCGCAACCGAGGTTGCCGGCGGCCTCGCGGAGGCTTCGCGCGTGGCGGCGATCCGCGCCATTACACCGGAGGCGAACCGGGAGGCGGTCGCGTCGGTCCAGGCGGGTGCAGGAAGGTCCCGCACGCCGTCATCCACGCGACGGAGCGCGGCCACCCATTCCTCGCACTGGGGACAGCACGCCACGTGTTCCGCCGTCGCCCGGCGCTCGTCCTCGGCGAGGGCGCCGTCGAGCCAGGCGGAAAGCCGCTCCGGATCCCACCCACAGGTCCTGTTCATTTCGGTTCTCGATTCTTCCGCATGCATGACCGTGCTACAGAGACACCGGCGCGCTCTCCGCGGCCCCCGCCGCGTCCCGCTCCCGATCTCCCGCAGCCTCCTTGCCGAGTCGCTGCTCGAGCCGTTCCTTGATCTCCGCGCGCGCGCGGAACAGGCGGGACATGACCGTCCCGATGGAACAGTCCATTTCCGCCGCGATCGCCTCGTAAGACATCCCCTCCATCACCCGCAGCGTCAAGACCATGCGACGTTCGGGCGCCAGCGCCTCCACGGCGGCAGCCAGGTCTTCCCGCGTTTCCGCCGCGGCCAGATTCGCCACGGGATCTTCGTCCCCCCGCCGGGTCGGCGGCCTCCCGGCATCCAGTTGTTCCGGCTCCGCCACCGGCACCTGCTGGGCGCGGCTGGCAAACCAGTTCAGGGTCAAGTTCACCGCGATCTTTCGCAGATACGGCAACAGGGGCATGGCGGCATCGAACCGGCCCAGGTTCTTCCAGAATCGGACGAAGGCCTCCTGCCCCAGGTCTTCGGCCACATCATGGCGCGAGGTCATCCGGTATACGACAGCGTAAACCCTTCTGCTGTATAGGTTCACGATCTTCTCAAAGGCCCGCTCATCCCCCCCTTGCGCGGCCCGGATCAGGGCGGATTCCGCCCCGTTGGAGCCGTTCGACGAGTGCGCACGGGAGGCGTCCATCTGCTCGCTCGCTGTGGTCTTGCGCGGGTTTCGTTCGGTTATACCGCTGGGGTCGGGGATATTCCAGCCTACTTTCGGGAAAGCGGCCGATGCCCCCAGTGGCGGAGGGCTTCCGCGATGTCGCTTGCGGCGCCCCCTGAGGTTCCGTAGAATCGCGGGAACACCCTTTCGTCTTCCCGGTAGGCCCCCAGGGTCCGTCGGAGTCCCGCCATGATCCCCCTCTCCGCCGTGCGTCGCTTCGCTCCCCTCGGTCTCCTGGTCCTCGCGCTGGCCGGTGTTCTGGTGACCCTGCAGGGACTCCGCGCCGGCGCCCAGGAAGCGGAGAACCAGCGGGTGTGGAGCGCTCCGGACTACGGCTTCGAGTGGACGAGACCGGACGATTCCCGATGGAAGTTCATTCCCGAAGACGAATGGGGAAGGCGCTTCGGCGGCGACCGGCCGGCGTACCTGATGTGCATGATCGGGAAATGGGAAGACGATCAGGGGGAACTGGGCGGGAAGCCGTTCCAGGTGCTCGCCACCGTCTTCGCCTACGATGTGGCGGAGAAGATCCAGGTGGCCGGAAAGTCGATGGATCCCGGGAACGTCAAAGGACTGGCCGACGCGAACTTCAAACAGGATTCCGAGAGCCGCTACAAGGACGTCAAGGAGATCAAGAAGCCTGGACCGCGTCGGGCCAAGTTCGCGCGCGAGGTGTTCGCGTTCTCCTTCGTCGGTGTGCACGTGAAGAGCGGTTCGGTGACCTGGAAGGACGTCTGGTTCATCCGGGGCAACAAGAAGTACACCTTCCTGATCGACATCAACTGCCCGGCCGGGAACGAGGAGACGATGCGCGCGGAGATCGACAAGCTCCTCGACGGCTTGAAGCTGACGGCGCCGAAGGCGAAGTAGCCGGAGCGCCGGTCGGCCCCGTCCCCCGCGCTCGTGCCGGCGCGGATCTGGATCGGCGCCGCCGGGCGCGGCTCCCCGCCTACGCCTTGCGTCCGGTCCGGAAGGTGGCCATGCCGGGATAGACGCCGGCCCCCTGGAGCTCCTCTTCGATCTGAAGCAGGCGGTTGTACTTGGCCACGCGGTCGCTGCGGGAACAGGAACCGGTCTTGATCTGACCGGTGTTGGCGGCGACCGCGAGATCGGCGATCGTGGTGTCCTCGGTCTCGCCCGAGCGGTGGGAGATCATCGCGGTGTACCCGGCCGCGCCCGCCATGCGGATCGCGTCCAGCGTCTCCGACAGCGTGCCGATCTGGTTGACCTTGACCAGGATCGAGTTGGCGATCCCCTCGGCGATGCCCTTCCCGAGAATGGTCGTGTTGGTGACGAAAAGGTCGTCGCCGACGAGCTGCACCTTCTCGCCCAGTTCACGGGTGAGCGCCTTCCACCCCTCCCAGTCCTTCTCGCCCAGACCGTCCTCGATCGAGGCGATCGGGTACCGGGAGATCCACTCGGCATAGAGCTTGATCATCTGATCGGTCGTGCGCACGCTCTTGTCGCTCTTCTTGAACACGTACTTTCCGTTGTCGTGGAACTCGCTCGCCGCCACGTCGAGGGCCAGGACGAAATCCTTGCCCGGCTTGAATCCGGCCCGCTCGAGCGCGGCGAGCAGCAACTCGACCGCCTCCTCGTTCGACTTCAGGCTGGGGGCGAAGCCGCCCTCGTCGCCGACCGAGGTGATGTAGCCCTTGGACTTGAGCACAGCCTTGAGGGCATGGAAAGTCTCGACGCCGGTGCGCAGGGCTTCGGCAAAACTGTTCGCCCCGACCGGAACGATCATGAACTCCTGAAAGTCGACGTTGTTGTCGGCGTGGGCGCCGCCGTTGATGACGTTCATGAACGGGACCGGCAGCGTGCGCGCCCCGGCGCCGCCGAGGTAGCGATAGAGCGGCAACCGGGAATCGGCGGCGGCCGCGTGGCCGACCGCGAGCGATGCGCCGAGCAGGGCATTGGCGCCGAGCCGTCCCTTGTTCTCCGTCCCGTCGAGCGCAATCAGCGCCCGGTCGATGCCCGCTTGGTCGAGCGCGTCACGACCGATGAGCAGTCGGGACAGCTCCGCATTCACGTGCCCCACGGCGTTGAGCACGCCCTTGCCGCCGAAGCGCTTCTTGTCGCCGTCGCGCAATTCGAGCGCCTCGCGCTCTCCGGTGGAGGCGCCCGAGGGGACCGAGGCCCGGCCAAAGACGCCGCTGGCCAGCTTCACATCGACCTGGATGGTCGGATTGCCGCGGGAATCCAGGACCTCGCGCGCCTTGATGTGGGTGATCTGACTCATCGGCTCCCTCCCCCTCTTCGTGGGCCCGCCCACCGGGCAATCCTCAGTCCGCGGCCGTCAGGTTCTCCAGCAACCGCAGGATCACCGCCTTGCCGAGGTGAAAATCCTTCTCGAAGATGTTCTCGTCGGGCGCGTGGACCCGCGAGTCCGGATTGCCGGTCCCGACCCCGACCAACGGCATGTGGTCCGCAAAAAGGTACATCGGCCCGCTCGCCGCCATCATCGGGATCGGCACCGGATTCCGGCCGGTCGCCTCCTGCGCCGCCTTCGCCACCCGCTGCACCATGGGATGATCCACCGGCGTCCGCGCGGGCGGATACCCCCGCGCATCGCCGATCTCCACGTCCGGGAACCCCGCCCGGTCCAGGTGCGCGCGCAGGAGCCCCTTCACCTCGTCCGGCGTCTGGTCCGGCACCAGCCGGAAGTCCATCTTGGCACGGCCGGCGGCCGGCAACACGGTCTTGTTCCCCTTCCCCTGGTACCCCGACTCGATCCCGTTGATGTTGAAGACCGGCTCGAAATACAAGCGATGCTTCAACGCCTCCCCGGAGAGGTCGAGCAGGAAGCGATCGATCGCATATTGTTCCCGCAGGGCCTTCTCGTCCATGGGGATCCGCGCAAGGCACGCCCGGTCGGCCGTCGACGTCGGCCGAACCCGGTCGAGAAACCCGGGCAAGAGCGGCCGCTCGTCGGGCCCTTTCAGGGATGCGAGGGCCCAAACCAGTCGCCACGCCCCCGACGGCAGGATCGCCCCCCGCGAGGAGTGCTGGTCTCCCGAAAGCGTGCGCACCGACAATTCGAGGTGGAGGACTCCCTTGCAGCCGAGGATCAGATCCGGGTCGCCCGAGTGGAAGCGTCCGCCGTTCTCCCAGATGCAGAGGTCGCTGCGAAAGCGGGACAAGTGCTTCTCGACGAACGGACCGAGATTGGGGGAACCGACCTCCTCCTCTCCTTCGATCACGAAGCGGATCGTCAGCGGGAGATCCCCCTTCGCCAAGCGCTCACGGATCGCGGCCGCGCGGACCATGAGGTTGGCCTTGTTGTCGGCCACGCCGCGCGCCCAGATCCGCCCGTCCCGGATCACCGGCTCGAACGGCGGCGAGGTCCAGAGCTCGAGCGGTTCGGGTGGCTGCACATCGTAATGGTTGTAGAACAGCAGCGAGCGCCGGGCCTGCGGGTGACGCCGCTCGGCCAGGATCACGGGATGGCCCGCGGTCGGGATCCGCTCTACGGTGAATCCAAGCCCGGTGAACATCCGGGTCAGAAAAGCGCAGGCCTCGTCGATCCCCCGACTCTGCGCCGAAACGCTCGGAATCCGCACGTAGGTGAACAGCTGTTCCAGCGCCCACGGGTCCGCGCTGGTCGTCAAATCAGGCATGGGAACGCCTCCGGCAAGGCCCCGAGAGTATATCCCTGCCCCGGCCGGAATGCAATCGGCGTGGGAACGCCGCGAGGGGGCCGCTCGTTCCCCACGGCCCCCCCGCGACGACCGGAATTCGAGGCCCCTCGGATCGACACCCCCCCAATCCTAAGGGCCGAATCCATGCCCGGGCACTCCCGGACACGGCGTGAAGTTCATGCGGCTATGGACACCCGTCCCCGGTCCGGCGGAGTACCGGAGGCAGGATCCCGGGGAAGGCAGGGGCGGCGGGCGACAGGAGCGCAGCAGAATCGAACGTGGTTCGAATCGCTCCCATGGGCCCCCGATCCAACGGTAGGGGAGAGTTCGCTCCCGGCACCGGGCCGAGAATCCTCTCTCCGTCGTGACGGTTCTCCCTAACGCAAATCAAGGGCCCACCGTCGCTCGACAACCCCGATCGCCCGCAGATCTCCACAGTCTCGACGTAGGTTGTCAAGGCCATCCGCCCCAAGAGGATACTCGCAATCCATTACCTGAAAACAGGTTGCGATTCAGATCAGCGGGGGCGAACCGACCACGAGGTAGGCCCCCGACCGCGAAGTGGCACGTCTACCCGACTCGGTCCCGCGGCAATGCCAGTGAAAGAATGATCGGTTCGCGGACAGTAAAAGTGTAACGGTTTTTCCCACTCGAATGCATGGGAGGAGACATCCCCCGCCGTTCCGCCCGCGGGGGCCGGGTCCCGGCGTCCAGGCTCGGAGCACGCGCGCCCACCCCGGGGGAGCGCGTGTGACGGTCGGCCCGGGCCGTTCGGGAACGGGGTCCTCGCGTCCCACGCGGGGCGGCACCGCCTACCGGCGCAGCCCTTGGATCCACTGCCGGACGCGCTCCACGGCGAGCGAATCGACGCGCTGGTGTGCCAGCGGCGGCATCGCCCCTTCCCCGGTCCGTCCCATGCGCAGCCAGAGCGTGCTGGCCTCGGCTTCCCCGGCCTTCACGAGGTGGGCATCGCGAACGCCGAGATCTCCTTGCGTGGGGAGGACCCCCACGGCCCGCAGGGCATCCAGGGGAACGTGCGCGCGCAGATCGAGTTCCCCGCCCCCGGTCCCTCCCGGCCGATGACAGTTCGCGCAGTTCGCGTCGAGGTAGCCGCGAACCTGGGCCTCCACGGGGGCAGCGGAGTCGCTCCAGTCGGGGAAGGCCGGGAGAGTTGCGGGGTCGCCGGGGTCGCGGTCGAAGAGCCCAAGCCGGGCCAGTCCGGCGAGTTGGTTTTCGCCCCCGTGTCCAATCCGGTGGATCTGGGCGGTGTGGAAGCCCAGCACGCCGCCCGCGGCGGCGGTATGACACCGCTGGCAATCGGCTCGGCCGGGGAAGCTCCAAGTCCGCTCGATCTCGCGACCGCCCGCGTCCCGGACCTGAAACGTCCGCTCCGCAGGCCCATGAAGCAGCGCGGCGTCGCGCTGAGCCTCATCCCAGACGTACGTCCAGCCGCGCACGCCGTCCTTTTCCACCGCCAGGACGCGCGTCTCCAGGCGCCGGCGGGAGGCGGGCTTCCCTTCTTCCCTCTCGACGAAGAAGGTCTTCACGAACAGGGTCCCCGCCGGGAATCGGTACGGGCCGTCCGGGGAGAAGCCGATCTTCTCCGTCCCGGGCAGCAGGAGGTAGCGCTCCTTGGCCGCCCCGTCCGACCAGAGCGGCACGTTGACGTCATACGGGATCAGGGACGGATGCGGGGTCATCCGTGCGGTGTCCGTGAACAGCCCGGTCTCGCTCAACCGCTGGGGGAAGCGGGAGGCGGAGGAGTCACCCACAGCCGCCAGGCGGTAGATCCGCTTGTCGAACGAGCACAGATAGACCTCGCCGTCGCGGTCCTCGCCGAACGAAGCCAGCGAATTGCACTCGGCGATTTCGTGATCCTCCGCCTCGCCGTTGGCGTCGAAGCGCAGCGCCCAGACCTTTCCCGAACCATAGTCGCCGTACAGGTAGGCGCCCTGGAGTGCGGGCAGTCGCTGCCCCCGGTAGACGTATCCGCCGGTGACGGAGACTCCGTCGTCGCGCCCGTAGGCGATCACCGGCGGTTCGTACGGACCCTCGGCCTCGATGACGGGAGCCGCGTTGCTCTCTCCCCCGCGACCGGGCTTGCGCCGGCCGGTCTGGAACCGTTCGAACCCCTCGTACGCTCGCCAGCCGTAGTTCTTCCCCGCGCGAAGGATGTCGATCTCCTCCCACCGGTTCTGCCCGACATCGCCGCCCCAGAGCGCCCCGCTGGCGCGGTCGAACGAGAAGCGCCACACGTTGCGCAGCCCCCACGCCCAGATTTCCGGACGGCGGCCGTCGGTGGCGCCGCGGAACGGGTTTCCCTCCGGAATCGCGTAGCGGCGCCCCCCTTCGGACCGGTTCACGTCGATACGCAGGATCTTCCCCAGCAGGCTGCGGAGGTCCTGTCCGCTGTTGAGCGGATCGTTGGCCGCCCCGCCGTCGCCGAGGGAGAGGTAGAGAAATCCGTCCGGGCCGAATTCGATCATCCCGCCGTTGTGGTTCCCCCAGGGTTGCTCCACCTCGAGAAGGACGTGCTCCGAGGCCGGGTCGGCCGTCGAGCGGGTCGCGGCGTCGAGCGTGAATCGCGAGTAGACGTTGCGGCGCGGCTGGCTGGCCGAGTAGCAGACGTACAGGAACCGGTTGCGCGCGAACTCGGGGTGGAAGGCGAGGCCGAGGAGGCCTTCCTCATTGTGGTCGCGGCGGACCTTCGCGCGCAGGTCCAGGACGACGCGCGTCTCGCGCGCGGACGGATCGTTGTCGAACACGTGGATGACGCCGTCCTGTTCCAGGACGAAGAGGCGGTCGGTGCCGTCGCGCGGGAACGTGAGGTAGGTCGGCCGGCGAAAGCGGAGTTGCGGAAAGGCGACCTCCAAGCGATACGAAGTGAGCGCCGGGGGTTCGCCGGAGAAGCGGATGGTCCCGGGGACCCGGCGTTCCGGAAGCCGCGGGGGATCCTGGGCGACCCCGGAACCGGTGCCGACGGTCGTGAGCAGGAGGACGACCCAGACGAGGAGGCGCATGCATCACTCCGGACAGGAGGGCGACCGATCGATCCTCTTCATTGTGCCCGGATCCCCCCCCCGGGCGCAATCCCGCTCGAACGTGGTCCGGCCGCGCGCTCCGGGCGGCGCGGCGCCCTCAGCCGTTCTTCTTCGCGCCGCGCTGTTCCTCCAGGCGCCGGCCGATCGCGAGTTGCCGCTTCCACTGCCCGTAGAGGCTCCCTCGCGAGGCCATGCGGTCCAGGGAGCGGCGCGTCTCCGCGTCGATCCGGCCCGCCGGTTCGTTCTGATACGGCGTCCCGGGCAAGGGCATGAAGGCGTGCCCATGCACGCGCGCGCCGCGGTCGACGAGCGCCTGCGCCAGCCGCAGCGAGGCCGCGACGTCGTCCGGTTCCTCCCCCGGCAGGCCGAAGAGGAAGTCGACGTGCGGCTGAAACCCCGCCTCCTTCGCCAACGCCACGGCGCGTTCGATCACCGCCGCGTCGTGTCCGCGCCGGCTCGAGGCCAGCACCCGTTCCGAGCCGGATTGGCCGCCGACGATCAGCGTGTCGTTGTCGACCCATCGCTTCAGCACCGCCAGCGCCTCGGGAGTCACGTGCTCGGGCCGGACCTCGGAGGGGAAAGTCCCGTAGTAGAGTCGCCCCTCCCGGCCGATGATGCCGCGCACCGAGGAGAGGAGTTCCTCCACCCGGTCGAGTCGGGGCGTCTCGTCGTCGGAACCGTACGACAGCGAAGTCGGAGTCAGAAACCGGTAGTCCCGGTAGCCCCTTTCCTTCTGGAAGCGAACCCAACGGCACACGTTTTCCACGCTGCGGTGCCGGAAACGCGCGCGATTCAGGAAAGGAGTCTGGCAGAACTTGCACGCGTAGATGCAACCGCGCGTGATCTCGATCGGACCGAGCCGGTCGTGCTCCGGCGCGAACGGGGGCCAGGCATTGAGATCGACGAATTCCCCCTTCGAATGCGGGGCGAGTCGACCCTGGCCGTCCAGGTGCGCGAGCCCGCGCACTCCCGCGAGTTCACCTCCGCGCAGGAGGGCGCGAACGAGTTCGACGATCGTGCGCTCCCCCTCGCCGACCGCGACGTAATCGAATCCGGCCCGGAGCGTGCCGGCCGGATCGGCGCTGGCATGGACTCCGCCGGCGAGATGGAGCACGGCGGGATCCTGGATCCGGGCGCGGAACTCCGCCAACCGCGCGGCCATCGGGGCGAAGTCGGTGGAGAAGAACGACCACCCCACGACCACGCGATCGTGCGTGCGCAGACGCGCCTCCGCGGCTTCCTCCAGGGATCCGGTGCGGCGAACGAATTCGATCGGGACCGCGCGAGTCTCGGGATCGGTTTCCAGTGCGCCGACCAGCACGTGGAAGGCGATCTTGCCGGTGTCCCGGTAGTTGAGTACGAGGGCGAGGGGAGTGCGGGCCATGCGCAGTACGGTACCGCGGCGGGATCCGCGGGTCAAGGCAGGTCGGACCCGAAGGGAGCGTTCGCCAACGACTTCCGGCCGGCGAGCGAATTCGGGAACTTCGGACCGGCGTCGGCGTCCAATCCCCCGTTCCGAATGACCCCCCCTCCGAAGGAGTGCTCATCATGAACCGATGGATTGCCACCACCCTGGCGGCCGCGTTGTCGATCGCCGCCGTCCCGAACCGGACCCTGGCCGACGAGAAGATCAAGCAGGACCCGTCCGAGTCCCTGATCGAAATCGCCATCCTCCTCGACACCAGCGGAAGCATGGAGGGGCTGATCAACCAGGCCCGCACCCGGATCTGGTCGATCATCAACACCCTCGCCTCCAGCAAACGCAACGGGGAGGTCCCCGACATGAAGGTCGCCCTCTACGAGTACGGCAAATCCTCCGTCCCGGCGGAGGCCGGGCACGTCCGCCGGATCGTCGACCTCTCGGACGACCTCGACAAGATCTCCGCCGAACTTTTCGCCCTCACGACGAACGGCGGCAGCGAGCATTGCGGCCAGGCGATCGATTTCGCGGTGCGCGACCTGGCCTGGACCGCAGGCGACCACTACAAGGCGATCTTCATCGCCGGCAACGAACCGTTCACGCAGGGTCCGGTCGATTACCGGCAGTCGTGCGCGGCGGCGATCAAGAAGGGAATCGTCGTCAACACGATCCACTGCGGCAACGAGTCCGAGGGCAGGCAGGGCCAGTGGACCGAGGCCCCGAAGCTCGCCGACGGACAGGCGATCAACATCGACCACAACGCTCAATCGGTGGCCGTCGCCGCCCCTCAGGACGGCCGGATCCAGGAACTCGGCCGAAAACTGAACGACACCTACGTCGCCTTCGGCCGCCAGGGCGAAAAGCGCCGGGAACTCCAGCAGGCCCAGGACGCCGCCGCCGGGGCCTCCGGCGCCTCGGTCGCCGCCGAGCGCGCGGTCGCCAAGAGCGGCAAGGGCTACACCAATGCGGAGTGGGACCTCATCGACGCCGCCGCCGAGAACGAGGAAGTGCTGAAGAAGCTCGACGAAGAGTCGATGCCCGCGGAATTGCGCGGGCTCTCCGAAGCGGATCGCGCGAAGTTCGTCGCGGACAAGTCCGCGGAACGCAAGCAGATCCAGGACGAAATCCAGAAGCTGAACGACGAGCGCAAGGCCTTCATCGCCGGTGAGATGAAGAAGCTGGCCGGCACGGGCGCCGAGACGTTCGACACCGCCATCCAGGCGATCCTCAAGGACCAGCTGACCCGCAAGGGGTACGAGCTGAAGTAGCCTCCCGCCCCCGGCGCCCGGGACACCCGGGCGCCGGACCTCGGCGGCCGGTGCCCCCCCCCACCCACATGCCGGTCCCGACCGGACCGGACGGGTCCACCCCCGCGACCGGCCGCCCAGGGGAGCCCGTTCCGCTCCCCCCTCCGTGGAGTCCACGCCGGGTACATCGCCGCGCGCCAGGGCCGTCCGAACGTCGCCGGCGGCACGCGCATCCGGACCCCTCCCCCGATTCCACCCCGGTCGCTTGCCGGGCTTGAATTGCTGCGTCCCCCGTCCTACTCTGGGGATCCCCGGCACGAACGCGCACGCCGGACCGCCGCGGAGAGACCGCAACGTCCCGGAGCGGGACCGCCGGGCCCGCGGCGCGAAGGGGGCCCTGCGGCCGGTGTCGGCTTCCTCCGGAGGAGATTCATGACGCGCGCGCACCTCGCCCTGTTCCTCGTTCCGGCCCTCCTCCTTCCGGCGTGCGGCAAGGATACCCCCCCGTCTCCCACCCCCGCGGAGAACATGCCTGCATCCGCGACCGGGGCGCCCAGGCCGGCCGACGGCGCGGCGCGCTACGACCTGCCCCGGGATCTCGAACGACTGACGAAGGACACGGGATTGGTCGTCGCCGGAAAGCGGTACGACCTCCTCGTCCTGCACTTCTCCCGAGTCCCCGCGGCCCTGGAGATCCACCTCCCCGTGGGCGTGAAGGCGATCCCCGCCGAGCCCGCCAAGATGGCGCCCTTCGCCGTGCGCAAGAGCGGGGTCTACACCATCGCGCCGGGGGCGCGCACGCCGCGCCTGGAGATACCCGTGGTCAACTGCGAGGCGAAGATCTGGAAGGACCCGGAAGAGCGCGACCGCTTCACGCTCGCCCCGGCCGACGCCGATTCCCTGCTCACGCGCTTCCTGGCGCGCGCCGACGCATCCGGCGCCGAGTGGAACGCGGTCCAGACCGGCGTCTGGATGATCCTGCACGACCTTTCCCACGAGGAGGTCTCGAAAAACAGGGTCCAGATGAGCACGACCTATTTCTTCGCCCCCGACTTGAGCTGGTCCGGGGACTTTCCGGTCGCGCACTTCGAGTCCGTGAAGGCCGCCGCGCGCCTGCTCGCCGGCCTCGGCGTCGAATCTTCGTCGTTCCGCCTCTACCGGGAGCACCAGGCGATGCTGGAGGAACTGCTGGGGCGCCTCGACTTCGACCGGCCCGCGCTCAACTGGCAGATCATGATCAAGGACCTCGACAAGACCTACAAGGCGGAGCCGCGCATCGAGGCTCTGTTGGTCCGCTATCTCACGGAGCACCCCGCCTTCCACGTCCGCGACGACGTGCTCAAGTCCCTGGTCCGATCGGGACTGATCGGCGACACCGAGTCGCTGTTGGACCGGGCGGAGAACGCCGAGTACGCGGTCCGCTTTGCGGCCGCACTCACGCTGCTGAGCCGCAAGGATCCGCGCGCCTATCCCTTGCTCGCGCCGTTCGAGCGGAATCCGTACTTCGCGCCGCACTTCGCCGCGTACTTCCGTTCGAGCCTGAAGGAGAAGACCGGTGCGCCCCCGCGCGACGACGAGTCGCTCGCGGACTACTGGAACCGCGTGGTCGGCTGGGAGACCCTGGCGCGCGAATGCGGCGACGTCGCCGCCGTCCGCCGCATCGTGGAACGGCACGGCGGGGAGCCGGACCCCTGGCTCGCGCAACTGTGCACGGACCTTCGCTCGCCGGAGCCCGAGCGGGTCGGCAGCGCGCTGAACGCACTCGAGAGTCGGTATGCGGCGCGCCGGGACGCCTTCGACGCCGTCGCCCGGGCCGCATGCGAACACGAGGACGCGAAAATCCGGATTCGGCTCGTCGACGCGTTGAACCGATTCTCCGCGGCGGATCCGAAGCCGGTCTTCGAGCGGATCCTGGCCGGCGATCCCGATCCGTCGGTGGCGCAGCGGGTCGTCTACCAGGTCGTCACGTTCGGCAAGTTCGACGGACGCGAGGCGATCCTCGAGCACGCCTCGCGCCATCCGGCGCCCGAGGTGCGCGTGGAAGTCGTCAACCAACTCGCGCGCCGGCAGAAACAAGACCGCGGGGACGAGGCGAAAACGCTCTCCCTGGTGTCGCGCCTGGCGCTGGAAGACGCGAACGCCACCGTGCGCAAGCGGGTCATGATGCGCTTGGACCTCAATGGGATCTGGATCGCGAAGGAGGCGGCCGAGGAGACGCTGCTCCGGGCCGCGGAGCACGATCCGGACGGCGACGTGCGGATCTGGGCGGTGAAGAAGCTGGCCGAGGGCAAGTCGCGGCGGGCGCTCCCGATTCTGCAGCGGTGGCTGGGCGGGTCGGTGAAGCCGGAAAAGCAGGAGGCGGCGTCGGGCCTGATGCGCTTCGGCGGCGACGCGGAGGCACTCGACCTGCTCGAACCGTTCCGGGACGATCCCGATGCGGGGCTGCAACGGATGATCCGCCATCACCTGAAGCGAAATGGGCGGTAGGGACGATCGGGGCGCGCCCGGCGACCTCCACGCGTTCCCCTTCCCCCTTTTCTTTGCCGCGAATCCGCGCCGACCGCTATAATCCTCCGCCCATTCGACCTGTGCAGGAGGAGAGGACCGCCGTGAACACCCGCGAGCATATCGACCTGATCGAGAAGTACTCGGCCCGCAATTATCACCCGCTCCCCGTCGTCCTGACCAAGGGGCAGGGCGTCTGGGTCTGGGACGTCGAGGGCCGGAAGTACATGGACATGCTCGCGTCCTACTCGGCCCTCAATCAGGGGCACTCCCATCCGCGCATCCTGGCCGCGCTCAAGGAGCAGGCCGACCGGATCACGCTGACCTCACGCGCCTTCCACAACGACCAGTTCGGCGCCATCCTGCGCGACCTCTGCGCCATGGCGGGATTCGAACGCGCGCTCCTGATGAATTCCGGGGCCGAGGCCGTGGAAACGGCGATCAAGCTGGTGCGCAAGTGGGGGTACGACGACAAGAAGGTCCCCGCCGACCAGGCCGAAATCGTCACCTGCGCGGACAACTTCCACGGTCGGACGACCACGATCGTGGGGTTCTCGACCGAGCCGCTCTACCGGAACGGCTTCGGCCCCTTCACGCCCGGCTTCCGCTCCATCCCGTACGGCGATGCCGCCGCGCTCGAGAAGGCGATCGGGCCGAACACCGTGGCCTTCCTGGTCGAACCGATCCAGGGGGAGGCGGGGATCCTGATCCCGCCCGCGGGGTATCTGAAGCAGGTGCGCGAGATCTGCACGAAGCACCGCGTCCTCTTCGCCCTCGATGAGATCCAGACCGGTTTCGGGCGCACCGGCCGCGATTTCTGCTTCCAGCACGAGGAGATCCGGCCGGACCTGGTCATCGTCGGCAAAGCGCTCGCGGGCGGCGTGATCCCGGTCTCCGGCGTCCTGGCCGACGACCGGCTGATGAAGGTCTTCACGCCGGGGTCGCACGGCAGCACCTTCGGCGGCAACCCGCTCGGCTGCGCGGTCGGCCGCGCGGCGCTCGCGGTCATCCGCGAGGAGAAGCTCTCCCAGCGCTCGGCCGAGCTCGGCGCCTACCTCCTGGAACGGCTGAAGGCCATCCGCTCCCCCCACGTCAAGGACGTGCGGGGCCGCGGGCTCTTCGTCGGCGTCGAGATCAAGAAGGAATCGGGCGCCGCGCGCAAGTACTGCGAGCGCCTCGCCGAGGAGGGCCTGCTCTGCAAGGAGACGCACGACCAGGTCGTGCGCTTCGCCCCGCCGCTGGTCATCACCCGGGAGGAAATCGACTGGGCATTGCCGAAGATCGACAAGGTCCTGCAGACCTCGTAGGGGCGCCACCATGAGTCATGTAGAGGGCAAGCGGGCGCACCGCCGCGTCGCGGTCATCGGTGCGGGCAAGCTCGGCCAGACCCTGATCCAGGCGCTGACCTCGTCGGGATGGGTCAAGCCGGAGGACGTCGTCGCCACCACCGCCCACGGCGAGACCCTCGACGTGATGCGCCGGAAGTGCGGCGTGGCCGCAACCCTCGACAACGCCGAGGCGGTGGCAAAGTCCGACCTCGTCCTGCTCACGGTCAAGCCGCAGACCATGGGCGAGGTGCTCGACTCCATCGCCGGCGCGGTCGAGAGCCGGCACCTGCTCATCTCCACCGCGGCCTCGGTGCCGACCCGCTTCATGGAAGAACGCCTCGACAAGGCGATCCCGGTCGTCCGCACGATGCCGAACACCCCCTGCCTTCTGCGCTGCGGCATGACCGGAATTGCGGCGGGAAAACACGTCCGGCCGGAGCACCTCGAGGAAGTCCGCGCCATCTTCGACATGCTCGGCCGCTCCGTCGTGCTCGACGAGAAGCACATGGACGCGGTGACCGGGCTCTCCGGCAGCGGTCCTGCCTTCATGTACATGATGATCGAAGCGCTCTCCGAGGGCGGCCTCAAGGTCGGCCTCCCGCGCGACATCGCCACCTTGCTGGTCTCGCAGACGATGCTGGGGGCCGCCCGCATGATCCTCGAGACCGGCCAGCACCCGGCCCTGCTCAAAGACGCGGTCACGACCCCCGCGGGCTGCACGATCGACGGCATCCTGGAGCTCGAGGAGGGGGGGCTGCGCACCACGCTGATCAAGGCCGTGGTGAAGGCGACGCAGCGGGCGAAGGAACTGTTTCCGGAACCGAAGCGCACCTGATCACGCCGGCGGGACTCCCCCCGGCGCCCCGCGACCGTGCGCCGTCGAGGCCTCCTCACGGGCGGCGCCCGCCAGGGTGTCGACCGTGAAGGTCCCGGTGAGCACCGGCACCGCGACCTTGCACAGCAGGGTGAACACGAGGAACCCCACGGAAAAGACTCCCGCCCCCACCCGGAACTCCGTCATCGTGGGAACGTACTCGTAGATCTCCCCGAGGGTGGACGGCGTGAACCCGGGAATCACCAGCCCCATCCCCTTTTCGATGTAGACTCCGGCGTAGATGAGCACGCAACCGAGATTGAGCGTGAAGAAGTTCTTGCGCGTGGAGGGAATCAGGAACAGCAGGAACGCGACGATCGAGAAGATCAGCGAAGTCCAGGCGTACAGCACGAGCGCGGTGTGCTCCCCGATGCCCCGAAACAGGTATTGGAAGTAGACCATGTGATGGGTGTCGGAATAGACCTCCTTGAAGACTTCGGTGCCGAGGAGGAAGAGGTTGAGGAACATGGCATAGGCCATGAGCTCGGCGACCTTCCAGATCGCCTCGTTCTGGATCTTGAGGTTGGTGGTGCGCGCCAGAATCTGGAACAGAATGAGCAGGATCGCCGGCCCGGAACAGAACGCGGAGGCGAGGAAACGCGGGGCGAGGATCGAGGCGTTCCAGAACGGCCGAGCGGGCAGCCCGTTGTAGACGAACGCGGTCACGGTGTGAATGGCGATCGCCATTGGAATGGACAGCAGGATGAGCGGCGCGACCAGGTTGTGGCGGTACGGGCGCCGATGAAAACTGCTGTAGAGCAGGTGGCCGACAATGACGAGGTTGAGCAGGAGGTAGCCGTTGAGGACGAGGCAATCCCAGGCGAGCAACGAGCGGGGGAAGTTGAGCACGCCCAGGATGGGGATCGCGTGCCACAGGCGATCGGGGCGTCCGAGATCGACGATGACGAACAGGATGCACATGATGATGGCGCTGATGGCCAGCAACTCGCCCAGGATGGCGACCTCCTTGATCGGCCGCCAGTCATAGACATAGGCCGGGATCACGAGAAGGACCGCCGCCGCGGCCACGCCGACCAGGAAGGTGAAATTGCCGATGTAGAACCCCCAGGAGACCTGGTCGCGCATTCCCGACGTAATCAGACCGTCGCGCAGTTGGTCGAGATACGCGAAGCCCCCCCACGCGATCAAGGCGAGCAAAAACCCGACCCACGCCCAATAGGCGAACCCGCCCTGGAGGCAAAGGCGCGCGGCGAACCACAGGAAGCGGGCGAAGCGCATGGCTAGGTCCCGTAGAAATAGAAGAACCGGGGCTCCGTTCCCAACTCCTCCTTGAGCAGAAACACGCGCTTGTGGTGCATGATCCGGCGGATCTCCCCCTCCTCATCGAGCAGGTTCCCGAACTTCCGCGCCCCGGTCGGACAGATTTCCACGCACGCGGGATAGCGTCCCTGGCGCACGCGATGGATGCACAGGGTGCACTTTTCCACGACGCCGCGCGGACGCGGCCGGTTGCCGAGGAAGTGCGTGTCCGGATTGGCCTCTTCGGCCGGGAGGCCCGGATCGGCCCAATTGAAGCGACGCGCGCCGTACGGACAGGCGGCCATGCAGCAGCGGCACCCGATGCACCAGTCGGAATCGATCACGACGATCCCGTCCTTCTCCATCCAGGTGGCGTTCACCGGACAGACCTTCACGCACGGCGGCTTGCGGCAATGCTGGCAGGCAACCGGCATGTAGAAGTAGTTCTCCTCGGGAACCTGCGGCGGAGCGTAGTAAGGGTTGGCCTTGAGGAGATCGACCCCGGTCTCCTTGGGCATCTGCAGGACACGGATCCAGTGGATCTGCGGGTCGCGGGAGGTGTTGTTCTCCCTGGCGCAGGCGTAGACGCAGCGGCGGCATCCGATGCAGCGCGACAAGTCGAGGCCCATGGCGAAGAGGGTGCCGGGAATCGGACCATCGGTGCCGACGCGGAACGGTTTCCCGTACGCGCGCCCGTATTCATCCTCGAGCCGGGCGATCCGGTCCCGGAGTTCGTCCGGGGTCATCTCCCGGAAGTGCTTGCGCAGGAACGCCTCCATGTCGATGCCGCACCCCTGGGTGAACAGCAGGGCCAGCGCGGCGGCGGCGCGGCCCATGAAGGCGCGGCGGCCGGGGTCGAGGGCGTCCTGCGGCGGATTCCGTTCCGGTTTCATCTTCAGCCTCCCCGCGCCCCGCGGTCAGCGCCGCTCGCGCGGAACCATCGGCCGCGCGGGCGGAGCCAGCGGCACGAGATGCGCAAACTTGGGGGCATGCGGATCGTGACAATGGGCGCAAAGCAGGTAGCGCCGGGGACCATTCCAGAATCCCGTGCGGCGGCCGTGAATGCCGAGCCGCCAATCGCGATACTTGTCGCCGTGGCATTGCCCGCATAGCCGGTACGATTCGGTGAACGGAACCAACCGCCCGCCCGCCAGGCGCAATTGGTCCCGGTCGTTCAGATCATGACAGTCGAGGCACCACCGCTCCTCCCCGCCGTGCTTCAGCACGATCCCGGTATGATCCAGGTCCATCGCGCGCACGGTCGGATCGGGGGGAAGGGACTCGTGGCACTCGGAGCAGGGGAACACCCCGTCCGAGAAGGGCGGCCGCGGGACGGGAAACTCGGCCGCCGCCGCGGCGGCGGGATCGAGCCCCGCGGTGAAGTCCTGGTCGAGGATGTCCGCGTAGTCCGCCGGCCCGCGTGGCGGCAACGCTGCTTCGGCGGCCCGATCCAGGTCGGCGCGATCGAGCAGGATCGACAGGACCGAGGCGAGCGCCAACCCGAGGAAAACGATCAACAGAATCGCCAACGACGTCGTGTCGGTCTCGAGCAAAGGGCGTTCTTCGTTCGCGTTCATGGCGGCCCCACTTCGCGAAGCCGGGCCCGCGAGGGGGATGATTCCGCTCCATCGGGACATGGCCCGCAACCGGACCCGGTCGGGCGCCCCTCGCGACCCTGAAGGAGAGAGACGCGCAAACCCGGTGCCGATTTTCCTGCCCCGGGGAGATTCAGCCCCCGGCCTGCGGGCGGCCGTCTGGCGAGGTCCCCGGGCTCGCCCTCGAGGCCCATGCAGACGTCTCGGGTGCGGCACGAACTCCGGACCGGGTACGGCAAAGGGCGGTGGACGCAGGCGGGAGACGCGTCGACGAGGCGACCGGAGGGGAGGCGCACCGAGGGCGCAACGACGTGGAAGCGCCCGCGCCGCCCACCGGGCGGCCCGAGCAAACGCCGATCGAGCCTAGCCCGGATTATTCATGAAGCCGCGCCAGCGGCTTCGTGAAAAATCCGCC
>CAZWCX010000006.1:7154-112900 GCA_964632945.1 uncultured Planctomycetia bacterium | reverse complement strand
GCGCGAAAATCGCCTCGGCCGAACCTAGGATCTCAAGATTGAAGACCCACTAGGCCCGGTTGATTCACGAACCGCTTCGCGGTTGGCGAACCATCCGGCTCCGGAAGAATCCGGGCCAGGCGCCGGATCGGCGGCGGGGAGGGGGGATCGCCCCCTCCCGGCCTGAACTCGCGCGATCTCCTGCCAGGCGTACGGGCTGCGGGGGACGAAGGTCGTCTGCCCCGCGCCGGGGGAGCGAGGCGTGCGCGGACCCGGCTCCGGTCAGAATCCCTCCGCGCCCGCGGGATCCACGGCCGGGACGACCCGCGCCTCGCATTCGACGGCCGGATGATCGGACCACGCGCCTCCCGGAATTTCTCCATCGTAGAGCGGCAGGATCCGCACCGAGCGCGGCTCGAGACGGCCGGCCGCCTCCACCGCGGGCGCGGAGACGAGGACGTAGTCCTTCCGCTGCCGCCCGCTGCGGCCGACCGGACCGTCCGGCGGAATCTCTTTTCCGCGCAGGAGCGGCCAGACGTCCCGCATCGTTCGACCCGAATCGGCCAGGCCCGCCATCATGCGCCCGTAGGCCGTGGCCTCGCCCCCGGCCGGATCCGCGTTCACGTTCAGGTCGCCCATCAGCACGATCGGCCGGTCGGGCGCGGACAGCTCCCCGATGAAGCGCGCAAGCGCCTCCACCTGGACGGCGCGCGCGGGGCCCGACTTGCTCTCCAGGTGCGTGACGAAACAATCGATCCGAACCCCCGAGTCGTGACGCACGCGCGCGTGCAGCGCCCCCTTGGCGGCGAAACCATCCGCCCGCCATCCGAACTCGGCGAATCGGGAGGCTTCCCCGAACGTGATCCGATGCCATGCTTCCACCGGAAACCGGGAGAGCAGGAGCAGGCCGGAACCGGTGAAGTAGCCGGAGGGCTTGGGACCGCGCACCACGGAATGCCGCCCGGGCGCGACCCGTTCGACGGCGGCGAGGAGTTCGCTCGCGCGGTCCCGGTCGAACACCTCGCACAGGCCGACGAGGTCGTACGCGGCGACGAATTCGCCGATGCGCCGGGCCCGCGCTTCCGGCCGCCCGACCTTCGCGGCCAGGGTGTCCGCGAGACCGGGGAGGAGGTGGACGTTGTAGGCCAGCACCCGGATCACCGGCGAAGGCGGCGCCGGGGCGACACGCGGGGGGGCCGGCTCCACAATCGCCTCCGGGAGGAAGACGTGGAGCGAGAGCCAGAGGCCGAGGCCGCCGACGAGGGACGAGAGGACGGCGGCCGCGCGCCGCAGGCGGCGTCCCGGGGCGGGAGGTCCGGCGCCGGCACCGCGGGACGCCGGCGGCGCGTCGCCTTCCCGACCCGGCGAATTCCCCGCTCCCGTCGCATCGTGGATCGGACGGGATGGATCGTCGGCAGGGTACACGCGCACGGCTCCGGTCAGCGACGGCATCGAGGCGCCCCGGCCCGACGGAAATCCGGGAGGATCGGGCGGCGCGACGCCTCGAGTCTACGCGGGACGAGACCTCCAGGGAAGCGCGATCCGACGCTCCCCGTCATTGACCCCTTCCGGTCGCCGCTGCTAGAATCCGCCCCGTTTCCGGCCCCTTTCCCGGCGGGTGCCTTGATTCCGACGACCCTGGTGATCGCCGCCGCGCTGGTCGCGACCCTGCTTCTGGGGTCCTCGCTGCACGCGCTGGCCCGAACGGGCGTTCCGGTCAAACATACGCCGGCGGAAGCGATCGAGGCGGCCTGCCGGCTTGCGGCCTTCCGCGAGGGGGAGGCCGTGCTCGAGCTCGGCACCGGCAATGGACGATTCGCCCTGCATCTGCTGCGGAACCACCCGGTGCTCTACACCGGCTGGGAACTGTCTTTGCCGATGCTGCTGCTGGTGAAGCTTCGGCTGCGGTGGGCGGGACTGGCCGGTCGCGGCCGGGTGCGGTGGGGCGATGCGCGCCGGCAGGACTGGTCCGGCGCGGACGTGGTCTTCTTCTATCTGATGCCGTACAATCTTCCCGAGGTCGGCGACAAGCTGGTCCGGGAGGCGAAGCCGGGCGCGCGCGCGCTGAGCTACGCGTTTCCGGTTCCGGGTTGGGACGCCGCCGACGTCGTCCGCACCGGCCGGAACAAGGACCCGGTTTTTCTCTACCGGTTGGACGACCTGCGTCGTTGATCGAAGTCGCGCGGGACCGGACCGGGCGCCCCCGGCGCGCCGGAATGACTTCCCGCCCGTCCTGGAGGGACCCCTCATGTCCGTGGAACCCTCGGCGTCGAATCCGTCTCCGTCCCCGTCGTCCGCACCGCCGCCGGGCGTGACCCCCGGCGCCGGGACTCCCTACGGCTATCCGCCGGGCTACCCGCCGGGATATCCCCCCCAGCGCAGTCCCGCGCGCGCGGGGTGCATCGCCGCCGTCGGTCTCGCCCTGCTGCTCGGCTGTCTCGCCTTCGGCGCGATGGCGGCGCTCACCAGCCTGGTCGGGGGCGGGCTCGCCGCCGGCAGCGGCACGTACCGCGAATTCCTGGTCGACGGTCCGGTGACCGCGCGCGACAAGATCCTGCGCATCCAGGTTCACGGGGCGATCATGGGCAAGGCGCCCTCGTTTCTCGGCGGCGGCGCGGTCGACTGGGAGTCGGTGCGGGAATTCCTGAAGCAGGCGCGCAAAGATCCCGCCGTGAAGGGGATCCTCCTCGACGTCGACAGTCCCGGCGGATCCGTGACCGAGTGCGAATTCATCGTCCACGAGCTGAAGAAGTTCCGCGACGACCTCAAGAAGGACGGCCGCAACGTGCCGGTGGTGGCGCTGTACGGCGACATGGCCGCCTCCGGCGGCGTGTACGTGTCCGCCGGCGCCGACTGGATCGTCTGCAGCCCCACCTGCACCACGGGCAGCATCGGGGTCATCATGAGCTACCTCAACGTGGCCGGTCTCGCCAAGGAGGCCGGCGTCACCGAGGTCGTGATCAAGTCCGGCAAGATGAAAAACCTGCTCTCGCGGTTCTCTCCGCCCGCGGACGAGGAATTGCAAATTCTCGAAGCCCTGGTGATGGAGATGCACACCCGCTTCGTCGACGTGATCGCGGAGGGACGCGTCGGCCGGGGCGATCTGACCCGGGAGCGGATCGCCGAACTCGCGGACGGCCGCGTGTACTCGGCCAACCAGGCCAAGGAATTCGGCCTCGTCGACCAGGTCGGCTACTACGACGACGCCATCGCCAAGATCCGCTCCCTCGCCACGATCAACGAGGCGCAGGTGATCGAGTACCGCTCGCCGCCGACGCTCGCGGACCTCTTGAGCGGATCGCAGGCACTCGCGCCGCGCACCACGCTTCGGCAGGAAATCGAGGGCGCGGTCCGCTTCGACGCGCCGCGGCTCCTCTACCTGTGGAATGGACGTTGATCGACGTCGCCGGTGGAGGCACGGTCCCGATCGGCGGGACCGTGCATTCCCCTTGCATGCCGGGGAGCGCCGTCCCATAATGACGGATGAACCTCGGTTCGCACGCGAAACGTCACGAGTCACGAGAACCAGCAACACTACCGAGGGGGAATCGTTCAGGGGGTTGCGGAGGATCTCCGTTCACCGGAGAACCGAAGGCCTCCCGACATTTCCCAATGTACGGTTTACCGGGTTCTTCGTATCTCCGCGACGGTGCGAACCGAGGTCCTTTCGTCGATGGCCCCGCCTCTGATTCCGCGCCCGACCGCGCAACGGCTCGCGCAATGGCGACGCCTGATGCTCAATACGGCGCGCTCGTTCGCCGGCGGATCGGGACGGCGGCTCGGCCCCACGGTCGGCGGCACCATCGAATTCGCCGACTTCCGCCCCTACAGTCCCGGCGACGACCTGCGCACGGTCGATTGGAACCTCTACGCCCGCAGCGACCGCCTGTGGGTGCGCACGTTCCTCAAGGAGCAGGAAGTCCGCCTGGCCTTGCTGCTCGATGCAAGCGAATCGATGGCGACGCCGGACGCCGCCAAGTATCGCCTCGGCGCCGGGCTGACGATCGCGCTCGCCTATGCAGGCCTGTGCGAGGGGTACACGGTGCGCGTCGGGCTGCTGCGGGAGTCGGGATGCGAAACGACGCAGGCGGCCACCCGAGAGGCGGCGTTCCCGGGGCTGCTCGACTTCCTCTCCCGGCGAAGACCCGGCGGACGCACCGCGCTGGCGGCCGGGGTGGAGCGGTTTCTCGCGGACGACCGGGGGCGCTCCTTCGTGGTCCTGGTATCCGACCTGCTCGATCCGCAGGATCCGGCGGCGATTCCGGCGACGCTGGCGGAGCGCGGGCATGCGGTCCATCTCCTGCACACCCTGTCCGCCGACGACCTGCATCCCCACGACGGCGGGCCGGTGGTGCTCGTCGACGCAGAGACGGGTGAGACGAGCGAACGCGTCCTGGACGAGGGGACGATCGACGCCTACCGGGAAGCGCTGAGCCGTCGCCTGGAGGATTGGCGCGGCCGCGCCTTGCGGCAGGGGTTCTACTATCGGCTGGTTCCCGCGGCTCTCGGCGTGGATGAGGCGCTGCGGCGCCTCACCGGTCCGGGCGAATTGCTGGTGTCGCGATGATCTCGCCCGGCTACCTGCTGGCGCTGCTGGCGCTGCCGATCTACTGGTGGCTGCGGCGGCGGGAGACGCAGCCGCGCCGGCGTCCGGTCTCCAGCCTCCTGCTCTGGGCCGCGGTGCCGGCGGGACGGGAAGACCGGGCGCGCGCGTGGGAGCGACGCACCGACTGGATCGTGGCGCTCGAATTGGCGGGAATGGCCTTCGTCGTCATGGCGCTGGCCGGGCCGGCCTGGCGCTCCGGGGACGCGGGCGCGCGGCCGTGGGTCGTGTACGTGGACCGGTCGGCCAGCCTGGCGGCGCGGGACGCCGGCGGCGAACGGCGCTGGGATCGGGTGCGGGCGGCGCTCGGGGAATGGATCGGCTCCCGCCCCGCGGGCGAGCGCTTCCACCTCCTGACCGGCGCCGGAGAGCGACTCGGACCGGTCGGCCCGCGGGAGGCCCTGACGTTTCTGGCGCGGACCGAACCGCGGGCGCGGGAGGAACGCCGGGCGGACGGCGTGGCCGCGGCCTGGACGCTCGCGCGCGCGGTGGGCGGGCGCGGACCGGTGGTCGCGACCGACCGAACCCCGGAGCCCGACGAGAACGCGCCCGGCTGGATCGCCCGCGGCGAACCGGCGGAGAACGCGGGCCTCGTCGCCCTCGCGGCGGAGCGTCGGGAGGACGGGAACGGCGGGCGGCTCGAAGTGCTGGTGCGTATCCTCAACGCCGGGCGCTCCGCCCGGGACGCGGTCCTGCGAGCGCCGGGCGCGCCCAATGTCCCGCTCCGGCTCGAGGCGGGCGGCGAGGTCGAACGGATCCTGGTTTTCCCCTGGCCGGCCGCGGCCGCCGCGCTCGCCCCGGGCGGCTGCCTCGAGATCGGCCTGACGTCCGGCGACGCACTGGCCGCCGACGACACCGTGCGTCTCGCGCTGCCTCCGCCGGCGGACCCGGTGTGGCGGGTCGGGCCGGACAACCGCGAACTCGATCGCGCTCTCGACGCGGTCTTCCCCGGCCGCGTGCGCCGGCTGGACCGGGTCGAGGACCTGCCGGCCGACGCGCGGGGTATATTCTTTTTTTCGCGCGCCGTCCCCGAACGCGCCCCCGCCGGCCCCGCCGTCTTCCTGAATCCGGACCGGGGGCTCCCCGGGGTGTTCGCGCGGGATGACGAGGGCTTCGAGATTCGCGCGCGCCGCCTATCCGGCGCAGGCCACGCCTGGGTGCGGCATGCGAACCTGGACGTCGCGCGAATCTTGCGCGCCCGCCGGATCCGCTTTTCCCCGGGGGTCGCCGCCGAGACGCTGCTCGAGGCCGACGGCGGGGCGCCCCTGATCGCCCCCGTGGGAGGCCGCCCCCACCCGCTCCTGGTGATCGCCTTCGACACCGCCTGGCGCGGGGAGACCGGCGACAGCGACTGGGCGCAACTGCCGGGCTTTCCCGTCTTCTTCGCCCAGCTCGCTCGGGAGTGGGACACCTCCCACGGGGAAGCGCGGGACGGCGTGGCCTGGTTCCGCCCGGGTGATTCGCTGCCGCATCCCCGCGGCGAACGATCGTCGGACGGCGCACCCGCCCACGCGCCTCGGGCGGCAGAGGCGGGTTGCTTTCCGATGGCCGCGCCCGGCGCCCCACCCTGGACGATCGCCGTCAATCTGGTCTCGCGGGAGGAAACCCTCGACGGCGCCCACGGAGCCGATCTGACCCGGTGGCCGGAGGCCGACGCCGGGGCCGATCTCGCCCCGCCGCGGGAACGCTGGCGCCTGCCGCTCGGCCTCGGGATGATCGCTGTGGCCGCCGCGGCCGCCCTCGAGACCGCCCGGCGGCGTCCACGGACCCCGCCTCCGACCCCCTGATTCGGGTTCTGCAGGGCCCATTCCCCTGCCGCTCGCCCCGGCGGAACGGCGCCGCCCGGGACGCCTTGCCGGGGCGCGCTGCGGGCCCTCCACCAGGACCAGGGGTCGAAGCCGCTCCCCCGGAAGGCCGAAGTCGGCCCGGCGCCGGAAACCCGCGCGATCGTCCGGCATCGCGGATGGTGCGGGGCGTTCCGTTCCGGCCCGCCGGCTTCCGTTGACTCGCGGTCGCCCTCGTCGTACGCTCGAGCCATGCCGCTGCGTGCCGTCGTCTTCGACTTCTGGGAGACTCTCGTCACCAATCCGCCCGAGCGGACGCAGCGACAGTCCGACCTGCGCATCGAACGGCTGGCGGACTGTCTGGAGCGCCGAGGGATTCCCCGGGATCGTGCGGCCATCGAAACCGCCCACCGCGACGTCTGGCGGCGCTGCCAGGAACTCTACTGGTCGGGCGACCGCGACATCCCGACTCGCACGCAGGTCGTGCATCTCCTCGAGCTGCTCCAGGCGGCGCCGCGCGCAGGGGACGAAGCCACCCTCGCCGAGATCGAGGAGGCCTACGCGGGCGCCGCACTGGAGATCCCCCCCTCGGTCGTTCCGGGGGCGCCGGACCTGCTGCGCGGGCTGAAGGGGCGTGGACTGCCGACCGGCCTCGTATGCAACACCGGCCGCACTCCGGGGACGGTCCTCCGGCGGATCCTCGAGCGCCACGATCTCGCCCGTTGGATCGACGTCATGGTCTTTTCCAACGAACATGGCCAGTGCAAGCCCCGCCCTTCCATCTTCGAGAAGGTGCGGGCGGCGCTCGGCGTTCCCTTCGCGGACGCGGTGTTCGTCGGCGACGACCTCTACGTCGACGTTCACGGCGCCCAGTCGGTCGGGATGCGCGCGATCCACTTCGTTCCCCCGGTCAAGGGGACCGCGGTCGCCCACCCGGTTCCGCACGGTCGGACCATCGTGCCGGACGCGCGGGTGACGCAGCTCGCGGACGTCCCCGCCGCCCTCGCCGCGCTGGCGTGACGCGGACGGCACACTCCACCGCCGACTCCGCGCCGGCGATCGCCCCGCGACGCGCCGCCCCCGCCTCCGCCCGGGGTGCCGCACAGGCGCAGATTCTCCTCGATTTTCCAGACTGCGGAGACGTAGGCTGACCGGACCGGAGTCCATCAAGGAGTACCCTGATGCCCACCCCGACCCCGCGCTCCCGCGCCGGCCGCGCCCTCGCCCTCGTCCCCCTGCTCGCGCTCGTTCTCGTCGCCGGGGATCCGTCCGGGCCCGTCGACGCCGCCTGTTGCTATTTCGCCGCCAAGGACAAGGACATCCTGCAACCCGGACAGAAGGCGTTCATTCAATGGCGGCCCGACGAGGGAATCGAGTCGTTCACGGTCCAGCCGCGCTTCGAAGGGAATGCCCTCGATTTCGGCATGGTCGTGCCGACACCGAGCCGGCCCAAGCTCGACGAGATGCCGCGCGACTTCTTCACCGACCTGGCCATCTACACCATTCTGCTGCCGCTGCCGGAGCCGATCGACACCCTCGAGGAGCTCAAGAAGGTCCGCAAGCGCGGGGGGGCGAGGCTCGGCGCCGGCGCGGGGGATCCGGAGTCCGCGGGACACGGGGTCGCGGTGCTCGAGGCCGGTGTGGTCGGCTCTCTCGACTACAAGATCATCACCGCGGAGCGCGCCGAGGGGCTCTACGAGTGGCTGAAGGAGAACTCGTACCACTACTCCGGCGACGAGGCGACGCTCGACCACTACATCGCCAAGAAGTGGATCTTCACGGTCATGAAGATCGATCCCAAGCAGATGCGACGCGGCGAGGGCGGGAGCTACACGGGCGAAGTCACCCCCACGCGATTCACGTTCGAGTCCCGGGAGTGCATCTACCCGCTCCGGATCACCCGCATCTCCGTGCAGGACTCGACCGACGCGCTCTTCTACGTCCAGGCGCCGGCGCAAATGGATCTGCCCGGAGACGCCTCCTGGATGCACTCGTATCGGCCGATGTTTCTCACCTTCATCCTCGGCTGCTCCGCCGACGACGCCGCCCGGCGCGAACTGGAAGAACGCACCCGCTGGCTCGAGGCGAAACACCGGCAGGACCCGAATTTCGTGACCACGAAGCTCGAATGGGCCCGGAAACTTTCCGACGCGGAAATGTCGGTGCTCGACGACCCGTTGGCGAACTACGCGCAAGGCGGCGGCGGCGACCTGCCGCCGGGGAGCACCTGGGTGAGCCGGGAGGAGTTCCTGGCCTGGACGCAGGCGGAGGCGGCAAAGGCGCAGGCGGAAAAGAACGAGTGGGCCGAGCGGTTTTTCCGGGAGATGCCGAACCGGTATCCCGCCGGCCAGGGCCGCGTGGCGAAGCTCGCAGGTCAAAACGCGTTCTGGTCGTCCTCGCACCTCTGGCTGCCGAACCGGGAGGCGCCGGCGGACGAAGTGAAGGGGCTCTCCCGCCTCAAGGGGCATCTCCAGAAGGGACAGTGGCTCACCAAGTTCCGCCGCCAGATCCGCGTCGACGAGATGACCGACGACGTGCGGCTCGTGCCCGTGGACGCGGGCCGCGAGCAGGAGTATCTGCGCATCATGCCGACCTCGCCTCCGTAGGATTCGCGACTCCGAACCGTCGGCCGGAGGCCGGGAGAGGGACGATCATGGAAGAATGGCGGATGCGCCCGGTCGGAACCGTGCACAGCCCGTTCTCCGACACCGGGGAGGTGCCCAAGGGACTCGGCGCCCGGCACGAAGAGGAGGGGGAGCTCGAAATCCTGCCGGAGTACGCGGAGGGTCTGCGCGACATCGAGGGCTTCTCCCACTTGTTCGTCGTGTGGGTGTTCCACCGCAGTTCGGGCGTGTCGCTGTCGGGGACGCCGCCCTGCGACGACCGGCCGCACGGCGTGTTCGCGACCCGCTCCCCGCGCCGTCCCAATCCGATCGGGCTCACGGTCGTCGAGCTGCTCGAGCGCCGCGGGAATCGCCTGCGGGTGCGCGGCGTGGACATGCTCGACGGAACGCCGATCCTCGACATCAAGCCCTACCTGTCGAGCATCCCGGCCGATCAACTCCGGCGCGGCTGGCTGGCGGCGGCGGAGGAACGGCGCCGGGAGGCGACCGGGGACCCGTCCCCGCCCGGGGGGTAGAAGAAGGCGCCGGGCGCGCGCCCCGCCCTTGCGGCCGCACCCGGGGGGTGCTATGCTTTTCGTTCCATCCCACCCACCCCGGAGGTGCCCGATGCGCTGGATTCTGGGACTGCTCCTGATCTGCGGAATCTACCCGGCCCTCGCCCAGGATGCGACTCCGCCGGAAGGTCCGCCGGCCTTCGAGTTCCATTTGCGCGGCGACAAGGGGGTCGACGTCGTCGTCCAGTCGGAAGCGCTCAAGGACCTCCTGCCGGACGACGCGCTCGCGGCGGCCACCGTCCTCGTGCGGCGCAAGGCGGAGGGCAAGGAGGAGACCCTCCCCGCCAAGTCCGGCACCCCGTGCAAGATCGCGAAGCTCAAGATCGGCGACGAGCTCGAGTTCCGCGCCGGCGAGACGATCCTGCGCGCCGTTGCGACGGAGGCGCCGGAGCGACGCCGATTCCTGGTCGTCGAGGAACAGGTGCTGGGCGAAATGCGATGCGCCCGCCTGATCCTGGTCAACAGCGCGGATCCCGACCACGCGGCGCGGATGAGCCTCTCGGTGGCCTCGAACCTGTCGGGGGTCGACGCGACGGCGGGTTCCGGCGCGGCCGGAGACCATCCGAAGAAGAATCCCGTCAAGGGAGGGTTGTCCCCCCGCGACGACGCCCGGTTGAACGGTAAGAAGGTCGTGGATCTGCTGCGCAAGCCCAAGCGCTTCCTGCAGACCGCCGACGACGTATGCGCCATTTTCATTCTGAAGGCCGAAGACTTGGGCGTGAAGTGAACGCGGACCCAACCAGGAGGAAGTCGATGTCGTATCCCCGTCCTGCCCCGAGGAAGATCGGTCGCGCGCTCCTCGCGCTGGCGACGATCCTCTGCCTCTGGATCGCTCCCCTCTCCGCCGGCGACCCGGCGCCGCCCGCAGCGTGCGAGATCCAGCCGGGGACCGGCCCCAACGCGAAGGTCGAAGTCGTGGGCGTGGAGGGCAAGGGTTGGCTCGAACGCCGCAACGGCAACCTCGTGCTCCACCTCGCCGGCACCCCATACGAAATGGGATTCCAGCACGGCCGGTTGCTGCGCGACAAGGTGCGCGGACTGGTCCAGCGGGTTCAGGCGATGGCGACGTTCGAAGCCGCGCGCAATCCGGAGAACGCGCCGCTGCCGAAGCTTCAGGAAGCGTACAAGCGCTGCCTTCCGCACATCCCCGCCGACATCCTCGAAGAGATGAAGGGCCTGGCCGACGGCTCGGGCGTGCCGCTGGACGTGGTCAAGGTCACCAACATGATCCCCGAACTCTTCCATTGCAGCGGCTTCGCCCTGTGGGGGAAGGCGACGCAGGACGGCGCCCTCTACCACGGTCGCATCCTCGACTACGCAATGGAGATCGGCTACCACCAGTTCGCCGTCCTCATCGTGGCGAAGCCCGACGGGAAGCACGCGTTCGTCAACGTCGGATACGCCGGATTCCTGGGCTCGGTCACGGGCGTCAACGACCGCCAGATCTCCTTCGGCGAGATGGGCGGCGGCGGCACCGGCCTGTGGGACGGCATGCCCATGGCCTTCCTCATGCGCAAAGGCCTGGAAGAGGCCGACACCCTCGAAGAGGCGGTGGGAATCTTCCGCGACACCCCGCGCACCTGCGAGTATTACTACGTGATCGCGGACGCCAAGATCCCGGACGCACGGGGGCTGTCGTGCACGCCCGAGCGATTCATCACCCTGTCCCCGGGCGAAGTCCATCCCGACCTGCCGGTGCCGGTGGGGCTGAAGGACTGCGTGCTGATGTCGGCCGATGACCGGTTCCGTCTGCTCGCGGCCCGCACGATTCTCGACTACGGCAAGTTCGACGGCCCGCGCGGCCTGGCGCTCATGCGCCGCCCGGTGGCGATGAAATCGGCCATCCACACGACGCTCGTAGCCCCCACGCTCGGCAAGCTTTGGGTGTCGAACGCAATCGGCAACACTCCGTCGAGCGAGTGTCCCTACACGGAGTACGACCTGCGCGAACTGTTCGACGCCTCGGCGCCGGCCCCGGCGCCTCCCGCCGAGGAACACGCGGCGGCGACGCCGGAGCTCCCCGTCCGCGCCGACGCGGCGACGACCGAGCCGGCGCCGGCAGGCGCCCTCGAGCCCGCGGGACGCTAGGGCCCGCTTCGCCATTCCGGGGAAGGCGGCGGGGGCATCGCCCCCGCCCGCATTCCCGCGGCGACACGATGGCCGCACCCGAACGTCGCGCAGCCGCCCAGGTACTCCCAGCATTCCCGATGATGCGGCGTCGTGCATCGGCCGCACTCCACGGTCGATGCGCCCATGCACTCTCCGCACACCTGGCAGAGCGCGCCCGCCCGGGCCGCCGCCGACTCCGCCTCCAGGATGCGCAGCCCCGCCACCGACCCGCCCGCAGCCAGGAAATCCGCGAGCGATTCGAGCAGCGGGCATCCCCGCCCCAGGAGCAGCCCCACTTGCTCCTCAACCTCGACGACGCCGCGCACGTACAGCCGGATGAAACTCGGATAGACCAGGATGACGGGCATCGCGTCGAGAACACCTTGCATCCCCAACATCCCCTCGATCACCGGCGCAGGGAGGCAGGGGGCGCCCCCCAGTCCGGGCGGGAGAACCACCTCGAAGGACCGATCGAACGCCGCATTTCCGCTCGACTCGGCGGCGAGGACCGGCAGGCGGGGGAACTCTCGCGGCAACGCACGGTCGATCACCTGGAAGGCCGGCATCCCGGCGCCCGGCGCGCGGAGTGTGAGCACCGACCAACGCTGCCCTCCTTGGAGGGTCTCTTCGTAGCGCCAAGTACGCGATTTCGGGCCGGATCCGGGCGCGAACCGGAACGAGAACTGGACCGCCGAACCGGCGTGACCGGACTCCTCGACGATCTCTCCCGCCGTCCAGCTGCGGACCGCCTCGAGCCGGCGCGATTCACCGGCGAGGACAGCCCGCGCCGGGACGGCCGCAGCCCCCGCCGAGGTCGCCTCCAATCGAGACGAGCGCCCTTGCCGCAGTCCGCGCACGAGCCGGTACGCCACCGCACCGACCCCAGCCGCGGCCGCGACCCACAGCACGAAGTCCATCACGGACGCAGTCTCCGGTGGGAGGGAAGAGCCCATTCAGTAAACTGCGCCGCTCCGGGGGATGCAAGGGCTGCGGCGGACCGCCCGGTCGACCGGGCCGGCGCCCCCTGGGAGGGAGGAAACCGCCCGCCGGCCGCGCGGACGGGGTAGGAAGAGATTCGCTCCGGATCGTCCGGCCGAAAGCACGAACGCCCCGGGAGCGGTCAAGGACCGCGCCCAGGGCGGAAGAGCGGATGACCGACGGGCGCGGCTGCCGCACCCGGCCGGGTCCGATTCTAGTCGAGCAGGTACAGGATCAAACCGAGGATGACGGCCAACCCGATGCCGAGGGCGACGTGGCCCAAGCCGGCGGCCATCTGCATCTGCGCGGGCGACTGCGCCAGCAGCGCGAGGTCGGTTTCGCTCATTTCGGCCAGGCGGGCGGAGACTTCCGTCTCGGACAGACCCTGAGCGCGAAGGGAGTCGGCCACGACATCGGCGTGGGAAACCTGCGCCGCCTGATCCGGCGTCGCCGGAGCGGAAGAAATCAGATCGGCCGCGGCCGTCGCCGGAGCCAGGAAGACGAACGACGCCACCGCCAGCGCCGCGAGTAGCCAGGACGTGAGACCGTGCGACATGACACACACCCTCCTCAGGGACCCAACGCCAAACCAGAACGGGCCGCATTCTAGGGGACTCTTCGGCAGAGATGCAAGAAATTCTTTATCTGCGAAGGGTTAGTGAGCGGCCGGTTTTTCTTCCCCCACCCTGTCAAGCCCCGTAGAACTAGGTCGAACGCCTCGAAGGAGATCCGCCATGAAGCTCGATTGCGGTCTGCGCATCACCTGGCTCGGTCACTCGACTTTCAAGGTCGTCTCCCCCAGGGGAAAGGTCCTGCTGTTTGATCCCTGGGTGGCGGGCAATCCCTCCTGCCCCGAGGCCTTGAAGAAGATCGAATCGCTGGACGCCGTGCTGGTCTCCCACGGGCACTTCGACCACATTGCCGACGGCGTCGCCCTGGCGAAAGACCACAAGGCCACCGTCGTGGCGAACTACGAGACCTGCGCCTGGCTGGAGTCGAAGGGGGTGACGACGGCTTCGGCGATGAACAAGGGGGGGACGCAGTCGATCGGCGACATCCGGGTTACCATGGTGCATGCCGATCACAGTTGCGGCATCCTCGACGGCGATCGAATCGTCTACGGCGGCGAGGCCGGCGGCTTCGTGGTCGAATTCGAAAACGGCTACAAGGTGTACTACGCGGGCGACACCAACGTGTTCGGGGACATGCGGCTGATCGCGGACCTGTATCGGCCGGACCTGGTCTTCCTGCCGATCGGCGACTTGTTCACGATGGGACCGCGGGAAGCGGCGTACGCCTGCCGCCTGCTCGAGGCGCGACGGGTGATCCCGATGCACTGGGGCACGTTCCCGGTGTTGACCGGCACGCCCGCGGCGCTCCGCGAGCGCACGCGCGATCTCCCGGGCCTGGAGATCGCCGAGATCAAGCCGGGGGACACGATCGCGTAGGGCCCGCCCAGGGAAAAACGCGGGACCCGATGGGAGACGGGGCCGCGCGAGGCGATGTCGACCGGTCCCGGTCCGGGTCGCGTCGGGGCGGCGCCGTCGGCGACCGCGCGAAGAAACGGGAAAAACCGCCATCGGGAGCACGGCATGGCCGAAGAGGCGCCGGGGATCGAGTACGCGGGGGTCCGCGTCGAGGCCGCCGCGATTCATCGCATGCGCGGGGACCGATCCGTCCGGTGCATCCCGCGGGCGGAGATCGCCGGGCTCCGGTTGCTCGAGGGGCGGGTCCCCTCCCCGCTCCGCATCCTCGGCGCGGTCCTCGGATTCGCCCTGGGGGCGATCGGGGCACTGGGACTGGCGACCGGCGGGAGCCCGATGCTGCCCGAAGAGAGCGAGTGGGCGCTGCTTTGCCTGCCGCTCGGCGCCTGGAGCCTGCGGGAGTGCCTGGCCCGCCGCCGCTATCTGCAGGTGCAGACCGCGGGACGGGTCGTCGCGATCGAGTTCCAGGGGCGTCCGTCGCGGGAGAGCCTGGACGCGTTCCGCGACCAGGTGCGGCGCGCCTTCGGAGTCGAGATTCCCGCCCCCGACTTCACGGGCGAAGGGCCTTCGCCTGATCGGACCTGAAGGCGGCGGGCCCGGCTGGGCGCGCACCCGCGCGCGATCCGGCCGGCCAACGCCCGTCCGCAATCCGCTCCCAGGACGCCCCGCGGGTTCGCCGGGCCCGGACGCCGGCGGCGCGAACCGACGCGCCCTCCCGAACCTGCGGCGGGCGCGGAGGAGGAACCCTCCGTGCCCGCCGACGCGCGGTCGGGAACTTCGGCACCGGCGCCCGACCGGACCGGGCCCCTCCACGCCGGCCGCCGCGGGTCAGATGGTTTCCGCCCAGAAGTCCCCGCCGGAAGCCGGAGCCGGGTTTCCGGCGGCTCCGCCGAGGCGAGGGGTCGCCTCGTCGAGCGCCGACTGCAACTCCGGCAGGGCCCGGCGGAGCCGATCCGCCAGCGCGGTCGCGCCGGCTCCCGACGCACCGAGGGCGGCCACCAGGTCGACCGCCTCCCGACGCAGGAACCGCTGGAGCCGCGGGAGTTCCTGCCCCAGAATCGATCCGGCCAGCGCCGCCAGCAGCGCAGCCCGCGCTTTCTCCAGCGCCTGGAACGGCGGCAGACGACCGGCCTCCAGGGACCCACGCACGTCCGCCATCGCCTGGAGGAAGGCCGCGAGCGCGGCTCCGATCACCCCCTGTTCCCGGGTCGGGGCGCCAGGGTCCTTGTCCTGACGGCACTCCTTTTTCTTCTCGACCCCGAGGTTCTCCTGCCGGGAGCCGCGGAGGCGATCCACCGGACCCTGGGCGGGCGGAGGCGGCGGAGGCGCGGACGGACGACCCGCTCGCCCGGGGGCGCCGGCGGCGCCTTCCGCCTCGGCGTCGACGGACTCGCCATAGGCGAGGTTCGGCATGGGCGGCGAGGCGTGCTGCGCCTCCCCCGTCACCGGCGGCGTGAATCCCTTGGTCCGGCGCGGCATCGGCGCCGGGCTCTTCAGGACGGGAGCGGCCGCGGAGCACGGCAGGGCCGCGTCGGCTTCCGGCTGCCAGAGCGCGGGCGATTCCACCGGCTGCGTGACCTGGCGCACGGACCCGCCGGCGTTGACGATCTCGCTTTCGTCCACGACCACGAAGGCGGTGAACCGGGTCAAGAGCGTGTGTCGGACCGCGAGCGTGACGATCTCCTGACGGATCTGCGCCTGCGCGTGCGGCTCCAGGCGGAACCGGTCCTCGAGGTCGGCCACGCGGGCGCGCGCCCACAGGTGGGCGATCGCCGGCAGGGCGATCTCCTCGATCGGGACCGTCTCCGCGAACACGCCGCCGTCCGTGAAGCGGCCGCTCACCTTGACCGCGCCGCGACCGCGGAGCGGGAAGAACGCCGCCACGGCGCGCCCGGCGAACAGGTCGGGGACGTGCGCGGGGGCCAATCCGGAAAGGTCGGCTTCGGCGCCCAGATCCTCGATCCGCAAATCGACCACGACCGGCGCGCCGATCTCGCGGCCGACCGCGCGCAGGGCCTCCTCGAGGGCCACGCCCGGCTCCACGAAGGTGGACGTGCCGCCGGCCAGCGCCGCGAGCCTGCGGAGAAAGCCGTCGTTGACCGCCGTGTCGATACCGACCGTGAAGACCCGGGTATCGCCGACGCGGCCCTGGAGCCGCTTCAGGATCCGACCCTCGTCCCCGACCTGTCCGTCGGTCAGCAGGACGATCACCGGAACGCGGCCGGACTCGGCATTGCGCCGACCGACCAGGTCGAGCGCGGCGGCCATCGCCCCATCGAGTTCGGTCCCCCCGCGCGCGTCGATGCCGCGCAGGAACCGGTCGCCGCGCGCGATTCCGGCGTCGTCGGCGGGGACGAACCAGGCGTCCCCCGGAGTCGCGACTCCCGGCGGCGCCATCCACTCCACCCGATCGTCGAACGCCTGCACCGCGAACCGGTCCCGCGGGCCCAGCGTCGCCAGCAACAGCGAACAGGCGCGCGCGGCGGAGGACATCTTGACCCCGCCCATCGAGCCGGAACGGTCGAGGACGAAGACGACATCGCGGGCGAGGCCGAGGAACCCGTCCCGCCGCGGCGGGACCAGCGAGAGCATCCCGTAGGCGGCCCCCGAGGCGTCCCGGTGGACGAGCAGCCGCGAACGAATGCCGTCCGCCGCCAGACGCCAGCGCAGCACGAAATCGCGATTCAAGGACTCGTCGGTGCGCGCGAGCGCGATTCTCAGGCTCTCCGCGGAGTGCGAGGCGCGCGTGGCATGCTGCGAGCAGGCCAGGTCGGCAAAGTCGCCCTCGCCCGCCCCGCGCACGAGCTCGACTTCGAGGGCGAGCGAGACCCGCGGGTCGAATCCCGGGGCGAGCCGCGGCGGCGTGATGCGCGACGCATCCGGCACCGCCGTGGTGTCCCCTTCGACCCCGGTCCCCACCGGATCCCGCGTCAACGGTGCGCCGGGGATGTACCGGGGCGCCACCACCAGCGGCAGCCGCAACTCGGTCCCGCCCTCCTCGAAGAACGGGAGCCGTTCGGAATAGACCAGCTTCACGCTGACTTCCTCCCCGGGCGGCAGGTTGCCCACCTGCACGGTGAACACGTCGTCCCGCTCCTGCTCCAACAGGGCGGCGCGCTTGCCCGACTGGATCGCCTGCGCGTACTGACGCCGCGCCTCGCCGCGTTCCTCCACCCTCCCCTTGATCACGCGGCCGCCGACTCGCATCTCGAAGTCGCTGACCGCCGATCCGCCCGCCAGCGGGAAGATGTATACGGCCTCGAGCGGCTCGGAGTAGGGATTCTGGAACGTCTCGGTGAGCGTGACCAGGGCGATCCGGTCGGCCACCCGGGCGGAGATGCACACTCCCGCCAAAGGCAGCGGGGCGCGCTTGCCCTCCCGCACGACCGTCAGTTCGCCGACCGTGCGGGTCGGTTCGGGCTTCGGGTCCGGGATTCGCGGAATCGTGCAACCCGGCGCGGTGTCGTACATCGGATGTCCTCCCTTGGGTTGACTGCCGGCCCGGGAACCGTCCCTGCGATCCTGGCCGGGCGACACCCGCGCTTCCACGCGGGAAAAACCGGGGATTCGGTGGAACCCCCGTCACTCTCCATGAACCGCGGCCAACGCCGCGCGTATCCGTTCCTCGAGCGACGCCGGATCACCGCCCGGCGCCCATCCTTCCTGAACGAGAAGCTTGAGGCCCGGCTCGATCGTCACCTCCCGCCACACGATCGCTCGCGCCGGTGCGGGCCGAGCGGAGGGTGCGGCGCGGGCGCCTTCGAGCAGGGCCTCGAGCTCCGCGTTGCTTCGACCGTACAACCGGGCCTGCACCTCCGCGAGCGGCATCCCCTGCCCTTGCAGGGCCTTGATCGCCAGCAGCTGCAGCACATGGCGCGGTCCGTACCGGGCCTGCCGGTCGACGATCGCCGGTCGGTCCAGCAGCCCCAGCGTGGCGTAGTAGCGCACCGTCCGCGCGTCCGGCGCCGGGGCCACCCGTCCGTCCGTCGCGACCCCGAGGAGACCATAGTCGTTCAGCCGTCGTTCCACCGCGCGGGCGAGCGCCTCGAGGGACAGGTTTTCGAGCGTTGCGTCTTGCATGACAGTAATTATGCAACATTGCTGTAATACTGTCAACATGATTCCAGGTTTCCGACGGCGATTTCCACAGGCCGTTGGAGCGCAATGAGTTACCGCGCGATCCACGGCCCGGAATCGCGCAACGCCCGATCGCCTGTTGCCACGGACCACGCACCGGTGAGATCCGGGCGACCCCGGGGGGGCTTCGGGACGCTGGATCGGCCCCGGAATCGGTCAAAGCCCGGTCGGGCAACGGGTCTCTGGAGATCGACCCGGCGCGCAACCTTGCCGCCGCCAGATGACGAGGTGATGCATGATTCGGACCCGGGCCGTCTTGTTTCTCACTCTGCTCCTGACCGGCGTATCCCTCGCTGCGCGAGCCGGCGACGGCGGTCTGACCCGGAGCGTGGCGCCCGCTGCGGGATCGGCGGAAGCGCCGGTGCGGATTTCCATCGGACTGCACATCGAGCCGCTGGGAACGACGATGACCGCGCGCACGACCGAGGCGGCCGGCCCGGATCGTTCGCCCGGGGCGCGCTCCGGAGGCCGGCACGGCGGCAGCGGCGGCGGCTATCGTTCCGCCGGATTGTTCACGCGCCATCTCGCCGACATCCGCTCCCTGGTCGCCCTGGTCGAGCGCCATCGCGGACGACTCGTCGTCCAGGCGCAGAGCCCGTTCACCGAGACGCTACGCGAGAGCGGCGATCCCCTGTTTCGCGACCTGGAGGCCGCGGGTCACGAGGTGGCCCTCCACTTCCACGAGGATGCCCATCTCGGCCGCGGGTGCGAACGCTTGCCGGTCGCAACCTGGACCGGGGTGATGAAGGCGGAAATCGAACTGTTGCGCGACTGCGGCGCAACCCGGGTCCGCTACTGGAGCGGCGGCAACCTGTACCCGGGGGTCCTGGACGCGGCGGCCGCGGCGGGCCTGACGGTCATGAGCGACTACAAGAACCCCCGCAAGCAGGAGTCCCACCCGTCGCTGATCGCCCTGCACCCCTGGCGTCCCGCGCGCGGGCCCTCGGAATCGGATCTCACCGACTTCGCGAGGCACGATCCGAACGGCAAGATCGTCTATCTGCCGGGAGGGATCTTCACCCGGACCAACTACGCCGCCGCGCGCCGCTCCGAGGAGACCGGGGGGGACTGGGGCTACTTCGACTTTCTCACCGAGTCGTTGGAAGCCTCTCTGCGCGCCGCGCGCAGCGATCGCGTGAACACCTTCCACATCACGCTGCACCCTGGTGAGTTCCGCGGCCGCGGCGAGCGGCCGTTCGCCGTCGTCGAAGAGTGGCTGACGCGGGTGGTCGATCCGTTGGTGAAGGCGGGCAAGGTCCGTTGGGCGACCTTCTCCGAGATGGCGCAGGAGTACCGCGATTGGGAGCGTCGCAACCCCGGTGCCGATCCGCGCGCCGCCTCCGCCATTCCCGCGGACGCGGACGCGCTCGCAACCACGGTTGCCGCCGCGCCGGATCCGGGGCGCGGCACCATGACGTTCGCCATCAACGTCCACGACTTCTGCAACGTGCCGTCCAGCGCCGACACCCTGCTGCGGGCCATCGACCTGTTCGTCCGCAACGGCGTGCGCGGGGACTTCTACCTGACCGGGCCGATCGCCCGCAAGTACGCGGAGGAACGACCGGACGTGATCGCCCGATTGCGCGAAACGAAGATGACGATCAGCTACCATGTCCGCCCGCCTCATCCGCTTTGCCGGGGGTTCGACGGCCGACTCCAGAACCTCGACGACGAGGCGCTCACCCGGACGCTGCTCGACCATGAAAGCTGGGAGCAGGACCTGCGCACCGGGGAACTCGTGCGCGGCCGACCGGGCGGTTACCGGTATGTGAAGGAACTGTTCGGCTCGGCGCCCGTGGTGGTGGGCGCCGCCACTTCGGATCCACGCCTCCGCGCCGCCGCGCTCGCCGTCTACCGCGACCTGGGGGCGCAAATGACCGTCGCCTACCACGAATCCGGCACGGACCCGGAGCAGCCCTTCGTGTTCCGACACGGGCTGCTGGAGCGGCCGAGCGATTTCAGCATCACCCGGTGGAAAACCGGCTCCGCGGGTCGAGAGAACTTCTGGTGGAACATGCTCGGCGGCCGGACCGCCGCGAACGGGGATCCGACCGCGCGCCTGCAACAGATGCTGGCCGATTGGCAGGGACCTCGGCCGCCCTTCGTCACGGCGTTGATTCACGAGAACAACTTCTACAACCGGGGTCCCGAGGCGTTCACGGCGATCTACTGGCAGGAGGAGGACAAGAGCCGGCCGCTGCAGCCCCCGTATGACCTCACGGCGCGCGGTTCCTGGACCCGACGACCGGAAGCGGAGCAGGAGCAGATCTGGCGGGCGTACGAGTCCCTGGTCGCGTACGCGGCGAAGCATCTGCAGGTCGCCACGTCGGAACAGATCGTGGAGATGGCGCGCGCGGCCGCGCAGGAACGGCAGTCCGGACGATGATCCCGCCCCTTCCGCGGTTCGCACGCCCACCCGCCGGGAGCCGGTCGGATCGCCGGCGCCGGAAGGTGCCGCGCCACTCCGATGGGGCCCGCGTGCCCGTCCGTGTGCGCGGATGCCCGTGTCCGTGACGGCCGGTTCGACACGCCCGACGCCTTTCTCGACGAGAGCCGGACCCGCGCGGCCGGCGGCGAATGGGCGTCCTCCCTGGGAATCTGCGGCGTCCGGCCCGAGGACGGCGGCATCGCTCTCCCTTCGCCAAGGTCGCCGCGCCATGGCCCACCGGCCGCGCGCATTCCATGCCGGGCTTCTCGGGGTCGGGAGGTCGGGTTCCGGCCGTGGCCCCGCGTCGATTTCCGGATTCCGGTGCCGATTCCTCTAGGCCCCTGGAGCGGCGCGGGTTAGAAGGCACGCCGAGGCCCGGAATCGAGGAGGTCCCATGCGCCTGCTGGAACGGATCGCACACCTGTGCCATCGCGGTGGCTCATTTTCCGGGATCTGTCGGGAGACGGTGACGATGTTGACGGAAGCCTTCCCCCGCGGGTCCTGGGTGGGAATCCATGCGGTGGAGGGGGAACGCTGGGTCCCGCTCGCCGCCGCGGGCGCTGCGGAAGCCGCGCCGGCCGAGCACGGATCGGGGCGGCCGGCCCCGGCCGCCGCCCGGAGGGAGACGGTCGTGGAGGAGGCCGCGACCGCGGGTCGGGTCTCCGCCGAGGGGAGCGCCGCGGGGTCCTGGATGCTGTCGCCGATCCTCGTCGGCGGAAACGTGGTGGGGGGCGTGGAGGTCCGGGCGGGCGTGCCGCGGGCCTTCCATCCGGCGGATCGGCTGCTGGTCGAGGCGGTGGCGGAACGACTGGCGGAGGGCTGGAAGGCCGACCTCGGGGCGCACGGCCAGGGCCCCGCGACCCAGGCGATCCACACGCGGGAATCGCTGTACGAGGGGCTGCGGCCGGTGGGGTTCCCGATCGTGCCCGCGGCGACCTACGCCTTTCCCGACCTGGGGGAGATGGCCCGCGTCGTCGCCGACGGCAAGGCGGGCTATCTTTACAGCCGGTGGGGAAACCCGACGGTGCGATCCGTCGAGGCGAAGATCCGCGCGCTCGAGGGGGCGGAGGAGGCGCTGCTTTTCGCCTCGGGCATGGGGGCGATCGCGGCGACGCTCCTGTCCCTGCTCCGCCAGGGGGACACGATCGCGGCGTCGACGGCGCTCTACGGCGAGACGCTCCGACTGCTCGGCCGGTTCGACCGCTGGGGCATCCGGGTGGCGTGGCTCGACCCGGAACGGCTGGCCCGTCCGGGGGACCATCTGCCGCCGGGAACCAAAGCGGTCTACTTCGAGCCGCTGGTCAACCCGACGCTGCGAATCGTCGATCCCCGCCCGATCGTGGCGGCGTGTCGCCCGCGCGGGATCCTGACGCTGACCGACAACACGTTCGCGACGCCGCACAACCTGCGTCCGCTCGACCACGGGGTCGATCTGGTGATCCACAGCCTGACGAAATACCTGTCGGGTCACGGCGATCTCACCGGCGGCAGCGTGGCCGGATCGGCCGCTCGGATCGCCGAGGTGGAGCCGTATCGGCGATCGTTGGGGGCGGCGATGTCGCCGTTCGACGCCTTTCTGGTGGCGCGCGGACTCAAGACGTTCGGGGTGCGCATGCGCGCGCACGCGGAAAACGCCGCGCGCGTCGCGGAGTTTCTGTCGGGACACGCGCGCGTGCGGCGGGTCCTCTATCCCGGCCTGGCCAGCCATCCGGATCTGGGCCTCGCGCAGGAGCTGTTGCAGACGCCGGGGGGGATGGTGACCTTCGAGATCCAGGGGGATCAGGCGGATGCGGAGGCGTTCGTCTCGCGACTGGCGCTGTGCCGCTGCGCCGCCTCCTTGGGCGGCGTGGAGACGCTGGTCTCCCTCCCGGTGTGGTCCTCGCATCACGGCCTGCCGGACACGCAGCTCGCCGCGGCGGGCATCACGCGCAGCATGGTCCGCCTTTCGATCGGATTGGAGGACGCCGACGACATCCTCGCCGACCTGAAGCAGGCGCTGGGATAGCGACGGGCCGGACCGGCGAACGCCGCATGGCAAGGCCGGCTCCGCCCGGCCGGGGCGTCGGAGCGCCTCCCCCCCGGCCCGGATCGTCGGCCCCCAAGGTTCCGCGGCCCCTTGCGCCGGCGGGAACCCAGGGACCGGGACCGCCATCGTCGTCCGCTTGAGTCCATGGACGATCAACGCTATCATTCCTCCTCTCGACGCCGGTCGCGCGCGCGATCCGGTGCCCGACACTCGATCGTCCCGTCCTCGTTTCCCTCGCCCTCGTCATCCCCAGGAGCTTCGACATGCCCGTCCCCCGCCTTCTCTCCGGCGCCTGCCTCGTCCTGCTCTTCTCCTGCGGCTGCGGAGAGTCTCCCGGCTCGGGAGGCAGTTCCGCGGCGATGACGGCGGGGACCATTGCGGGCCGCGTGACCGACTCCGCCGGCGCGCCGATCGCCGTCGCGGAGGAGATCACGATCCAGGTGTACGGGGTATCTACGGCGGGCGAAAAGGTTCAATACTCCCCCGCCGTGAAACCGGACGGGTCCTACCGACAGACGGTCGCGCCCGGCAGCTACCGCGTGAGCAGCGCGACCGTGAAGGTCAAGTTCGGCGGTGAAATGTTCACTTTCCCGCTCACCGCAAAGGGACCGGACGCGAACAAGAGCCGGGACGCGAAGGACGGCATCCAGCAGGACTTCGTGTGGAGCGTGACGGGCAAGGCGACGGAGGGAGCGGGCGATCCGAACAACCACACGCATTGGTACGGAATGAGCGTCGGCATGCGGTTCAGCCTCTACCGCGATGACCTCAAGAAAGCGACACAGCCGCCCCCGGCCGGAACGCAGCTGGTCTTCACGCTGAACCCCGTGAGCCCGTGCGTGGACGGACGCGCCCTGACCCCGATTACGATCGAGCGGGACTTCGATCCCAGCCGGACGAATCACAACGACGATCTCAGCGACCTGCCGCCGGCGAATTGGGAAATCACCGCTCTGGCCAAACTCCCCGACGGCTCCACGAAGCCCCTCCTCATGCAGGGGAAGGGCGACTACCCGGCGTACAAGCCCACCATCCGTGCCGACCTCGTCCCCGACAAGCTGACCGGAGGCATGTTCAAGCTGCTGGCGAGCTGGGCGGTGGAGTGAGGGAGAACGGGGACGAGGCGGGCGCCGCAGCGCGTCCCGGCAGCCGCCTTCAGTCCCGTAAGGGTGCGACGTCGAGCCGAACCTCGACCCGTTGGCCGAGCTTGAGCGGTGCAGGGTCGGACAGGGCCACCTTCACGCGCAGGATGCGCACGTCGGTGGGCCGGCCCGGATCGTGCGGTTCCAGCCGGCGCGGTCCGACTGCGTCGGGGACCTCCTCGACGCGTCCGCTCCACTCCCGCCCGTCGTACCCCTCGGCGGTGACCGTCACGCCCGCGCCGACCGCGATCCGTCCCGCGTCGTATTCGTCCACTTCGGCCTCGATCCGAACGCGGGCGAGATCCGCCAGGGTGACCAGGGGCGCGCCCGGGGCGACGATCTCCCCGGCCTCCGCGCGGCGCTCGAGCACGACCCCGTCGATCGGCGCCACGATCCGGGTCTTGGCGAGGGAGGCCTCCAGCCGGGCGAGCCCGGCCCGGGCGGCGCGCAGGCGGGCCGCGGCGGCGTCGTGCTGGATCCGGGCCCGCTCGAGCGCCTGTTCGGTCCCCGCGACGGTGCGCCGCAGTTCTTCCTGTCGGCGCGCCTCGCTTTCCGCCCAGCGCACGTCGGCATCGGCCTCGTCCACCCGCGCCTTCGCCTCCGCGACCGCGGCGCGCGCCTCGTCGGCGTCCAATTCGGCCAGGAGGTCGCCCTGGCGCACGCGGGACTTCTCGGCGACGAGGATGCGCGCGAGCCGGCCGCCGATTTCGGCGCCGACGACCACGCGCGCCCCGGGGTACGACGCCACCCGACCTTCCGCGCGCACGCGCGCGGGTGCGGGCGCCGCCGGCGCGGTCACGCGGGTCTCCCGATCGGCGGCCGACGAGCCGGGCCACACCCGCTGACGCACGTGCGCCATCGGACCGCCGTCCGCGGTCGCCACCCATGCGGCCGCCAGGGTCACCATCCCGAGCGCCGCCAGCCGGCAAGCCCCTTTCCACATGATCCGTCCCCTGAAACGACCGCCCGCGCCGCTCCCGCCGGTCAGGCGACCAGCCGCCCGTCACGAATCCGCACCACGCGATCCGCGATCGCGCGCACCGCCGGATCGTGCGTCACCACCAGAAGACCGCTGCCTTCGCGCTTCGCCAGCGCGCGAAACAGTTCGAGCACCTGTCCGCCCACCTGCGAGTCCAGGTTGGCGGTCGGTTCGTCGGCCAACAGCACCCGCGGCCGCCCGGCGAGAGCGCGCGCGATCGCCACCCGCTGCTTCTGCCCGCCGGACAGGTCGCGCGGCAGGAACCCGCTGCGCTCGGCGAGACCGACCACCGCCAGCGCCCGCTCCGCCTCGGCGCGCGCCTCGCGACCGCGCAACCCCTTCACGTTGAGCGCGAATTCGACGTTCTCCCGCGCCGTCAGCGCCGGGAACAGGTTGTACTGCTGGAACACGAATCCGATGGAACGGCGTCGCACCTCGGGCAACTCGTCCGGGCGGGCGGGATCGACCTCGCGCCCCTCCACCCGCACACGGCCGGAGGAGGGGGTCAGGATGCAGCCGAGAATGGACAGGAGCGTCGTCTTCCCCGAACCGGACGGCCCCTCCAGCGTGACCACCTCGCCGGGCGCCAGGGCGAACGAGACGCCCTTGAGCACCTCGACCGTCTCGCGCCCTTCGCGGTAGGTCTTGGTGACATCGACGGCGGACAGCACGGTCATGGCTTCCCTCTCAGGAGCGGAACACCAGCGCGGGATCGATGGTGGCGACCTTTCGGAACGAGATCATCGCCGCCGCGAGGCACATCGCCACCGTCCCCGCGAAGACCAGCACGGCCAGGTGCGGGGGCAGGATCAGCTTCAGGTCGACCTTCTCCACCAGCGGCCCGAGCGCATAGGACGGGACCAGTCCGAACAGGAACCCGATCACCGCGGCGATGACCGCCTGCCGCGCCAGGATGCGGTAAATGTCGGCGTTGGTCCCGCCGATCGCCTTCACCGTCCCGTATTCCTTCAGGTGCTCCATCGTCATGGCATAGAGAGTCTGCCCCACCACGACCACGCCGACCAACCCGCCCAGGAAGACCGTCAGAAACATGTTGAGCCCGATCCCCGTGCTGCTCACCCAGTAGTCGCGGGACTGCTCCGCCCACTCGGCGCGGGTGTAGACGTCGTTGTAGGGCAACCGGCGCCGGATCTCCGCGCGAACGGCTTCCCAATCCGCCCCCGCGTCGAGTTGCACCACGATGTAGGTGGTCCGCCCGCGCAGGACGTCCGGCAGGAGCGTCTGGGCCAGCCGGTAGTCGAGGAAGAGCATCGGCGTGGTCGTGAATGACCGCGCCTCCGCCGTGCGCCCGATGATCTCCAGCCGCCGCCCCATCAGCTCGCGGTACTCCCCCACCGCGAACGCCCCGAAGCGGGACCGCGCCGACTCGTCGACGAAGAGGTACGGCCCCCGGCGCAGGTCGCCGGGATCCCCCTCCAGCACCTTCCAGGGAAATCCCCAGCGGCGGAAGTCCTCCAGGGCATAGACGATCGTTCCCTCCTTCGCCCCGCTCGGCAGCGCCAGGTCCATGAAGGTCACGATCAGGTTGTCCGCGCGCGCCACCCCCGGGACCGACCGCACGCGCTGGACGAGCCCTTCGGGAAACGGATGGGCAAAATCCACGTTCGGCGTGTTTCGCGAGGTCACCCACAGGTCCGCGTCGAGATTCTCGATCGTGACGGAGGCGTTGGAGAGGAGACCCAGGAACAGACCGACCTGCACCAGCACCAGCGTGACCGCGAAGGCCACGCCCGCGATGGTGATCAGGAACCGCACCTTGTCGTGCAGCAGGTTCTTGAGCGCCAAGTCGACCATCCCCGTGTCCCCTACCCCGCTTCGGGACCCCCCAGGCCCCACATCAACCCGTCCAGCATCGCGTCCACGCGCCGCTCCAGCGGACACCACTCCACCCAGGGATCATTCGCCATGGCGATGTGCAACGCGATCACCCCGTGAATGCCCGCCCACACCGTCTGCGCGAGCAGGTCCGGGTCGGTGTGCCCGGGCCGGAATCGCCCGGCCGCCATCACGCCTTCCACGGTCGCGCGCAGAAACGCGTACGCATCCTCGTGCGGCTTTCCCTTGTGCGACGGATCCACGATGTCCTTCATCGCCGGCATCGGCGTCATGAACATCAGGCGGAACTGGTTCGGGTGGGTGAGGGCGAATTGCACATACGCGCGCCCGGCCGCCTTCAACCGCTCGGTCGGGTCGGCCAGATCGGCCACGCGCGCAAACTCGGACGAGAAGGCGAGGAAGTCCCCTTCGCACAGCTGACGCAGGAGGTCTTCCTTGTCCCGGAAGTATTGATAGATGACCGTCGGCGAGTACTCGATCTTCTCCGCGATCTTGCGCATGCTGACCGCGTCATACCCCTGCTCCGCGAAAAGATCGCGCGCCGCGTCGAGGATCTTGCCCCGGACCGCCTCGCGCTCCCGCCGCCGCCGCTCCGTGACCCCCATGAGGAACACCTCTCGATGTCTTAACGGTGTTATATTATATAACATCGCTCACAACCAGTCAAGCCGTATTTTCCGAATCGCGTCTAACCTACATGGAGAAAAAGACTTGGAGGCGGCGATCTTCCCGGTCTGGGAGGCACGGGATCCCCGGGCCCGAGGTTCTTCGCGGCACTCCTTTACGCGCGGGTGGTCGGCGGGAACTCCCCGAGCACGGACCCAGCCCCGCCTCGTGGGAACCGCCCGGAAACGTCACCGGCGCGTGCGGGGTGCGCCGCGAGCGGCGGGCGTCCCGTCCTGGGCAGGCTCCGCGCGCGAAGGCGCGCCGTCTGCCGTCCAACCTTCTCCGGCCGATGGGACACGCCGGAGTGGGGGGAGATCTCGCGGTGCGGTTTCCTCCAGACTCCCACCGTGATCCGGCCGTCGTTGCGGGGACCGGGTTCCGAAGCCGCGCCAACCTTCCGAGTGCGGTACGAATCGGTGAAGCCGTGGTCTGATTTCCCTCTTTCGCGGACCCCCGCAAATCGTGTAAGGTACGTTCTCGGTTCTCTTCCCAGGGAATGCACCCGGGCGGGATGCTGGGGCAACAGCCGACCCTGAATTCCGACCTGAGCGCGAGCGCGTCGATGTCCCAGATCATGGTTGCGCGGCAGCCCATCCTGGATCGTCGCCAAGACCTCTTCGCCTATGAACTGCTGTATCGCTCCGCCGGTTCGCGTGGAGCGGCCGGCCACACCGGGGATGCCGCGACCGCGACCGTGATCCTGACCAGTCTCGTGGAAATGGGACTGGAGAAGGTGACCGGGGGACACCCCGCCTTCGTCAACATGACGGGCAGTCTGCTCTGTTCGGAGATGATCTCCATCCTGCCGCCCGACCAGGTGGTGCTCGAGGTGCTCGAGACCGTGCGGGTCGACCCGGCCATGGTGGAGGTCGTGCGCGCCCTCGCCGGCCAGGGGTACAAGGTGGCGTTGGACGACTTCGTGTTCACGCCCGAGCAGGAATCGCTCGTAGCGATCGCCGACTACATCAAACTCGACGTCCTGTCGTTGGGGCACGACGGCACGCTGGAGCAGTTGAAGGCCTTGAAAGGCGCGCGCGCGAAGCTGGTCGCCGAAAAAGTGGAGACCCGCGAGGAATGCGACTGGTGTCTCGAACAAGGGTTCCACTTTCTCCAGGGATACTACTTCTGCAAGCCGAGCCTGATGGAGGAGAAGTCGCTCGCCAGCCGGCAGGTCACGGTCCTGGCGCTCCTGGCCAAGCTGCACGATCCCAACGTGTCGTTCAACGATCTCGACAAGCTCATCCGCAGCGACGTCGGGCTGACGCACCGCGTGTTGAAGATCATCAATTCGGCGCGGTTCAGCCTGGCGCGCAAGATCGACTCGCTCAAGGAGGCCCTGGTGCTTCTGGGCCTGCGGCGCACGCGCATGTGGGTGGCGCTGATCGCGCTGGCGGGGGCGGGAAAGACGCCCCGGGAGGCCCTGACCGCGACGCTGGTGCGGGCGCGCATGTGTGAACTGCTGGCGGAGAAGAGCAAACGTCCTGCCCCGGACGTCTACTTCATGACCGGGCTCCTTTCGACGCTCGGGGTCCTGCTGAACCAGGAACTGGAGCAGGCGGTCAAGGGCCTGCCCCTCTCCGACGCCGTGAAGCACGCGATCCTGGGCCAGGAAGGGGAGCTCGGCGAGGCCCTCCGGTGCGCCGAGGCGCACGAGAAGGCCGCCTGGGACGAGATGCGTTTCGGCTCCCTGACTGAGGAAGAAATTCGGAACTCTTACCTGTCCGCGGTATCCTGGGCTGCGGAAGTGAACGAACAAGTCGCCGAGTGACGCGTACCTACGACCTCCCGGCTTGACTCCCGCCGGTCGCCGCGAACTCGGTTCCTGATTCCGGAACGAGGAAAACGCCATGCCCGACATGATGGTTGCCCGCCAGCCGATCCTGGACGCCAACCAGGATCTGCACGCCTACGAGCTGCTCTATCGGCCCGCGCCGGACGCCATGGCGGCCGCCGACGGGGATGCCGCCACCGCCCGCGTCATGATGACCAGCCTGGTGGAGATGGGCCTCGAAAACGTCGTCGGAAGCGTGCCCGCCTTCGTCAACATGACCCGGGCCCTCATCCTGTCCGAGACCATCCAACTGCTGCCGCCCGATCGGGTGGTGCTCGAGTTGCTCGAGCACATCCGCATCGACGGACCGCTGTTTGCCGCGGTGAAGCGTCTGACGGCCGGCGGATATCGCTTCGCTCTCGATGACTTCCTCTGGCGGGACGATCTGGAGCCGGTGATCGAGCTCTGCGATTACGTGAAGTTGGACCTGCGCCAACTCAATGCCGCGCGCCTGAACGAGTACACAGCGCGGCTCAAGGGACGTCGGCCGCGCCTGATCGCGGAAAAGGTGGAGACGCAGGAGGAAGTCGACCTCTGCCTCAAGCTGGGGATTTCGCTCTTCCAGGGGTACTTCTTCTGCCGTCCTCGGGTGATGAGCAATCGCGCGCTTTCGCCGACGCAAAACACGCTCCTGGCGCTGGTTTCCCGCCTGCAGGACCCGGATGTCCCCTTCAACGATCTGGCCAAGGTCGTGCAGGGGGACGTGGGCCTGACCCACAAGCTGCTCCGGATCATCAACTCCGCCTTTTACTCGCTCCCGCGCAAGGTGGAATCGGTCAAGGACGCCCTCGTGCTGCTCGGCCTGCGCACGGTGCGCCGCTGGGCCAGCCTGATCGCCCTGGCCGGTCTCGGCAAGATCCCCCGCGAGGGATTCACCGCGGCGCTGGTCCGGGCGCGCACGTGCGAACTCCTCGCCGAGCGGTCGCGGCAGCACGGCGCAGACACCCATTTCATGGCCGGTCTGCTGTCCACCCTGGGGGATCTGCTGGGATCCCCGCTCGAAGAAGTCATTGCCGACCTGCCCTTGAGCGAGAGCTTGCGCGCCGCGTTGTTGACCGGGGAGGGGGACCTCGGCGCGGCGATTGCCTGCGCGACGGCGCACGAGACGGCGCAATGGGAGGCGATGCGCTACCGCACCCTGACCCCCGGCCAGATCCGCGACGCCTACATTCAGGCGGTCACGTGGGCCGCCGACGTGAACGAGCAGCTCAAGGGTTGAGCCATGGCCGAACCGCCCGATCCCCAGCGGACGGAGGCGGACGAGCCGACCCCGCGCGGCGCCCCGGCCGCGCGGAGCGAACTGGGCCGTTATCGCCTGCTCGAGGAACTCGGTCGCGGCGGCATGGGCGTGGTCTACCGCGCGCTCGACGTCCCCCTGCAGCGCGAGGTCGCGCTCAAGACCCTCCTGCTTTCCGGACCGCCCTCGCCGGTGGCGATGGAGCGGCTCCTGCGAGAGGCGCGCACCGCCGCCGCGCTCGACCACCCGGGGATCGTCCCGATCCACGACGTGGGCGTGGTCGACGGGGTTCCGTACCTGGCCATGGCCTGCCTGCGCGGACGCACGTTCGAGCAGGCGCTCGAGGCCGGCGAGCCCGCGGGGGTGCGGGAACGGGCCCGCGTCGTGACCGCGGCGGCCGAGGCGGTCGCGTATGCCCACGAGCGGCGGGTGATCCATCGCGACCTCAAACCCGCGAACCTCTTTCTCGACCACGACGGCCGGGTCCACGTGATGGACTTCGGCCTCGCCTGCAGCCTGGACGAGGCGACGCGGCTCACCTCGACGGGGCAGGCGGTGGGAACGCCCCGCTACATGTCTCCGGAGCAGATGGAGGCGGATCCGGCTGCGGTCGGTCCGCCCAGCGACGTCTGGGCGCTCGGGGCGATCCTCTATCGCGCGCTCACGGGCCGCCCCCCCTTTGAAGGCTCCACGGTGGCCGAGGTGATGCATCGAACCTTGTTTCGAGACCCGGATCCGCCCCGTCGGATCGACGCCCGGATTCCCACCGATCTGGAGACGATCTGCCTGAAATCGCTCGAAAAGGATCCCGCCCGGCGCTATGCCGACGCGCGCGCCCTGGCGGACGATCTTCGGCGCTATCTGGACGGGGAGGCGATCGCGGCGCGTCCGGTCTCGGCGATCGAGATCCTCCTGCGGCGGGCGCGGCGCCACCGCGTCGCCGCGGCGACGACGGTCCTCGCCGCGCTCTGCATCGCCGGCGCCTTGGGATACGCCCGGATCGCCTCCGAAGAGCGCAGGCGAGAGGCCGAGGAGCGCCGCCGGGCGGAAGTCGCCGCCGCGGACGCCAGACGCGCGCTCGACAAGGCGGGTCGGGTCCAGCGGGTTCTGGCGCGCTGGCAGGAGTTGAACGACACGCTGGCCCGACTCGATGCCGCGCACCATGATTCGACCCGCAACGGCGAGGAGAAGCGCGCCCGCGCGGCGGAATCATGGCCCCCGGTGGAGGCGTTCTTGCGCGCCACGCCGGCGGACGACGTCTCCCGCGCCGCGGCGCTCGCGCTGGCGGGATGGGCGCGCCGCTTGGCCGGGCACGAAGAGGAGGGTTTCGCCTGGATGCGGCAGGCGACGGCGCAGGATGAGGACCTTCCCTACGGACCGCTGCTCGAGGCGGCGGCCGAATTCGGCGCGTACGTCGCGGAACAGCCCGTGCCGAGCGTGAACATCGGCGCCCAGGGACTGCAGTTTTCCCCGCCCGCCCCCGAGAGCGCGGAGCAGGCGCAGCGACGGCTGCGGTTGGAGGAGCGCGTGGCGCGCGCCGCCGCCGCCCCGGTCTGGGGAGAAGGCCTGGCGCGCGACTTCCGCCTCGCCGTGGAGGCGATGGCCGCGATGCAGGCGGGCCGACCCGAGGAGGCCGAACGGCGGCTGACCGCGGCCCTGGAATCCGCCGCCCTGCGCGCGTTCCAACCCGACTTCCGTTTCGCCCGGGCCCGCGCGCGCTACCTTCTGCGCCTGTTCGGGGCCGGCCTTGCAGACGTGGAGGAAGTGTTGCGCGCGCACCCGGATCGGGCGGAGGCCTGGTTCTTCGCCGGCGTCCTGCATCTGGCCGCCGGCGTCGAGCGGATGGCGCGCGGGGTGGACCCGCGGGAGGACCTGGCGCGCGCGATCGAGCGGCTCGACGGCGCGCTGCGCCGGCGCAGGACCTACCCCGAAGCCTGGTTCTACCGCGCGGTCGCGCACATGAAGCTCGGCGAAGCCGGCTCCGCGCGCGGGGAGGATCCGCGCGATGCCTTCCGCCAGGCCGCCGAGGACGCCGACCGCGCGCTCGAATTCGATCCCGGCTACGCGCAGGCGTGCAACGCGCGCGGCTGCGCCCGGCTCCTCGAAGCATTGTCCCTGGAGACCTACGGTCTCGACCCCGAGCCCCTGCTGGCGGCGGCCATCGCCGACTTCGGACTGGCGCTGGAGAGAACCCCCGGCGATGCCACCGCGATCGCCAACCGGTGCACCGCGCATCTCCGCCTGGGGCGACTGCGCGCCGGCCGCGGCCAGGATCCCGCCGACGCCTTCGCGAAGGCGGTCGCCGACGCCGGCGCCGCGCTCCAACAGGATCCGGCTTATGCCCCCGCGTGGTTCAACCGCGGCTGCGTCCATGCCAGCGTCGCCTATTCCGAAGTGCAGCAGGGGGTCGACCCCCGCCCGCGCCTGGAGATGGCCGTCGCCGATTTCACCGAGGCGCTGGCCCGCGATCCGGACTACCGGGAGGCGCACCGCGTGCGGGGGGAGGCGTTCCGCGATCTCGCCGAGGCGGAGTCCGCGCTGGGCGCCGATCCGGTGGGATCGTTCGTCCGGGCGGCGGAGGACTTCGCCGTCGTGCTGGCCGCCCGTCCCGACGCGCTCGAGGTCCGCCTGGCGCGCGCCTGGGTACTCGAGCGGCTCGGTCGCGTCGCCGAGGCGGCGCGCGAATACGAGATCGCGATGCGCGGAAACGGCGGAATCTCGCCGGCCATCGAGTCGAGCCTCGTGAGAGTGCGCGCGCGGCTGGCCGAGGATCGACTGGGCCTGCCCGCCGGGTGGACCGACCGCGCCCTGCGCGCCGTCGAGCACATGCGCGAAGGCGCCTACGAGTCCGCCCGGGCGATCTACGAACCGTTGGTCGCGTCCGTCGGCGAGCAGGCGGCGGGAGACGACGCGATTCGTCCCCTGCTCACGCCGGCGCTCTACAACCTCGCCTGCATCTACTCCCTGCGCTCCGAGGGCCGGACCGGTCCCGACGTCCCCGCAGCGCCGCCCTCCCCCACCGAGGCGGCCGCATGGCGCGACCGGGCCTTTGCCCACCTGCAGCGCGCGCTCGACGCCGGCTTCCGCGACCTGGCGATGATGCTGGGCGACCAGGATCTGGCGCCGTTGCGCGGCGACCCGCGCTGGCACGATCTGACGGGAAAGGATTGAGCCTTCGCGTCGATTGCGGCAGGATGGGCGCTCGTCCGGTCCGCCCCGTCCGGGGTCCGGGGATTCGATCTCCTGCCCCAACCTGGAGGTCCGCCATGCGCCTGCTGATCGTGTCGCTCCTCGCGCTCGCCCTCTCCGCGCGGCCGGCCGCCGCCGATCCGGTGGAGGTTGCAGGCACGCCGGTACACGCCCGCGCCGCGCTGGAGGCCCTCGAGGACGCGCGCGACCCTTCGGCCCCCGGTCTGCAGACCGCCGCCACCGACCCCGACCCCACCGTCCGGGCCCGCGCGGCCCTCGCGTTCGGACGCATCCTCGACCCGGCCCTCGTCGATCCGCTGCTCGTCCTGCTCGACGACGCCGATCCGGGGGTGCGCCGGCAGGCCGCATGGTCGCTGGGGCAATTCGGTTTCCTCCCGGCTCCGTGCGGCCGGGAGGCCGAAATCGCGCTCCGCTTGCGGCCGCTGTTGCGCGACCCGTCCGCCCTGCTGCGCGCGACCGCCGCAGAAGCGCTCGGCAAGGTCGCCGGTCCCGACGCGCCGGCCCTGGCGACGCCCGCGCTCGACGATCCCGCCCCGTCCGTACGCGCGGAAGCCGCGCTCGCGTGTTTCCGCTGGCGCCAGGCCTTGCGCATGCAAGGACGGACCGGGGACCTCCCCGCGCTCCCCGGACGGGCGCTCGACGCACTGCTTGCCCTCACCGCCGATGCGGATCCCGAGGTGCGCTGGCGGGCCATCTACGCCTTCGCCCGCGTTCCGGACTATCGCGCGATCGGGACCCTGGCGGCCCGCATCACCGACCCGCATCCGTGGGCGCGTCTGTTCGCGATCCGCGGCCTGACGGTAGTCAAGGCCGCGAGCACGGCCCCGGCGATCGCCGCGGCCGCCCACGATGCCGAGCACGCCGTGCGCCTGGAGGCGGTGAGCGCCCTGGTCACGCTCGGCCGGGTCGATCTGGTGCCCGCAGCCGCGGCGCAGGACCCCTCGTGGGCCGTCCGCGCCGCGGCGGCCGCCGCCGGCCGCCCGGACCTGCTCGACGCCCTCGACCTGGACCCGTCGCCGGTGGTGCGGGCGGCGGTCCTGGCGGCACGCGCCAAGGCCGACCCCAACGCCGCGCGCGACCGGATGACCGCGGCGCTGCGCGATTCGCACTGGGTCCTGCGCGAGGCGGCCGTCGCCGCCGCCGCGGCCCTCGGCGCCGACGCGCTGCCCCTCCTCGAATCCGCCCGCGCCGACGTCGACGAGCGCGTCCGCGCCGCCGCGATCGAGGCCGCGGGAGGCATCCCCGACCCGCGCGCGTTCGCACTGATTCGCTCCGCCCTCGCCGCCGATGGCCTCGCCGAACGCGGCACCGCCGTCGACGTCCTCACCCGGCGCGCCGAGCCGGAGGCCTGGGATCTGCTCGTCCGGACCTACGACGCCTGCCTCGACCACCGCTGGAACGAGGTCCGCGAGTCGATCGCCGACGGGGTCAAGGAGTCGAAGGCGGACGGCGCCGTCGAATTCCTGCGGCGCATCGCCTCCGCCGACCCGGCCCCCGCCGTGCGCGCCAAGGCGATCGCCGCCCTCAAATCGCGCCGGCAGGACGCCCCGGCGGAAGGCCCGCGCCCCCCGCTCACCCATTCGCCGCACCAGACGCTCCGCTTCCCCAAGAACCCGCGCGTCGTCCTCGAGACCCCGCGCGGCCGCATCGTCCTCGAGTGCTTCGCCCAGGATGCTCCCGTCCACACGGCCAACTTCGTCGGACTGATCCGCGCGGGCACCTACGACGGCCTCGACTTCCACCGCGTCGTGTCCAACTTCGTCATCCAGGGCGGGGATCCACAGCGCACCGGCTGGGGAGACGCCGGCTGGGCGCTGCGGGCCGAGATCAACGAGCGACGGTACGAACGCGGCGCCCTGGGCATGCCCCGCTCGGCCGGGTTCGACACCGGGGGCTGCCAGATCTTCGTGACCCACATCCCCACCCCCCACCTGGACGGGCTCTACACCGTCTTCGGGCGGGTGGTCGAGGGATTCGAGGTCGTCGACCGGATCGAGCGCGGAGATCGGATCGAACGGGCCCGCGTGGAGGAATGACCCGAGCGGCGCACTCTACTTCGTCTTGGGCGGGGGCAGGTCCAGGGCCGCCTCGGCCTTTTTCGCCCACTCCGACCCGGCGGCGTCGTCCACGATCTTCCGCCACACCTCTCGGGCGCGTAGGAACCCGTCGGTGTGGTAGAGCGCGACACCGTAATAGTAGGACATCTGCGGCGCCTCGGGATGGTCCGCCCGCGCCGCCAGAAAAGCCTCGGCCTGAGCCCGCGCCGTCGCATAGCCGGCGGCGTTCAGATTCAGGTAGACCGCGCACAGAAAACTGTACGCCGAGTCCTGCGCCCGGAGCCCGGGATCCAGTTCGGTGACCCGATCCAGATGCGGAAGCGCCTTCTCCGGACGCTTGAGCCCGTAGTAGAAGGCCCCCAACTTCTGATGCGCCTCGAGATCGTCCGGCGCGGCGGCCAGGCGGCGCTTCCAACGCTCCTCGTTCGCCTGGATGGACCGCCAGCGCTCGCGCGCGGTCCCGACCGCTTCCACCAACTGCTCCACCGCGCGGTCACGGAACTCGTTCTCCACGCGCCAGATCACCCCGCCCTCCGGCGTAAGAAAGATCAACGTCGGCAGGTCGACGATGCCGTACTGTTTCACCATGTCCGGGTGCCGGTCGCTGTCGAGGTAGACGAGCACGAGGTCCGAAGCGACCTCCACGAAACGCCGATCGGTCAGCGGACCCGCCGACAGCCGCTTGCACCAGGGTCACCACTCGGCGCTGAAATCGGCCAGGATCATGCGGTGGTCACGGGTCGCGACTTCCCGGGCGGCATCGAGGTCTTCGAGCCAGGGCAGCGGACCGTGTCCGCCATGGGCGATGGGGGCCGGTTCGGTCAATCCGACGACGAGCGTGTTCCCGAGCGTGCCGGTCTCGGGCTCCAGGCACTGCACCGAGTATGTGGCCTCCCGCGGCGGGTTCTGCTCGGGGATCCGGAAGACGTTCCGGTGCGGTTCGAAGTCGTTTTCCGCCACGACCAGGCTCTCGCTGCGGACGAGGAAATCGTCGGCGGGTCCGGCCGCGCTCGACGCACTCCAGCGCGTGAGCCGGTGGTAGAGCAGGTTGCCGGCACCGTCCGAGATGCGCGCCTCCAGGTGGGTCCGCTGTCCCGGGCCGAGGCGGGGCTGCGAAGAGATCACCGTCAAGGCCGTCGCCGGCCCGAGGACGGCGAGCGTCGTGCTCGACTCCATCCCGCCGGCCGCATCCCGAACGACGATCTCCTCGCGGGTGGATGGCCACCGACCGGCGAAGATGCGCGGGGGCGTGTCGGCGGGTCCGGACTCGATCCGGAGGCCGCCGGAGACGATCCAGGTGGGGGTGATCCGCGCCGGGAATCCCGCCGCATCGAACGCCGCCAGGCGCAGCAGCCGGGGTTCCAGGGGCGCGCCCGCGTCGGCACTGCTGGGTTGGCGCATGCGCGCGTCGGCGAGGTCGCGCATGTTCGCGTCCCGCGTGGAGGCGCCCCAGTAGCGGAGGAGCAGCGTCGTCGCCGGCCCCGGACTGAGCTCGCGTTCGGCGGCCCGTCCAGCCAGCTCCGGGTCCTCGCGGCGCAGGGTATCGAGCGCGGCGGTCGCCTCCCGGGTCACCCACTCGAAGCCGGCCGGGGCCGGAAGCCGTCCGGCGCGCTCGAGCGCGGCATGCGCAGCCTCCATGCGCCCGTTCCGGCGATGCACCCGCCCGAGCCAGTACCAGACCACCGGGTCCCCGGGAGCGAGGCGCGCCGCCTCCGCCAGGTAGACGAGCGCCTCCTCGTCATTCTCCGCGATCGCTTCGGCGATGCCGGCGCCGCGGATCGCTTCCACCCCGTCCGGATCGACGCGCAAGGCGCGGCGAAACCAAGCCACGGCGCGATAGGCATTGCGCGTTTTCTGGTAGATCGACCGCCCTTGCTGCAGGCAATAGCCGTAGTCGGACCGCGCGGGCGGATCGGCGGGGTCCTGGCCCCGCACCGGGGCCGGGGCGGCCAGAAAGGCCAGCCCCAGCGTCCAAGCGCAGCCGGAGACGAATCGCATGGCCGGTCCGGTCACTCCATCCAGCTTGCGCGCGCGGGTCGGTCCGGGCCGGGCGAGAGCCGCCCGCGGGTCGACGGGCTCACTCCCGCCGGCCAGCCACGACGGGAACCGCGTCCACCCACTCGATGACGCCCTGGATCTCCGCCGGCGTCGGCGACCTCCAATTCTGCGTCATCGTGCCCGAGCCGACGAGGAGCAGGGAGCGCAACCTTCCGGTCGCGAGGTCGTACGCTCCCTCGCCGGTGAACGTGAGGGTCTGTTCCGAGATGATGGCGCGGGTAGGCGTCTTCCCGGTGGAGATCTTCTTGAACTCGCCGGACGTGTATCGCGTGGAAATCCGGCCTTGATAGTCCAACTGCGCCACACCGTCGACGACCGCGCGCACTTTCGCCTGGAGGCCGACCTGCGTGACCCAGTCCGGCTGCGGGGCGTGCTGGTAGCACATGGGAGAGGTGACGCGGCACAGCTTCCGGGCGACCGCGTCCGGCACCGTCCAGGACTTCCCTGCGACCGCCTCCGGGGGCGCGAAGGCGGCAAACTCCTCCCGGGTGAGGGTCACGCTCGAGACGACCGGGTGCTTCATGGTCGGGTCGCGCGGCGCCTTCTCCCGGACGATTTCGGCAAGGCTGACGCTGCCGTCGGGCATCACCCCTTTTCCGCGCCACGGATGCGTTTCCACGACGGGGACACTTCGCGGCGGGACCGGCCCGAAGGCTTCGAGTGCGCGATCGACGATCTCCTCCGTGCGAGGGATCATCTCTTCCAGGCCCGTGAACGGGCGACCCAGAACCTCGCCCCCGGGAGACAGGATCCAGGTGCCCATGGCCTGCGCGGTGTTGATCTTCGCCCTTTCCTTCCCCGGCAGGATCTTCGGTCTCAGGAAGAGGGACTCCTTCGAATCGGGGTTCAGGACGGTCTGGACGTCCATCGCGACCGGCACCATCGTGCGCGCGATCCGATCGATCATTTCATCCTGGGCGAGCACGCTCTCACGGAACATGCGCGCGAACGTTCAGCAGTCTTCCAGCGGGTCGCCCGTGATGATGTAGATGAACACCGGCCGGTTTTCGACCTTGGCCATTTCGAATCCCTGGAATACGTCCGTGACCCAGGGGATCCGTTTGTACTTCGTTTCGGCAGCCGTCGGGCGGATGGCGGCCGCCCGGGTGGCCAGGTCGCCCCGATCCTCGGCCAGGGCGACACCGACCCAGAGCGCGAGGACCACCGGTACCGTCATCGAGCGTCTCATGGCAGGGCTCCGCGACGAATGTGAAACCCGCTTTGGGGGGACCCGGCGATTTTATCGCGGGCGGGGGGGAGAGTCAATCGGCGCGCGGGTGCGGCGCTCCCGCCACGCGGGTTTCGGGCTGCGCGGATTCCTCGGGGGAAGGGTTCTTCCCGTGGCGGACGGCGACGCGGCGCCCATCGGAGGGTGCCGGTCCGCGCGCGAGGCGACCGGCCGGCCCGCTCAGGCCGGCTTTGCCACCCCCTTGTACACCGGTTGGAGTCCCGGGAAGACCTTGTCGTGCTTGTCGTTCCCCAGACGCCGCTCCAGCACCTCGGCGAGAACCACGCGGTAGTCGGTCGTCACGCGCAGATCGCCGGGACCCTCCAGATGGTCGCCTTCCAGACCCGGCCAGTCCGCGAGCACGCGGCCGCCGTGAATGCCGCCGCCCATGAGGAACATCACGCTGCCGCGGCCGTGGTCGGTGCCGAGGCTGACGTTCTCGTAGGAGCGCCGGCCGAATTCGGTCATGCAGACGACGCTGACACGCTTCATGGAGTCGCCGAGGTCCTTGTGGAAGGCGGCCAGACCGTTGGCGAGCTCGGTGGCCAGGCCCGCGAGAAGTCCGCTGGTCACGCCCTGGACGAAGTGCGTGTCCCACCCGCCGAGGTCGACGCAGGCGACTTCGAGCCCGACCTGGGCCTTGATGATGCGCGCGACCTCGCGCAGGGCGCGGCCGAAGTTTCCGTTCGGGTACTCCGCCCCGTGCGCCGGTTGGTACGGCTCCTTGCGCAGGCGATCGACGGTTTCGAGCACCTGCAGGGTCTCGCGCCCGACGCCGGCGACCCCCTGTTCGGTGCCGCCGTAAAGATCGGCCAGCGCGCCGCGCAGGCGATCCGACGAGTCGGCGCGGCCGCCGATCTGGAACTCCTCCAGGGAATCGACCGCGGAGGCACCCGGCGCCCCACGGAGGGATTCCGGGATCGTGGGGCCGATGGCCAGCGCCGCGAGCGCCGCGGGCGCGGGGCCCGGCCGGCTGCGCAGGTGTCGCGCCAGCCAACCTCCCGACACGCCCGTGTCCAGCGAGGCCGCCCGCTCCATCAGGTCCTGCGCCTCGAAGTGCGATCGGGTCTGGTCATCCGAGCCGACCGCGTGCACCGCCAGGAGCTCGCCCCGGCGGTAGATCTCGTGCAGGGGTTCGAGCGTGGGATGAAGGCCGAAGAAGTCGGTCAACTCGATCGCCTTCCCGCCCTTCTGCTCCGCCCCGCCCTTGTGGTCCGGCCGCGGGATCGACAGGGTGGGACGGTGCGTGTAGTACGCGGGGTCTCCGAACGGCACCACCAGGTTGAGGCCGTCGGCGCCGCCGCGCAGAAACACGCAGACGAGGACATCCCGTTCCGGCCCGAGGCCGGCCGCGTTGAACGCCGCCTGGAACAACTTGCGCCGCGAAAGCAACCCGCTCATGGCGCTCTCCTTCTTGCTGCGGGACCGCCGCCGCCGTTCGAGGGACGGGGCGCGGCGCCCGGGGACCGGTCTAGCAACGCTGGAAGCCCGGACTCGCGAGCAACAGCCCGACCGCTTCGGCGCGCCGCTCGTGCGGGGGCGCCTCGCTTTGACCCAGGTACTTGAAAATGGCGTTCGATTCGGCCACGGTCGGCCGCCGACCGAGAAGGTAGCGCATGAACGTTTCCACGGCCGCTTCGCCTTTCTTCGCCCCGAGGGCCGCCGCGAGCCGGGGGAGGTCCACCCGGGTACCGCCGATCTGCTGGGCGGTGAGCGCGACGGCGAAGTTCCACCGCCACAACATCGTGCCGAGCCACGGCGTGGCCTCGTCGGGATACCCGTCCGGCGTGGGGAACGAAAACGGCGCATGCCCCATGCGCACGAGGAAATCGATCAACCGGGGGCCGGCGTTGGTGTCGGCGCCCAGCGCGCGCAGGGCGCTGACGACGAAGCCGAACGGGCGCTTCAGTTTCCGGCCGGCGGAGGCGCGGAACTCGTCCGCATGGATCACGGTCCGCACCAGCGCCTTGATGTCGCCCTTGGACGCGCGGAAGGCTTCCGCGGCCCGCTCGACGAGCGCCGCGGGCGGCTCGTCCTCGACGAAACGCCGGACCAGCTTGGCGGCGATGTACCGGTACGTGCTCGGATGGACGGCCACGATGTCGATGAGCGCATCGAGGTCCTGGCGGCCGCCGCCCGCCGGGATGGTCACGCCCAGGACCGTCTTTTCGCCGTCATCGTGCTGATCGGGGCGGAACATCGTCAGTCCCCGCTCCCCGTCGAATCCGGGTCGCCGCCGGATCGTCCATCCGGTCAGGCAGCGCGCGGCTTCCATCACATCCTTCTGCGAGTAGCCGCCGTGCACGCCGAGGGTATGCAGCTCCAGCAATTCCCGTCCGTAGTTCTCGTTGGGCTGTTCCTCGGGCCGGGACTTCTTGTTGGCGCGACCGTCGAGATAGACCAGCATCGCCGGACTCGTGGCCGAGGCGTAGAGCAGGTCGCGCAGGTTGCCGAGCGCGTGCTTGCGAATCACGTCCCGGTCATCGGCGATCTTGAGCCAGGCGCAGTCCGACTTCGACATGTCGATGTTGAAGTGGTCGGTCCAGAAATGGACCATCGCCTCGTACAGTTGCCGACGGCTGTACACCGCGCGCAGGAGGGTCATGCGGGTGATTTCCTGGAGGGCCCGCGGCTTCTTGAATTCGTACAGCTCCTGGGCGGACATATGGATCGACTCGAAACGGCGCGCGAGCACCTCGCAGGCCGAGTCGTCGATGGACTCCGGCGACAGTTGCTCCTCGAGGTACGCCTCGATGCCCATGGTGCGCACGCGCTCGAGATCTCCCGGCCAGGGGCCGAACCCCAGGCGAGAGAGCACGTGGTGCACGGGATCGACGGCCTCGCTGTCGACCACGGTGAGACGGTCGGGCAGGTCGGCGCCCAGGTAGCGGGACACGCCGCGCCAGAACCCGTCGCAACCGGCGAGCGCGACGGTGGACGCCGCGCCGGCGGCCTTGAGGAACGTCCTGCGGTCGGACTTGGCCATGATGAAGCACCTCCCCTACGCGTTCCTCTCCGCTACACGCCCACCGGCGTCGCGGGCTCGGACGACTCGATCCGCTCCCGAACCGGCGCGACCGGCGCCGCTGCGGCGGCCATGATCGGACTCGCGGGGACGGCCGGGGGCTTGGCTGCGCGCGCGCCGAAGATCGCCATCGTGTTGGCTCCGACGCCGGCCAGCAACATGCCGGGAAGCATCACGAACCAGCCCAGGATCGGGATCAGGCACGACAGGGCGAGGGCCAGACCGCCGAACAGGGTGCTCTTCCACGCCGGCGTGGCGCTCGATCCCAGGCGCGTCCCGATCAGGCTGCCGAGCGACCCGCCGCCCATGAGCCCGTAGCCGAGGCACACGCCGAACCCCCACAGGGCGAGCACCTTGAACAGCTGCAACGGCAGGGCGCCCATGATCCCGATCACGATGGCCATGCCGAAGGCGACCCCGGCGCCGGTGAAGAAGGTGGCGACCGGCCGCTCGTTCAAGCTGCGATCCATCCGCTGGGCGTGGGCGGGAAAGAGGGAGCGGGAAACCAGGAAGAAGGCGGGGACGGCGAGCATCAGGCCAAGCAGGATGAAGAAGATGGAAAGCACGTCGGCAACGATCATGACGATTCCTCCGATCGGGGGTCGCGTGCGCGGCCCCGGGAACGGCCTTCCCTGCCCACCCATCGTCCACGGACCCGACGGGGGAAGGCGCGCGACTACCCTACCCGTGACGAGAGGGGATACCGGGAGACGCCGTGGCGGGTTTCACGGGAATATCCCTTCAGGGTGTTTCGGCGGTTTCGGCGGGAGGGGCGGGCGGCGCGGCCGGCCGCGCGCGCTTGGTAAGCAGCCAGAGCATGACCGTGCCCACGGCGGTGAAGGTTGCCACGGGCGCGACCAGAAACCAGCCCACGAACGGGAACCAGGCGGCGAGATACAGCGTCGTCCAACCGGCCGCCATGCGCCGGATGCGGTTCCACTCCGCGCCGGACGCGTGCTGGACGCGGCGCCCGACCTCGTCGCTCAAGACCACGAGGCCGAGCAGGAGCAGGATGACGAGGAACGGCACGATCACGATGCCCGCTACATTGCGGGTGATCTTGACCACGGCGAGCAGGAACAGCACATTGGCCACGCCGACGAAGAAGCGCTTGAAGAACGAGCCCTTGACCTCCGCGGCCAGCATGGCGGTGACGTCGGGGGCGAGGACGACGACCAGGACCAGCACCGCGAAGCCCGAGAAGAGCAGGAGAACGCCGAGCATCATGATGGCGATCGCCTCCCCGTCGTGGTCGCGCGGGTTGCGGGGAGGCATAGCCGGCGCCGCGGGCTCGGCGTCGCGCGGCGCCGGGCCCTCCGCCTGAACCGGCGGCGTGCCGTCCGGAGGCGGATCCGCGGCCGGCCCGGGGGTGAATCCGGCGAGGAACAGGACCAACCACAGCAGCCACGCGCCGCGTCGCATCATCCGCGCCCCCCCGTCGGGGAGGCGCCCGTCGGACCGCCGGCGCGGGTCGCCAGCAGATTGGTGACCACCGCCAGGGCCCCCAGCGCGACCGCGAGGATCGCCGTTTGCGAGAGGCTCGACGAGGGCAGCGCCGCCCAGGTCTCGAGGACGCGCCCGAGACCGGCAAAAAGCGCGGTCAGACCGCCGGAGAAGGAATCGACGACCCCGAAGGTCCAGTCCACCACCCCGGCCCCGGCCTCCAGCGCGACCTCGCCGGTGGCCACGAGTCCGCCGTACACCAGCGCCGCCGCGCCGAGCAGGACCGCGAAGACGGCGACCGCCGTGCGCGCCAATTCCGCCGGCGCCGCCCGCGGCGCTTCGTCCGCCTCGGCGGCGACATCGATCGCGAGCATCACCCGATCGACCAGGAACTCCGGCGGCTCCTCGACCGGCAGATGCGTCAACAGGGCATCCAGGGCCGAGTACGAGCCGAGCCGCTTCCGGCAGACCTCGCAGTCGGCCAGATGATCGGCGACCTCATGGCGCTGCGGCGCGCCGAGGCGCTCGTCCACGAAATCCTGGAGCCGCGACGAATCGAAGGCGCAGTCCATCATGATCCCCTCTCCACGAGGCGCCGGAGCGAACCCCGGAGCTGGTCCCGCGCCCGGTACAACCAAGTCTTGATCGTCCCCTCGGGTCGATCCAACAGGCGCGCGATCTCGGCCACCTCCTTCTCCTCCAGGTAGAACAAGGCGACCACCAGCCGGTAATCCTCGGGCAGCGCTTTCAGCGCCGCCTGGATCTCCTCGTTGACACCGATCCGCTTCGTATGCGTGCGGTCCCCCTGCTTCCGATCCTCCGGCTCGAAGGTCCCGCCTTCCTCGGCCTCGCGATCGAGCGCGGAGAAGGGCAGCGCCTTGACCCGGCGTTTCGCCTTCCAGTTCAGGCAGATGTTCGTCGCGACCGTCCAGAACCAGGGCAGGAACGGCTGTCCCGGATCATACTTGTCCAGATTGCGGTAGAGCCGGATCCAGACCTCCTGCGTCAGGTCGGCCGCCTCGTCCCGGTCGAAGGTCATCCGGTGCGCAAGGCGCCAGACCCGCGGGGTCAACTCGCGCACAATCTCCTCGAACGCAGCGCGATCACCCGCGCGGGCCCGTTCCAGGACCGCAGGGGAAACCCCAGACTCGGCCATACCGTCCTTCCATCCCGGGGTTACCGGCGGACGTTCCGTACGGTTTCAAGAATCCTGTCAAGCCCCCTCCCGCATCGACGCAGGTCCGGTCCCGCGGAGGACTTCCCCGCAGCATAGCGATGAGGCAGAAAGATTGCTATACTCCCCTCGCGGAACCGGCGCGCGGAACTTCGGCCGGTTCCTGCCCGACCGTTCCCGGGGACCCGAATGCCGGCCCCGCGCCCGTGGGAGTCGCCGCCATGCGACAGGTTCGATTCCTCCCGCTCGCGCTCGCGTTCCTGCTCGTCGCCGCGCCGGGGGCGCGGCCGGAACCCGGTCGCAACCTGGTCCGGAACCCGGGGTTCGAAGTGGGTGATCCGCTGCCGGCGGATTGGACGATCCACGAGGACGTCCACGATCACAGCCGGGGAACCACCGTTCGCGACACCCAGGTCGTGCGCGCCGGGGCGGCCAGCCTCCGACTCTCGCTGCCCGCGGGCGGCCCGGACGTGCAGGCCGTCGTGCAGACCTGGGAGGTCGGCGGCGCGCTGCGGGATCTGCGCGGGCAGCCGTTGTTCTTCACCGCCTGGCTGAAGGCGCGGGACGTCGGGTACGCCCACGTCTGGTTGGAGTTCATCGATGCCAAACAGTGGCAGATCTCGATCCACAACCTGAGCCCGACGCGGCCGATCGCGGGGTCGGCGGAGTGGTGCGAGCTGGGTCGGGTGGTGACGGTTCCCGAGGACACGCAGGTGATGGCGCTCGGGATCAGCCTCTACTACCGGGGGGACCTCTGGGTCGATGACGTCGGCCTCTGGCGGGGGATGGGCGAAGCCGAGACCGCCGCGGCCGTCGCGCGCACCTCCCCCCCCGCGATGGATCACACGGCGACGCTCCTGAGCGAGGTGCAGGGGGCGGTGTTCGCGACGGCGACCGGCGCGGCCGCGGACGGGGAAGCGAAGGTGATCCTGTCCGTCCCCTTTCCCTTCGCCGGGCAGGCCCCTCTGTCGTTTCGGGTCGGATCGATTCCGGAGGACCGGATTCACGCGGTCAAAGTGGCGCGATTTCCGCACGAGGATGCCGTGGAAGTCGGCCTCAAGGCCATCCGGCCCGGGGAAACCGTACGCCTGTTCTGGCAATCCCTGGTTTTGACCTCGAACCGGCCGATCGACCCGCGCGCGCTCGTGCAAGCGCGCATCGCAACGCCCGAATCCCTGACACCCGAATTGCGCGCCTGGCTGGTCCCGGAGCCGGGGGTGGAAATCGAGGCGCCCCTCGTGCAGGGAATGGCCGAACGGCTGAAGACCTATCAGGGGTACACGCTCGACTTCCTGCAGGGGCTGAATTCGGCGATCCAGAACCGGCTCTCCCTGCGCGAGGGGGGTCCGGGTCCGCACGGGGCGGACCATGTCCTGACGAAGAAGCGGGCCGCCGAAATCGGCTACGCCAACGCGGTGACCGCGGTGGCGCGCGCCGGGAACGTCCCGACGCGGATGTTGTTGGCGGTCCCCTGGGAGCGGGCGGCCGGCGAAGCGTGCCTGACGGAATTCCACATCCCCGGCGTGGGCTGGATGCGCTCCGACCCCGTGTCCGGCGCGTTCCCGGCGCCCGAACACGACCTCGTGGCGATCCGCGTGATCGCGCCCAACGAGGCCCGGCTGGCGGACGGCGTGCCGGTTCCGGTGCGCTGGAGCGGTCCGCTGCGGGCCGGACCCATCCAGGGAGCGCTGAAGCAGGCCGCCGCCCTCCGCGCGGAACGGGTAGACGGCGTGTGGCTGTCGCACGCACAGGCCGCCGCTCTGCTCGCGAAGCCGCGGGAACGGTGGGAGGAAGCGTTCGGAAGCGCCCTCGGCACCGAGGCGCGCATGCTGCGGAACGCCGACCTGCCGCTCAACCTCGCCGCCGCCCTGACCGGACGCGCGTTGGGCGACCCCGACGGAGTCGTGGATGCCGCCTTCCGTCGACACGCGACGTGGCTCGAGAGCCTCTCGATGGGTTGGGGGCAGTCGTTGGTGCGCAATCCCGGCTTCGAGGAGGAGAACCGCGGGCGCCCCTCCGGCTGGCACCTGCCGAGCGATCGACGGCTCGCCGCCGACATCGGGGTCACCGCCGAGGGCGCGTTGCGGGGGGAACGAACGCTGCACGCCGTCCTCCGCGAGACGCGCAATCGTTACGAGGTGATCTCCCAGCGGGTCACCCGCTTCCCGGTCGGGCTCCCGCTGGTCCTCTCGGCCTACGTCCAGGGCCGGTGCGACGGAGACGTGATCCTGGCCGCGACCTATCTCGACGATGCGCGCAATCCGATCGACCGCCCCGCCCTGGCGCGCACCTCCCTGGATGGCGGCGGCGAGTGGAAACGCCTTTCGCTGGACCTCGAGGCGCCCCGCCTGGCGGCGACCCTCCAGGTCCAGATCCTCACGGAAGGAGCCGGGGACTTGCGCGTGGACGAATTCGATCTCCGCGCCGGTGGAGGATTTCCCGCCTACCCCGGGGAGGAATTGCTGATGAACCCGGGATTCGAGGAGGGGGGAACCGACGCCCTTCCCGCGGCCTGGCGGTCGGAGCGACGCGGCGCGCCGGCCGCGGAGGCGCTCGACCTGGCGCAGGAGGTGTCGGGACGAAACTCGAAGTGGGCGGCCTACACCGCCTCGACCGCCGAAATGGCGGAGGCCGCGTTCATTCAACTGGTCCGCCACGTACCGTCCACCGGCCGGGTTCGCCTCACGGGCTGGGTGAAGACGGATCGTCTCTCGGGGATCGCTTCTCTCTCCCTGGCCTTCCGGGCCACGCCGTTCGAAGAGACCGCCGCGCCGTCGCAACGGATCGGAACGGAGACGACCCAGCCGGTCCGATCGACGGCGGCTTGGACGCAGGTCTCGCTCGAGGCCGAGGTCCCGCCCGAGACACTCTCCATCGAGGTCCGGGCGACCTCCCGGGGCAGCGGGCGAACCTGGTGGGACGACCTCAGCCTGCAGGCGATCCCGAAGTAGGCGGCAGCGCCGCCGCGCCGCTCGCGCGGTCGCGCGCCGGCCCGCGCGCGCAAATGCGCGCGTGCGGACGGTCCGGATCCGGGGCCCCCCGGGGCTTTCCCCACCCGAGCCCACGGTGACCCCCACCGCCTCTGCCGGCCCCCTACTTCCTCCACTCCTTCCAGCGCGGATCCGGGTGCAGGAGCTTGAGGTCGGGATCTTCCTCGAGGTGGTCGAAGTCGGAGAAGCCGAGCCGGATCGCTTCGCGCAGGTGGCGGAATGCGGCGTCGACGAGCGCGGCCGAGTCGGCCACCGGGCCCGGGCCGGACGCGCGCGCCAGGCAGCAGGCGAGGTTGTAGTGGGCATCGCGCGTGCTCGCCAGAAAGGCGGGGTCGGTCTCCCACTTCCGACGCTCCGGTTCCGGGAGGCCCTTCCGCGCCTCTTCCCGCGCGGCGAATCCTCGCTCATAGGCGTCCCGCGCCGCGGCGTAGTCCCCGGCTCGGGTCCGTCGATCGCCCAGGGTGAACCACTCCCCCCAGGTCGGCTCCCGCGCGTCCCCCTGGGCCGCGATCCTTCGCGCGCGCTCGAGCGCCTCCCGAAGCTGCGGCTGGTCGGGTCCGATCTGCGCCGCCACGGCTTCGTAGGCCGCCACCGCCTCCGCGTATCGGCCCTGCGTCTCGTAGATCGCCGCCATCGACCAATGGGCGCGCCAGAAGGCCGGATTGAGCTGGAGGGCCCGGCGTTGTTCCGCGAGCGCCTGATTCAGGAGACGCTGCCGGTCGCCGGTGTCGGCCGGAGCGGCGTTCGCCATGCGCACGGTGGCATTTCCCAACGCGTAGCAGGCGAGGACGTAGCGCGGGTTCCGTTTCAGGGCTTCTTCATAGGCCGCGCGCGCGCTCTCATACGCGGGCATCGGGTCCCGGCCGGCGGCCACGTCGGCTTCGCCGAGCGTGACCAGGGCGTTGGCGCGGTTGTACGCCAGCTGAGCCGAGGCGGGATTGAGTTCCTCGGCGCGCCGGTAGTCCGCGACGGCACTCTCGAGGGCCTCCCGGGGATCGGCCCCGCGGCTGCGTTCGGCGATGGCCAGCAGCAACGAGGCGCCGGCACGGTTCGCGCAGGGGCGGAAGTCGTTCGGACTGAGCCGCCACGCTTCGGCATGATCGGCGATGGCCTGGCGGTACGACTCGCGGGGATCCTGGCCGCGCTCCTGGAGCAGGTCTCCCAACTGCTGGTACGCATTGCCGCGACCGGAATAGGCGACCTCGTACGCGGGATTGGCCGCGAGCGCGCGTCCATAGTCCTCGATCGCCTCCCGGAACACGTCGAACGGATCGTCGGCCGACGAGACCCCGACGGTGACGAGGGCGCGACGCGCGTTGCCGCGGTTGGCATACGCCTCGGCGGATCGTGGGTTGCACCGGATCGCTTCCCCGAAGTCCGCAATCGCCCGGCGGTGGGCGGGGTGAGGGTCCTGGCCGATCTGGGCCTGGGCGTCGCCCAGGCCCAGCCATGCGTTCCCGCGTGCGATCCAGGCCCGCTCGAGGTTCGGCCGGTCGGCCAGCGCGCGGTCCAGATCCCGGATCGCGGCCTCGAGGTCGGGGAGGGGATTTTCGCCCCGCGCCGCCTGTTCCCGGGCCAGATCGTGACGGGTCATCGCGAGGCTGACCCGGAACTCCGCTTCGTCGTCGTTCCGGGCGACGGCCCGCTCGCCGTCCGCGATGGCGGCGCGCAGGTCCGGCCGCGGATCGGTTCCCCGGAGGGCGGCGGCCTGCGCACGCGTCTCCCGGACGGCGGCGCGCGCGCGCCAGGCCGCCGCGAAGTCCGGCCGGCCTTCCAGCGCCCGGGCCACGGCCTCCTCCGCGCGGGCCAACCAGGACTCCACGTCCCGACCGCGCCGGGTCCAGGAGATCGCGCGATCCAACAGCAACTCCGCCTGGACGACGCAGGCCTCGAGGTCGCGCGGATCCAGCGTGACCGCCTCGCCGCCGTCGCGGTCCGCGGCCGCCCAGGCCGTTTCGGCTTCGTCCTCCCGCCCCGCGCGCCAGCAGTCCTGGGCGCGGACATTGTAAGCTTCCGCACGGGCCATCCACAGCCCGGCGCGGCCCTCGTTCGCGGCGAGCGCATCGTTCAGCAGTTCGATGAGCTCCTGCGACGTCGCCTTCGGTTGCCGCTCGGGATGCCGGAGGACGGCCCGGAGGCCGTCCCAGGCTTCGTCCAGATACCGATCTTCGCCCACCGCCCGCCGCAAGAGCGCCTCCGCCGATCCCCAATCCCCCCGATACAAGGCCAAGAGCCCGCGGCCGCAAGACACCGCCGCGAGGGACAAGAGCCCGGTCTCACCCTGGACGATCCGCTCCTCGAGCGCGGCGAAATCTTCCTCCGCGCGCGCGCGCAGAAGGGGAAGATCGGGGCGCAGCGCCTGCAGGTCGGCCTGGCGGGGAACGGGCCGCGGAGCATTCGTCGGCCCCATGCGCGCAAAGGCCCGGCGCGCCTCCTCGTCCGCGCGCCGGTAAGACTCGGCCCGCGCCAGGCCGCGCTCGTACCGCGCAGCCGCATCGCCCGGCCGCAACGCGACCGCTCGATCCAGCGCGGCTTCCGCTTCCCCGATCCGGCCGTCGAGTCGCAGCACCCAGCCCTTCACGAACCAAGCCGCGGCCAATTCGGGATCCCGGGCCGCCTCGGCCTCCGCGCGCGCGACCGTCTCGGCCAGGAGCGCCGGCAACCCCGTCACGTCCTTCCGGCGACGACGTTCCAGCGCCACGGTCAGCCGAAGCTGCGTCTCCTGGTAGAAGCGACTGCCCAGCACCGAGCGCGCCTGCTCCCGCCGGGTCCGGTCGACGTGGATCCCCGCCGCAATCGCCGCACCCAGGGCGACCACGGTCACCGCCAGCGCGGCGGTCAATCCCTTGCGCAACCGAATCCAGCGGGCGACGCGAACGGTCATCGATGCCGGGCGCGCCCGGATCGGCTCCCCCGCCAGGAACCGGCCCAGATCCTCGGCCAGCTCCGTCGCGCTCCCGTACCGTCGGGACGGGTCCTTCTCCAGGCAGCGGAGGCAGATCACCTCGAGGTCCCGCGGCACCCGCGGGTCATACCGGGACGGGGGCGGGGGCGGCTCCGTGGACACCCGCAGCAGCAGGTCCGGCAGCGATCCGGCCTCGAAGGGCGGGCGATCCGCCAGGAGGTGGTAGAGAATGCCTCCCAACCCATAGACGTCCGTGCGCGTCCCCAGGTCGGCCGTCCGGCCCTGGGCCTGTTCGGGGGCCATGTAGGCCGGCGTCCCGAGCAGAACCCCGGTGGCCGTCAGGCGGCTCGAGGCGGCGTCGGAGATCTCCCGCGCCAACCCGAAGTCACCCACGACCGGACGGCCGCCGGCATCGATGAGGACGTTGTCCGGTTTGAGATCGCGGTGCAGCACGCCTTCGCCGTGGGCATACGCGATCGCCTCGGCCACTTGCTGGACCAGCCGCGCCCGCGCGGCGAACTCCATCGCGGTGTCGCGCACGTGGTCCAGGAGCCTGGGGCCGTCGATCAGGTCCATGACCAGGTACGCCTGGCCGTCGACCTCCCCCACCTCATGCACGGGGATGATGCCGGGATGCCGGAGCCGCGCCGCGGTGCGCGCTTCCCGGCGAAAACGTGCGGCGCTCACGTCGGAAAGGCCCGTGACATTGCCGATCAGACCCTTGAGCGCGACGTTTCGCTGCAGTTCCGGATCGAACGCCCGGAACACGATCCCCATGCCGCCGCGGCCGAGTTCCCCCAGGATGACGAACCGACCGAAGGTCCGTGCGGGCGGTGCGACCGCGCCGCCCTCCGCCAGGGAGGTGGGCAGGTCCGCGGCCTCCCCGTTCGCGCGCGGCAGATCGCCCTGCAAGTGCGCCACCACGCTGGCGAATCCCGCGCCCGAGGCGAGTCCCTCCCGCGTCGAACCGTGCTCCCCGCCCCGGCCGCCTTCCGTCGGTCCATCCTCGACCCAACCGAGTGCCGCGAGCTCTTCCCGGTCCAGGTACCCGCGCGCGAGGAGTTCCGTCATCACCGCGCGCGCGTCGTCCGGGCGTCCGCAAGCGCGCGCGCACTCCTCCGCTTGCGCGGCGGTCACGACCCCGCGCGCCAGGAGTTGCGCCAACCGGTCCGCGCCGCCGGAACCCGAGCACTCCATCCTGCAACTCCCCGAGAGGAACCCGCCTGCCATTCCGGATCGCGGCCTGCCCTGCCTTGCACGCCCCGCCCGGACGGATTCGCCCCTACCTTACCATCGACGCGCCCACCGTTCCACTCGCCCCTCCTTTCCGATTGACGCGTTCCGCAAGGGACCCCTATACTCCGCCCGCTGATCCCATCCTTCTCGGAGCCCGCCCATGCAACGCACCGGAGCCTCGCTCGTCGTCCACGCCCTCGAACAGATCGGCGTCCGCGCCACCTTCGGCATCCCGGGCGTGCACAACACCGAGATCTACGACGAATTGCACAAGTCTGCGAAGATCACGCCGGTGCTCGTCACCCACGAGATGGGCGCCGCGTTCATGGCGGACGGGGTCAGCCGGACGACCGACTCGATCGGGACCCTCTGCATCGTCCCGGCGGCCGGCACCACCCATGCCATGAGCGGCATCGGCGAGGCCTATCTCGACGGGATCCCCATGCTGGTGATCACCGGCGGCGTGCGGCGCGACATCGGACGCCACTACCAGCTCCACGCGATCGACCAGCAGCGCCTGGTCGCCGGGTTGGTGAAGAAGAGCTGGGTGATCCGGAGCCACGCCGACATCGTGCCTACCCTGTACGAGGCGTACGAGACCGCGATCTCGGGCGTTCCCGGCCCGGTCTTCGTCGAAATCCCGGTCGAGCTGCAGTTGTTCCGCGGGGAGGTCGTCGACCTGCCGGCGTACCGGCCGTCCGCGCGGCGAAAGACTCCCGACGCGGCGGCGATCCGCGAGGCCGCCCGGCTCCTCCACGGCGCGCGACGGCCCGGCCTCTACCTCGGCTGGGGCGCGCGCGACGCAACCGCCCAGGCGATCCAGGCCGCGGAACTCCTGGAAGGCCCGGTGTCCACCACCATGCAGGGGCTGAGCGTGTTTCCCGCGAACCACCCGCTGCACACCGGCCTGGGATTCGGCGCGAGCAGCGTCCCCGCCGCGGAAAACGCCTTCCGCGATTGCGATGCGCTGCTGGCCGTGGGCGTCCGCTTTTCCGAACTCGGCAGCGCCAGCTACGGCCTGCCGGTCCCGCCCGCGCTGGTCCACGTCGACATCGATCCCGAGGTGTTCCACAAGAACTACCCCGCGCGGATCGCGATCGAGGGGGATGCGAAAGACGTGCTCGACGCGCTGGTCGCGGAGTTGCGAACGCTGGGAACGAGGCGCAGCGCCGATCTCGGCCTCCAGCAGCAGATCGCCGAAGACAAGGCGGCCTACTTCGCCGAGTGGACGGCGGCGCGCAATCCGGACCGCGTGGGTCCCGGCCACTTCTTCGCCGCCCTGCGCAAGCGCCTCCCGGACGATGCCTTCGTCGCGGTCGACGACGGCAACCATACGTTCCTGACCGCCGAACTGTTCCCGTGCCGCCGTTCGCGCACCCTCGTCTCCCCCACCGACTACAACGCCATGGGGTACTGCATCCCGGCGGCGATCGGGATCAAGCTCATGCACCCGGACAAGCCGGTCGTGGGCATCGTCGGCGACGGGGCCTTCCTGATGACCGGCCTCGAGATCCTCACCGCGACCACGCACAACCTGGGCGTCGTCTTCTTCGTCTTCCACGACGGCGAACTCGGGCAGATCTCCCAGTTCCAGCAGGTCCCGCTCAATCGCAAGACCTGTACCGTCCTCGGCAAGGTGAGCGTCGAGGGGGTGGCGATCGCCACCGGCGCCGCGTACGTGGCGATGCGCAACGACGACGGCATCGAGCCCGCGCTCGACCAGGCCTTCGCGATCGCCGCCAAGGGGCAGCCGGTCATCGTCGACGTCCGCATCGACTACGCGCGGAAGACGCGCTTCACCAAGGGGGTCGTGAAGACCAACCTGAGCCGGTTCCCGCTCGGCGAGAAGGTCCGCTTCATCGGCCGCGCGGTCGTCCGCCACGTAACGGGATAGGCGACATGCGCGCGATCGTCCTGCGGAGTCACGGCGGGCCCGAAGTCCTGGGTCTCGAGTCGCTTCCCGACCTCGAGCCGCAACGCGGCGAGGTGCGGATCGCGGTGGCGGCGACCGGCGGCCTGGGCGTCGATGTGACCCTCGATTTCGTCGGGGCGCCCTACCTCGAGCCGAACCTGCGCGCCGCCGCCCTGGACGGACGGCTGGTGCTCATTTCCACCTTGGGCGGCGCCCAGGCGTCGATCTCCCTGCGCGACGTCCTCGCCAGGCGCCTGCGCCTCGCCGGCACCACCCTGCGCAACCGGCCGCTCGAGCAGAAAATGACCCTGACACAGCGGTTCGCCCGCGAAATCCTTCCCCATTTCCGCCGCGACGGCGTGTGGCCGGTGATCGACCGGGAGTTCCCCCTCGAGGAGATTGCCGCGGCGCACCGCTGGATGGAGGAGGATCGCAACGTGGGGAAGATCGTCGTCCGGGTGGGCCGCCCGCTCGGATGATTCCTGAAACCGCATCAGCGACTTCTTGAGGTGTCCGCGCTACGCGCCCGCCGCGCTGCCCCGACGGACGCGGGCCGCACGTTTGCGCGGAGCCGCGCGCGATCGCCTCAGCCCGCGCAAGGCGGCCAGATTCGCCCGGTCCATGTCCCCCTCTTTCTCCGTCTCCAGGATCATCGGCACGCGCCGAAAGCGCCGGTCGTTCATCAGGCAGCGAAACCCCTCCAGCCCGATCATCCCGGCGCCGATGTGCGCATGCCGGTCGACGCGCGAGCCCAGCTCCCGCTTCGAGTCGTTTACGTGGAACGCCTGGATCCGCTCCAGGCCGACGATCCGGTCGAACGCCCGCATCGTCGCCCGGTAGGCGGACGGGGTGCGCAGGTCGTACCCGGCGGCAAAGACATGACACGTGTCGAGGCACACCCCGACGCGCGCCGGATCGCGCACGCGGTCGAGAAGGCCGGCGAGGTGCTCGAAGCGCCATCCGAGCGACGTTCCCTGCCCCGCGGTCGTCTCGATCAGGGTGCGACACCGGTACCCGCGACAGCGGGTGTGCGCGGCATCGAGGGCCTTCGCGACCCGGCCGAGTCCCGCCTCCTCCCCGGCCCCCATGTGCGCCCCGGGATGAAACACGAGCCCGTCCAGTCCCAACCGCTCGGCGCGCTCGAGTTCCACGAGAAACGCATCGAGGGATTTCTTCCACAGCGCCGGGTCCGGGGACGCGAGGTTGATCAGGTAGGAGTCGTGCGCCACCACCCGGCGGATCCCGGTGCGCCGCCGCGCTTCCTCGAACCGCGCGACGTCGTCGTCGGTGAGGGGTTTCGCGCGCCACTGATTGCTGCTCTTGGTGAAGATCTGCAGCACGCCGCAGCCGGCTGCAACCGCGTGATTGAACGCGAGATGGAGGCCGCCGGCAATCGACATGTGGGCGCCCAGGTTCATGCCGGCCCCGCGGCGCCGTCCGACGCCAATTCCGCCAGATGGCGCACGCGGCGACAGTCCTTGTCCCCGTGCAGCCCGTGGGGGTCGAGGAGGATCGCGTGGAGCCCCGCCGCGCGGGCACCGACGACGTCGACGTGATAGAGGTCCCCGACGTACGCGGTTTCGGCGGGATCGATCTTCATCCGGTCGAGGGCGACCCGGAAGAGTCGCGGATCGGGCTTCTCCATCCCCTCCTCGTGCGAGTCGATCACCACCTCGAACCGCGACGCCAGCCCCAGTCGGTCGAAGAGCGCGCGCACCGTCCCGTTGGCATTGGAGACCACGCCGAGGCGATACCGTCGCGCCAGGGCATCGAGGGCGGGCGGAACGTCGGCGGGGACGACCTCCCAGAGGTTGTGGCGGTCCTGGTACTCCTTCAGGCGAAGGAAGGCCGCCCGCGGAAACGCGGTCAGGCCGGCCTCTTCCGCCATCCGCTGGAGGAACCGGGCCCAGCGGTCGCGATCGTTCGATGTCCCGATCACCTCCGGCCGGTCGAACTCGAACCGAACGCGCAATTCGGCGCGCTCGAGCCGCTCGGGGTCGATCGAAACACCCTCGCGGGCGAATTCGTCGGCAATGCGGCGGAAGGACGGGAAGACGATCGTTCCGCCGGCATCGAGCAGAACGGCGCGAAGGGGCACGGACACCTCCGGAATCGGAACCGACCCATCGTACGGCGGTTCCTCCGGTTCGTCAATGAGAGGTCCCGCGCCGACTTCCGTCCACCGATCCCGACGACCCTTGACCGGCGGGAGTTTCCCGGAATACCCTGAGGGTCCGGGACGTTTCCTCCCGGCAACCCCAACCGGAGGACCCGACATGATCCTGGAATCGTTCACGGACCTGCGCCTGTTGTCCTTGCCCCTGACCGCGCTCCTCGGAGTGGCGGCGATCGGAATTTGGTCGTTGTTCGCCGTCCCCGCCCGCGAAGCGCAGGCGGAGGAGCCTGCCGCCGCGCCCACGAGCACTCCCGAGCACGCCCGCCCGCCCATCGACGGCGAGGTTCATTCCCGCGTCGAGACCGCGACGTTCGCCCTGGGCTGATTCTGGGGCCCGGACTCCCAGTTCGGGAGCCTGCCCGGCGTCCTGCGCACCCGCGTCGGCTATTGCGGCGGCCGGAAGCCGAATCCGACCTACCAGGAGATCGGCGACCATACGGAGGCGATCCAGATCGACTTCGATCCGGCGCAAATCTCCTTCCGCCAACTGCTCGGCGTCTTCTGGTCGAGCCACAACCCCTGCGCCTCGTCGGGGAAGGGACAGTACGCGACCATTCTCTGGACCCACGGCGAGGAGCAGCACAAGGCCGCGCTCGAGACCCGCGACGCCATCGCCGCGGAACAGGGGCAACCGGTGCAGACCGCGATCCTGCCGTACCCGCGGTTCTGGGTGGCGGAGGACTACCACCAGAAGTACACGCTGCGCAACTGGAAGGCCGTCTACCGGGAATTCGCCGCCTTCTATCCCAACCCGAACGATTTCCGCGAGTCGACCGCCGCGGCGCGCGCGAACGGCTATCTCGCCGGCCACGGCAGCGCGCGGCAGCTCCAGGCGGACATCGACCGCCTCGGGCTTTCCGAGCAGGCCAAGGCGATCCTGCGCGACCGGGTCGGCGACTGACCCTCGCGCGCCGCGCGGGGCGCCGGGAATGGGGGCAGGCCCACCCGGCGAGCTCCTCCGGACGTCCGCAGATCGGGCGCAGTCTTGATTGACAATCGCCCCTCCCGGGGACATCGTATCGGTGCGGTGACGTCCGCGGCCACCCCGAAGGAGGACCCCATGCGCCCCCCGCGCCACGCCCTGGTCGCTCTCGCCCTGCTCGCGTCCGCCCTTGGCAACACGGCCGCGAAGGATAGGCCGCTCAAGGCCCCGGAGGTCGTCGAGGAGAAAGCCGAAGGTTTGACGAAGTTGCGTCTCAAGGGCGACGCCGCAGCGGTCGGGTGGCTCTCCCAGGCCTTCGAGCCGGAGCCGGACAAGAAGTACGGCCTCATCGTATCCCTGCACGGCCACGGGGGCGACCCCAAGACGATGATGCTTTCCGATCTGGCACGCACGCGGAAATGTTTCGTGCTCGCGGTGCAGGGACATACCGCCGCGGGGCCGGGCTTCGCGTGGGACGAGAAGGATCGCGAGTACATCGCCGGACTTGCCTTGTGGGTGATCGAGCATTACCCGGTGGACCGCGCGGCCGTGCTGATGATCGGACATTCGGCGGGCGGCACGATGACGCTGGCGACCTACAAGTTCGCCCCCAAGCTGTTCGCCGGTCTCGTGACGACGGCGGCGCCGGCCGCGCCGGAGTCGGCGCACAACGAGGTGCGCACCGTGGTGTTCCTGGGCGACCAGGATCAGAATTTCTCGATGGCGGGCGCAGTGCGCAGCAACCTCACCGGCAAGAAGCGCACGGCGCCGGGGTCGTTCCGCGTCATCACGGGGTTGGGGCACGAGTTCCCGGACCGGTTCTATGTCGAGCAGGCGTTCGACTGGCTGCTGGATGCCAAGGCCCGGGGGGGCGAAGCGACCCTGCCCAAGGTGCCTCCCGTCTCCGCGAGCCGCCCGTACGCCCACATCCTGCTGGGCCACACGGGCATCAAGGGGGCCGGCGAGCGGGCGCGCACACGGTCCAAGGCGCAGGCGCTGGGCGAGCTGAAGCAGATCAAGAAGCTGGTGGAGAAGGGCGGCGCCCGCTTCCACTGGGAAGCGGCGGCGCTCTCCCAGGACGACGGCACGGCGGCCTCCGGGGGGCTGATCGACGAAGACGCCCTCGCGGGGTTCTCCCCCGCCGTCCGCGACGCGGCCGCAGCCCTCGCCCCGGGCTCCGTGAGCGAACCGATCGAGTCGCCCCTGGGGTTCCACCTCGTCCTGCGGATGGCCGCAGAAGCCGCGCGCTGAGACGTCGCCCCGCCCCCGGCCGACCCGGCCACCGGAATTCTGCCTCCCGCTCCGGGCGGTCGCCGCATCGGCCGGGGCTCGCCCGGCGACGCCCTCCGGCGCGCGGTGCAATCATCCTTGCGCCCGCGCTCCCCGTGGGGTGAAATCGTCTCTACCGATGAGGAGGAGCGCCGATGAAGGACATCGACACGGTCCTGAAGGAAAACCGGATTTTTCCCCCGCCGGCCGAATTCTCGTCCCGCGCGCAGGTCCCGGGCGCCGAGGCCCTGCAGAAACTGCGCGAGGAAGCCGACCGGGACCCCGAGGCCTTCTGGGCCCGGCTCGCCGCCGAGGAACTGCACTGGTTCCGCCGCTGGGACAAGGTCCTGGAATGGGACGCCCCCTTCGCCAAGTGGTTCGTCGGGGGCACGACCAACGCCGCCTACAACTGCATCGACCGACACTTGACCACCTGGCGCCGCAACAAGGCGGCGCTCGTCTGGGAAGGCGAGCCGGGGGACTCCCGCGTCCTCACCTACCAGGACCTGCACCGCGAGGTCTGTAAGTTCGCCACGGTCCTGAAGACGCGGCTCGATCTCGCCAAGGGCGACCGCGTGGCGATCTACATGCCGATGGTCCCCGAGCTCGTGATCGCGATGCTGGCCTGCGCGCGGATCGGCGCCGTCCACAGCGTCGTCTTCGGCGGCTTCAGCGCCGACGCCCTCAAGGAACGGATCAACGACGCCGAAGCCAAGGCCGTGATCACCGCGGACGGGGGCTGGCGACGCGGCGCGATCGTCGACCTCAAGGTGCAGATCGACAAGGCGCTCGAGCACTGCCCGACCGTCACCGGCTGCATCGTACTCCGCCGCACCGGCAATCCGGTCTCCTGGACGGAGGGCCGCGACGTCTGGTGGCACGAGGCCATGGCGCAGGTCCCGCACCGGGAATGCGCAGCGGAACCGCTCGACAGCGAGCATCCGCTCTACATCCTCTACACCAGCGGCTCCACCGGGAAGCCCAAGGGCGTGCTCCACACCACCGGCGGATATCTGCTGCAGACGACCGTGTCGACGCGCTGGGTGTTCGACCTGCGCGAGGAGGACGTGTACTGGTGCACCGCCGACGCCGGCTGGGTTACCGGCCATTCCTACGTGGTGTACGGACCGCTCTCCAACGGCGCCACCGTGGTGCTGTACGAGGGCGCCCCAAACCACCCGAAGCCCGACCGCTTCTGGGAGATCATCGAGAAGTACCGGGTCTCCATCCTCTACACCGCCCCCACCGCGATTCGCACCTTCATGAAGTGGGGGGACGGCTGGCCCGACGAACATGATCTCTCCAGCCTGCGCCTGCTCGGGACCGTGGGCGAGCCGATCAATCCGGAGGCGTGGATGTGGTACCACCGGGTGATCGGCAAGCAGCGGTGCCCGATCGTCGACACCTGGTGGCAAACCGAGACCGGCGCGATCCTGATCACGCCGCTGCCGGGGGCGACGCCGACCAAGCCGGGCTCGGCCACGCTCCCCTTCCCGGGCATCCAGGCCGACGTCGTCACCAAGGAAGGGAAGCCCGTGGGTCCGGACGCAGGCGGCTACCTGGTGATTCGCCGGCCCTGGCCGTCCATGCTGCGGACCATCTACAAGGACCCGGACCGCTACCGAAAGCAGTACTGGTCCGAGATTCCGGGAAACTACTTCGCCGGAGACGGGGCGCGTCGGGATGCCGACGGCTACTTCTGGGTGATGGGGCGCGTCGACGACGTCATCAAGGTCGCCGGACATCGGCTCGGCACGTCCGAGGTGGAAAGTGCGCTCGTCAGCCACCCGCTCGTGGCGGAAGCCGCGGTCGTGGGAAAGCCGGATGACCTCAAGGGGGAGGCGATCGCCGCCTTCGTGACGCTCAAGAGCGGCAACCAGGGCAGCGCCGCGCTCAAGGAGCAGCTGCGCGCGCATGTGTCCGACCATGTCGGGCCGATCGCCAAACCGGACGAGATCCGCTTCACCGACGCCCTGCCCAAGACGCGCAGCGGAAAGATCATGCGCCGGCTCTTGCGCAAGATCGCCTCCGGGGACGGGACGCTGGGGGACACGACGACCCTCGAAGACCTGTCGATCCTCGCCAAACTGCGGGAGGATGAAGAGTAGTTGCTCGGCGCCGCCGCATTCTTCGTCCTCCTCGCCGCCTTGGTGCCGCTCGGGTACGGCGGTCTCGGACCGCTGTTCGAGCGGCCCGCGGTGATCGCGCACCTGGGACTGTTGCTGGTCGGCGGGCTCGCGGTCGCGTCCCGGCCGCTCGGCGGGGCGGGCCGCGGCGGCAGCCCGGCGCAGCGCATCGTCTTCTTCGGCACGCTCGCGCTGCTCGCGGCGCTGCACTTCGTCCTGCCGCGCCTGGAACTCGCCGGCCTCGGCCTGCTCGGCGGCACCGCCGCGGCGTGGACCGGCATCGGGCTCTCGGCCGCGGGCTGGGGGGTCCGGCTCGCCGCCATGCAGGCCCTGGGGAGGCTCTTCAGCTACCACCTGACCGTCCAGCCCGGACATGCGCTCGTCCGCGCCGGCCCGTACCGGTGGATCCGGCACCCGGCCTATCTGGGATTCCTGCTCACCCTCGCGGGCTTCGGGCTGGCGTTCCGCAGCGTCGCGGGTCTGGCCCTGCCCGCCGTCTATCTGCCCGTGGTGCTCTGGACGATCGCCCGCGAGGAGGCCGTGCTCGCGCGCTCGTTCGGGGAATCGTTCGAGGACTACCGCCGCGCCACCCGCAGGCTGGTCCCCTACCTCTTCTGATTCGGCGCGGTCACTCCTGCTTGCCCGCGTAGGCGGTGCGGCAGTGCTCGAGCCAGGCGGCCGTCAGCTCCTCCCAGGTGGTGCCGAGGACCGGTTCGATCAGCGGCCCGAGATCCGTCGACCCGCGCTCCTGGAAGGCGCGGAACAGGGCCGGAATCCGGGCCGCGAACGACTCCCGTGCCAGCAGGGTTTGCCAGAGCGTCATCGCCTGCCAATATCGCCCCAGCGGGATCCCCTCTCCCTTGCACAGGACGGGAAGGGCGAGATGCCGCTTGGGATCCTCGATCCCGTTGCGAACCAATTCCGCGAGGTCCGCCTGCGGATGGAAGCGCAATTGGAACAGCGTGGCCAGTCCTTCCTGCACCCACTCGCCATGGTTGTTCAGCATCGCCCCGAACGAGAGGAGCGCGTGTACGTACTCGTGCGTGTAGACCGGCCGATCCTGTCCCTTCGCGGGGTCCCACCACGAAGTCGCGACCCCCTGCAGCGTGTATCCGCCCGATTGGGGCGGGGCGGACAGGGCGTTCAGCTTCCGCGCGAAGCGCGGCGGGAAGGCCTGGTATTCGGCCTGGGTCGCGAACACGACCACCGCCGGCGGCTGGAACGGCGGGTCGAAGAACGGGAACGTTTCATACACCGCCCTGCGTACCGCGCCCAGATGCCCGGCAAGGGCGCGGCCGTCCAGGTCGCGCGCGCCGGACAGCACGAGCGCGTCCGCGGACTCGTGCACGGTCACGGCGACGCCGGGCTCGGGAAAGGCGAGTTCCCGGAGCGCGGTCGCGAAGGGGACTTCGACCCCGTCGGCGACGGGCTCGAGGCCGGCGCCGTCCAGAATCAGCTCCGCCCCATCGGGAAAATGGAAGGCGACGGCCCCGATCCGATCCCAGCGCGGCACGCGCCCGTCCCCCCAACGGAACCAGCGCAACGGGACGTGAATCCGGCTCCAGCCTTCGTGGGACAGTTCGACGAGACGGCGGAACCGGGCGCGACCGTCGCGTTCGACCAACTGGATCTCCAGCCGCCCCCCGGGCCGGCGTTCGGCCTCCGCGCGAGTGCGGTGGACCCAGAGCGTGAACGCCGCGTGCCGGCGCGCGCCTTCGGGCCAGGAGGCGAACCGGGTTGCGATCGCGCTCTCCGGGCGCGCGTGGACGGCCAGGCCATGCCGCCCCGGCGCACCGGACGGGCCGCCCCCCGGATTCGCGACCACGGAAGTCTTCACCTCGCCGGAACCCCGCCACTCCGGTTCCGCGGCCCCGGGCTCGACGTCGAAGAGCCGAATCGCCGTCCCGCCCGAGGACGCGTCCGAACCCGGAGTTCCGTCGGCGGACGGATCGGCCGCGGCCATGCCCATCGAAAGGACGAGGGCCACGCCCCCGATCCACCCGCGCATCCACGCCTGTCGCACGCCCTCACATCCTCCCACGGCCCCGCCTGCGCCTCCGGCGGACTCGCCGTCCGCCGTCAGCGAATCACGACTTCCCGAGCAGGTGCTTTCGCATGTGCTGCGCGACGCCTTCGAGCACCATGGGGATGAAGACGGCCACGGAATAGTGGTCCCCCGGAAGGACCATCATGGGAGGATCCCCGTACGCCTTCTGCAGCTTCTTCGACGAAGCCTCGAAGGGGAACACCTCGTCGTTGCTGGCGTTGACCATGTAGATCCCCCGCCCCCGCTCCGGCGTGGCGTAGGTGAGCGGATCCATCGGTCGGACCACCTGCTCGACCCAGGCGTAGTCCTTGCCCTGGGCGAGGATCTCGTTTTTGATCTTGATCGTCTCCTTGGAGCCGTTCCAGATCACGCGGGCCATGTCGCCGCCGGAGAGGACCAGCGCGGCCGCCTTGAATCCGGGATCGGTGGAGTGGACGATCGAGGCGCAAAGGCTGCCCAACGAGATGCCGACGAGGCCCACCCGGTCCGGGCGCACGCCTTCCTTCTCGACGAGCCACTGGCGGACGCGCTTCACGTCGAGCACCGCCTGCTGCACCCCCTCGGTGAATTTCTCGATGCCTCCTTCGATCTTCAGGACGTTCTTCACGTCGAGGTCGCGGCCGCGCTCCTGCTGGTAGGGCATCGGCATCACGAATGCCTTGAACCCGCGGTGCACGAGATAGATCGCCACGCTCTGCTCGAGGGTGAGGTCGCGACCGGCCGCGATCGGCAGCACGATCACGGCCGCGTCGGAGCGCGTGCGCGGCTTGTAGTAGAAGCCGTAGACGGTGTCGTTGGAATCGACGCCGCTCTCCACGGGCGAGGGCATCTCGACTCGATACGTGTCGAAGGTGGGGAACCGCCCCTCGCGTTCCTTCGTGAACGGGAACGGATCAGGCGCGTACTGGAAGCGGGCCGCCAGGGTCGCGCGCTCCGCGGGGGTGATGCCCGGATCGGCGACGGCGACGGCGGCCGCCAGGGACAGGGCCGCGAGGAGAACGGCGGTTCGCATGGTCGGATCTCCCGAAACGAGTCGGCGGCATGATAGCATCCGGTCCGAAATGCGCTGCAACGAAATCGGCGCGCGTTATACTGGGCGACGGGCCCCGTTCTCCCGGAGGATCGCATGCCCTGGACCGTTCGACTCCCGGCCCTGCTGCTTTTCCTCGGCGCCCTCGCCTTGCGGTTGCACGCGGAGGAGGAGGACGAGGCCGCCACGGCGGCGCGCAAGCAGGCGGTGTACGAGGCGTATGCCGGCCGCGACGCGCGCTGGAAGCGGATGGGCGCGCCGCAGCCCGGCGAATGGCTCGCGCGGTTCCCCGAACCCGGACAGACCCCGGAAGCCTACCGGGGCCGCTGGCGCGGCAAGAAGAAGTCCGGCCCCGCACGGATCGTCCTGGTCCCCCTCGGCGATTTTGCCGGCGAACACGAGAAACTCCTGGAGGTCATGCGGGAGTACGCGCAGATCTTTTTCGACACCCCGACCGTGATCGGCCCCGTCCGGCCCTTTCCCGCGGACTCGTGGTCCGCGGAACGCCGGCAGCACAATGCGGGTCTCTTGCTCCAGGACCTGGCGGACGGCGTCGCCGACGATTGCCTGGCGCGGGTCGGCTTCACCCACGAGGACCTCTACGCCAACCGCCTGAACTTCGTCTTCGGGGTCGGCAGCCCGTCGAGCCGCACCGGAGTCTATTCGATTCATCGCCTGGGCCAGCCGGCCGAGCGACTCCTCGAACGCACGCTGCGACTGATGAACCACGAGATCGGACACATCCTCGGCATCGACCACTGCATCTTCTACTCCTGCTCCATGAACGGATCGAATTCGCTGGCCGAGAGCGACCGCCGGCCCATCCACTACTGTCCCCCCGACGAGGACAAGCTGGCGTGGGTCCTCGGCTCCCCGACGGCGGCCCGATTCCGCGCGCTGGCCGGGTTCTACCGCAGGCAAGGGATGGACGCGGACGCGGCGTTCCTCGAGGCCGAGGCCGGCGATCCGCCCCCCCCCGGGAGGTCCCCCCGATGAAGACCCCGTTCGGTGATCTGCCGATTTTCGACGCCCATGCGCACTTCTTCTCCTTCCGCTTCTTTCAGAAGCTGATCGACCCGATCCGCGACCGTTACGGCGCGGCCGATCCGTACGCGACGATGGGCCAGCAGGTCGGGATCGAGCTGCCCGAACCGGCGCCGGAGAAACTGGCTGCGCGCTGGATCGGCGAGATGGACCGGCACGGCGTCGATCGCATGTTGCTCATGGCCAGCGCCCCGGGGGACGAGGATTCCGTGGCCGCCGCCGTCCGGGCCTATCCGCAGCGCTTCGCCGGCCTGTTCATGGTCGATCCGACGCAGTTGGGCGCGGTCGACCGGGTGCACCGCGGCCTCACCGAGCTGGGATTGAACGGCATCGCGCTTTTTCCCTCGATGCACCACTACCACGCCTACGACGAGCGGCTCGTGCCGATCTACCGCGCCGCTGCGGAACGGGGCGCGCTGGTGTTCGTCCACTTCGGCCTGCTCCGGATCGCGATCCGCGACCGTCTGGGCATCGCCTCGAAGTTCGATCTCCGGTTCGGCAACCCCCTCGACCTCCACAAGATCGCCAAGGACTTCCCGATGGTGAACTTCCAGATCCCGCACTTCGGCTGCGGGTTCTTCCGCGAACTGCTCCTGCTCGGCGACCTCTGCGGGAACGTCTACGTCGACACGTCGAGTTCGAATTCCTGGGCCGCGAAGCAGCCCCACCCCCTGACGCTCCGCGACCTGTTCGAACGCAGCCTGACCGTCTTCGGCGCGTCGCGCATCCTGCTCGGCACCGATTCCGGGATCCTGCCGCGCGGGTGGCGGGCCGACGTCTTCCACGCGCAGGCGGCGGTGCTGGAGGAGCTCAAGGTGTCGCCGACGCAGGCGGCGGACATGCTGGGGGGCAACCTGACGCGGCTGCTGGAGTTTTGACGGCGGGCGCGGTCGATCAGGGAAGATCCGCGAGCAGGGCGCGCCGGAGCGCGGTGCGATCGGCCGGCGCGTAGAACGAGTCGCGCAGGTCGGCCGGGACGCGCGCGCAAGCGCCGTCGAGCACCTTGCCGGCGTCCTTGACGTACGCGCGGGCGGCCTCCCGCTTGCCGGCGCGTGCGCAGTGGCGCGCGATGGCGAAGAGTACGCGCCAAAGGAGCCAGGGGGTGCCCAGCCGCTCCGCCCGTTGCAGGGCCTCGCGGAGCGACTGCCAGGCGGACGGCAGGTCGGTCGGACCGGATTGGGCGAGCGCGGTCTCCGCGCGCAGGAGGCCGATTTCCGCGCGCTGGGCGGCGAGGTCGCGGGCGCCGAGGAGATTCTCCGCGGCGCCGACGCGCGCGGACGCCTGCACGGGTTCGCCGCGGCGAAGGGCGGCACGCGCCAGTTCGATCAGCGCGTCGGCCCGGCCGACCACGTTGTCGAGCGCCCCGTACCGCTCCTTGGCGTCCTGAAGCGCCTCCTCGGCCTCCTCCGGACGGCCCCGCGCCAGCCGCACCCGCCCCTCGACCAGCCGGCTCAGCGCCTCCACGGAGCGGTTCTGGGATCCCGTTTCCGTCCCTCGCTCCACCGATTGCGCGGCCAGGTCCGGCCGCCCCAGGTCGACGTACGCCTCCGCCAACTTGAGGTGCGCCTCACGGGCCTCGGTAGGCAGTCCGATGGCGGTGAAGCCGGCGAGCGCCTCCCGGAGGAGCCGGAGCGCGGACTCGAGGTCCCCGGTCCGGTGGCCCAGTCCGCCGAGGTTTTTCTTCTGCTCGCCGATCCGTCGCCGGTCGCCGATGCGCTCGCCGATCGCCAGGGCGCGTTCCCAGCGTTCCCGCGCCTGGGGATACTCCCCCAGCCCTTCGTGGATGAACCCCAGATTGTTCAGGATCATCGCCAGGGTGCCCGGCGTCTCGAGCGCTTCCGCGAGGCCGAGGGCCCGCTCGAGCGCCCGGCGGCCCTCCGCCCAGTCGGCACGAACCAGATGGATGAGGCCGATGCCGTTCCACGTGCCCGCCAGGACGGACTTGCTGCCGGTTTCCCCGACGAGATCGAGAATCGCCTGCTCGCGCTCCAGGGCCTCGTCGAGACGGCCATGTTCCGTGTTGATGATGCTGAGGGTGCGGTGGGCGGAGACGACGTCGTCGCGACTGCCCTTGCGGGCGAGGACGGCGAGCGCGCGCCGCGCCGCCTCGATCCCGGCGCGATAGTCGCTGAAGCGGTATCCCTGCAGGCGAGCCACGTGCAGGCGGATGCGCGCCGCCTCCGGATGACCGTCGCGTCCCCGGAACAGGTCGAGCGCCCGCCGGAAGCAGCGGAGGGCGCCGCGGAAGTTCCCTTGCGCCTCGAAGGCGCGACCCACGCGCACCTCCAGCCGCGCGGCGCGCACGCGATCGTCCTTGCGCGCGGCGCCGCCGTTCCGGCCGGCGCGATACCCGCGACGGGCCGCGCGGTAGCAGGCCATGGCGCGCGGGATCTGACCGGTCTGAAGGAGCAGGTCCCCCATCCGCTCGTACAGCTCCGGAAGACGCCGGTGGCCGGAGGCGTCACGGGCCAGCCGGGAACGCAGGAACTCGAGATGCCCGATGGCGTCGCGGTAGGCGAGCGCCTGCTCGCACCGACGCGCCGCAACGGCGGCATAGCGCCGCGCCTTGGCTTCCCCCCGGGGCCCCGCCGACCGCCAGTGCGCCGCCAGCTCTCCGGCATGCTCCTCCCGGGCCGCCCCGTAGGCGGCTTCGAGCGCGGCCGCCAGCCGCGCGTGACGCGCCCGGCGCTCCCCCGCGCCGAGCCGGCGGACCCGGTCGCGCTGGTACGGCAGGTGCGCCAACCGGAGCGTCGGCGGGTCCCCGTCCGCGGCGATCACCAACTGCTCGCTCCGCAGGTCCGCCACCGCGGCCCGCCAACGGTCCTCCGTCATTCGCGCCGCGGCCCGGATCGCGGCCTCGGGGGCCGGATCCTCGCACAGGGCGAGCCAGTCGAGCGCCCGACGCGCATCGGCGGACAGGTGCCCGACCCGGCGCGAGAAGAGCTTCACCGCATCGCGCGGAATCTCCAGGCGCGCCAGCGCGGCTTCGTCGGCGAACCAGCGGCCGCGGTGATCGCGAAGGATCCCCTCCTCGAGGAAGAACTTCATCAGTTCCTCGACGTGCAATGGGTGGCCCGCGGTCTCGGTCCAGACCCGCCGCACCAGCGCGTCCGAAAGCCGCTCCCACTCCGCCATGCCGCGCAGGAGGGCGGCGACCTCCTCCTCGGAGATCGGCTCGAGCACGATCCGCGCGGGCGTCACGCCGACCTCCGCCCCCGCCGCGCGCAATCGGGTTTCGACGCCGGCTCCCTCCGCTTCGATGCGCACCGTGCCGCAGAGGAGCAGGAGCGGGCTGCCGGAGCCCGCGTCGTCCCCGGCATCCGGGCGCCGGCGGCGGTCGGCATCCCCCAGGACGCGCACCAGATGCTCCCAGGTCTCGAGCACCGTCCCGTCGGCAAGGTGCAGGTCTTCCACCACCACGACGCAGGGAATGCCGGCCGCCACCCCGCGGATCGCCTCGGCGATCCGTTCCATCGCCCGAAGCCTCGTCTCGCGTTCGCGGAACGGTTCGCCCCGATCGGCGCCGGCCCGGCGGAGGAAGTCGAGCGCGGACGCGGCGGGCCCTTCCGCCGCGCCGCCGACGATGCCGCGCGCCAGCGGCCACCCGCGGGTCTCCGCCGCCGCGCGCTCGAGCGCAACCAGGGACTCGAGCACCTCCAGCCAGGGCGCGTACGGGGCGGCATCCCGGCCCCGGCACGCGCCCGAGATCCAGTGCACGCCCCGCGCCTGGCAGCGCACGCGGAACTCGCGCAGCAACCGCGTGCGCCCCGCCCCCGGAGAACCCTCGATCAGGAACGCACGCGGGGGAAGCGTCCCCGCGTGCTCCGCCTCCGCCCACCCTTCGAAGACCCACGTCTCGACCCCTTGCCGCAACCGACCCAGCGGGACTTCGCGACCGGCGCAACGGGTGCTCGCCACATAGGCCGCCCGGGTGCGCGGAGTCTCGGGCGCCAGCTCCCGGCGCACGCAGCGGCCGAGTTCCTGCGCCACTTCGCCGGCCGTTTCCGGCCGCCGGTCGGGATCGCGCTCCAGAAGCGCGTGCACCAGGCGCACGAACCGCATCGGCAGATCGGCGCGGATCTCCGCCAGGGACCGCGGCGCGGTTTCCGCCTGCTCCCGCGCCATCTCCGCGGGCGTCGCGGCGACGTAGGGGAGCTCCCCGGCCAGGGCTTCGTACAGCATCACCCCCAGCGCATACAGGTCCGCGCGCCGGTCGAACTCCAGTCCCTGCAGCATCTCCGGCGCCATGTAGCCCAGCGTCCCCTCCAGACCCGGGCCGGCGGCGCGCCCCCCTTCCCGCGCCAGGTGAAAGTCGATCAGCTTCAGGTGCGGGCCGCGCGGGCCGATCTCCACCACCGTGTTGCGCGGCTTGAGGTCGCAGTGCACCACGTCGCGCGAGTGAACGAACGCGAGCGCCCGGCACAGTTGCGCGGCCAGTCCGGCCAGCCCCGGCAGCGGCATCCCTTTCACCGCCGAGCGGAAGTCCTGCCCGAAGACCATTTCCTCGGTAAAGAAGAACTTCCCCGTCCCCAGCAGCCGCTCGAAATCGTACACCCGCGCGACGTGGTCGTGGCGCCAGTCGCTCATGAGGCGGAACTCGTGGCGCAGATAGCGCAACTGGTCGCGCGCAAACGCTTCGTCGCGGATGAGCTTGAGCGCGACGTCGCGGCGGGCGACGCGATCGCGGACGTGGAAGACCTCGCCGAGGACGCCCTCACCGAGCCGGGCGAGGACGTCGTAGCGATGATTGAGCAGACGCATGGTTCGGCTGCCGTTCCCATCCCCCGGGCCGGTGGGGTGGATGCCCGGGGACGCGAGCGTCGCGGAGCCGCGCCCGGCGGGAGGCGAATCACCCCCCCGGGCGCCGCGCGCGCCTAGGCGAACGCCGGATCCACCTTTTCCGGATCGATCCCCAATTCCTGCACGGCCTGGGCCACGCGGGCGGGCGGGATGTTGCAGCGTCGCGAGAGTTGGAACAGCGCCGCCAACACGATCGACTCCGTGTCCACCTCGAAATGGCGGCGCAGCGACTCGCGCGTGTCACTCCTCCCGTAGCCGTCGGTCCCGAGCGGGAAGAGCCCGTTCGGAACCCAGCGCGCGATCAGGTCGGGCATGGACTTCATGTAGTCGCTCGCGGCGATCACCGGTCCGTCGTGGCCTTTCAGGGCCTCGGTGAGGAACGGCACGCGCGGCGGCTGGTCCGGATGCAGGCAGTTCCAGCGTTCGCACGCCAGCGCGTCGCGGCGCAACTGCCCGTAGCTGGTCACGCTCCACACGTCGGCGGCGACCCCGTACCGGCTGGCAAGGATCTCCTGCGCGGCGAGCACGTGACGAAGGATCGCTCCGCTGCCGAAGAGCTGCGCCCGCGGCACCTTCTCGGCCTTGATCTCCGGCGCCGCCTGCAGGCGGTAAATCCCCTTCAGAATCCCCTCCCGCGTCCCCTCGGGCATCGGCGGATGCGGGTAGGGCTCGTTCTGCAGCGTGATGTAGTAGAAGACGTCTTCCATCTCGTGGTACATCCGGCGCAACCCTTCGGTCACGATCGTCACAATCTCGTACGCGTACGCCGGATCGTAGGTCAGGCAGTTCGGTACCACCGAGAACAGCAGCGGGCTGTGTCCGTCCTGGTGCTGCAGCCCTTCGCCGTTCAAGGTCGTGCGTCCCGCCGTGGCGCCGAGCAGGAAGCCGCGACCGCGCGCGTCCCCGAAGGCCCATACCAGGTCGCCGATGCGCTGGAATCCGAACATGGAGTAGAAGATATACATCGGGATCATGTTGACGCGGTGGGTCGCGTAGCACGTCCCGGCGGCGAGAAACGAAGCCGCCGATCCGGCCTCGGTGATCCCTTCCTCCAGCACCTGCCCGTCCCGCGCCTCCCGGTAATACATGAGGGACTTCTTGTCCACCGGCTCGTAGCGCTGTCCCACCGAGGAATAGATCCCGTATTGACTGAAGAGCGCGTCGAGGCCGAAGGTGCGCGCCTCGTCGGGGATGATCGGCACGATGTGGCGCCCGATCACCGGATCGCGCAGCAGGTCGGCGAGCATCTGGGCGAAGGCGGTGGTGGTGGAAACCGGCCGCTTTTCACCGGTTCCCTCGAGCAACTTGGGAAACTTGTCGATCCCCGGGGTTTCCAGCGGCTGCGCGCGAACCACGCGCTGCGGGAGGTGCCCGCCGAGCGCCCGGCGGCGATCCTTGAGATAGCGGATCTCCGGGCTGTTCGGCTCGGGAAGGTAATAGGGCGCATCCGCCAGTTGGCTGTCCGGGATCGGCAGGTGCAACTCGTCGCGGAACGCCTTGAGTTCCTCGAGAGTGAGTTTCTTCTGCTGGTGCGCGACGTTCTTCCCTTCGGCGGCCCCACCCAGCGTCCACCCCTTCACCGTCTTGGCGAGGATCACCGTCGGGGAGCCCTGATGCGCCACCGCGGCCTGGAATGCCGCGTGCACCTTGCGGATTTCGTGGCCGCCCCGGCGGAGCCGGCGAATCTGGTCGTCCGACAGGTGCTCCACCATCTTGAGCAGACGCGGATCGGTGCCGAAGAAGTGCTGGCGGGTGTATCCGCCGGGTTCCACCGAGTACTTCTGATAGTCCCCGTCGCAGGCCTCCCCCATGCGCTTGACCAGCAGCCCGTGGATGTCGTTGGTCAGCAGCGGGTCCCAGCCCCTGCCCCAGATCACCTTGATGACGTTCCAGCCCGCGCCATGGAAGACCGACTCCAGCTCCTGGATGATCTTGCCGTTCCCGCGCACCGGACCGTCGAGCCGCTGCAGGTTGCAGTTGACCACGAAGATGAGATTGTCGAGGTCTTCCCGCGCCGCGATCGAAAGGGAGCCGAGCGCCTCGGGCTCGTCGGTCTCCCCGTCGCCGAGGAAACACCACACGCGCGACATGGAGGTGTCCTTGATCCCCCGGTCGCGCAGGTAGCGGTTGAACCGCGCCTGGTAGATCCCCGCCAACGGCCCCAGGCCCATCGAAACCGTGGGGAACTCCCACACGTCCGGCATCAGCCGGGGATGCGGATAGGACGAAAGCCCCCGCCCGCCGCACTCGCGCCGGAAATTCTCCAACTGCTCGATCGTGAGCCGCCCCTCGAGGAGCGCGCGCGCGTAGATCCCCGGCGAAGCGTGCCCCTGGAAGAAGACATGGTCGCCGTCGGAAACCTCCGTCTTGCCGCGGAAGAAGTGGTGGAAGCCCACCTCGTACAGCGTTGCGGCCGAGGCGTACGTCGCCAGGTGTCCGCCGATGCCGGGGAAGTGCTTGTTGGCGCGCAGCACCATCACCACCGCGTTCCAGCGGATGATCCGCCGGATGCGGAGTTCGAGTTCCTCGTCGCCGGGATACGGGGGCTCCGCTTCCGGCGGAATCGTATTCACATAGGGGGTCTGCACCAGGTTCGGCATCTCGCCGCCGCCCATCTGGGCCCGGCGAAGCAGGGCGCGCAGGAGGAACTGACCCCGCTCCGAACCATGGTGCGTCACGACCGAATCGTACGAGTCGATCCAATCGCGCGTTTCCTGGGGGTCGGCATCGGGGACCTGTGACTTCTGGTAAGACATCGTGTCAACCTCGGTTGAATCCCTGCCCGGCCGCTCGGAGCGCGCCGGAAATCCAGTCCCCTATACCAGATGGGCGCGAGAATTGCCAGCATGCCCGGTCCCGAAGTCGCCGCCCCACGAGCGCGCGGACGAGCCGCGATTCTCCCCCTGCCCCCCAGGACGCCCGCGCGGAATTCCCCGCCCCCCGCGAGGAATGCGCGCGCCGCACACCCCGATCCTCCGGGGGACTGGAGCGTCGGCCCGGATTGTGCTATCCAGGAGGGAGGAGTGCGTGGCAACCTCGAACCCTCCCGGGACGGATTCGCCGTGGACCACCCCGCCGCCCATGATGCGCAGGCCGTCGCCCTGCGCGATGCCGCGTCCCGCCTTGCCGGGTGGGTCGAGTCTGCCCGCTCGGTGGTGGCCTTCACGGGCGCGGGGGTGTCGACGGAAAGCGGCATCCCCGACTTCCGCAGCCCGGGCGGACTCTGGTCGCGGATGAAGCCGGTGTACTTCCGCGACTTCCTCGAGGACCCGGCCGAGCGCGCCCGCTATTGGCGATTCAAGACCGAATCGCGACCCGTGCTCCTCGCCGCGCGACCCAACGGCGCCCATCACGCGCTCGCGCGGCTCGAGGAACGAGGGCGGCTCGCCTGCGTGATCACGCAGAACATCGACGGCCTGCACCAGGCCGCCGGCAGCCGGAGCGTCCTCGAACTGCACGGCACCGACCATCGGGTAACCTGCCTCTCGTGCGGACGCGAAACCCCGCCCGACGAGGCCTTCCGGCGCTTCGAATCCACGGGCGACGCGCCGGCGTGCGCGACCTGCGGGGGATGGCTGAAAGTCGCGACCATCTCGTTCGGGCAACCCCTCGACCCGGTCGTCCTCGACGAGGCGAGGCGGCGCGCGGCGGAGGCCGACCTGTTCCTCGCGGTGGGCACCTCGCTGCAGGTCGTTCCGGCCGCGAGCCTGCCGAAGGTGGCGCTGCGCTCCGGCGCCCGGCTGGTGATCGTCAACCGGACGGAGACCCCCTGCGACGACGTCGCCGCCCTGGTCGTCCGCGCCGCGGCGGGGGAATTCCTGGCCGCGGCCCTCGGTTCCCCACCTTCCCCTTGACCTCCCCCCCGCCGCGCCCGTATCATGGGTCCGCCGCGTCGCCCCGATGACGCTAACCCGCGTCTTGCCAACGCCTTGCCGTCGGCGGCGCCCTCCCGGTGTCGGTGGGCCCGAGCATGCTCTTCACCGTTCGCCATCCGCAGCTGCTCAAGCTCAACCAGCGGGTCTTCGCGTTCAACTGCCTATTCCACTCCTTCTACTCGGGCCGCGTCGCGTCCACCCTCCTCAACCACGCCGTGTTCGACCGCATCGTCGGCGACAATCTCGACTTGCTGAATGCGCTGCGGAAGGGACCGGACACGGCCTACACGCCGTTCGAACGGCTCGTCCACGCCCACCTCCGCTCCAATCTCGAGGCCCAGCGCGCCTATCTCGAATACTGGTTCCTGGCCGAGATCCCCACGATCGAGGAGCTGATCGGACGAATCTTCGGACCGGAGGCGGTGGTCTGGCTCGAGCACGCGGTCGAGACCTACGATTTCTCGCAAGAGGCCCGCCTGGCGGTGATCGAAAGCCGCGTCTCGGCGGCGATGATCGAGAGTGGCCTGTCGCTGGTACGGGAACGGATCGAAGAAGTCCTGCCGATCCTGAAGGAGGAGCTGGTCGACTTCGTGATCGAGCTCGGTCTCCTGCCCGCGACGATCCGGGCGTCGGCGGCGGTGCGCGAACTGCGCATCTCGCTCAAGCCGGCGCCGGACGCGGGCGCCTCGTACTACACCGACTCCGGCCTGGTCGAGATCGGGGACGAGGAGTTCCACGCGTACCTGGTGCGCAACCGCCTCGTGATCAACCCCGGGCGCGCGGTCTTGAGCCTGGCTCACGAGTGTATCGGCCACGCGATCCAGGGCCTGTGGTCGAGCCCGATGCCGGAGGCGCTGGCCGGGCACGACATGAACCTGTGGAATCTGACCAGCATGCCGACCGTGGAAGGCCTCGGGGTGCTGAAGGAGTCGATCGGGGAGCAGTTCCTGCGCGCGCGGAGGGGCCGCCTGGGATTCGAGGTCCTGGATGGTTCCCTGAACCGGATTCGTCTGCGCGACGACGAAGTGGAGTACGCGGTGCTGGCCAACGAAGTCGAGCGGCTGCAGCACCTGCTCAAGACCTACGGGCAGTATCTGGCCCTGAAGCAGCGCGACGATCCGGAGACCGATCTATCGGAGCTGTTCGCGGAGCGCTGGGGGCGCCACCTGGCGCGCTCGCGCTACCGCATCCGCGAGAAGGTGCCTTCCCACGAGCTGGTCCGTCCGGAGGACACGTACGACTTCCTGTACAATCTCTCGTATGTCGTGGGGCCCCGTTTCATCGAACGGATGCAACGGCAGCTGCGGGAGAAGCATGCCAAGGCGTGGGGCTCCCTGAACGAGATGGAGCGGGACGCGCTGCTGTCCGCGGGGGCGTGGGCGATCGACGTCTATCCGGAGTGGTTGGCGTTCGCCGCCCGGCATTGGGGCGCGTTCCGGGACGACTATGTCCGGGCGGCGCTGGCGGCCACGATTCCGGAAGCGGCGGCGGGGCCGCCGCCCGGGGACGCCGGGCGCGCGGAGAGTCCGCGGGGCGAGCCCGGGCGGCGCGGGGCGCAGTCCGCGTAGGCGGGCGCCGGATCTTCGGCGAGAGGGAAAGACGCGATGACGGACGGCCATGCGCCCGCGACGGCGGACGTGAAGCGCGCGCTGGAGCGCCTCGGCGCCGGGCTCGACGCGCTCCGCTTCCTGGCCGGCACCGCGCAGGCGGACGGGTGGGAGGAGCGCCGTCGCACGGCCCGGCGCTTGTTCCAGGGGAAGATCTGCCTCGAGGCCTCCGGCCGTCCCTCGCCGCCCAAGCTCGTCTTCGCCGGCGGCACGAACGTCGGCAAGTCGACCCTCTTCAACCGCATCCTCGGCGAGGTGATTTCGGCAATCTCCCCGCTCGCGCGCTTCACCAAGTCCGCGGTCCTCTACGTTCATGCCGATCTCTTTGATGAGACCGTTCCCTCCGCCCTCCTGCCCGGCTATCCGCGCGAGGCGGTCGCCCCGGATCCCGCGACCGGCCGCGTCTCCCCCGTGGGCGGCTCCGCCCCCGGACAGCCGGAACCGGATCGCCCGCGCCTGCACTGCCGGCTCCACCGCCGCGAGGATCACCGGGGGCTGCACCTTCTCGACTCGCCCGACATCGACAGTACCTTCGCGCGCAACCTGACCACGGCGGAAGACCTTTTCTTCCTCGGCGACGGCGTGCTCTTCGTCACCACGCCGGAGAAGTACAACGACGAAATCTGCGTCCACTACCTTCAGCGCGCGGTGAAGTTCCAGAAGCGCCTGTGGGTGTTGCTGAACAAGTGCAGCTCCCCGGAGGTGGCGCGCGACCTGCGGCAGGAAATCGTCGCCGGCCTGACCGCGGGGGGCGGAGACGCCTCCCGGGTCTCGGTCCACGAAGTCCCCTACCTGCGCAATCCGCTCGAGGAATCCGGCGCCTGGCTGGAGGCGCTGCGCGCGATTCCGGCCGCCGCCCTCGCCGACCCGGAGGCCAAGCCCCGCGCCTGGCGGGGGGCCCTCGACCATCTCGACAGCGAGGTCCAGGCCCTGCTCCAGCAAGTCCACTTCGAGCAGGCCTACCTCGACGAGTTCGCCTCGGGCCTGGCCCGGCTCCACAAGGACGCCGAGGCGCGCTACCTCGCCTTCCAGGAGGAACAGGAATTCATCGAAATCGACCAGGTGTACGATCGCGTCCTGCGCGAGTTCCGGGTGCCGGTGGTCGACGATGTGTACGACGCCCTGGGGCGGTTTTCAAGCCGGATCGTCGGTCGCGTGCGCGCGCTCGCCGGCGGCCCGTCCAAGTCGCCCGCCGAGCGCAAGATCGAGGAGCGCCTCAACCGCGACCGCGACATGGTCAAGACGCTGGTCCAGTCGCTCCACCACGAACTGGTTCTCCTCGCCGAACGCGCTCCCGCCGATCTCGCGCCGGTGGTCCGCCGGTGGGTTCCCGCGCAGCTCCCGATCGACGAACTCAACCGGCTGGTGCAGACCTTCCTCCAGGCCAACGAGGAGGTCACGCAACGGTGGATCGAGGAGGAAAAGGCGCGCATCCTCGACAAGCTGCGCGAAAAGCCGCAGATGAAGCGGGCGTTGAAGACGGTCCGCGGAGTGATGCAAGTCGGCTTCGGCGCCCTGTCGGCCTATTTCACCGGCGGGATCAACGTGACCGACCTGCTGATCGGACCGCTCGCCGAGCGGGCGATGAAGAACCTCCTCGAGATGGTGGGGGGGACGAAGTTCTATTTCGATCTGCGCCGGAAGTTCCTGACCGACCGCGCGGACATGTTTCACCGGTTCCTCGACCGCCGGCTCGGAGAGCCGGTGCGCGCGCAAGTCCCGCCGCCGGTGCCGACGACGACGCGCGGGGAGATGCTGGCCGCGCTCGAGACGTTGCGATCCGTGACCCCCGCGAGCGCGGAGATTCGCCCGGAAGCGTCGGTGGAAGCGGGGGCGCGCGTGGGAAGTCCCTGATCGGTGACCGTTCGGGGAGCGCGGGGGCGTCCGACGGCTGCCGCCGCCCCGGAACCGGAGGGCGCGACGCCCTCGCCAATGGGTCGTTTTTCTTGCGTCCCGCCCGCACGAGGGCGGGACCCGGAGGGCCGGAATGGGTTTGGTCGAAAAGGCGTTTGAACTGCAACCCGCGATCGAACGGATCGGGACGTTCGTCCGCGACTGCCGCTGCTTTCCCGGTCTGGACCAGGACCGCGCCTCGCTCCTGGCGGTGGTCCAACAGGTCGAACAGCTGCACGCCAACCTCGGCACCCCCCTGCGCGTCCTCCTCGTCGGCGGCACCGGGGTGGGCAAGTCGTCCCTTTTCAACGCCATCGCCGGCGCCGAGATCGCGGTCGTCTCCCACAAGCGCCCCACCACGCAGCGACTGACCGCGTACTTCCATCGCGAAAGCGGCACGGCCGCCCTCGGGGCCCTCGAGGCCGAAGCGGTGCTGCGGCCCCACGAGCGCGAGACGCTGCGCGAAAAGGTCATCATCGACGCCCCCGACTTCGACAGCAGCGTGCTGGAGAACCACGAGAACCTGTTCCGCGCCCTCGAGGTCGCCGACCTGGTCCTGTGCGTGGTGACCCCCGAAAAGTACATGAGCCGGGAGCTGTTCCGCGTGCTCGAGCGCTACCGCCACGGCCGCACCTTCGTCTACGTGATGAACAAGGCGGACCTGGGCGTGGAGCCGGTCGTGGTCGACGACTTCCGCCGCGCGCTGGCCGAGGACGGGTTGCCCTGCGACCGCGTGTTCGTCATGTCCGCGCGCGCCGCCTACGATGACCAGGTCGCCCGCCGGGGGTACGGCCCGGCCGCGGGCGACTTCCCCGCCCTCATGGCGCTGATGGAAAAGGAACTCGATCGGGTCCAGATCCGGGAGATCAAGTCGCACAATCTCGTCGATCGCGTCGACCGCCTGATCGGACGCGTCGGCAAGCATATCCCCGTCGACGCCGACACCCGGCTGACCAACTGGTCCGACGAGGCCCGCGCCTCCTTCCGCGACCTCGCGCGGGAGATCGGCTCGCGCTTCACCGACGCCCTGTTCCGCACCCCCGAGCTGCGCAACGTCGCCGCTTACCTGTACGGGACCTCGTTCGGTTTCATCTTCGGCGCCTTCCTGCGCTTCGCCCAGTGGTTCCGCGCCGCCGCCCGCACCGGCGCCGGCACCGCCATCCCCCACGATCTCGAGGACGTCAAAACGCTCGTCCATGATCGCCTGGCGCGCACCGACTCGGACGCCGTCGCCGGCCAGATCCGGCTTCTGCTCGCCGGCTTCGTCGAGGCGGGCGTCGAACGCGGCTTCGCCCGCGCGGCGCTGGAGCCCCACCTCACCGCCGAGATTCCTGCCGGGGAGGTGGCGGCCGTCTACCGGGAGATCGAGACCGACTGGGCGGCCGAGTTCACCGCGGCGTTCGACGACATCATCACCACCCGCCCCGGCGGCGTGGAACGGCAGAACCTCGGCTTCAATCTCCTGCCCGGCGCCTTCGTCCTCTTCGTCGTGTACAAGATCGCCGTCCAGTTCGTCTCCGGCACGCCGCTCGGCCTCGACTACCTCGTGAGCGCGTTGGTGCTGCTCTCGGTCCTCTGCTACCTGCAGTGGCGCTTCGCCGAGGTCGTCATCGGCCGCAACGTCGACCGCACGTTTGCGCGCCTGACGGAACACCTGCACCGCCGGGTCGAAGCGCGCCTCGAGGAGCGCTTCCTCAAGGGGACGTCGCGCACGATCGAGGACGTGCGCGCGGCGCTGGCTGAATTTGCCGGCATCCAGCAGACCTTTGCGGACATCTCCCGGGCGTTGGGCGAGTCCGCGACGGAGCCCGCCGCCTTGCCGCCGATGCCCGACCTGCAGGTTGCGTCCGCCGGCGCGGACGAAGAGGATGCCGGCATGCGCGTGCGCGGGTAGGCGGACGCGGGGCGGGAGGGGGTTCGCCGATGGAGCTGCTCCTCACCGCCTTGGTCGGCACGGTCCTCCTGGTCGCCCCCCCTGCACTGGCCGCCCTGCTGGTGCACCGCGCGCCGATGCCTGCGGCGCTGCTGGTCGCGGTGATGCTCTGGGGCCTCGGCCCCCGGGTCGCCAACCCGGACTCGCCGAGCGTGTTCGACATCGACATCCTGCACTGGATCCTGCTCGACCGCAGCCCGAGATGGCGGGCGCTGCTCGGCGGGTCGTGCCAGGCGACGGGGTTCGTGGCGGTGGTCTGGCTATGCGTGCGGACCGGTCGGCGCTGGCGCAGGGGGGAGTGGGAGGAGGCGCCCGCGGCAGATCCGGCGGAGGATCCGATTCCGCTCACCTGCGGACGGTGCGGAACGACCGCTCCCGCGGACACGCGCACGTGCCCGAAGTGCGGGGACGCCTATTGGCGAGGAGAAGCGTGATCCGGGCGGGCGACCGGGGAAAACCCTCCGGCCGCCCGCGACGGCCGCCGCCGGTCCCCCGCGCGGCCGTCCCCCGCGACCCGGCTACTCCGTTTCCTCTTCCTTCCGCGCCTCGGCATCGTCCTCCCCGTCGGCGTCGCAGGCCGTGAGGTCGATCCGCTCGTTCGCCTCGTCCTCGGCGAAGGTGGTGTTTCCCGGCGCATCCGGGTTTCGATAGCGCCGGCCCGCCACCAACCAGGTCGCGTCGGACTGGGACGTGCGGAACTTGACCCGCACCGACTCGCGCTGCGTCCCATGCAGGTGCACCACGTTGAAGTGAAGGTGCGGGCCGGTCGAGTGTCCCGAGTTGCCCGAGTAACCGATCAGTTGCCCCACGCGCACCTCGTCCCCCCGCTTCACCACCGCGCCGCCGCAACGCAGGTGCCGGTATTGGGCGATCGTGCCGTCTTCGTGGCGGATGCTGACGATGTTGGCGGGAGTGTGAACTTCCGCGCCGGCGACGCGATCCGGGTGGACGTCGATGGCCGCGACCACTTTGCCGGCCCGCGCCGCGTAGACGCCCGAGCCCGGCGGCATCGGGAAGTCGAGGGCGTGGCGCGTGGGGCCCTTGTGAGTCGCCCCGTCGGTCGCCTGACTGACCTTGTAGGAACGGCCCTTGAACGGCAACGAGTAGACCACCTCATGCTCGGCGACGTCGTGCGCCAGGCCCAGGGATCCGGCGGCGAACGCGACGGCAAGCGCGAGGAATGCGCCGCCCCAGGTGACTCTCTTCCCCATTCGTTCGTGGATCCCGTGCATGTACGCCCTCCCTAACCTCGATCCCGCCGGTCCGGACCGACATGCGCCCACGCGGGCTTCACTCTCCGGATCCGGTCCCGGCCGAAGGCCGTCAGCATACCCTCCGGCCCAGACGAGTTCCACAGGGATTACGGACTCCCGCCCCGGCCGGAACGGGGGGAGCCTCCCCCCGAAAATGCGCACGGCCCGGAAACCGGGCCGTGCGAGTGGGCGATGACGGACTCGAACCGCCGACCTCTTGGGTGTGATCCAAGCGCTCTACCAACTGAGCCAATCGCCCATGCTTCTGCTGGGCATTCTAGGCACGCGCCCACGTGGTGTCAAGCGTCTCCCGGGGCTTCCGGGCGGCCCCGGTCGCACGCACCCGGTCGAGGACGACCCCTTGACGTCGGCGTTCGCAGGAGGTGAAATGCCCGGACTCCGCCTGGAGCACCTGCGCCTCATGTTCGATCTGCGCCTTTCCACGTTCGCCGCGAACGGCTGCGTCCTGCCTGGCGCGCGCGGGTTTCCGGTCCCGGGGATCGCCGGGAGCGCCCGGCGCGCGCCCCCGAGTCGGGTGCGCCCGCGCCTCCTGCTCCTCCTCCCGCTCGTGGGGGCGCTGCTGGGCTTCGCGGCGTGGGGAGCGCCGGCACACGCCCAGGACCCCGCGCCGGAGTTCCAGCTCACCCTGGGGCTGGAGGGATGGCACCGGCCGGGTCGCTGGAGTTTCGTCGTCCTGCACGCGCGCAATCCGGGCCCGTCCGTCTCCTGCAGGGCTGCCGTCCTGGTCCCCGGTGACCGGACCGCGTTCACGCGTCCATTCGATCTCCCCCGAGGATCCTCCCTCCGTGTAGAGATTCCGTTTCTGCCGAGCGGAGAGATCACGCGGTTGCTGGTGCGTGTCACGCGCTCGGACGGGGTGATGCTCTGGTCGGAAGCGCCCACGCAGTCCCAGCGAACGATGGACGAAACGACGACCCTCTCGGTCGGCCGCGGGGCCTCGGCCGTGGCTCGCGCGTTCAGCCTCCAGGCCCGGGAACAACCGGAACGCCGGCGGATGATGCAGGCCGTGGCGCCGCAAGCCCTGCCCGGAGAACCGGGAGGCCTGGAGGGCGTGCAGGCCCTGATCCTGACCGATCTCGAGCCCGGATCACTGTCGGCCGCGCAGGCACGGGTCCTGGCTTCGTGGGTCGCGCACGGCGGAAACTTGATCTGGCTCTGGTCGCCCGGATGGACCGTTGATGGCGCCCTGTCCGGGGAGTTGCCCCTCCCGGTCGAGCCCCGCAGCGCGCTCTCCCTGCCCGCCGTAGAGGCGGAAAGGGAACTGGCGCGATTCGAGTCCAAGGGCCGGGACGTCGCGTTCGCCGAAGTCGTTCCGACCGAGGGGGCGGTGGTGGAGAGGGCGCTGGAGAAGATGCCCCTGCTGGTACGCAGGCGTCATGGCCTCGGCTGGATCACGTTTCTCAGCCTGGACCTGGCGCGCCCGCCGTTGACGGAATGGCCGGGATCGGTGGCGCTCCTGCAACGGGCGATCGGGCCGGCGCAATCCACTGCCGAGCACCCGATGCACGAGGATTGGCTGCCGGAAGACGAGGCGAGCCGACTGCGGGCGGGGCTGAGCGAAAGCGTGACCCTTCGCTGGATCTCGCCCTGGTGGCTGATCGGCTTCACGTTCGTCTACGCGCTGCTGGTCGGCCCCGGTTCCTACGCCCTGTTTCGCCGGTTCCGTTCGGGCCCGTTCGCGCGGACGGCGTTTCCTGCGCTGGTTCTCGTTTCCTCGGTCCTGGCCGCCGTGTTTGCGCGCGGGATGGTCGCGGGGGAAGCCCAGATGCCCCTGCAGACGCGAGTGGACGTCCCGGCCGATGGTGGCCCGGCGCGCGCGGAAACGTTCGGGTTGATCCTGATCGGCGAGAACCGGCCCGTGCAGGTGACCGCGACCCAGCCGGGCGCCCGGATCGCGCCGTTGAGCGCGGCGGCGGCGACCGGCCTCCCGTGGGCGCCCGGCAGCAGCAGTTGGTCCGACGCGCGGTATCACGCGCTCGCCGAACCGGCCGCATCCCATCTGCACCTGACGACGCGGACGTGGACGGCGGAGTTCTTTGCCGCGCGGTGGGAGTGGCTCGCGGCGATCCCGATCGGGGCCCGGGAAACGCTCACCGCCCAGGGACGAGCGCTCGAAATCGACAACCGAACGGGGGCGCCGCTCCAATCCGCCGTCTGGGTCTCCGACTCCCAGGCGGCTCCTCTCGCAGGACCGTTCCCTCCCGGGATCTCTCGCCATCCCATCGGCATCCGGATCCCGCTCGGCTCGTGGCTGGAGCAGCTCTCGTTCGAGGAGGAGGATCGTCCCCGCTGGAAGGGGATTCGCGCCCTGTTGGATCTCACGCTCCGGGGACCGCGCGAGGACGACCTGACGCCGTGGCGTTTTCGCGACCGCAAGCCCGGCAATGCGCTTGCCCTCTTCGCGCGGTCGACCGGTCCCGGGTCCGTGTTGTTGGCCTCCTCCGAGGCAACCTTGCCTCCGATCCGGGTCACCGGGACGCTCGTCACCCCCCGGGCGCACACGCTGTTCCGGGTGGAAGTGACCGGTCCATGAAACCGCTCGATACCTCCCACCCCCGATACAAGGCGGTCTTCCACGACCCCGGCTGCCTCGTTCGATCGTTCGATCTGGTCAAGACGTTCGGCGACAAGCGCGCGCTCGACGGCGTGGAGATCGAGGTGCGTCGCGGCGATCGCTTCGGACTTCTCGGCTCCAACGGGGCGGGCAAGACCACCTTCCTCCGCCTCGCGGCTTCCTTGATCAGCCCCTCCGACGGTTCGCTGTACGTGGCCGGGTATTCCGTGCGCATCTGGCCCGCGATGGTGCGTCGCCGCATCGGGTACCTGCCCGACGGGCGTCTGCTCGAGGAGCGCATGAAGGTGCACTCGTATCTCGAGTTCTTCGCCCTCCTTTCCCGCGTTCCGGTCGACCAACGACGCGCCGAGGTCGCCCGCGTCCTCGACCTGGTCGGCCTTGCCGACCGGTGGGGTGAGCCGGTCCGCGCCCTGTCGCGGGGGATGCAGCAACGGCTGGCGCTTGCGCGCATGCTGCTCCGCAAGCCCGAGCTTCTGTTGCTCGATGAACCGGTCTCGGGACTGGATCCGCGCGCGCGCGTGGAAGTGGTCGATCTCTTGCGGCGTCTGAACCAGGAAGGCCTGACGGTGGTGATCAGCAGTCACGTGCTCCACGATCTCGAGGAATTCTGCTCGCGGGTGGCGATCCTGGAGCAGGGGAAGCTGCGCTTCTGCGGCGAGGTGTCGGAAGCGCGGCGGGCGGTGGAGCCGCGGCTGCGCTGGCTCGTGGGTATTGCGGGTCGGGCGGAGGAGGCGGTCGCTTGCGCCGCCGCGGTCCCCGGGGTCGCGCGGGCCCGCCTGGAGACGGATCGAAAGGACGCGCGCATCGCCCTGCATTTCTCGGGCGCGAACGGCGACCCCGCCGCCGTGGTCGCCGCCCTCGTCGACCGGGGCATTCCCGTCCTTTCGGTCGCCCGGGAAATGGCCAGCCTGCACGACGTCTTCGTGCACTTCACCGAGGGGGCGATCGCATGATCGACGTCCTCGTGGGGAAGGAGCTCCGCGTCGACGCGGGATCGCTGCGGATGGGAAAGCTCCGCTCCGTGCTCCTGGGCTGCATCCTGCTCGGGCTGCTCTTCGGGATGGGTCGGTTTCCGTTGCAGTCCGGCGACCATTCGGCCATCCCGCGCTACGGGCGCGCGATGTTCTCCTTCATCGCCTGGACCCTGTGCGTGGGCGGACTCCTCCTCGGTCCCATCCTCGCCGTCGGGTCGATTTCCGGCGAGCGGCGCCGCGGGACGCTCGGCATCCTCTCCCTGGCGGGATTCACCGCGACGCAGATCGTGTGCGGAAAGTTCGCGGCGCGGCTGGCGGCGTCGGCGATGTCGATCCTGTCGACCCTGCCGATCGTCCTCTTCGTCAACGCCTATGGGGGAGTCAGCCATGCCGAAATCGTGGCCGTTTACGCGACGGCACTGACGGCCGCCGCCTGGGGGTGCGCCCTCGGGGTAGCGCTTTCCGTGGTGACGGAGGAAGGTCCGGGGGCGACGATGATCGCGCTGGGCATCATCGCGCTCGTCTTCGGCCTGCCGTTCGCCGTCGCGCGCGCCGGTCCCGCCGCGGGGATGTCGTTCTGGTCCGGCCCCCTGACCTCGCTTCACGGAATCCTGTCCCTCGGCCTGCTCGGCGAGGATGCCCTGCGCCCCGACGCCCCGTGGGTGCTGGGCAATCTCGTCCTGCTCGGGCTGGGGGGGGCGGTGCTGAGTATCGGGTGGATGTTGGTGGCCCGCCCGGGGGGGCGCCCGGCCATCCTCGGACCGTGGTTCGATCGCGCGGCCGCGCGTCTCGACCGGCTCGCCCCCCCCTTCATCCCGGGCAGCGACCAGATCCTCGATGCGCCCGACGCCGATGACGCCATCAACCCGTTCGCCTGGCGGGAAGCCTACGGCCGATCCCGGCTCGGCCTGCGCGCCGTGGCGGGCCTCGTGGTCGTCGTGCTGGCGGTCCAGATCGCCGCGTACTTCTTCCTGGGCGCCTTGCGGGACGAACCCGCCTTCCACCTGGTCGTCGTCGCCACCCTGGCCGGGGCCGCGGTCCTCATGGTCACCGCCCTCGCCGGAGCGTCCATCGCCGGGGAGAAGGAAGACAAGTCTCTGGAGACCCTTGCGCTTCTCGAGGTCCTGCCCCATCGGTACGTGTTCGGCAAGTTCAGCGGACTGTTTGCGCTCGGCCTGATCCTGTCGGTGCCGGCGCTTCTCCATGCCACGCTGTTCTGGCTCGCCGGTCGGCTCTCCATCCTGGCCCCGATCACGGTGGCGGTGAGCGTCCCCGCGATGGCGGCGTGCGGCATCGCACACGGACTCTACTGCTCCCTGCGTTTCCGCACCGTCGCGCGAGCCGTCGCCGCCGCGATCCTGACGCAATGCCTGTTTCATGCCGGCCAGGGTCTGGCCGGGATGTTTTGCTGCCTGCTTCACCTCCTCAACCCGCTTTTCCTGCTGATCCTCTCGGTGTCCCTCCCCCCCGATTCGGGCTGGCGCCCGTGGGAATGGCTGGCGAGCGCCGCAGGCGTAGGAATCGCCATCTACGCAATCTACCGCGCGAACCTCTATTACGTCCACTGGGTGCTCTGGCAGGTGGCGAACCAATTCCAGCAGCGGGTCTCCGAGCACCTCGAGGGCGAAGCCCGGCTGGACGGCTAGTCCGGAGTCCCCCCGAATCCGCGTCGGCGCCGTCCGCGTAAACCCTCCGGACCAGGCCCCCGCGCGCGCGGACGCTACGCCTCGACGCGCTCGAGAAACCCGCGGGCGAACTCCGCATACTGTCCCGCGCGAATGGCGGCCCGCGCCTGCCCCATCAGGTCGAGGTAGAAATGAACGTTGTGGTGGGAGATCGCCCGCGGGCCGAGCATCTCGTCGGACTTGAACAGGTGTCGCAGGTAGGCCCGGGAGAAGACCGCGCAGGTGGCGCAACGGCACGCGGGATCCAGCGGGACATCGGCGCGGGCGTGCTTCGCATTGAGGATGCGCACGACACCCTCCGAGGTGAAGGCGTGGCCGTTGCGGCCGTTGCGCGTGGGCAGGACGCAATCGAACATGTCCACGCCGCGCGCGACCGCGGCCACGAGGTCGCGCGGGGTGCCCACTCCCATCAGATAGCGCGGGCGGGCGTCCGGAAGCTCTTCGACGACCGCTTCGACCAGATCATCGCGCTGGGGATGCGGCTCCCCGAGGGCCAGACCGCCGATCGCGAACCCCGGCCACTCCGCCTCCTGCAACCGCCGCGCCGACTCCTTGCGCAGGTCCTCGAACGTGGCCCCCTGCACGATCGCGAACAGCGCCTGATCCTCGCGCCGGTGGGCGCGACGGCACCGATCTTCCCAGCGCAGGGTTCGCTCCAGCGCCGCCCGCGCCGCCTCGTGACCGGTCGGATATCCCACCGGCTGGTCGAACGGCATGATGATGTCGGCCCCGATCGCCTCCTCGATCTCGATCACCCGCTCGGGAGTGAAGGAAAGCCGCGCCCCGTCGACCGGGGACTGGAAGATCACCCCGTCCTCGGTCAGCTTGATCGACGTCGATAGCGAGAAGACCTGATATCCGCCGCTGTCGGTCAGGATCGGCCGCGGCCACCCCATGAACCGGTGCAGGCCGCCGAGATCCCGGATCAGGCCCTCGCCCGGACGGACGGACAGGTGGAACGCATTCGCAAGGATGATGCGCGCCCCGGCGGCCTCGAGGTCCCCCGGGGTGAGCGACTTGACCGTCGCCTGCGTCCCCACCGGCATGAAGATCGGCGTCTCGAATCCGCCGTGCGACGTTTCCACGCGGCCGGTGCGCGCCCGCGTGCCGGGGTCCCGGCTTTCCACGGTGAATCGGAACGGGGAGGACATCGGGCTCCTGCGGCCCGGCAGGGCCGGAGCGGCGGCTAGTAGATTCGGACCACGTCGGCGTCCGGATAGTAGAAGCGAAGGATGTCGAGGCTGCCGATCCGGCCGTCCCCCATCTCCTTGGCCCCGTATTGGCACAGGCCGACGCCATGGCCCCAGCCACGGCCTTCGAATTCGATGGCGGCCCCCTTGTCGACGAACGTGAACCACGTGCTGCGCAGGCGCCCGGGACCCAGGGCGAGGCGGAACTCGTTCGCCGGCAGGGTGCGGCCCTGCACCCCGCCGGCGGTCGAGAAGCTCAGTTGGGTGATGCGCCCGCCGGGGGCGGTGTGGACCACCGCCAGTTGCGCGATCGGCTTCTCGCCCGGATTCCAGGCCGCCAAAAGCGCCCCCATTTCCTTCTTGGTGTACGACGCCCGCCACTTCAGGTGCGGGCTCTTCGCGCAATAGGGGCACGGTCGTCCCATCAGCGGCGCGATGTCCGGGACGTCGAAATAGAGATACCCCGGCTCCGTTCCGCCTCCGCACGTGCTGTGGAACAGCGTGCGGATGAGCGCGCCGCCGTGGATGAGCACCATCCCGCGGGTCCGGCGCACGATCTCGATCGCCCGCGGCGTCCGCACGGAAAGCCCCTGGTAGACCTGGGCCTGCACGTCGTCGGGCAGCGCCGGATTGCTCTTGCCGGTCGCCCGCTGCGCCTGATTGATGGAGTAGAGGGCATACGTGCGCGCGATGATCGCCTGCGCCTCCAGCGCCGCGTCGTTCCAGTTGAGCATCATCTCCGCGCCGAGCACGCCCTCGAGGTACGATTCGAGGTCGAGCTCGTTGTAGGCGGAAACGAGCTCCCCGGAGCGGACGACGCGCAGGATCCCGGCGTAGCGCCGGCCGTCGACGGATACCGATCCCCCCCGCGTGGGCGTCAGGCGAATTTCGGACGACTGCAGATTGGCGCTGCCGAAGAAGAGGTCGGTCCCCTGCGAAGAAATGGGGATGCCGGCAAGCACGTCCCCCACCGACACGCTGGCGGCGCGCGGCCACGACGTCACCTCATAGGGCCCGTCGCAGCCGATGTGGACCTGCTTGACGTTGTGGGCCGCGCCAAGCGACACGGTCACCAGCGGCGGGCCGACGCGTCCGTCCATGGCCAGCAACGGAGGCGGCGCGGGTCTTCGGAAGAAGCCGTAGACGACGAACGCGAGGATGACGATGGCACCCGCGAGCGCGAGGCGCGCGGCGCTCTGCAGCGTCTGGAGGATGAATTCGGGCATGGCGACCGGAGACTCGCGGAGAGCGAGGCGAACTCGCAGGGCCGGGGACAACGGTCCCGGATTATAGCGGCTACGGAGGAGCCGACCTACGGATTTTGCGGGGACGCCGTCGAACCCCAAGACCATACGTTCCGGCCCTTTTCCCGGCCGTCGCCCCCCCCGCCCCGGACCCAACGATTTCGATACTCCCCCCGCTGCGCGCGAAGGATATACTGCCCGCGTCCTCACCCACGCGTCGAGGTTCGTCGTCGGATCCGGCGGGGATCCACCCGCTTCGGCACGATCCCGGCCCGCATGGAGTCGTCGATGTCCGCGCCCGCCCTTTCCCTGTCCGGACGAACCCTCCGCTCCATGGGCGCCTGGCTGGTCGCCGCTGCGTTTCCAACCCTCTTTTACGCCTACCTGCAGTGGCTCGTCGCGGCACCCGCGACCGGGGGATTGTGGGCGATTCACTATTGGACGGCGCTGTGGCTCGGCGGGATCGGAGCGGGACTGGGGCTCGCCTCCTCGCTGGCGCTCTGGTCGCTCCCGCCGCTGGGATACGTCGAAGGCCGCTGGAAGGGGGTGGCCGCCGGTGCGGCCGGACTCGCGCTGCTCTGGCTCGGCGCCACGGGGGCCCACCTTGCCGCGGCGGGGATGCGGCTCTGGCCGGAAGACGGGCACACGGAGGGCTGGCGATTCCGGTTTCACCTGATCTTCTATCTCTCGCTCTATCTGGGTCCCGCCGCACTCCTCGGCGGCGCCCTCACGGGAGGTTGGTGGCGCGGGCTGCCGCCCCCGTCCGGGCGGGGGCGCGGGCCCGTCCTGATCCTCGCCTTCGGGCTGGCGCTGGCCGCCGGGGTCGCGCTCTTCGTCCTGTGGCGAACGCGCATGATTCACCGTCCGTGACCCGCATCCCGCGTCCCGGGATTGCGCACCCACGCCGCGGACGGTATGCTGGGCGGGTTCCCTGCCGCGGATCCCGGCCGGCGCATCGGAGTGCCCCCGGGTCCGCGCGAACCGCGGGAGTTCGTCGTGTCGGAAAAGCGCCGGATCGTGGTGGCAATGAGCGGAGGAGTCGACAGCTCCGTCGCGGCCGCGCTGCTCCGCGACGAAGGACACGACGTCGTCGGCCTCTTCATGCGCAACGGCGCGTACCGCGAGGACGGCGTGCCGCAGAGCGGATCCTGCTGCAGCCTGAATGACGCCAACGATGCGCGGCGCGTAGCCGACGCGCTCGGGGTGCCGTTCTACTCGGTCAATTTCGAGGAGGCGTTCGGCCGCCTCATCGACTACTTCGCGGACGAGTACTATCGCGGCCGCACGCCGAACCCGTGCGTCCGGTGCAACCGGGATCTCAAGTTCGGTCTCCTGCTCGACTATGCCGACGCGATCGGCGCGGATGGCGTTGCCACCGGCCACTACGCCCGCCGCGACGACGCCGGCGGTCGCCCCCGGCTCCTGCGCGCGGTCGACGCCGACAAGGACCAGTCGTACGTCCTCTTCCCGCTCTCTCCGCGCCAGCTGGCGCGCACCCGCCTGCCGCTCGGGGGCCTGACCAAGACGCGCGTCCGGGAGTTGGCTCGGGCCTATGGGCTGCCGACCTCGGAGAAGGCGGAGAGCATGGAGATCTGCTTCGTCCCCGACAATGACTACCGCGCATTCCTGGCCGGTCGCGCGGCGGAGCGAGGAGTGCCCGCCGAAGCGGCGGCGCGGCCGCCGGGGCGGATGGTCGATCTCGACGGGCGGGCGCTCGGAACCCATGCCGGGATCCAGCACTTCACCGTCGGCCAGCGTCACGGCCTCGGACTCGCCCTCGGACGGCCCGCGTACGTCGTGCGCCTGGACGCGGCGACCAACGAGGTCGTCGTGGGATTCGAGGATGACCTCCTGTCGACCGGCCTCGTCGCGACCGAGGTCAACTGGGTGAGCATCGATGCGCCGGCCCCGGGGCGCCCGCTCCCTTGCCGCGTGAAGATCCGCGCCCGGAGCGCCGCGGTTCCGGCGACCCTCGAAATCCGAAACGACGGCGCCGTCGAACTCCGCTTCGAACGGCCGCAACGGGCCGTGACTCCGGGGCAGGCCGCGGTGTTCTACGACCAGGAGGTCGTGCTCGGCGGCGGGTGGATCGAGTCGGCGCTCGGCGCCGCAGCGCGCCCGCGCGAGCAACGGTTCGCCGTCTGACCGGAGGGGCGTCGCGCCGAAGTCGAACCGGTTTCGGCCGGGCCGCGCGGGCGACCGGCGGAGCGAACCGGCGGAGGGGGGACGAAGTGCGCCCGGGAGGACTTGAACCTCCAACCATCGGGTTCGAAGCCCGCTACTCTATCCAATTGAGCTACGGGCGCATTCGGTAGGGTCATTTTCCCGCGCCGGACCGCGGAAGTCAAGCCCGGCGTCTCGCCCGCTTCCGATCCCCGGTGCGGCCGCCTGCGGAACGCGGCCCCGACTTCCTCCCCGCCCTTGCCCCCCGCCCTTCCGTTTCACTATACTCGCTGCATGGTGCGTGTTCGCGGGGGTGCCCCGATGTCGTTGCCGTCGACCCAACGCGGCCTTCGCCTCCCGCGCATCCGCCTGTGGGCCCTCCTGCTCATCCCCACCGCTCTCACCGCGGCGCACTATGCCCTCCTCGAGACGACCCGCCCGCCGTTCCAGGAGTCGTTCTGCGCGAACTGCGCCCGAAAGCAGGTGCGCGTGGAGAGACCCGCCCTGGGTTTCGGTCCGCTTCTCCCCGCCACGCGGGTCGAGTCCACGGCTGCATCCCGCCATCTCGCGTCCACCTACGGCCTCGAGTGCTTGCGCCACGACTGGCTGGGACCCTTCGAGCACACGAAACCGAGCGGCGGGTGATTCCGCATCGGGTTTCTCGAGTCTCGAGAGATGACCCTGGGGTTACGGCGCCTGATCGTCGGCCTGGACCGAGCGTGGCCGACGGGACTCGACCGGCTGGAGGCGCTGGCGGCCTCCCGGGCGCCGGGGCGGGTCCGATCCGAGCGCGCGCTCCCCTGGATCGCCCGCCCCACGATCGCCGTGTCCTTGCGCCGGTGGAAAGAAAGCGTCCGGGCGCGCGCCGGGGGGGACCGGTCCCTGCGCCCGACGCCAACGCCCACCCCGGCTCCCCCACCGGAGAACCCGAAGCCCTCGCTCGACGCGGCGGGAGCGCCTACGGCGGGCTCAGCCAGGCCGCGCTGATCGCGGCGGCGCGTTTCCACGACCCTCTATCGTCCCCGGCCAAGAGAGGCCTGCGGTGCCCGATTCCACGCCCGACCTTGCCGCCCGGCTCGCCAATCCCGCCTTCCCGATCTCCAGCCGGTACGACGCCCACTGGGTGGCCGAACACCAGATGGGACCCAATGCGTTGTGGCTGACCGAATGGCTCGGTCCGGCCATGGACCTGAACGCGGAGATGCGGATCCTCGACATGGGTTGCGGCAAGTGCCTGTCGAGCGTCTTTCTCGCCCGCGAATACGGCGTGCGCGTCTGGGCGAATGATCTCTGGATCGCGCCCGGAGACAACTGGCGGATGATCTGCGCCCAAGGCCTGCAGAACCGGATCTTTCCGCTGCGCGCCGAGGCCCATGCGCTGCCCTACGCCGAGGACTTCTTCGACGCGATCGTCTCGTTCGACTCGTATCACTATTACGGCACCTCGGACACCTACCTGAAGTACTTCTCCCGCTTCGTCAAACCCGGCGGCCGGATCGGCATCGTCGTGCCCGCCCTGATGCGGGACTTCGACGGCCCGGTGCCCGAGCACCTCGCGCGCCCGCAACGATCCGGAGGAGTCTTCTGGGTTCCGGCGGAGTGCGGCAGCTTTCATACCCGGGAGTGGTGGGAGAAGCACTGGTCCCGCACCGGCCTGGTCGACCTCGAACTCGCCGACACGATGCCGGACGGCTGGCGACACTGGCTGCAGTGGGAACGCGCGCTCGAGGGGACGGGGAAGAACCCGTTCCCCTCGGATGCGGAAGCCCTGGAAGCGGACGCGGGCGCGTACCTTGGCTTCGTGCGCCTGGTCGCGCGCCGTCGCTGATGGCGCGGGCGGACGCGGATCCGCCCTGACGCAGCAGGCCGCCACTCCGCCTGATGTCGTCACGCGGTGCGCGCGCGCATGCCGCCGCTCCATTTCCTCATCTGCCCGGAGTGCCGCGGGAACATCCCGGTCTGAGGCGCGGGGGGGCGGCGCGGGAAGTCCGGAAGCGTCGGCGCACCGGGGCGGGCGAAGGGCTACTTCCCTCCCTCCTGTTCCTGGATCCGCGCGATCACGGTGCGCGCCCGGGCGCCCAGATCTCCGGAGCGTGGGTCTTCGGCCACGGCCGTCAGGAGTTCCCGCGCCTCGGCGTATCTCCCCTGTTCCGCAAACGCGATGCCGCGCGTATAGCGGAGGTTGATCGCGACCCAGGCGTCCTGCGGATTCCGGACGGCGGCTTCTTCCAGCACGGCCACCGCCTCGTCCGTGCGATCCAGGCCGCCCAGGGCATAGGCGAGACAGAGGGACGCCGAAGCCCCGAGAGGTTCCCGCGCCCGCAGTTCCCGCAGCAGCCCGACTGCCCCGTCCAAATCCCCGGCCCCCAACCGGTCCCACGCCTGTTGCTCGATCCCCACGCGATGGCCCGGCTGCAGCTCCAGCAGTCGCCGGGCGTCGGCGGCGTAGCCGGCCGCATCCCCGGTCTCCCGGCGCGCCAGCGCGCGGTTGGCGAGCGCCTCCAGCCAGTCCGGGCGCTTCCGCAGGGCCCGGTCCAGGTCGCGAACCGCCTCCGCCGCCCGCTGCGTCCTCGCCCAGGCCACCGCGCGAAGAAAGAGCAAGTCGGGATCGTCGGGGACCCGTTCGAGTGCGCGGGTGAGCGGGTCGATCATGTCGCCGTAGCGGCCCAGCGCGCGAAGGGAGTCCGCCAGCAGGAACCACGGGTGCGCTTGATGGGGATTGACCTGCGCCGCCTGCTCGGCCCGCGCGAGGGCCTCGGGATATCGTTTCTCCCGATGCAGCACGTGCGCGATGAGGGTGAGGGCGACGTGGAACTGAGGATCATCCTCGATCGCCCGCTCCAGCCCCGGCAGCACCTCCGGCCCGAGCCGCCCGCCCGCCTCCGCCAGCGTCCGCAGGACGGCGGCCTCGGCGGGGCGCGCGTATCGCAACCGATCGTTGCCGCCGATCTGCGCGAGCTCGGCGCACCAGGCCGCCCGATCGGCCGCGGATGAGTCGTCGCCCCCCTCGGCGGACAGGACGCGATGCAGCATCATATCGGCCACGTGAAGGATCGGGTCGATCGCCTCCGGGTCCGCGGCCATGGCCCGCCGGTATCGCTCCTCGGCTTCCTCGTACCGGCCTTGGCGCGCCAGGATCTGTCCCTCCACGAGCAGCACGGCGGGGGATTCCGGGTCGATCTCCCGGGCCTGGTCCATCGCCTCCTGTGCATCCGCCAGCTTGCGAAGGACCACGTCGGGCGGAACCTGGTCCTTGTACGCCTTGAGGTAGCTCAGGTCCTTGCGGGCCCGCTCAACGTAGGGTTCGAGCGCCGCGGCGCGGGCGCGCGTCGCCTCTTCGCGAGCCCGGACGGCGTCCGCCTCGCGCCGCGCCGCCTGCTCGCGTTCGGCGGCGGCCGCCGCCTCCATCGAGCGCGCGCGCAGCCGCCATCCCAGACCCGCCAGCAGCGCCAGGCCGATGATTCCCGTCAACACCCCGGCGACGAGCGGGCGTTGACGCCTCATCTTCCGCATCATGCGCTGCGAGGAGGTGACCGAGCGGGCGCGGACCGGCTCTCCCTCTTGACACCGCCGCAGGTCTTCGCCGAATTCGAGCGCCGTGGGATAGCGCAGCGCCGGGTCCTTTTCCAACGCCCGCAGGCATAGGGTGTCCAGGTCCCGCGCATCGATGCCGGCGGGGAGCGTTCTCCCCGCCCGCGCGCGCACCGTCGACGGCGGCGCGGGCTCCCGATCGATCACGTTGCCCAGCGTCGCCAGCAGCGTCTCGGCGCGAAACGGGGAGACTCCGGACCAGGCGTGGTAAAGGATGACCCCCAGGGAGAAGACGTCGGAGCGACGGTCGGCCGCGCGCGCCCCCCCGATGCCGGCCTGTTCCGGCGACATGTACTCCGGCGTCCCCAGGATCTGCCCGGAACCGGTCAGCCGGCTCGCCTCCACCGAATTCAATTCCCGCGCGAGTCCGAAGTCCAGGACGTTCGGCCGGCCGGCCCCGTCGATGATCACGTTTCCCGGCTTCAGGTCCCGGTGGATGATCCCGGCCTCGTGGGCGTGGTGGACCGCCTCGGCGATTCCGCGCATCCAGGTCAGGATCTCCGCCGGCGACGGGGCGGGATCGCCTTCAAGCACCTCCGCCAGCGTGCGCCCCTCCACGTACCCCATCGCCAGGTACGGGCGCGCGCCCAAGCGACCGACATGGTAGACCGGCACGATCCCCGGATGACGCAGCTTCGCCCCGGCGCGCGCTTCCCGGAGGAGTCGTTCCGATTGTTCCGGTCCCGCGAACTCCCCGCCGAGGATGAACTTCAGCGCCACCTGGCGGCCCAGGTCGGTCTCCTCCGCGAGGTAGACGGCGCCCATGCCCCCCTGACCGAGGCGGCGGATCAGCCGGTAGCGCCCCAGCATCCGGCCGACCAGCGATTCACCGCCCGCGCCGGCCAGCAGATCGGCAAAGGATTCCGCGGAGTCGAGCGTGGGGGACACGCCGGCGGATTCCGCGCGGGAATCCGCCGCGGGAGAGGGCGCGTCGGACCCCCGGGGGGAGGGGGCGGTCGGCTCCTCGGGCATGTCGGGAGACTCCATCGGGCGGTCCGGCACGGTCTGCGGCGGTCCGGCTGATTCTACCGTGCGCCGGGAGCGGGGGGAACCCCTGCTTTCCTCCGCGTGCGCGGCAATCGACCCCGGCTTGACAGCCCCACCCACGAGCCCGTACCCTCCGCACACCCCCCGAACGGGAGTGCCCCATGCCCCGAAGCGACGACCTGGTCCTCTGCCATCTGCTCGCCCGACTGAAGCATCTGTCCGCCGCCGCGCTGCGGGAACTGCGCACCGGCGCCGCGAACGCGGGGACCCCGCTGACGGATCTCCTGACGCAAGCGGGACGAATCTCCCCGACCGAACTGTCCGGCTATCAGGAGGCCGCGCGATATCTCATCGGCGGCGACCATCCCCGCGCCTGTCCCGCCTGCCCCACGCAGGTCTATGGTCCCCCCGCCCCCAAGGCGCCCTGCCCGCGCTGCGGCCGCGCCATGATCCGCGGCGTGCTGCCTTCCCCGGAAGCGCTCGAATTCGACGCCCGCCTCGAACGGCAGGTGCGTCGCCTCATTCTCGACGCCACGGCCCGCGCGCACGCGAAGGGAACGGTGCGCGAAGCGTCGCGGTTGCGGGCGGAGGGACGGATCGGCCGCCGCACGGAGGCGGAACTCGCACCTGCCGACCGCTCCTGCGCCGAAGGCGTCCTGGGCCGCTACCGGCTGATCGAGCTGGTCGGTCGCGGCGCCTCGAGCTACGTCTACAAGGCCGAAGACCGGTCGCGCGGGGGAACGGTCGCGCTGAAGGTCCTCTACTTCCACCCGGAAGATCCGAAGGCGGTGGTGGAGGAGAAGCTGGCGCGCTTCCGGCGCGAGGCCGAACTGGCGAGCCGGCTCGATCATCCCAACCTGGTCGCGGTCGGCGCGCTCGAGCAGGCGGGGACCTGGCACCTGATGCCGATGGCGTTCATCGATGGCCCGTCGCTGGCGCAACTGCTCGAAGCGCGACGGTCCGGAGCTGCGCCCGAATGGAACCTGGCGGCGCTGGCCACCTCCCTGACCGATGTCGCTCGCGGGCTCCACTACGCCCATTGCCAGGGGGTGGTTCACCGGGACGTCAACCCGCGCAATGTCCTCTTCACCTCCGCCGGACAGGCGCTGTTGAGCGACTTCGGCGTCGCCCGGCCGCTCGAAACCGCCGGCGCGCTCACCGGAAAGCGCGTGGTCCTGGGCACGATCGCCTATGCGGCCCCGGAGCGCCTGGAATCGGAGCGTCTTGCGGGGGTGCGGAGCGACGTCTACAGCCTGGGCGTGGTGCTCTACGAAATCCTCACCGGTCGCGTCCCGTTCGAGGAGACCGACCCGGCGCACTTGCTGGTGCGGATCCGCCGGGAGGCGCCGGTCGCGCCCACGGAGTTGAACCCCGAAGTCACTCCCGCCCTCGCGCGCGTGGCGCTGCGGGCGCTGGCGAAGGACGAGGCATCGCGCCACGCCTCCGCGCTCGACTTCGCCGAAGATCTCGCGGCGGCGGCGGCGGGGGAGGCCCTGCCGGCCGCCGACGCAGTGGAAGCGTCCGCCCCGGACGGCGCGCCGCGCGCCGCCTCGTGGAGGCGGGCGGCCGCGCTGCTCGTCCTCGGATTCGCCGCCGGCGTCGGGGCGGTTTCCGTGCCCCTGGGCGGGGCCGCGGCCGCGCGGGCGGACCGGTTGCGGGAGCTTGCCGCCGCCTACGCCGGAATGGTCGCCGCGCCGACCCCCGACGGGTTTCGGTCGCGGCGCGCGGATCTCGCCCGCGCGATCGATGCCGCGGAGGCGGTTTGGGGATCCCGGTCCGGCGAGGTGCAGTACTGGCGTGGCGAACTGGCGCAGGCGCATGGGGATTGGGGGGCCGCCGTGATCGCATTCGGGCGCGCCACCGAATCCGGTGGCTACCGCTCCCCCGCGCACCTCGGGAGAGGCGTGGCCGGCTATTTCCTCGCCGAGCGATACGGCAACGCGCCCGCGGGCGCGCGTCACCGCGAGGCGGCCCGAGCCGACTTCGAAATCCTCGCCCGGGAGCGCGCTGGATCGTGGGAGGGCCGGGTCGCCGCCGCGATGATTGCGGCCCTCGGGGACGACGGTGACGGCGCCTTCTCCGCCCTGCACGAGCTCGCGCGCGAGAATCTCACCCGCCTCGAGGCGCCGCTGCTCCAGGCGTGGGTGGCCCTCCGTCACGGCGCGCCCGCGGTGGCGGCGGGGATTCTCGAGCCGCTGTCCGAGCGGGCGCCCGGCCCGCCCGCGGTGCGGCTCGCCCTGGCCCTCGCCTACGCGGCCGCGGGGGATTCCCGGCGCGCCCTCGTCCAGGCGAACGCGCTGTGCGAGGCCTGCCCCGACCTGCCCGAGGCCTGGGCGGTCGCGGCCGAGGCTCATGCGGCGGCGGGCGACGAGATCCGGGCCCGCGAGGCACTGGACGCCGCCCTCCGACTCGCCCCGGGAGTGCCGGCGTTTCATGCGCGCAAGGCCGGACGCTTGGCCCGCCAGGGCGCGGAATGCGAGGCGATCGCGGCGTGGTCGGCCGTGCTCGACCTCGACCCGTCCGATGCCGAGGCGCTCTGGCGGCGCGGCGCGCTGCGGTCTCGCCATGGCGACGCGGCCGCCGCCGAGGCGGATCTTCGCCGGTACCTCGAGCGTTTCCCCGAGGGACCCCGCGCCCCCGCGATCCGCGCCTGGCTGGCGCGGCTTCGTTAGCTCGACGCGCGTCAGCGCACGCCCTTCAGCTTGCCGTCCTCGAGATCGTCGAAGACGTCGTTCAGCTCGGGCGGGATCACGCGGAAGTCCTCGACGCCGCGACGAATCCGCGTCTTGGCCACTCCCCCGTCCACGCCGACCGCCACCAGCTCCTCGATGTCGATCGACCCGGACGCGCGGGTGTCCCCCCGGCGCGGGTCGCGCCGGATCCGGCCCTCGGCGGCGATCCCCACGCCCACGCCGAGCCGACCGGCCGCGTCGATCGAGATCACCGAATCGCCCACGCGTTGAAGCCGCCGCGTTCCGAGCTTGGCCTCTGCCACGTCGAACTGCGCGCCGAAGGCGCTGTGCAGATCGGTCTCCCCGCCGGCGCGGGAAAAGGCGTCCAGGCTGCGTTGCATCGAGAGCCCCGCGGAGGCCTCCAGGAACTTCCCCCCCACGACGATCTCCTGCGCCCCGACGACCAGGTCGTTCGGGTCTCCCGAGACGAAGGAGACCTCGACCTGCCCCCCGATCAGGAGCGTCCCCTCCGCGCCGAACCCCTTGCGGCCGATGTTCCCCTCCACCTCCGCCTTCGGCCCGTCGAACTGGAAGCGGATCGAGGCGACCCGTCGGTCGCCGACGAATTCGATCGTCTGCACGTCCGCCCGCACCGTGATGGCGCTCGCCTGCCCGGACGCGACGCCGTCCTCGACGCCGCCGTCCGCCTTGAAACCGGGTTCGATGATCCGCGAGATCGTCAAACGGGACCGGCCGCCCGATTCCGCCGTGCGCGTAACCGTGATCTTCTCCTTGTGCCCCTGCTCCGTGACGCGCTCGATGGTGGCGCTCACCGACTTTCCCACCTCCGTGGGCGTGCGCGTGCCCTCGACGATCCCCGAAAAGGCGCTCACCGGATCGGTGGTCCGGCCGAGGTCGCGACGCGACGCCTCCAGATGCCCCTGGATGACCCCGGCGATCTCCCGGGCGCGGGAGGTCCCCCGCAGGTTCAGCCGGTCGCGGATCGCGGCCAGCTCGTCTTGCTTGCGCCGCACCTCCTCGAGCTTGGCCGCGTGCGCCGCCGTCCCGGGGTTGAGCCTGGCCAACTCCCGGCGCAAGGCGTCCGCGGCCCGCACCGCGGCCAGCTCGAGGTCCTGCTGCTCCCGGGTGAGCTCGAGTTCCTCGCGCGCCAGCTGCTCCGCCGAGCGTCCGGTTTTTCGACGCAGGTCCTCGTCGGCTGCCGTCAGTCGGTCAAGCTCCCGCTGAAGCTGCCTGCGCCCAAGCTCGAGCCCGATCCGCTCGAGGCGCAAGCGCTCGGGACCGGGGGGGGCGCCGGGAACACCGCTGGTCGGCCCCTTGGGGTGGACGATGCGGTCCAGACGCTCCCGTTCGGCCAACAGCGCCGCGTCGGTCGCCTCGGCGAACTGCGGGTCGGGGTCCGGCGGGACCGCCGCGAGGAGCTTGCGAAACAGCGCCTGGCGCCGGGCGAGCTCGATGGCACGCTCGATCTGTCGGTCGAGAAACGCCGGGTCTTCCTGGATCCGCCCGCGCGCGATCGCCTCGAGGCGTTCCGCCTCCGCGGTGGCGTTTCGTTCCGCATCGATGGCGCGGCTGCCGTCCTGGATGAATTCATCGAAGAGCCGGTCCCGGTCGGCCTTCGTGAAGCGAACGATGTCGTCGGCGGGAACCGCGCCGGTCCGCGCCGCTTCACGCAATCGGCGCGCGAGCTCCGCTTCCGCGGGGGTACGCGGCTGGTTGAGGTCGATCCCCTCCGGTGCGCCGGCGAACCCCTCGGGGTCCTTGAACAGCAGCACGGTCGCCCCCGGCGACTCGCGGCCGGCGCCGATCTTGAGCAGGAGCCCGTTGGCGTCTTTCAGGAGCTCCTGCCGCCCCTTCTCCCCGCGGGCGCGCTCGCGTTCCGCCTCGGCACGGAGACGGACGTCCCCCACCGGCGCGGCTGCGGGATCGAAGGCGGCCTCGCGCCCGATCGGGCTCTCCCCGCGGGGGGTGGCGCCGGGCGGAAGGCCGACCCGCTCGCCGGCACGGTCGCCCCCTTTCGCGGCGCCGCCCTTGGCCGCGCCGGCGCCGACGCCGGCCGGCCGCGGGTTGTCCGCGGCCTTCCCCGCCCCGATCTCCGGGGCCGGCAGGTTCGCGTCGGCAAGCGGGGTCCGCCCGTCCAGCGCGGCGGTCGCGTCTCCGCCCAGCGTGGCGACCTTCCGTCCCAGCACGGTCAGTGCGATGAGCAGGGAAAGCGCCAGCATCGTCACCAGGAGGACGCTCTCCGTGGAGGTGGAGGCCCGGCGGAAACCGGAGTCCGTCAGCGCGCGCATGGCGGTCCTTTCGCTCGGGACGATCCTGCCGGGCCGTCGACGGGCGGACTTCGCGGGTAGGCGGCCACGGCGGATGACCCCTCTGTACGGGTCGCGCGCGGCGGCGTCAAGGGCGCCGGCCCGAATTCGGGAAAATCGCGGTCCGGGATCCGCCGGGCTCGGGGCGGGCGCGCGGCGGGGCCCACGACCTCGTCTACGCCTTGCCGAGCCGGCCCGCTTTCCATTCCGCGAATCGCCGATCGATCCGCTCGGCCATGCGCTCGGCGTTCGCCGGGCTGTCTTCGACATGGTAGAGCGACGGCAGGCCGCCCGCCAGCGCCTCGTCGTAGTCGCGCAGGTAGCGGCCGCTCAGGTAGTACGCCGTCGTGAAGGCCTGCCCTTCCTCGTTGAGGTCTTCCGCCCAGAACTTCTCGTCGCAGTACTTCTCGAGGAAGCCGCGCCCCGTCATCCGGCCGGCGCGCACGTCGGCCAGGCCGTCGACGGAGTCCTCCCGGTGGAACGGCCCTTCGAGGCCGCGACGGATGCACCAGGCCAGATAGATGCCGATATGAATCCCGCCGTTTTCGGGCGGAAGGTCGGCGGGGTAGTTTTCGCTTCCGCAGTGATAGTCCGCGCGGTCATACGACATGGAAGGCCCTTTCCCGCAATCCTGGATTGCTGCCCGATGGAAGCCGGCCATGGCCCCGGCGCGGCGGGGGAAACGGACTCCCGCGGTGTCTCCCGACGACAGGGCGGGTCCGCTCTTGGCCCGATATCATGGGTTCCGGCGGGACGGCCGCCCCTCGATATCGTGAAAATCGCCGCGGCCGAAGCCGGGATCTCACGAGGGAAAACCCGCTAGCGTTTCTCGAGGGGCAGCCGGCGCAGGAGCTTTCGCGGAATGCCCGGATGGCATTTCAAGCACGACGTCTCGTCTTCGCCGCCGTAACAGCGCGCTTCGAAGACCACCCCGAGCGTGCCGTGGTACTGGCCCGTATGGCACTGGGCGCAATTGGCGACCGGGGGAATGGAGAATCCCTGGGGCGGATCGACCGCGTGCCCGAGACCGCGATGGCAGAAGACACAGTTCATCGGGTTCTCGGCGCGAAACGGGGTCGCGGGATCGATGGGCTTTGCGGGCGCCAGGGCGGGGGCCGCACCCGGAATCGGGGCGGGCCCGTGGCAGGTCGCGCAATCCGCCTTGCGCGCGCGCTGCAGCAGGTCGCGCTCCCGCCGGTCCGCGGGCTCGACCGCTTCGCCCCGCTCCTCGAGGACCCGCAGGCGCGCCGCCGCGTCCGGCCCGAACTCCGCCATCGCCAGGTGGAGGTCGTGGGGGAAGTTCAGCCCGACCTCGGCGAGCCGCCCGGGACGGGGCTTGCCCTCGCGGCGGTCCCGCTCGACGACGTCGGGGTGACAGGCCATGCACCGGCTCGGAAACAGGTAGTGCGGCGCGGCCACGCGGGTCACGGGAGTCGCGTGGGTGAACTCGATGAGCACTTCCTGCAGGCCGTTGATCTTCGCCGCCGCGTGGCCGGCCCACCCGGGGGCGACGTGGCAGTCGACGCACCCCGCGGGCTTCGTTCCCCCCGGGACGCGCGCGTGCGGGGAGGCCGCCCACGAGGCGTGGATGTCGACCATCGAGTGGCAGGAACCGCAGAAGTCGCTGCGATCCGTGACCAGGACGGCACCGCCTCCGCCTCCGGCGAAGAGGAGCAGGACGACGGTCGCGGAGATCCAGACGCGCATGCAGGGAGCATAGCATCCCGGCCGGCGATTCGGTAGACTTCGGCCCATGGATACGCGACGCCGCTGGATTCGATTCGCCGTGGGGATGGTCCTCGCCTCGGCCATGCTCGCGCTGGCCCTCTCCGGTTCTTTCGGGCCCACTCCGTCCGAAGTGCTCGACTTCTACCTCGAGCCCCAGCGCGGGCCGAAGCCCGGACTGAATCCGTGTGACCATTACGTGACGCCGATTCCTCCCGACCAGGTGCGGCGGGACAGCGCGCGGGCCCGCATCCAGAGCCGGATGTTCGAGCAGCGCTTCTCGTCGCAGCGCCCGCTCTGGCTGGTGGTGGTCGGACACGGATACGCGCACGAACTCGGCCAAACGCGGTTTGGGCTGGTGCGCCGGGAGACCTTCCGCTGGGAAGCGCTGCTCGCGCCCGAGGCGCGGATCCTCGACACCAAGGACGACCCGAATCCGCCCCAGTTCCGGATCGGCGCGATCGCGTCCCTTCCGGACCTCACGCCCGGGCACCATCGCATTCACGTGCGCATGCCCTGTGGTCCGGAGCTGGTGGATCACGAGGTGGAATTCACCGTCGTGGCCGGGGAAGAGGGCGCCCCGCGGGAATTCCTGTCGGAGCAGGAGATGTTGCGGGGCGGATTCCGCTCCACGGATCTGACGACCCTGCAATACCTGGTCACGCAGGAGTTGCCCGGCACGCTGGGGCTCCCGCGCTCGGAGCTGGCGACGGAGGATCCGACGATCTCGTGGCCGGCGAACCCGTCGGCGGTCTCGACCCAGGGGTGTCCCTGGGGGAACGAGCCGTGGTTCGCGGAGGGAGTGGCGCGGCTGGCCGTGTATCCGGACGACGCCGGGGTCCGCTCGTGGGCGGCGTTCGCGCTGGCGATCCTGGCGCTCGACCGGCCGGCGTACCGGACGCGGCTGCTGGACTGCGCGAAGTCGTCCTTCGGGTATGAAGCGACCCGGATGCTGGCGCTGCAGGGGGACGCGGGGGCGCTGGCGCTGCTGCTGCAGATGACCGAGCGGGGCGACGGGGCGATGGCTTCGGGGCTGCTGCGGCTGTGGGTGACGGCGGTGGCGGCGGCGGTGCGGAGCGGCCGCCCGCGGCTGGAATGGCGTCCCGGCGAGCCGGCGCCGCCCTGGGACGCGGCGGCGCGCGGCCTCACCGATCCGACGCTGGGGTGGTCGACCGATGGCCGCGCGGCGCTCACGGAACTGCTGGCGCTGTGCTGGCCGGAGACCCTCCCGGCCGTGGCGCGGGCCGCGCCGGGGCTGGGGACCGAGCAGGCCCTGCGGCTGATCGGGATCATCGGAGGGCGGACGCCGGACGTGCCGCGCGCGCCCCTGGTGCAAGCCTTCGCGAGCGGGGCCTCGCCGGCGTTGCGGCTCGAGGCGCTGGTGGCTCTCAACGGAGGAAAAGACGCCCCCGAACCGGCCGTCGGCGCCGTGGTGGCCGACTGGCTCCTCGATCCCGCGACGCGGGCTTTTTCCCGGTTCGGGCGGAGCGTGGCACGGGAAGCGGCCATTGCGCTGCGCCGACACGCGGACTCCGCCGCGGCCTCGGCGCTGGCGGCGGCCATGGCGGACGCGCGCCTGGGCTGGAACGATCGCACCGCCTTCGCGCTGGCGCTGGCGCGCGTCGGGGATCAGCGCCACGCCGGGGATCTGAACGCCTACCTGGCCGCCGCCCGCGAGGCGGGCCAGCCGGATCTCGATGGCTTGGCCCGGGCGATCTCCGCCCTCCCCCCCCGGCGCGAGTGAGCGCGGTCGCCGCCCCACCCTTCCCCCGCCTCGCCGTCCACGAGGATTGACACTCCCGCAGAGCGAGGGATAGAATGGATCTCCCGCGTCCTTTCGACCCCGCGCCGCGCGCCGAGGGAGCCGACCGATGCCGTCCGCCGAGGAAATCTCCCTCGCCAACAAGGCCATTCGCAACGGCCTGATCACCATCGACGACGCGAAGGACTGCTTCGGCTTCCAGGCCCAGCAACAGAAGACCCTGGGGAGCGCTCCCGCGCTGTGCGACATCCTGGTCGAGCGCGGCTACCTCTCGCGCGCCCAGATCGAGTTGCTCCAGCGGACGCCGGCCCCGCACGATCCCAATCCGCCGCTGGTTCTGGCCCCCGCGAAGACGCCGACTCCGCCGGCCGCCCCCGCGCCCGAGCCGCCGCCGCCCACCAGCGACTCGGCGGTCGAGATGCAACCGATCGAGGAGCCGCTCCCCGACGACGACGTCGTGGAGATGACCCCGATCGACTCCAAGGCGAACCTTCCCTCGGTACAGAACGCGCCGGCCAAGCCCCCGCCGCGCCCCGCCGCGCCCCCCCCCGCGGCCGCGAAGCCCGCCGGGCCGCCCAACCCCAAGGAGCCGATTCCCGGCTACCAGATCGTCGGCAAAATCGGCGCGGGCGGCATGGCCACGGTGTTCAAGGCGGTCCGCAACGCCTCCGGCGAAACCTGCGCCCTCAAGATCCTCTTCCCCCATCACGCCAAGAACGCGCTCTTCCTGCGCCGCTTCCACCGCGAGGCGCAACTGCTCACGGAATTCCAGCACGAGAACATCGTCCGCGGCATCGAATACGGCACCGCCAACGGACTCCACTTCCTGGTCATGGAGTTCCTCGAGGGCGAGTCGCTCCAGGCCGTGATCGACCGTCTCGGCTCTCTGACCGAGGAACAGTGCGTGGCGATCACCCTGCAGATCGCCAAGGGGCTCGAGTACATCGAAGGCCAGGGGATCGTCCATCGGGACATCAAGCCCGACAACCTCATCATCACCCCGAGCGGCACGCTCAAGATGATCGACCTGGGCTTCGCCAAGCCGATCGGCCAGGCGGAGGACACCGGCGAGGACATGACCTGCGGGACCGCGCAGTACATGTCCCCGGAGCAGGCCCAGGGCGCCCGCGACGTCGACGTCCGCAGCGACATCTATGCCCTCGGCGCGACCCTCTATCACATGGCGCTCGGCGACGTGCCCTTCAAGGGCACCGACAACATGGAAGTGATGGCCGCCCAGGTGCTGCAGGACCTGAAAGCGTCGGACGTGAAAAGCGGCAAGATCTCGCGCCAGATGCACTACTTCCTCGAGAAGCTGATGGCCAAGGAGGTCGACGTCCGCTACCAGAATCCCGCGGAGGTGATCGAGGACCTCGAGAGCGTCATCGAAGGCCTGCGCAGCCTCGAGTTCAACCCGGAGGAGGCGGTCAAGCCGCCGGACCTGCTCGAGGGCTCGCGACCCGCCAAGGCGCCGTCGACCGACAAGACCCCCGCCGTGCGCGCGCCGGGCAAGGACTCCGGCTCGGCATTCAAGACCAAGGGGGGCTCGGGGCTGCACCGGAAGAGCCGGCTCGACGAACTGCGCAAGAAGGCCGGTGACAAGGACGGGCAGAGCGGCAGCGGCTTCTCCTTCTGGAAGAAGAAGTAGGATGGAGAAGAAACCGGCCACGCCGCCCGCGGATCCGACCTCCGTGCGCATGCAATTCGATGCCCGCGTGGAACCGTTCTGGTCCTGGCAGTCGCGGAAGACCCTGGGATTTTTCGCCGCCTGGAAGAAGAAGCGCCGCCTGCAGGCGGTCGTGCGCGCGATCCGCGACGGTCTCGCGGCCCAGGGGATCGACGCCGGCGCCTGGGACCAGGGTGACGGCAAGGTCGTCTGCAACCTGCGCATGGACCGGCTGGGCGTGCTTCAGGATCTGCGGCTCTTCGCCGCCGGCCTGGAGAAGAAGTCGGCCTCCGAAATCTACCAGGGAGAAGCCGACTCCCGCTTCGTCCACCTGATCAAGAACCGCGACCGGGATGCGTACTACCTGCCGATCGAGTTTCCCGAGCCGATCATGGTGCTCGAGCACGAGACGCGCGAATTCCTGCCCGTGGGCAGCGCCCCGCGGCTGGTGCGCGAGCTGACCGAATTGAATCGCGAACTTCGGATCGAGAAGACCTGGAAGCTGAAGGCGATGGTGGACTTCTTCCAGGCCGGGGATGCGGAGATCCGGCAGTTCGAGCTCCGCTTCGGCCACGACCCGAATTTCTGGATCAAGTTCGGGTTTGTGCTCCTGCAGAAGCTGGCGAAGAAGTCGGTCGAGACCGGGCTCCCGGTGATCTTCTCCTGAGCGACGCCCGCCCGGGTCGCCGCCGGGCGGCTCCCGCCACCGACCCCGCCGTGATCCGGACCCTCCCGGTTCGCGCCTGCGCGACCGGCCGGATCAGCGCGCTTCGCCGGCGTAGACGGCGGTCCACATCCGTCCCGCCCGCGCCGCGCCGGTGGTCCGGTAGGCGGCCAGGAGCAGATTGCGGTGGTGGCCGGGGCTGTCGCGCCAGGCCGCCACGATCTCCGCGGGAGCGAAGGCCCCGCGGGCGATGTTTTCGCCCACGACGGTGGCGCGAACGCCTTCGAGGGCCGCGCGTTTCTCGACCGTCTCGCGGCCGCGGGCGGGGGACTTGTGGCTGAAGTAGCCGTCCCGCTCCATTTCCTCGGAATGCTTGCGCGCAGCCGCGACCAGGCGCGGGTCGATGCGCAGGATGCGCAACCCCATGGCTTCGCGGTAGTCGTTGGCCGCGGCGATCACGTTCCGCTCCACGTCGTCGAGCCCTTCGACCGGACGCTCGTTCTCGGCGCGCGTGCGGGCGTTCTCCGCGGCGAACGGCTGGACCTCGCGATGTCGGACGACCTCGTCGCGCGGGACGGCGTCCGCCAGGACGCGCAGGCGCGCCTCCCATTCCCCGGCATGCGCCGCTCCGCCCTCGAGCCGGTCGCGGATCTCCGCCGCCGCCGGCAGCAGCGAGACCAGGGGGCCGAGGCCGCGATCGCGCGCGAGCGCCCACGAGGCCGGGGAGCGGACCAGGGCGTCGAGTTCCTCGAGCGCCTCCACGAGGTCGCGTCCGGGTCCGCGCGTGCGGTCCGGCGCCGCCCCGCTCGGCAGGCGCTCGAGCGCGTCGCGCACCGCGCGCCGGAGGGAAAGCAGCCGTGCCCGCGCCG
>CAZWCX010000006.1:0-7054 GCA_964632945.1 uncultured Planctomycetia bacterium | reverse complement strand
CCCGCGCCGATTCCCCGGCATAGCGCAGGTCGGCGAGGATGAAGTCGCGCTGCTCGGCCGAGGCGGAGGACCAGCGGTCCAGGACGTCGAGCCAGCGCTCCAGGCCCGCGGGGACCGATGCGCCCTTCCAGCGGGCGCCCGCGGGCTCCTGCGCGGAAACGCCGGCCGCGACCACGAGGGCCGCAACGCCGAGGACCAGGCGCGCGCTCATGGCTCGACCGGCACGCGCCCGATGCCGAGCACGGCCTCGAAGGTGACGACGACCGCGCCGCAGTCCCGGTACTCCTCCTCGAGCGCGGCGGCGAGGCGGGACCGCAAGGCCGTGCGCACCGCCGGGTCGGCGACGGCGGAGAACAAGGCCTCCCCCCCCCTGCGCAGAAAGTGGTCGACCGCGGACGCGCCGTCCGCGAACGCGAGACTCAGTCCCTCCATCCAGGCGCGCGCCTCACCGAAGCCGGCGGCCTCGAGACGCCGGCGCATCTCCTCGGGGTCGTCGGGCCCGCCGCCGCGGGGGATGTCCATGCGCCGGTCGAGGTCGCGCGCGATCCCGCGCAGGAGGCCGAGCAGGATCTCCGGGGCGGAGTCGCGCGCCGTCCACGCGACCACCGGGCGTCCCGGGGCGAGGGCGGCGAAGGCGGCGTCGAGCCAGGCATCGAGCGCGTGGCGGTGCGGCGGCGGGACGGGACCGGCGGGCCAGAGGACCGCGGCGAGGTCCAGGGAGCGGGGGGGAAACGCGCGCAGGCTGCCGAGCCCGTCGGTGCGGTCCATCCAGGCCACGCGGCCCGCCCGGACGGCGTCGGCGAGGGCCGCCGGTTTGTCCGTGGGCGGGACGGGGGCCGCGAAGTGCCGTCCGGTCCCGGGGGGCGCGTCGAGCACCTCGACGAGCCACGATCCGAGTCCCGGGCCGCCGTGAAACGCCCGCCGGGGCGAGATCGGTCCGAGGCGCTCGAGCGCGACCCGGGCGAGGCGGCGGAAATACTCCTCCCAGGCCGGCCACGGAGCCCCGTGGACGACGGGATACCGTTCGATCTGGAGGGCGACGCGACGTTCCATTCGCGCCATTCTATGACCCGCCGGCCGGTGCCGCAAGGTGTCGCCCTACCGGTCCGGGCGCCCCGGGCGGCCCGATTTCTTGCAGGCCCTTCGGGGGGGTGGTATCCTATCCCTCTCGCTCCCGCGCACCTCGAGGCCCGCCATGAAACTCACCGTCAACGGCGACGAGCGCGCGGTCGAGGGCGTCTCGACCGCGGGCGACCTGCTGCGCGTCCTGGGGATCGATCCCGAGCGGGTCGCGGTCGAGGTGAATCTCGACGTGATTCCGCGCGCGCGCCTGGCGACGCATCCCCTGCGCGAGGGCGACCGCGTGGAGATCGTATCCTTCGTCGGAGGCGGCAGATGACCGCGCCCCCCACCCCCTTCTGGCCGCCCCCGCCGCTCACGCTCGGCCCCTACACCCTGCGGTCGCGCCTGATCACGGGCACCGGCAAGTATCCCTCCCCCGCGGTGATGGTGGAGGCGCTCGAGGCGTCCGGTTGCGATTGCGTCACCGTCGCGGTACGGCGGATCCCGCTCGGCGGCGGCAAGGGCCCGAACTTCCTCGACGCCATCGACCGGAAAAAGTACCGCATCCTCCCCAACACGGCGGGGTGTTCGACCGTCGAGGAGGCGGTGCGCACCGCCCGGCTGGCGCGCGAGGCCGGCCTGTCCGAACTGGTGAAGCTCGAGGTGATCGGCGACCCGGTGACGCTTTACCCCGACGCGCACTTGACGGTCGAGGCGACGCGGACGCTGGTGCGCGAGGGGTTCGTCGTCCTGGCCTACACCAACGACGACCTGATCTCCGCGCTGCGCCTCGAGGACGCGGGGGCGGCGAGCGTGATGCCCCTGGGCGCGCCGATCGGCTCCGGCATGGGGATCCTGAATCCGCACAACATCCAGGTCATCCTCGAGCGCCTGAAGGTCCCCGTGATCGTCGATGCCGGCGTGGGCACCGCCAGCGACGTCGCCGTCGCCATGGAGCTGGGCGCGGCGGGGGTACTCCTCAATACCGGCATCGCCTCGGCGCGGGATCCGGTGGCCATGGCGCGCGCGATGCGGCTGGCCTGGGAGGCGGGCTGGCTGGCGCGGCACGCGGGGCGGATCCCCAAGAAACCTCTGGCGGCGTCGGCGAGCAGCCCCACCGAGGGGCGGATCGAATAGTCCGGGGGTGCGCCCCGGCGAACGCCGCGGGCGCGCCCCGGCGCGACGCCCGTCGCAACCGGGCCTCTGGGAAAGGAACCGCGCATGAAGGGTGTCGTCCTCGCGGGCGGGCTGGGCACGCGTCTTTACCCGCTGACGCTGGTGACCAACAAGCACCTGCTGCCCGTCTACAACAAACCGATGATCTACTACCCGATCCAGACCCTCGTGGACGCCGGCATCTCGGACATCATGATCGTCACCGGCGGGACCCACGCCGGGGACTTCCTGAAGCTGCTCGGCAACGGCAAGGCCTTCGGGCTGAAGCACATCAACTATACCTACCAGCAGGGCGAAGGGGGGATCGCGGAGGCGCTCGGGCTGACCGAACACTTCGTCGCCGGGGATTCCGTCGCGGTCGTGCTCGGGGACAACCTGATCGAGAAGAGCATCCGCGGGTCGGTGGAAGCGTTCCAACGGCAGAAGAAGGGGGCGCGCATCCTTCTCAAGGAGGTCCCCGACCCGCAGCGGTTCGGCGTGCCCGTCCTCGACGGCAACCGGGTGGTGAAGATCGAGGAAAAGCCCGCGGTGCCGAAGTCGAACTTCGCCGTGACCGGAATCTACATGTACGACGCCTCGGTGTTCGAGGTCGTGAAGACCCTCAAGCCCTCCCAGCGGGGGGAACTCGAGATCACCGACGTCAACAATCACTTCATCGAACAGGGCACGATGACGTACGAGACGCTGGACGGTTGGTGGACGGACGCCGGGACGTTCGACTCCCTGCTGCATGCCAATGTGCTGGTGGCGAAGGCCGCGCCACAGCCTGCCACCGCCTGACCCGAACGAGGAGGGTACCGTGAAACAACGGGTGAAGATCGGGGTCATGGGATCGGCGTCGGGCCCGACGGTCGAGAATCCCGCGAACATCCGCAAGGCGCGCGCGCTGGGACGGGCGATCGCCAAGGCGAATTGCATCCTGATCAACGGGGCGTGTCCGGGCCTCCCGGATCATGCCGCCGAAGGGGCGCGCTCCGCCGGCGGGTTCGTCTTCGGGGTCTCGCCCGCGTTCAGCCGCGACGAGCATCTGAACACGTACGGTTCGCCGATCAAACACTACGACCTGATTCTGTTCTCCGGCCAGGGGCTGATGGAGCGCGACATCATCAACATCCGCTCTTCCGATGCCATCATCGTGATCGGCGGGGGGATGGGCACCCTCAACGAGTTCACCGTGGCCTATGAGGAGCGGAAGGTCGTCGGGGTGCTGACGGGGACGGGCGGGGTGGCCGACCGCTTGCGGGAGATCGTCGCCTTCTGCGACCGGAAGATCCCGCCTTCCATGGTGTTCGATGACGACCCGGGCCGGCTGGTGCGCCACACGCTTCGTCTCCTGCGCACCCACGTCGCACCGATTCATGAGTCGGACGTGGGCGGGGAAAAGGAGCGGGCGCGCGAAAAGCTGCATGCCCAGAAGGTCAAGCACGACCGCGTGTATCGCTAGTGGGTCTTCAATCTTGAGATCCTAGGTTCGGCCGAGGTGATTATCGCGCCCGGCGAGGCGCGAGGAGGAGGCGATGCCCCCGTGCATCGCCGACGACGAGCAACGAAGCCCGGCGCGAAAAGCGACCGGACCAACCTGGGAAATCAAGGTTGAAGCCCCACTAGTCTGCGTCGTGGGGTCCCGCGCCCGGACGGGGCGGGACAGGCGGGTCGGGATGGAGAAGCGGCGTGCGAGGTCGAATGGAGGCGATGGGAATCGAACCCACGACCTCTACAATGCCATTGTAGCGCTCTCCCAGCTGAGCTACGCCCCCAGTCGTGATTCGGGGCGGATTATACCGGTCCGGTGGAGTGCGCGCAAGGAGAATTCTTCCTTGTCACGACCGCGCGGGCGCGCCTATAATCGTGGCTTCGGTTTGACGCCGGGCGGTTGCGATGGGCCGGCGAAGGACCCGTCAGGGGGCTGATGAAGGTCGGCGCAAGCCGCCTTGCCGTTGGAGGTCTGCTTCCATGATCCGACGTGGTGTGACGAGCCTCGCATTCCTGGCGCCCGTGGTCGCGGCGGTACTGTTGCTCTGCGGCGCAGCCGGCGTGCGCGCGGAAGAAGAGGCCGGGGCGGACGCCAATGATGCCGCCGTCAAGGCGGCCATGGACGTCTTCCGGTCCTCCTATCGCGGGGACGACGACGCCAAAGTCAATGCCCTGGAGGCCGTGGCCGAGATCAAGCACCCCAAGGTGTTTGCGTTGCTCGGCGGCATCCTCTGCGGCAAGGAGTCCGAGACCATCCGCGCGACCGCGGCCCGGGGCCTGGGTTCGTACCACGACAAGCGCGCGGTCCCGTTCCTGCTCAAGGGGTTTGAGGCCAACAAGAAAGACACCAAGGTCCTCGAGGTGGTGATCAAGGGCCTGGGCGAGACCGGCGACATCGGCGTGGCCGACGATCTCGGCAAGTTCGCGACCTCCAAGGGGCCCGGCCTCGACAAGAAGACGATCGACGCCGTCTACATGGCCGTCGATACCCTCGGCAAGCTTCCCTGCAAGAGCGCGATCGCCGATCTGATCAAGCTGGGCGACTCTCTCGGCGGGCTGACGAATCTCGACGGCGAGAAGCAGGGGATGCGCAACGAGCTCCTGAACCGCTGCATCGGCTCGCTCCGCGATCTGTCGGGCGAAGATCTCAAGGGCGACGACAGCTCGAAGATCATCGCCGAGTACAAGAAGTGGTGGAAGGCCAACGAAAAGACCTGGGATCCGAACAAGAAGAAGAGCAGCTAGGCCGCCGCCCAGGACCCCCCGCATGCGCCCCTCCGCCTTGCCCACCCCGGGCCGCCGGCGCGTTTCGCCCGGCGTCCCGGTGGGGCTGATCCCCCTCCTCGCCGCACTGTTTCTCGCGGGGTGCAGCGATCTGCCGGTCCAATTCGGTCGCGACGACCCCAAGAAGCGGGACATGAAGGGCCGCGTCGTCAAGCTCGAGGGGGAAGGCGCGGGGCAGGAGAGTTTCGACCGCGTCGGGGACGCCGACGCCGCATACGACGCGCACCACGAACAGGCGGCGTCGACCTATCGCCAGTCGTACCTGTTCTGGAACGCCGAGCAGAAGCAGTTCGAGGACAGCATCGGCGGCAACCGGGTCGCCTTCGACGGGGCTTACAACCGGATTCTCGCCCATCTGACGCGGATGGCGCGTTTCCTCGGCGTTGCGGAGCGCGAGCGGTTGGACCTGTTGATGAACCAGTACCGCTCGATCCACCAGCTGGTGGCGGGCGGAAATCAGGGCCGGCTGGTCTCGCGCCAGGCGACCTCGGTGGGAGACAAGGTGCGCGCGGAATTCGCCCCCGGACTGGTGACGCTGGTCCCGTTGGTCCCGGCCGGGCCCGAAGTGCCGGACAACTGGACGCCGCCCGAGGCCGTGGCGGCCGCAGGCGGCCCGGCGAGCCCGGCCGGGACCGCCACGGCAGGAGGGGCCCCGGTCACGGCCGCCGCCAACCCCAAAGCCCCGCGTACCTATCTGGGCGCCTATGCCGACTGGCGCGCTCACCACAAGACGCTGGTGGACACGCTGTTCTCCGAATCCCCCCAGATCGATGAGCCGTACCGGAATGCGCTCGACGCCCTGGAGCGAATGCGCGTCGATCTCCCGTCCACGGAGGCCGAACGCCTCGGTCTCTTCCGGGGTGAATACGAACGCACCGCAAAGGGCTTCCTCGAAGGCGTGACCGCGCGGAAGACGATTACGCAATTCCGCCTGATCGCGACCGAGATCGAGAAGAACTTCGCGCCCGAGGCGGTCCCCTTCCCCTGAGGCGAGCCGCGCCTCCCGCCGCGATACGCACCTTCCCCCCGCGCGAGGAAGGCTTGCCGTTGTCGCCCGCACGATGCCATGCAGGCTCGACCGCCCGCTCCTAGTGGGGCTTCAACCTTGATTTCCCAGGTTGGTCCGGTCGCTTCTCGCGCCGGGCTTCGTTGCTCGTCGTCGGCGATGCACGGGGGCATCGCCTCCTCCTCGCGCCTCGCCGGGCGTGAAAATCGCCTCGGCCGAACCTAGGATCTCAAGATTGAAGCCCCACTAGTCCGGGTCGAGTTCCTGGACCTTCTCGTTGAGGGCGTCGAGGATCGGCTTGCTGTGCCCCGCGGTGGCGATGATCTTGCGGAAGGCCGCCTTGGATGCGCCTTCGAGGATCTCCGCCATCAGGATGCGGAAGAGCGAGGACGTGTCGATGGGGCAGGTTTCGTACAGCTTCGTGTATTGGGCCTTGTTGAGCTTGGACTCCAGTTCGCCGTACACGAGGACGAACTCATTGGGGCCCCGCTTTTCCAGCGACAGCGTGGCCTTGCCGCCCGCGGGTTTGGCGCCGGGCTTGGGGGGCATGGGTTTCTTGAGGTCGAGGCCGCCGACGCCGGCGACTTCCTTGCCCGGCCCCCCGGGCTTGCCGGCCGCGGCCGGCGCCGGCTTGGCCGGGGTTGCGGCGGGCTTGGCGGGCGTTGCGGCAGGCTTGCCGGGCGCCCCACCCTTGGCCGCGGGCGCGCTCGGCTTGGCCTTGACCTCCGGGATGTCGTCGATGACCGGGACCTCGTCGTCCGCGAGGTCGGGAAGATTGTCGAACTCGTCGTCGGAGGCGGGGCCCTTGGAAGCCGGCGTGGCCTTGGCCGGGACCGGCGGCTTGCCGGGCGCCGCCGGCTTCGCCGGTTCCTTCGCCGCGGGCTTGGCCGGAGTCGCCCCCGGTTTGGCGGGCGACGCACTGGGCTTCGCCGGCGCCACGGGGGGCTTCCCGGCAATCCCGGGCTTGCCGCCCACCCCCCCCTTCGGCCGGGAGGGGATGATCTCTTCGTACTTCTTCTCTTCTTCCTCCAGGACCGGCATCTCGTCGTCGTC
>CAZWCX010000005.1:92985-128756 GCA_964632945.1 uncultured Planctomycetia bacterium | reverse complement strand
CTGCGTCCGCAGCCTGGACCGCGGGGCGACCGGCGTGCGACACACGGTGTCGCACCCTGGGCAAGGTCGCCCGGGTCGGGCTCAACGCTCCCCGATCAGGCGATTCCTCGCTGCCCGCGCCGACGTCGCCGCGCCGGCGTCCGGGAATTCCTCGACCACCCTTTGGTAGCGTCGTTGCGCCTCGTCGAAGCGGCCGGTGCGCTCGGCGGCCGCGGCCTCCTCGACGGCGGCCCTCGCCGCGGCGTCGAGTGCCGCGCGCACCTCCGCGCGCCGGAGCAAGGCGTCGATGGCGGTTCGCGCGCGGGCCGCATCGGCGACCGCGGGATGCCGAACCAGGAGCTCCCGCCAGGCGCGCAGCGCTCCGGATCCGTCTCCGGAAGCGTCGAGGGTCCGGGCCTCCCGGGCGAGCGTCTCCGCGATCGATCGTTCCGATTCCACGGCCAGTCGCTCCCAATCCGCCCCCATTCCCGGCGCCGTGCCCTCCGACTCCGCGCCCGAGTTTTCCCCGCCCGATGCGCCCGCCTCCGGGACCGCCATGCCGGCGGCCGGGACGCCGAATTCAGCGGCCCATTGCAACTGCAGACGAGCGCGCGCCGCCCGGGCCGCAGGGGCGCCGTCGAGAGCGGCGGCAATCCGCGAGAGCATCCGCGCGGCGCGCGTCCGATCGACCGCGTCCCCGCTGCACGCGGCCGCCTCGGTCGCGAAGATGCCGTCCATCGCCGCCTCCTCCAGTTCGGCCCGCGCGCGGAGCGCCCAGCGGACGTACGCGGGTTCCGCCGCGCGCTCCGGCGTGACGGCCGACAGGCCCGCGATCCACTCCTCCAGACGGTCCTCCGCTCCGAGGGCGAGCAGCGCGGCGCGACGGTTCGCCGGGAGGTCGGCGGACGCGCCCGGCGGACGCGCGGCGGTTCCCGTCCGTTCCTTCAAAACGGAAAACACCCGACCGCGCTCGACGTCGAGTCCGTGCGCCCGAACCCAGGCGGCCACGGCCCGGTCGCGGGCGAGACGAGCCCTGAACCATGGATCTCCATGGGAACCGTCCGCGTCCACCGGCCGGCCGATCGAATCCGCCTCCCGCTCCCGCCGGCGCTGCGCCCCTTCGGCGGCCGCCACGGCCCCCCCCCCACTCTCCGTGACCTCTCTCTCGAGAGGACCGACCGGCGCATGCCCGGGGTCCGATTCCGCGCGCACCGGGTCGGCGGGCCGCGAGTCGCGCATCGCGCAGTGCAGGTCCAGGCTCCCCTTCCACGCGGTCGTGGCGTCGAGGCAGGTCGCCGAGATCGCGTGCGCCCGCCGGCGCGCCAGGACCGCCAGGGCCGTCTCCTCCGCCCGGGCCGCCCGCTCCGACGCAGCCGAAGCTTCCGCGGCCGCCCGCGCGGCTTCCTCTTCCAGGGACGCGACCCGCTCCGCCAGCTCGGGCAGAGAAAGTCCCCGCAGTGCCTCGAGACCGTCGGCCGTCGTTGCGGCAGGTGCCGCGCCCACATGCAAGGGCGCCCCCGAGGCCCGGGTCGCCGCCTCGATCAAGACCGCACCGGCCGCGGTCCGCTCCGTCTCCGCGCGACTCCAGGCGGCGAACTTCACGGCCGCGCGGCTCCGCATCCCGATCGCAACCCGGGCCAGCGCGGCCCGCGCGGAGCGTCCGAACCATTCGATCTCGGCGGCGACCGCATCCGCCCTCGCGGCAACCGGGGACGAGGCCGCCGATCCACCCGCGCCCGCCGACTCCGCCAGCAATTCGATACGTTCCGTGGCGGCGAGAATCGCGTCCCGCCACGAAGTCATGGTTTGGGGAGACGCATCCCCGGGCTGAGCCCCCGGTCCGGCTCCCACCTCCGCCTCGGCCGGTCCGACCGCCGCCCGCAGGATGCTCGGGTCGAGTTCGGCCCCGTACGACCCCGGCTCCGCGGCGGCCGCGAATGCTCGTGCGGCTCGACGCGCGGCATCCTGGACGACGTCGAGCGCGAACCGCGCGCGGCGCTCGTCGCGCTCCGCGCGCTCGGCCCAGGCGAGGGCGAGCTCCGCCGCCTCGAGCGCCTCCCGGTCCCCGGCGTCTTCGATCCCGACCACGGCGGTCCGGGAAGAGGCCGCCCGGGCCGCCGCCGCGTCACAGGCGCGCGCGACCCACGCCCCCGCACCGTCGGCGTCGGCGACGGCGCCGGCCGCCTCGCGCAGCCGTGCGCAGAGGGCGGCCGCCCGCCGCGTGGATGCCGACGACCCCGCGGGATCCACGGTCCCGCGATCCGCCGTCGGTTGCGCGCGCGCCGCCCGCGCCGCCTCGACGGCGCCGGCCACCGCCTTCGCGGCCGATTCCGCCAGACGGCTCAACGCCCACTCGCCCGTCAACGCGGCCTCCCACGCGCGTGAGAGATGAGACCGGGCGTGAACTTCGGATCGAGTGGCCGCCGCGGCCGCCGCGCGCCCGACCCAGATCGCCGCCGCCCGGGCGGACATCGACTCCGTCCACTCCGCCGGCGCACCGGGCTCCTCCGGCACGACCTCCACCCCCGTCTCCAGGACTACCCGCGCTCCGTACAGTCGAACCCGGGTCGCCCGCAGGGAGGATCCAACGAGCGGATCCCGGGCCACCCGCCACAACTCGCGCGGCAGCGACAGGCTCCCCACATCGTGCGACGGACGCACGATCCAGCCCGACGACCCGATCCATGCGACCGGTCGCGCTCCGCCCGCCCCCTCCGCCGCCGGACGCCACAGAATCGCATGCCATTCCTCCCCCCCGGCCGGTCCAGCCGGCCACCCCAGGAGAGCCGGACGAAGGTCGGAGGCCATGCGCAGACCGCGCCCGGGAGTTCCCGCCAGCGCCTGCAACGCCGCTGCGAGCGCCGCGCACCGGCGGCGGACTTGCCGCAAGTCGGAGGCTTCCCGCTCCAGCCTTTCGTGCTCCCTCCGAACGTGCCGGGCCCAGCACGGCAGGGCAGACCGGACCGCACATCGGTCCGGACCCTCGGGAATCGCGGGGACCATCCGCAGCCAGGCGGAAAGTCCCGCCGCGGCCGCGGATCCGCGGCTCTGAGCGTGCGCGACACCGCGCATCCGCAGATCGAGCTGATTCTCGACCGCCCGAATGGCTTCTTCGGCCTGGCCGCGCGAGCGCGCACCCGGGTCCGGCGAGGATCCCGGGGCTCGTCCCTGCGCGATTTGCCGTTCCAGGTCGCGCAAGCGCCGCTTGAGGTCGTCGAGAACCGGGCCGCCGACGCCGGTCAGTTCGAGTTGACGTACCGCGTCCCGCAGTCGCTCGACATCGTGGGCTCCGGCCCGTCGGTTGCCGGTCGGGTTGTACTCTTCCTGAGACTCGACTTGCCGCGCGAGGCCGCGAGCCCGCCGCAGGTGCTGCGCCGCCGCACGCAGCTCGGCATGAGCCCGGTCAAGATGGGCATCCGCCCGCCGCGACGGACCCTCCTGGAGCGCGCCCAGACTTCGGTCGAGCCGATGTTGTCGGAGACGAAAGGCCTCCGGGGCGGCCGGACGGTCCGGGGCGGCGCCGTCCCCGGCAAGGATCTCGAAGCCCTGGACGGCCGCCGCCGCGATCGCATGGGCGGCGACCAGGGCCGCATGGGCCGCGTCGGCGCGGTCCACGGCCGCGGTCAGGGCAGCGGCGGCGGGCCTCCACCCCGTGGCGGAGTCGTCGGCGAGCAACTCCACCCCCCACTCGAGAAGCGTCCACGGTCGCGCCGGCACCGTGCGTACGAGATCGGTCGGGAGGGCCCGTTCCTGCACGATCGATTGCGGGAAGAGGACCCGGCCCAGGTCCTCCCGCCGGGGACACCCAAGGGCGGTGAGAAGGGCGTCGATCGCGGCCTGACTTGCCGCTCCCCCCGACCCGCTCGCCCGTTCGAAAACGACCCGCCAGGCGGGTCCGGTGAGTTCCGCCCGGGCGAGGATGTCGGGATCCGCCGCCCCCATGCCCGGGGAAGCGGGGACGTGGAGCCGTACTTCGACCAGGCGAACGCCCTCCCCGGGCTTCAGGGCCGACAGACCTTCCGCGAGGGCGGCGCGAAGGGCCGCCAAGTCTGCCCGACCGTGGCGGACTTGCTCGATTCCCCGGGAGGAGGGAGGGAGCAGTTCCGCCTCGCCGGCATCCTGCGGGTGCAGCGGCAGGGCGCATGCGACGGCCAGAAGGAATGCGAGGATCGCGGAGCGTTGGCGCATCGAGGAGACCCATCCACGCGCGCGGTCCACCCGCCCGGGTGAAGCCTGCGAACGCGGCGCATGATACCTCGCTCTGCGGCGCCCGGGCAAGCCGCTCCCGTCCCGGTCACCGCTCCCTCGGCGTCAGCGGCAACTCCAGCCGGCGCTCCCGCCGCAGGACGGTGAGTGCGCAGGACACGTCGATCCGGTGCTCGTCCAGCAGTCGGTGCAGGTCATCCACGCCCCCGACCGCCTGGTCGTCGAGCGCGACGATGACGTCGTCTTCCTCCACGCCCGCCCGCGCGGCCGGACTTCCAGGTTCCACGTCATGAACCAGGACGCCGCCGTTGTGGGAAAGTCCGTGCGCGCGCACGACACGGGCGGGGACCGTCACCCGACGGCCGCGAACCCCGAGGAACGCGCGCCGGATGCGGCCGTCGTGGACCAGGCGCGACGCCACGTACGCCGCCGTGTTCACCGGGATGGCGAAGCAGATCCCCTGCGCCGGCAGGATCACCGCGGTGTTCACGCCCACGACCTCTCCGCGGGAGTTGACCAGCGGCCCGCCCGAATTCCCCGGGTTGAGCGCCGCGTCGGTCTGGATGATGTCGTCCATGCGACGACCCGTGGTCGCCCGCAACGAACGCCCCACCGCGCTCACCACGCCGGCCGTGACGCTGGCGTCGAATCCGAGCGGATTGCCGATCGCAACCACCAGTTGCCCGACGCGCAGGGACTTGGAATCTCCCAGGGGGGCGGGCGTCAACCCGTCGAGATGGACGCGAATCACCGCCAGGTCGGTCTCCGGATCGTCGCCCACGAGCGTCGCCTGCAGTCGCCGGCCGCCGGCGAGAACCACCCCGATGTCCATCGCCCGATGCACGACGTGGCTGTTGGTCAGAATAAATCCGTCGGGCGTGAACAGGAACCCGGACCCGCTTCCCGCTCGCGTGCCTTCTCCGTCCGGCCCGGCCGGTTGGTCCGCATCGATCCGGACGACCGCCGGACCCACGCGCGCGGCCGCTCCGACCACGGTCTTGGAGTAGGCGTCCAGGAGTCCCAGGTCCTCCGGCGGTCGCTCCGCGTTCGTCGGCGCTCCGTCCCCGGCCGATTCTGTCCCGGCGATTCGCGTGATCCGCGCGTCCATGGCTTTTCCCTCCCTGGTCGTGTCACCTGGAGACAGGCTGCGTCCGTTCCAACGCCGGGGCTCCGCGGAGTATTCCCGGCCCGACCGATCCGGCGATTCCGGTTGCCTTCGCCGCGCGGGGCGGGGATAATCGCTGCCCATGATCGAAAAACTCTTCTACGCCGATCCGTATTGCCGCGAGTTCGACGCGGTCGTCCTGGAGTGCGCTCCGGACCCGCGCGGCGCGCGCGTGATCCTCGACCGCACGGCGTTCTACCCCACCGGCGGCGGCCAACCCCACGACCTCGGCACCCTCGGCGAAACGCGCGTGCTCGAGGTCGCGGAAGAGGACGGACGCGTCGTGCACTGGGTCGAGCGTCCGCTCCCCCACGGGCCCGTCCGGGGCGAGATCGACTGGACGCGTCGGTTCGATCACATGCAACAACACCACGGCCAGCACCTCCTGTCCCAGGCGTTCCTCCAGGAAGCCCGGGCCGCCACCATCTCGTTCCACCTGGGGGAAGCCGAGTGCACGATCGACCTGGAGTGCGCCGGCCTTCCCCCCGACCGGATCGAACGGGCGGAAACCCTCGCCAACCGGATCATCCGCGAGGGACGCACGGTGGAGTCCCGTTTCTACGCGCGGGGGGAACTGCCGCCCGTGGATCTGCGGAAACTCCCTCCCGACGTCGATCGCGTGCGGTTGGTCTCCGTCCCGGAGTTCGACCACACGCCCTGCGGAGGCACGCACCCGGCACGCACTTCGGAAGTGCAGCTCGTGAAGGTCCTCGGCACCGAAAAGGTGAAGCAGAAGCTGCGCGTCTCGTTCGTCTGCGGCGAGCGGGCGCTGCGGCGCTTCGATGCGCGGTCCCGTCTCATCGGGGATTTGTGCGCGCGGCTCAAGACCGGAGAATCCGCGTTGGCCGACGGCGTGGCACGCCTGCAGGAAGAGAAGGCGCAAACCTACCGCAGGTGGAAGTCCGTTTCGCTCGAACTCGCGGCCCGCGAAGGGGAACGCCTGCGCGCCGCAGCCGTCGAGTGCGCCGGGCTTCGCGTGGTCGAGTGCACCTTCGCGGACCGGGATCTCTCCTGGCTCGGAGGCGTGGCGGAAGCGATCGTGGCCTCCGGCCGGGCGGCGGCCGTGCTCGGTTCGCGCTGGGAAGGAAGCGCCCAGCTGTTTCTGGCCCGATCGCCCGACCTGGAGTTCGACTTGCGCCCGGTGCTTGCCGAGGTCCTGGCGCTGATCGCCGGGAAGGGCGGAGGCCGCCCTCACGCCGTCCAGGCGGGAGGGTCCAGACCCGAGGGAATCGAGGCGGCCGTCGCGGAAGCGGCGCGCCGGGTTCGGGCCGCCCTCGGAGCTTCCGCGCCTCCCGCGCCGCAGGCGGGCACGTAGTCCGCCGGGCCCAACTACCGAGGACGACGCCGCGATGTGGATCGATACCATCCAGTCGGCGCTTCCCGCGGACTCGCCCATCCGCATGAAGGAGGAGTACGCCGCCTTCCTCCTGGAAACCGGGGACACCGACCGCGATCGATTCCTGGCCTGGCTTCTGGACCGGAAAATCCTCACCCGCGAACAGTACCTGGAGGCCCAGGCGCTGGGTGAGATCGAACTCCACGACGAACGGGATGCGTTCACGGTATCCCGTCCCGTCTACCGCCCGACGGGCGCGGAAGATGGCGCTTCCCCTCCGGCCGGGTCCGGCACCCCCCTCCCCTCCATCCCGCCGGCGCCCGCCAACCCGGACGACGCCCAGGCCGCCACGCATCCGGGCGGCGCCGCCGGCGACGACGCCGGCGCCGCCACTCGCGCCGCGAGCCCCTCCGCGGAAGACGCGCAGGCATCGACGCGCGCCGGAAGCACGGCGGCGAAGGACGCGCACGCATCCACCCGCGCCGGCGGCGCGACGGCGGACGACGCGCATGCGCCGACGCGAGCGGGCCACGGGGTCGCGGCGGAGGGCGCCATCCCGGCCGACTCCGCGCAGATCGAGCGCAGCAGGATCGGGGGACCGGCGACCCTGTCCTCCCTGGTCTCCCGCGTCGCCGACCCCGCTCCGCCTCCGGCCGACGACGCGCCGGACTCCACCCAGGCGAGTCGGCAGGCGCCCGTTCCGTTCCGCTCCCCGCCCGGACCCGCGGACGCCACCCAGGACGCCGTCACCCTCGCTCCCGACGCGTCGGCCCCGCCCCCCCGGGGACTGCCCGGCGACATGACCGCCGGAAGCCGCTTCGGGATGCTGGGGGTCATCGGTGAGGGCGGCATGGGGCGCGTCTATCTCGCCAAGGATTTCGACCTGCGCCGGAAGGTGGCGTACAAGCAACTGCTCCCTCTGGCCGGCATGGACCCCGCCGTTGTCCGGCGCTTCCTCAATGAAGCGCAGATCACCGGCCAGCTCGACCATCCCAACGTGGTCCCCGTCTACGGCCTCGAGATCCTCCCCGGCGGCGCGCTCGGCTACGCGATGAAGATGATCCGCGGCCGCACGTTCAAAGACCTGTTCGACGAGACCCTCGAGCTCTACCGGCGCGGGAAGGAGATCGATCCCGAACACTCGCTCCCCGCCCGGCTCGAGCACTTCCTCAAGGTCTGCGACGCGATCGACTTCGCCCACTCGAAGGGGGTGATCCACCGGGACCTCAAGCCGGCCAACCTCATGATCGGCCGCTATCACGAAGTCTACGTCATGGATTGGGGCATCGCGCGGCTGATGGGCAGCGAGAGCGAGCAAAACGTCGCCGAGATCGTGGAATTGTCCGCCCACGACTCGACCGATCCCGACGAGGCCGGGCTCGAACTCACGCGCGCGGGCCAGATGGTCGGCACCCCGCGCTACATGTCCCCCGAACAGGCCGGCGGCAAGAACCGTGAACTGGACGGGCGCAGCGACCAGTATTCCCTCGGGATCATCCTGTTCGAGTTGGTCACCCTCAAACGCGCGGTCACGGGCGACAATACGCTGTCGGTTCTCACCAACGTGTTGCGCGCGAAAAAAGAATCGATCACCCCGGCCCACCCGGCCATTCCCGTCCCGGCCGAACTGCGCGCCATCATCGCCAAGGCGACGGCGGGGGAGCCGGAGCAGCGCTACGCGACGGCGGGCGCGCTGGCCGAGGACGTGCGCCGGTACCTGCGCGGCGAGGAAGTGCGCGCGCGCCCCGACAATCCCGCGCAAAAGGCGATGCGGTGGATGAGTCGCCACCGGGAAGCGTCGCTGCTCCTGTTCCTGGTCGGCCTGCTCGCGGCCCTGCTGCCGGCGGCTTGGAGCGAGTTCCAGCGCAATCGGGAGCAACTGGCGGCGGCGCAGAAGCAGCGCACCGTCAGCGCGTTTCTCACCCAGGTGGCCCGTCAGGGCCACCGGATCGACACCCGCTTCCTGCGCCTGGAAGAGGCGCTCGAGGGACTGGCCACGGCGGCGACCTGGGCGCTCACGCACGGAATCGAACGGGACGAACCGGTCTACTTTCACGAGGACTTCAACACGCCGGGCCGGGAGCCCGCCGATCTGACCGCGTCCGACCTGTACCGGGTTCCGGTGAGCGTCGACTGGCCCGTGGCGGTGCGCGCCCCGGGGCTGGCCCGGGAGGCCGTGCTGCCCAAGCTCCGGCGGCTCTCCCCCCTGCGGCACCACCTCCGGCGGATGTTCCTCGAAAGCGGCCCGGCGGGCAGCCTGGAGTGGTCCCCTGCCGACCAGCGCCACCTGCTCCTCGAGGGCGGCGGCGCCATGGACTACGGCTACCTGGTGCTCCCCGAGGGAGTGCTCTACCTGTACCCGGGCATGGGCTGCACCCCGGACGACTACGATCCCCGCGTCCGTCCGTACTACACGCTCGCCGCGCACAAGCGCGGGAAGCACTGGGGAAACCCGTATGTCGATTCTTCCACCGATGCGACGGGCGACGACCTCGTGCTCCCTTGCGCTACCTCGATGTACGACGAGAAGGGCGAGTTCCTGGGGGTCGCCGTGGTGGAGTGCATCTTCAACAAGCTCATCCAGAACCTGATGCTGATGCCTCACCTCTCGGCGGTCAAGGAAACGATGCTGGCGGACGGCGAGGGACGGGTGATCGTGGACTCCCGCGACCTGAACCTGCGATTCCGCAATGACCAGCTCGACCAGGGGCTCGAACTCAAGCCGTACGGGGAGCCCGCGGTGGTCGAAGCGGTGCGGGCCCGGCGCTCCGGCTACGTGGAGACGACGTTGCGTGGGGAATCGAGGCTGATCGCGCATTTCCGCCTGGAGACCATCGGCTGGTTCTTCATCGTGGAAGCCGATCCCGCCGGATTGACGTCCGGGGACTGACGGCCGCCCGCGCGAAGCCGCCCGTGACGGTTCGTTGCGCCCCCGCGGATTCCGGGGTACCATGCACGCCATGAACCCTGCCGCTCCCGCCCGCGAGTACTTCGTCGCCTGCATGCCCGGCCTCGAACGCGTCGTCGCGGACGAATTGCGCGCCCTCGGCGCCACCGACCTCCGGCTGCGGGGAATGGGCGTGCTTTGCCGCGGCGACGCCGGCCTGCGACACCGGGCCAACCTGTGGCTGCGGGCGGCCATCCGGGTCCTGGAACCGGTGCTGCACGGCGACGCGGCGACCCCGGAGCAACTGTATGACGCCGTGCGAACACTCGACTGGTCTTGCCTGATGAGGGTCGATCAGACCCTTTCGGTGGACTGCCGGCTGCGCGATTCGCGCATGACCCATTCCGGATACGCCGCCCTCAAGGTGAAGGACGCGATCGTCGACCAGTTCCGCGAACGCACGGGGGTGCGGCCCAACGTCGATGCCAAGGGTGCCGATCTCCCGCTGCATCTCTACCTGTCGAAAGACCGGTTCGTGCTTTCCCGGGACACGACCGGGACGACGCTGCACAAGCGAGGGTACCGGGAGGCGATGGTGAAGTCGCCGTTGAACGAGTCGCTGGCCGCCGGATTGCTGGCGCTGACCGGCTGGAACGGTGCCGTCCCCCTCGCGGACCCGATGTGCGGTTCCGGGACCTTCCCGATCGAGGCGGCGATGATGGCGGCCCGGCGGGCCCCCGGGTTGCTCCGGGACCGCTGGCCGTTCCTGGCCTGGCCGGACCACGAGCCGTCCGTCTGGGCCGCCGCCTGCGAAGAGGCGCGGGCGCGCGCGCTCCCGGATCCCGCACTTCCGATCTACGGCGCGGACCACCACGGCGGCGCGCTCGACCTGGCCCGGAAATCGGCGCGGGCGGCAGGGGTCGAGCGCTGGATCCGGTTTTCCGAGTGCGACATCGCGGACTTCGTCGCCGACCCCCTGCCGCAGTGCATCGTCCTCAATCCCCCCTACGGGGAGCGGTTGGAGGCGGGTGTCGACCTGCACCCGCTCTATCGCAAGATCGGCACCGCGCTCCGGCGGTTCCCCGGGGCGACGGCGTGGGTGCTGGCCGCCGACGGCGCGCTGGCCGTGCGCATCGGGTTCCGCGCGACCGAGCAGATCAAGATCCTCAACGGGGCGCTGGAGTGCCGCTTCTACCGGTACGACATCTGGGCGCCGGGGGCAGCCCCGCCGGAACCCGTCCGACGCGCAGGAAGGCGGTGACCGATGCGCGAGGACCGAAGGGCGCTTTCCAACTGGCGCGGCGCCGTCAACGCGCGGGGCGATTCGGCGGCCGCCGACCTCGCCCGCCGGGCGCTCGCCGCGCCGCAGGACGACGACCCACGCGCGCTCACGCACGGCTTCCACGTCTACCCCGCGCGGCTTCACCCGCACCTCGCGCGCACACTGATCGCGACCGTGCCCCCGCGGGCCGCGGTGCTCGACCCGTTCTGCGGCAGCGGTACCGTCCCGGTCGAGGCCCTCGCCCGCGGATGTCGCGCGCTCGGCCGTGACATCAACCCGGTCGCCGTCCGGGTCGCGCGGCTGAAGTGCTCCCTCTGGGCCCCGCCGCAGCGGGAGGCTCTCCTGGAGGCCGCGGACGAAGTGCGCCGACACGTCCGCCGGCTCGTGCGCAGCCGCTCCCAGGATCCCCCGCCCGAGTCGGCGCGGGAGGATTTCGACCCCCACGTGGCCTGGGAACTGGCGGCCGTCCGCGACGCCGTCCGGGAGATCCGCTTCGAGCGAGTCCGCGAAGCCCTGCTGCTCTCCCTCTCCTCCATCCTCGTGAAGATGTCCCGCCGCGAAGGACTCACGAGCGGCCGCAGCGTCCAGAAGGGCATCCCCGCCGGCCGCCCGACCAAACATTTCGTCGAACGGGTCCAGGAACTCGCGAACTGCCTGACCACGCTCGCGGAGACCGTCCCCGCCGGCACTCCGCCCCCGGACATCGCCGAGGGGGACGCGCGCGAATTGAAGGGTGTCCCCGACGGGAGCGTCGATCTGATCGTCACGTCCCCGCCGTACGCGGGCACCTACCGGTACGTCGACTCTTCGCGCATGTCGGCGGACTGGATCGGCCTGCGCCTGGGGTCCGCGGAGAAGCGGGAAATCGGGGCGAAGAATGCGCCCGGCGGGGTCGACGCCTACCGCAAGGACATGGCGGCCTCGCTGCGCGCCGCGCGCCGCGTCCTCGCCCCCTCCGGCCGCGCCTGGTTCGTGGTCGCCGATCTCGAGGTCGGCGCCGAGGTCCGTCCCGCCGACCGGATGATGGAGGAACTGGCCGCGGAGTCCGGATGGTCCGTTCTTGCCGTGGCCTCCCAGCCCCGCTCGGTCTTCGGGCGCAAGGGCGTCCAGCGGGTGCCCGGGGGCAAGAACGAACACCTGGTCGGCTTGACCCCGCGCGCCCTCAAACCCGGCTCGGCCGGGGCGGCGCCGCCCGGCGCTCCGGCCCCGGAGGCGAAACGGTCCTGACCGATCGGGGGGGCCGCCTCGTCCTCCCCCTCGTCGCCTCGCCCCGGACCCCCAAGGGCAACGATCGGCGCCCCCGCGGGTTTCGCTTGGTTCCACCCGCCGGGCGTCATAGAATCGTCCGCTATGACCCCCCGCGACCAGATTCTGCAGTGCCTCCTCGACGCCCTGCCGCCTCCGGAGACGCCGGCGGCATCCGCATGGTCGGACTCGAATTGCGCGACGATCGAGATGGCGCCCGGGGGGGCGAAACCCGCCTCCTCCGCCGCATCTTCCCACCGCCTGGAAATCGCGGTCCGCCTGGCGCAGATGGACCCCAGCCTCGCGTCCCGACTGGGGGTGATTTCGGACGAGATTCTCGCCGGCGCCCTGCTGAAACAGCAGTCCGCCGGGGACGCCTCCGCGCCGCTCGATCCCGCCGGGGCCGTCCTCGACTGGCTCGTCCAGCACGGACTGCTCTCCGCCGAGGAACGCCGGTCGATGCAGTCCACCGGCGAGACGCGGGTGCGCGATCTCGCCCCGCTCCTGATCCACATCGCCTTCTCCTCGCGCGACCGGTTTTCCTCGTTGCTGACCGGCGCACCGTCGACCTACAGCACGCCGGGGTCCGCGGCCGGCATCGAGACCATGGCGGAACCCGCCGGGACGCCGGCAAGCCGCGCCCCGCTCCGCCCGGTGATCGCACCCGGCACCGATCCGTCGGTCGCGGTGATCCTGAAGCCGATCGACCCGGAGCGATACCAGATCCAGCAGGAACTGGGCCGTGGCGGCATGGGAGTCGTCTACAAGGCCTGGGACAAAGAGCTCAAGCGCACCGTCGCGATCAAGGCGATGACGGGAGAACGAGGCCCCGGCAGCGTCGGCGCGACCCGCTTTCAACGCGAGGCCCTGGCGTGCGCGAAGCTGCGCCACCCGCACATCGTGCAATTGCACGATGTCGGTTCCTGGAAAGGCGCTCCCAGCCTCGTCATGGACTACATCGAAGGCCCGACCCTCTCTTCGTGGGTGAAGTCGCTCCCCACCCTGACGCCGGAACTGCTCGAGCGCGGAGTGCGCACCGTCACCCAGATCGTCGAAGCACTCGCCTACGCGCACCGGCAACACGTGGTCCATCGCGACATCAAGCCGGAAAACATCCTTCTCGACCTCGAAGGAAACGCGTACCTGACCGATTACGGGCTGGCACGGGACATCGAGTCGGCGGAGCACCTGACGCAAACCGGCGCCGTCGTCGGGACGCCGGTCTACATGTCGCCGGAACAGGCCGGGGGCGGCGCCGACGCCGCGCGGACGGCCGTGGACATCTACTCGGTCGGCGCGGTCCTCTATACGGTGGCGACCGGCAAGACCCCGTTCGAGGGGGACAACGTCGCGGCCGTGATTTACAAGGTCATCCACACCGATCCGACCCCGCCGCGGAAGATCCACCCGTGGCTGCCGGCCGACCTGGAGACGGTGATCCAGAAGGCCATGGAGAAGGAACCCACGCGACGCTATGCGACGGCGGAGGATCTCGCCGAGGACCTGAAGCGCTACCTCGCGGGCGAGCCCGTCCGCGCCGTGCCGATCGGAGTGACCACCCGGGTCTGGCGGCGCGCCCGTCGGCACCCGCTGATTGCCGCCGGCGCCTTGGCGGCCTGCGCCGCCCTGTTTACCGCGGTCTCCTGGGCGATCCAGGCCGCCGAAAGCGCGGCGCGGGAACGACGGGCGCGCGAGGCCTCCGAGGCCGACGAGCGAAAGCGGCTGGCGATGCGCAATGAGGCGCGCCGCCTGGTCGGGCGCGCCCAACTCGCCCGCGGGGAAGAGGCGATCGCCCTCTACGGACAGGCCCTCGAACACGACCCGGGTTTCGTCGAGGCCCTGCTCGGACGCGCGCGCGAAGTCCGCGGCCTGGGCCGGTTCGAGCAGGCGCTCACCGACTGTACGCGCGCACTCGAGCTCGCCGCCGACTCCATCCCGGCCCTCCTGTTGCGCGGGGCCCTGCTCCGCGACCACCTCGGCCGCTCCGCGGAAGCCCTGAGGGATTTCGAGCGGATCACGGAACTCGATCCCGCCACCGACGCCGGCCTGCTGGCGGTCGCGCTGGTGCACGTGCAGGCGGGCGAATTCGAGGACGCCCTCCGCCTGCTCGACGAAGCCGCGCGCAGGAATCCGCGCAATCCGGAGACCTGGATCGCGCGCGCGCGAATCTCGCTCCGCAAGCAGGACGTCGCCGGCGCCCTCAAGGAGGCCGGTCAGGCGGTGACCCTGCGCGCCGACTCGGTCGATGCGCTCGACCTGCTGGCGCAGGCCCACCTCGCCGCCGGCAATGCGCCCCGGGCGCTCGCCGCGGTGGACCGGATCCTCGACCTGCAACCTCAAAACATCGCCGCCTACCGGTTGCGGGCGTCGCTTCGCTCCGGAGCGGGCGAGACCGACCTCGCGCTCGCGGACCTGGAGCGGGCGATCGCCCTCGTCCCCGACGACGTGGAGTTGCGCCGCCTGCGCATGCAAATCCACCTGGCGCGCAACGACCTGCACGCCGCGCTCGACGACCTCGAGGCGATCGCGCGCGCCAACCCGGGCGACGGGAGGGCCCGCGTCGACCACGCCAAGATGCTCGTCCGCGCCGGACGGACCAAGGACGCCCTGGCCGCTTGGAACGAACTCGTTTCCGACGCCGCCGACCAGGGAGCGGCGTACATCTGGCGCGGCATCACCTGGCTTCTCCTCGGCAATCCTCCGGCGTGCCTCAAGGACCTGAGCCGCGCCTCGGAACTCGGGGTCGAACAGGAGCGGGCGACGTTCCTCGAGGTCGCGCGCGCGGCGGGGGAACAGGGACGTCCCGACGTCGCCGAGACGATCCTGACCATGGCGATGATGTTCCGCGACAACCACCCCAGCGCGATGGAATTGGGCCGGCTGCACGGCGAAAAGGGGAACTGGAGCAAGGCGGCGGATGAGTACCTGCGCGCGCTGCGCATCCGCGATCGGCTGAAGCTGCCGCCCGCGGAGCGCGCCGAAACGCTGGCCGGCCTGGCCGAGGCCCAGGTGCGAAGCGGCCGGGCCGCGGAAGGACTGGAGACGGTCGAACGCGCGCTGGAACTCGCGCCGGAGCACCGGCGCGCCCGCGTGGTGCGCGCCCTCGCCTGGACCTCGACCGGACGCGCCGCCGAGGCGCTCCGCGAAATCGAATCCGCGCTGGTCGCCGACCCGCAAGACGCCTTCACGCTCGCCGTGCGCGCCGAGGCCTACCGCGCGCTCGGGGAACCCCGCCTCGCCCTGCGCGCGGTCGAAGCGGCGCTCGCGCGCGACCCCGGGCTGGCCCCGGCCTACCTGTGCCGCGCCGAACTGCGCGCCGGCCGCGGCGAGACCCGGGCCGCTCTCGCCGACCTGATGTGCGCCCTGCAGCTTGAACCGTCGCTCGAAGCCCGCTTCGCCGCGCGCCGGGACGATCTGCGCAAGGCCGCGGACGAACCGGCGGAAAACGAGTTCGCCGCCTTCGATAAACGCGTGGCCGACCTCACACCCGACTCGCAGGCGGCGGAATGGACCGCCTGGATCTCCCGCCATCCGGACGACGGCCGTGCCCGCTACCGGCGCGGCCTCGCACACCGCGCCGCCGGGCGCCCACTGCTGGCCCGCGACGACCTGCTCGACGCCATCGACCGCTCCCCCCCGGCCAACTCGGCGCGCATGGCGCTCGCCGATCTCCTCCGCCACGACCTTCGCGATCCCGTCGCCGCCCTGGACGAGTACGACCGGCTCGTCCAGCTGGGACACCGCGACCCGGGCCTCTACCTCGGCCGCGCGCGCACCTTCCTCGACCTCAAACAGCCCTCCAAGGCGATCACCGAACTCGGCGGCGCCTTGCTCCTCGATCGTCGCTGGATCCCGGCCTACGCCCAGCGCGCATCCCTCTACCTCGACGGCGGCCTCCCCAGCCTGGCGGAGCAGGATCTCAACCGGGCGATCGCCCTGGCGGAAGGGAACGGACGCGGGGAGTCGCTCGTGGACGTCCCCGCTTTCTGGCGGGAACGGGCGCGCGCCCGGATGGGATTGAATCGCCTGGAGGACGCGCGCGGCGATCTGGACCGATTCCTCGAAAAGCGCCCCGAGGACGCGCTCGGGCTCGTCCTGCGCGCCGAAGCCCACCTCGGACTCGGCGCCCGCGAGGCGGCGGTGGCCGACGCGCGCAAGGCAACGGCCTCGGGAGCCGCCGTCACGGAAATCCAGAACCGCGCCTCCCTGGTCCTCGGCCGCGCCCTCATCGACCAGGGGGACCTTCAGTCCGCGGTCGAGAACATCCTGCTGGCCACCGGCCGCGGGGCCCGCATGGAACCTCTGCTCAGCGAGATGGAGGAAAAGGCGCTCGCCGCCGACGACCCCTCCCCCTGGTTGCGCGTCCTCGACGCCGTGGTCGAGACGCAGCCCGACTCCACCCCGGTGCGCGCGGCCCGCGTCCGCGCCCTCCTGCGCGCCGGACGCGCGCCGGAGGCCCTGGCCGACGCATCGCGCCTCGCCGGCTCCAGCGACCCGCCGGTCGAACCGTGGGCCCGCCTGCGATCGATCCTCGAACAGATGCCGGCGGGCGCGCCCGGCTCGACGGTGGTCGCCCCCTGCCTCGCGGAGGCCCGCGTCCCGGATTCGCCGCACGCCGCCGCGTGGCTCGACCTCGCCGTCGCCGCTTCCGGCTACTCGGCCGAGGCCCTGCGCGCCCGCGCGGAGCACGCCAAGTCCCGGCGGCAGTTCGCCGATGCCGCGCGCGACCTCGAACTCGTGCTCGCCCGGGCCGCCGGGGACCGCACCACCGCACTCGAATTGGTGCGTCTGTGCGGCTTCGACCTGCGCGATCGGAAACGCACGAACGAGGCGGTCGACCGCGCCCTTCCCATCGTCGCCGGGGACGCCGTCGCCCTCCACGATCTCGGCCGCGCCTGCTCCCAGGTCGGCGACACCGAACGCGCGGTGCGCATCTATACGGCCGGGATCGAGGTCGACCCCGAGCATGCCGCCAACCACCACGAGCGGGGACATCAATGGCAACGGCGCCGGGAGTGGCAAAAGGCGCTGGTCGACTTCCAGCGCACGCTCGATCTCCAGAAGACCGGCCACGACCACCTGTATCGGGAAATGGCGGAGTGCCACCGCGGTCTCCGCAACGAGAGCGAGGAGGAGAAGTGTCTCACCCTCGCCCTCGAGGCTGCGCCCAAGAGCGCCGAGGCGCTGCGCGACCGCGCGGTCTTCTATGTGAATCACCAACGGTGGGAAGAAGCCCGCACCGACGCCCGTCGCCTGCTCAAGGAGATCAATCCGAACGACGCGCACGCCCACTACCTGATCGGCGTCGCCGAGATCAACCTCGGACGCCTCGAGGACGCCAAGAAGCAGTTCCGGGAGGCGATCCGCCGCCACGAGAGCTTCCCCGAGGCCCACTACAACCTGGGATTCGCCCTCGCCCGGCTCGGGGACATGCAGGCGGCGGAGACCAGCGTCTCACGCGCGACCGCGATCGCGCCGCAGTGGGCCGAGGCGTTCGACTTGCGCGGCCAGGTGCGGCTGAATCTCGGTCGCTACGATGAAGCGATCGCCGACCTGAAGCGGGCCATGAAACTCAAGCCGGAACTCGCCGCGCGGGCGCAACCGCTGATCCAGAAGGCGGAAGAACTGCGCGCGCAAAACAAGTGAATGGACCCGCGGGACCGCCCCGATCCGCGCGCGGCCTCACGGCAGCGGCGCCGCCGGCACCGCCGCCCGCGTCAGAAACAGCAGGTGCCAGCACGTCTCGAGCACGTCGACCTTCCCGGCCGGATCGAAGTACCAGGACCCGTCCGACTGCTGCGCCGGCAGGATCGCCTGCACCCCGATCGACCACCAGTCCTGCCCGTTCACCGTGCGCACGCCCGCCAGGGCCAGGGCCCGCGACAACCCGAAGGAATGGTACGGGATCGGCCCCAGCGCGAACGCCCGGCTGATCCGATGGGCAGTCACGCTGCCCCGCGTGAGCGGAAGTCACCCCTCCTCGACGCGCTCGCGCGTGGCCGCAAACAGGTCGGCGATCCCGCCCAGCACCGCCTCCCGCGCGCGAACCCGCAATTCGCCGGTCATCAACCCCCGCTCCTCCGCCTCCTGCCAGGCATAGATCAGGGAGGCGATGCAACCCGTGGTCATCGTCGGCAGCGGATCCCCGTTTCCATATCCCCACCCCAGCCGCGTCACGTTCCGGCGCACCTCGGGCGCATCCCACAGGCCCGGAAAGCCGCGGTCGCCGTCGCGCGCGATCGAAACCGCGCTGCCGATCCCCGGCTCCGGCGACCGCAACAACCGCTCGAGTTCCTCGTGGAAGAACCGGTCGTCGACCAGAGTCACGCCCAGGAGGGTGGCGGCGCGGATTCCCATCCACCCGTATTGGGCATTCGAATTGTCGCCTCCCCACTTCATGCGCACCCCGCTCCACCGCGGGGATCCCGCTTCCGCGCCCGGCGGCGGCGCCGCCACGGGCAACCCGGCATCCGCAAGCTCCGCGGGGCGACCGGGCATCGCCGAGTACAGCCAATGCGTCCCCGTGCTGCAGGCCCGCACATACCGTACCAGCCGTTCCACCCATGCGCGATCGGCCGACGTCAACCCGCGACGGGCGGCCCGCACCCAGTCCTCGCCGCTGCGGAACGTCTCCGCCTCGGCGGCCCGGCGATAGTGATAGGACTGCAGCGCCACGAGCGTCAGCGCGGCGCCGTATTGGGCGTGCTGGCCGAGCCCCCGAGCGGGATCGGCATTCCCGCGCAACCAACCCAGCGTCCGCTGCACCGCGGGATCCGCCGTCGGCGCGCCGCACTCCAGCAACGTCCAGAGCGCAAGCGCATGGCACCCCGCGGACGGATAGAGACTCGGAAACGTCCCGTCCGGACTTTGCTGTCTCTCCAGCCAGTCCCGACCCCGGGCCACCGCCGATCGCGCCCGCTCCTCCAGCGTCGCGGGGGCTGCCGCCGGCTCGGCGCGCACTCCGACCGCACTCATTCCCAGAAGGAGCGCCAGTGCGAGTCTCATCGCGTCCTCCCTCGGATCGAAGCGAAGCGAAGCGGAACCGGGAGTCCAACCATCCCCGCCGCCGCCCCATTCCCGGCCCTCGCCCGATTATCGGGGACGTCGCAACTCGAACTTCAACGCGACCCTTCCGCCGGTTCCGACCAGGAAAGACCCGCCGTCCCGGGAGAATGCGAGCGCAGTGACGGCGTCCCCGCTGCTGGCGAGATCGATCGAGTCGAGGCGCTGCCCGGTGGCGAGGTCCCACAGCCGGATCACGCCCTGCTGCTCCCCGCTCAAGGCGAGGCGGCCGTCCGGCGAAACCGCGATCGCCGTGATCCGCGAACCATGTTTGCCGAGCAGGGATCCGGCTGACCCGTCCCCCGGACCCCACCGCTGCAGATTCCCCTGCGCATCCCCGGACAGTGCGCCGCGGCCGTCCGGGAGGAGCGCAAGGGCCGTCACGGCTCGATCCTCGGGAGCCGCCGCACCCGCGTCCTGCGGCAGAGCCAGACCCGCGCGCAGCTCACGCGCGCGCGTTCCGGCACGGAGATCCCAGGACTCCAGGGATCCGTCCGCACGACCGACCAGCACGCTTTCCCCCTCCGGAGCGATCGCCGCCGCCGTCGCCTTCGCGCCGGCCAGCAGAACCGAAGGCCCGGGCGACCCGAGACGACGGTCATACCTCCGACAGGCGAGCCCCCCGGGATGCTCGTGGGCCGCGACCACCGCGTCGCCGCCGGCGGTCAATCGCAGCGCCACGACCGCCTCCGGTTCGTCCTGACGGCGCCACACCACGGCCCGGGAGTCGAGGTCGAACAGCGCCACGTCCCCCAGACCGGTGCCCACCGCCGCGACCGCGCCATCCGAAGCAACGGCGAGCGCGGCCGCCTCGCCCGAACCCGGCTCCAACCGCGCGCGCTCCCGGGCGCCCTCGAGATCCCACACTCGCACCGTCCCGTCGCTGCTTGCCGTGATCGCGCGCGTTCCATCGGGGCTGGTTTCGACCGCGCGGATCGACCCGGCGTGTCCGGACGGGGGGCCCGCCAGCCTCTTCCCCGAACCCAGATCCCACAACATGACGTGCCGGCCCCAGGCTCCGCCCCCGGTCACGACTCGCGTGCCGTCCGGCGAAACCGCAAGCGACGTGTAGTCCGTCGTTGCCTGGGCGAACGGGGCGACCATCGTCTTCAACAGGACCTCGAGCCGGCTTCGTTCGCTCAGGACGGCCAGCACCTTCCCCTCCCCCGGGTCGATGCGCTGCAACGTCCCTTCTTCCGATACGGCCAGCGCCTGCCGACCGTCCGGCAACCAGGCGACCGAACTGACCGATCCGGCGAACCCCTCGAGACGACCGAGGAGGATCCCGCTCTCCGCGTCGTAGAGCCGCACCTCGCCCACGCAACCGGCCAGGACCCGTGCCCCATCCGGCGAACAGGCGACCGAGTCCACCCCGTCCGCGGACCACCCGGCGCCGCCCCCGGCCGCGTCCCAGGTCTGCAGCTTCCCGTCCCGGGCCACCGACCAGACCCGCCGACCGTCGGGAGACACGGCCAGTTTCTTGACCCCGTAGGAGTGCTTCTCCCCCTTCCAGACTTCGCGCGAGGTCTCGAAGTCCCACCGCCGCACCGTGCTGTCGAACAGCCCGCCCCCCGAGATTCCCCAGGTGCCGTCCGCCGAGATCCACGCGGCATTGACGGCGCCGCCGTGTCCGGTGAAGGACCGAAGCACGCGACCCGCTGCGAGATCCCAGAGTTTCAGCGAACGGTCGTCGCTCCCGGTCAGCATCCGCTCGCCTCGACCCGAGAGCGCCAGGCTCCCGACGGTGTTGTCGTGTCCCTCGAGCGCGAGCCGTTCGCGACCGGTGACCACGTCCCACAGCCTCGTCACCCGATCCTCGCCGGCGGACAGGACGTGCCGGCCGTCGGGGTGAAACGCGACCGCGTAGACCGAACCCGCGTGCAGGAACCGGTAGTCGCCCAGCACCGCCGAGAGCCGCGTCCGCGGAGTATCGAGAAATCCGCGGCAGTGCGAAGGGAAGGTAGACGGGGCGGGCTCCTCGCCGACGCCCGGGGGACCTGCGGCGAGAAAACCGAGGAGGGAAGCCGACAGGAGCGCCGCCGTTGCCCGCGAACCTCGCCGCGCCGGGCCGGACCCGGAGTCCCCGACGGAACGGATCGCTTCCGGAGACGGGACGGGGCGAACGTCCGCCCTCTCGGTTGCCGTCATGCCTCGCCTCCTGCCGGTCCTCTCAAGGGACGCGCTCGACGCACGTCTCGAGCGCGACTTTTCCCTCCCGAATCTTCGCTGAGGCGTCGGTGAAACGGGAAAGCCTCGCGGCGGCCCGGATCGCGGTCGCCCGTCCGCCGGCGTCCCGCGCGCGAACCCAGGCCGAGCCGTCGGACGTGCCGGGCAGCACGATGCCGTGCACCGGCACCTGGCCGGAGAAACCGGAGCCGGCGCACTGCGGGCATCCCACCGGACGTCGGGCGCCGTCGATGCGCGTCCCCCCGAGCGACTGCCACCGCGCGCGCGCGTCCGCGGACGGTTCGCCCGGCTCGGCGCAGGAACAAAGCCCCGGCAACAGTCGAAGTTCGCACACGCCGGTCAGTGCCGCCGCGATCCGAGAGCGGTCCCCGACGCGAAGGAACAGTTCCTCGAGGGCCGACGCCCCGTCCGTTGCGGCCGACACGGCGAAGACCCGGACGCCGGATTCGGCCAGTTCGATCAACCGGAGGGCCGATTCGGCGTCCGGGATTCTCCCGGCCAGCACGACGTCCGGACGCTGGCGGCGAAAGGCGTAGAGAATCGCCGCCATGCCGCCGATCCGCGCCTCGTCCGCCTCCGTCTGCACGATTCCGGCCATCCGCCGCTCGAGCGGATCCTCCGCGGACAGGACCAGCCGCTCTTCCGGGCGATGCGCGCGGGCGGAGGCATGGAGCGCCGTCGTCCGCCCGGAGCCCGGGGGACCGGCGTGCAGGACCAATCCGGACCGTCCCCCGGTCAGCACGTTCCACCCCGCGCGGGCCTCCGGTGAAAACCCCAGCGCGCCGGGATCGGGCTCCGGACCCGGCGGGGGGGAAAAGCGAATGCAGATCCGGATCCCGCCGTCGCCCAGCGGAAGCAGCGAGAGGGTGAGATCGACCGGCGGATTCGCCGGCGCTCCCGGATGCAGGCGGAGGGTCCCCTGCTGCGGCCGCCGTTTTTCCGACACGTCCAGGCCCGCGCGCTTGCCGAGATGGGACGCCAGCCACGGCGCCATGCGGCGCGGCCAGGAGTCGATTTCGCGGAAGCCGTGGGCGCTCCGGCTGCGCACGCGGATCCGACCCTCGAACGGCTCGAAGTGGACCTCCGAGGCCCCCTCCCGATACGCGCGGACCAACCGTTCGAAGACGCGCACCCGCGGGTCCGTTTCCATCGGCCGATCCTTACCGCACGCCGAGGGCGAGCGCTTCCGACAGCGAAGTGATTCCGGCGCGCACCTTGGCCGCCGCATCATCCCAGAGCGAGCGCATCCCGCCCGCGATCGCCCGCGCGCGCAGCCCCTCCCGATCCTGCCCCGCGCCGATCGCGATGCGCATCGGGTCGTCCGCCACCAGCACTTCCTGCACGCCGACGCGACCCCGGTACCCGGTCCCGCGACACTCCGGGCAACCGCGCGGGAATCGGAGCATCACCGCGCCCGCGGACCCCAAGAGCGCGCGCTCCTCCGCCCGCGCTTCCCGGGAGACGGCGCATCCGCACAGCGCGCGCACGAGCCGGACCGCCACGGCGCCGGCCAGCGCTTCCCCGAGGAGGTACGGCTCCACGCCCATGTCGAGCAACCGGGTCAGGCTCGATCCGGTGTCGGCGGCGTGAATCGTGGCGAGCGCCAGGCATCGTTCGCGCGCCGCACTCACGACCGCCGACCCCATTTCATGCCCGGCCAGATCCGACACGTAGACGGCGTCCGGGGACTGGGAAAGCATCGCCCGCAGCGCCGAAGGGAAGTCCAGACCGACGTCGGGCTGAACCGATACCTGCGAGACTCCGGAGAGGGGAGCCTCGACGCTCCACTCCGCGGACAAGACCGCCCGCTCCGCGGCGACCAGGTGACGGAGGCAGGCGTAGGCCAGCGTCGTCCTTCCGGATTGTCCGGGGCCCGCGAAGAGAACGAGCCCGCGGCCGCGGGCGAGGATCCCGCTCAGACGGGCGCGAACGGCGGCCTCGGGGAAGATCTCCTCCAGACTCTGCGGGCCGGCCCCGCCCCCCCACAGGGTCAGGCAGAGGCGCTCCCCTTCGAGGGTCGGCAGAGTCGCCAGGCGCGCCCTCACGGAGCGTTCCGGCATTTTCCACCGGAGTTCGCCGCTCTGCGGCCGCCGGCGTTCCGAGATGTCCAGATTGCCCAGGATTTTCAGGCGCGCCGTCAGGGACCCGTGCACCGAGCGCGGAACTTCGACATGCGTACGCAACGCGCCATCGACCCGGAAACGGACGCGGATGAGCGGGCCGGTCGGGTCGACGTGTACCTCATCCGCCCGCTGGACGGTGGCCGCGCGGAGCATTTCTTCGACAAACCGAATCACCGGGGCGGACTCTGCGTCATCGCCCGCGCCCGCGGATTCCTGCAAGAACTTCTCCCAGGCGAGCCGCGCCGGGTGGTCCGCCGGCAGCGCAGGGTCGGTGGGCCCCTCCGGGGCGGGATCCTCACCCGGTTCGGCGTCGCCTTCGGCCAGATCGTCGAAGAGATCCGCCAGCGACGGCAGGTCTTCTTTCTCCGGGGTCGCCGCGAAAGTCGGCGAGTTGGGGGAGTTCCCGACGTCATCGAGCAGTCCGCGGATCTCGCTCGCGGCCCCGACCTGGATGTCGCCGACTTCGCAGCCGCTGACGATGATCACGTCGTCGATGGCGAGCTGGTCGAAGGGATCGAGCACGGCGATCCGCAAGGCGCCCCGATCGTCCACCCCGAGCGGGAGCACCCCGTTGCGGGACAGGACCTCCAGGCCGATCCGACCGCAGAGATCGGGATCGGGCGTGAATCCGGCCGGCCTCTGCCACGGCTCGCGGCCGGCGAGGAACGCCAGGAACCGGGCGATCTCCGCATCCAGAGGGAGGACCTCCGGGTCGAACGCCGCCTGGACGATCGGCGTGGCGATCGCGGCGATTTCTTCGAGGCGCATCCGCGCCGGGTCCAGGCTGGCGGGGCTTCGCAGCACCACCACACCGCCCACCGCTGCGCCGGGCGGCCGCCAGGGGGCGCCGAGGAGGGCCAGTACTTTTCCGGACTGCCCCCAGGGGCCGGCGGGGCCCCGCGCCCGGTCGAAATCGGCCACCACGTGCGTGCGGCACGCCTCCAGGTCGTCGCGCAAGGGCGCCCAGGCGAGCAGCGCCTCCAGGCGCGGGCGCGCCTCGCCGAAGGATCCGCCCACCCCATTCTGCAGGCAGGCGACCGCAAGCGCCGGGGCGACACCCCCCGTGTCCCGACCGGAGGTTTCGCACGTCAGGATGGCCACGCGGGCATCCAGGTCTTCCCGGATCCGCTCGACCAGGGCGGACAGCAGCGCCTCGCGATGTTCCGGCTGGATCGCGGACCCGCCCAGCAACGCGCGCACGGCCTGCGTCCCCGGCAGGCTTCCCCGCACGCGACCTGCGGCCTCGAAGATCCGGATGAGCCGGTCCATGACGCAGTCCTCCCGTCCGAGCGTCCTCCCTTCTACCAAGCCACCCCTCCCCCCGGAAGCAGAAACGGTGATCGCCTACCGCTTTCCTCTGGCGCGGCGGGGATCGAGCCAGTACACTGATGCGGTCCTGCGGGATCGGGCGGTCCGCCGCCGGGAGCCCGCAGAACGCGCGAGGTACGGACGCGTCTGCGTCCTCCGCGCCCGCTTGATGTGCGGACCCCCGGGCGCCCCACGAGCCCCGACGGTTCCCCCACGCGAGCGCTTGATCATCCACGGAGGAATCGTATTGCGTAGGCCCCACCTTCCCGAGGTCGAGTCGTTCGCCGACCTGCCCCTCGACCGTCGCGCGCTGCTCGCGCTGGAACGAATCGGCTACGAGCAACCCACCCCGATCCAGGCGAAGTTCATCCCTGAGGCCGCAACGGGGCGGGACTGCATCGGCCAGGCCCAGACCGGCACCGGCAAGACGGCCGCCTACCTGCTGCCGATCCTGCAGCGCATTCATACGGATGGCCTGGATCCCCAGGCAATCGTCCTGGCGCCGACCCGTGAGCTCGCCGTACAGATCGTGTACGAGGGGGAACGCCTCGCCAACGGGTTCGGCGTGTACTTCGGCACGCTCGTCGGCGGCCACTCCCTCCGCAAGCAGATCGAGGACCTGCGGCGGGGTTGCCAGATCGTCGTCGGCACCCCGGGACGCGTGATCCATCATCTGCGCAACGGGGACCTGCCGGTGCGCGACATCCGGCATGTAGTGCTCGACGAGGCCGACCGGATGCTCGACATCGGGTTCCGGCCGGATATCGAGAAGATCCTGCGCCAACTCCCGCGCGAACGGCAGACCCTGTTGCTGTCCGCGACCATGGAACCGCCCGTCCGCCGTCTCGCCTCCCGCTACATGGTCAATCCGGTGGAGGTCGAGATCCCCGCGGAGACCAAGACGGTCGAGTCGATCCGCCAGACCTATTTCGCCGTGCCGCAGCAGCGGAAGGCCGAAACCCTGCTGCGCCTGATCACCCGCGATGAACCGCCGCGTTGCATCATTTTCTGCAAGCGCAAGGTCGATGCGGACGATCTCGCGCGCCGCCTCGCGCGCGACGTGGACGGCGTGACGCCGATGCACGGCGACATGGAGCAGAACCGCCGGAATGCGATCATGGCGAAGTTCCGCGAGGGCCGCATCCGGTTCCTCGTCTCCACCGACCTGGTCGGCCGCGGCATCGACGTCGACAACATCACGCACGTGATCAATTTCGACATCCCCGAAGACCCGGAGAACTATGTCCATCGCATCGGACGCACCGCGCGCATGGGCAAGGACGGCGTGGCGTATACCTTCGTCACCCCCGGGCAGGGGAAGGAACTGAATGCGATCGAGAAACTGATCGATAAGGAGATTCCCACCGAGAGGGTGGATGACCTGCCCCAACCGGCCCCGCCGCGGGAACTCTCCGCGCCGCACCCGCCTCCTCCGCCGGTCCACGCCGTGGGGGCGATGGATCGGATGCGCGAGCACGAACATGCCGCCGAAGTGGTGCGCACCCATCCCGACGTGGACGAGGGCGCAGGGCCGCACCGGGAAGCGCCGGGCCGGCGATCCGCACGCGACTGGCCCCGCGAGGAACCTCCGCGACGCCGGCCGGCGGACGGACCCGGCCGTCACGAACCGAAGCCGCGACGGTCCGCGGATTCGCCCCGGCACGAGGACCCGCCGCGGCGGTACCGGGAGGACGATGCCCCCGGGCGCCGCTCCGCCCCCGCCGCCCACCTCGAACCGCCGCCGCGGCCGGCCCCCCCACGCCGTGAACCCGAAGACCCCTTGCCGCCGGCGCGACCCGCCGCCCTGGACCGGCCCGCTCCTTCGCCCGCCGCCCGCCCGCCTTACCTGGACCGGCCGGTGCGCCCCCAGGACATCTACATGGAGCCGATGGACGGCGGCGCCGACGACTACGACGACCTGGAGTTCGGCGCGGCCCGAGCTTCCGAACGTCAGGAGGAGGAGATCGACCGCTTCGACCTGCCCGAACCGGCGTCCGAACGACGCCCGAAACCGGGCTTCCGCGGCCCCCGCGGGCGCGGCGACGAACGCGGCGGGGGCTCCGGACGAGGCCGACGCAGCGAGCGGCCGCGCGAGGCGCCCCGGCGCACGGATGCGCGACCCTCCGGCGGCGACCCGCGTCGTCGCGACTCCGCCCGACCGGCAGACGAACCGCCCGCCCGTCGCGGATCCGGGGTTCGTTTCGAGGAGCCCTGGCGCTCCCGCGATTCCCGCCGCCGGGACGAGGAACCGCCGCGCAGCCATCGCCGCGGCCATGAAGACGACCGCGACTACCCGGACGCCGACCGCGCCCGCGGCGATTACGAACCGCACCGGGGGCGAGGCAGCGAACGCCGCCCGTACGAGGAGGACCACCGCCCGGAGGAACTCTCCCGTCCCCGGCGTCCCCTGCGGCCACGCGAGCCCGCCGGGGATCCGGATCGTCGCCCGTACGACGATCGTCCGCCGCGCCGGGAGTCCGCGCGATCGCGCCCTTCGGACCCGGTGGATCGGGAGCGCGGTCACCGCGACCGGTATGACTCGACGGATGACTTCCCCCGCGGCGACGGCCCCGCCCCGCGGCGCGGGGACCGTGGCGCCGACCGCGAATCCCGGTATGATTCCGGCCGCCCCCGCGGCGGCAACCGGTCCGACGCCCCGGACTCGCGCCGGCACCGCGACGAACCGCCGCCCCGTCGGCGCAGCGGCGGAGATTCCCGCGGCGGTCGCGGCCGCCCTCCGCGTCGCTGATCGCCCATCCCACATCCTGGAACTTGCACGGCGAGCGGGCTCCGGCCCGCTCGCGCTGCTTTCCGCTACTCCTGCCCCATTCGAACGTTGCGATTTCCGGTCCGCCCGGCCCTGAAATTGCTCCCCCACCCCTCGCCGGAGTCCGTCCCCTGGGCTGGAGGCCGAGACCATGACCCGTTCGCGCCGCGATCCGTCTCTCCGTCGCTTCTTCCTTCTCCTTGCCGTCGCCGCGATCTACCCGGTGACGATTACCGGGTATTCGCTCGAGGTCCACCGGGACTTTTATGACTTCGCCTTCGGCAAGGCTGCCGCCGTCCCGATCGATCCGCCCGCCGGACCGGAACTGGACGACTTCCGCGAGTTCTTCTACGCCCGCGCCGCGCGCAATCCGACGTTCCGGACCGCCTACCCCAGCGCCGCATCGTTCGACGCGCGCGCGTTCAAGCACTTCCTCGCGCTCAATCCCGACAAGGACGTGGTGGGGTTCGACGCGGCCGACGCGTCGATCCGCGACTCCCGCACCGCCTACCGGGAAGGATCGATCCATCCGGACACCGACGAGCGCAATCAGGACCGCGTGCTCACGGTCGACGGGAAGGTCCTGATCGGCCCGGACGGGAAGGCGATCCCGTACGACCCGAAGACGGTCTGGTTCGGCGGCCGGGTCGGGACCGCGAGCCAGTTCGACGCTCACGGGGCGATGAATCGGAACAAGCAGAAGTCGGGCTCCTACTGGGTGGCGCTTACGGATCCCTCGAACTTTTCGCTCACGCCCGAAGTGGATCTGGGATCCGCGCCGGAATTCAGCGAGAACTACACCCGCCTGGCGGTGCTGGCCAAGGCGTGGGGCGGGGCGGGAAGCGACTGGCTCGCCGCGAGCTTCGCCGGAAACTCCTTCCACGGGATCGAGGACCTGGGCAACCAGATTCACACCACCCTTTCGGGAAGCCCGAAGTTTTTCGTCGACGCGGTCAAGCACATCGCCATGGAGAAGGCGAAGCGCGCCTTTCGCAGCGCCACGCGCCTGTTCGGACTCTTGGGCGGACACGGCTCCACGGGGGCGTTCGACCCGGCCAAGCCCGAGCCCTTGCGCTCGATCCCGCTCGAGGAGTTCCGCGCCGCGGTGCATCGGGTGAAGGTCGAGGGGCGAACCGACGGAATCGACCCGCGGGTGTTGTATGCGATCGACAAACTGCCGGACGACCGCGTTACCCTGGTCTCGGTGGGCTCGCGGATCCTCGACAACTTTCACCGGCTGCTCGAAGACTATTTCGAGAAGAGCTACCTGGAGGCGCGGCCCGCGTGGGAGGCCGGGAATCCGGGGGCGATCGCCAACGCGCGGCTGCGCGAGGTCTTCGAGCGCGCGGTGAAGGGGGACGCCGCCTTCGAAGCGGAGGCGCGCGCAGCCATCGCCCGCGCGAAGGCGGAGCGCGGATCGCCCGAGTATGCGCGCATCCTCGCGCTCAAGATGGTGGAGAAGTCGTCCCCGGAAGCCGAGCCGCTCTACAACGCCATCCGGGCGGTGGGCCGCAAGGAACTTCGCGGTCCAATGGCCTTCCGGCCGGACGCGGGCGATGATCCATACGACTTCGTCACGACGCACTCCGGGCCGGAGATCGATCTGATCTTCCATTACCACGGCAAGGCCTTCGCCCGCGTGGTGAGCGCGTTGCGGATCTGGAAAGAGCAATTCGACGAGGAGACCCGGGGGATTCGCCCCGGGTCGGCGGAGGCCGAGGCCCTGGCGAATCGTGCGGTGGACTCGATCGTGTCGCGCCAACTGCGGTACCATCAGGACGCGAAGGCGCGCCGGCTGGCGTACCTGCGCGAAGCGGCGAAGGCGACGGGCCGGGATCCCTCGACCGTGGTCGATCCCCTGGAAGGCTCGGACCCGCTGGCCTCCCCCCCGGCGCCCGGTCCCGGCATCCTGGACGCGCTGCGCGCCGGCGACGGCCGCTGATCCGACCCGGCCCGATCGGACGGGGGGCACGTCCCGGGGCCGCGGAATCGACCCGGTTCGGCGCGCCGACCGCCCGGTTCAGCCCGTGCGCGTGCATCCCGGCCGTGCTCGCTCCCCCCACGCCGGGCTCGCTTCTCCTCGTCCGGACGCCACCGGCCGCGGCCGTGCCGCACCCCGCTCATCCCGGCTTCGGCGCGTCGGAGCCCGATTTGCCGGAGACGGAAGGCGTATGGCGGACTTCCCGGGGGACCCTCGCCCCCCCAACGCTTGCGCCCCACGAAATTCCCCCGTACCATCCCGGGTCCGGGAGACTCGAGGGAACCATGATCGAATTCCACCAGGTGTGCAAGACCTACGTCCAGGGGCGTCGGGAAGTGCGCGCCTTGCGCGGCGTTTCCTTGCGGATCGACCGCGGCGAGTTCCTGGCGGTGATGGGGCCTTCCGGTTCCGGAAAAAGCACCCTCCTTCACCTCGCGGGGGCGCTGGACCTGCCCACGTCGGGCCGAATCGACATCGAAGGGCGGTCGACGGCGGACCTGACCGACGGCGAACGCACACTGTTCCGCCGACGCCGGATCGGCTTCGTCTTTCAGTTCTTCAACCTGATCCCCACCTTCACGGTCCTGGAAAATGTCTCGCTCCCGCTCCTTCTGGACGGCGCCCGGATGGCCGAGGTGAGCGAACGGGCGAGCGGCCTGCTCGAACGGGTGGGGCTCTCGGGCCGCTCGAGTCACCTGCCGGACGAACTGTCCGGCGGCGAGATGCAACGGGTCGCGATCGCGCGCGCGCTGGCGGGCTCGCCCGAGATCCTGCTCGGCGACGAGCCGACGGGGAACCTCGATTCCGCGACCGGCGCGGGGATCATGGCGCTGCTGCAGGAGGTGGCCGCGGAGGGGAAGATGACGGTGGTGATCGTCACGCACGACCCCAAGGTGGCCGAGCACGCGCGTCGCCGCATCACCGTTCGCGACGGGCAACTGGAAGGGGGCTAGGGTGATCCGGCTCTTCCGGGCCTTCTCGCTGCGGTACCTGTACCGTCGTCGACTGCGCTTTTCGCTCGCCGGGGTCTCGGTGGCGCTCGCGGTCGCGCTGTTCGTCTCGATGCGGGCGACGGAGCACAGCATCCTGCGCGCGTTCGAGCGCTCCGTCGAACGGCTGGCCGGCAAGGCCGACGCGGTGGTCACGCGCGGCGCGGGCGTGAATCCCGAGGCGCTCGCCCGGGTGGAATCGGTCCCCGGCGTGCGGGCGGCGCCGCTGGTGCAGGAGCCTGCGGCGGCGCCCGAGCTGGGACGCACGCTTCTGGTCCTGGGGATCGATTTCGTTCGCGACGCCGCGCTGCGGGAGTACCGGCTCGACGCGGCCGGCGCCGACGTCGACGTGGCGGCCCTGCTGCTCCGGCCCGATGCGGTGATCGTGGCGCGGTCGCTGGCGACGCGTCACGGCCTCGCGCGCGGGTCGACCCTGACGCTGCAAACCCGCGCCGGGTTGCGCCCCTTCACGCTCGCGGGGATCTTCGACGCCGCCGGTCCGGCCGAAGCGGTGGCCGGGGACCTGGTGGTGATGGGCCTGGCCTCCGCGCAGCGGGCGTTCGGACGGCGCGGGCGCTGGGACCGCATCGAGGTCGCGCTCGGCGGCGCGTCCCTGGAGACCCTGCGGGCCGCTCTCGGCCCGGACTACACGGTCCAACCGATCCCGCGCACCAATCCCGTCATGGACTACCAGCTCTCGCAGTTCCGCACCATTTTCTTCGGCGTGTCGGTGCTGGCGATGCTGATCGGGGCGTTCATCATCTTCAACTCGCTCTCGCTGTCCGTGGTCGAGCGGGTGAAGGAGATCGGCGTCCTGCGCGCGCTCGGCGCGCGCCGCCGCGAGGTCGTGGGCGCGATCGCGCTGGAGGCCGGGCTGGTCGGCCTGCTGGCCTCGGCCGCCGGCGTGGGGCTCGGAATCGGCCTGGCGCGCCTCGCGCTGCGGCACGTCGCCGGTTTCATCAATCTCTTCGCGCAGGTCGTCGACGTGCGCGAGGTGACGGTGCCCTGGGAGGTGCCGGCCACCGCGATCGCCGTGGGCGTGTCCACGGCGCTCGCCGGGGGCGTCCTGCCCGCGCTCGCCGCGGCCCGCGTCGCCCCGATGGTCGCCATCCGCCGCGCCACCTACGAACAGGGCTTGCGCCGCGGTTACGTCCTTCCGTGCGCGGCCGGAGCCGTGCTCTTCGCCCTCGCCCTCGCCTGCGGCGCCCGCCCCGGAGCCGGACGCGAGGTCATCATCCTGTCCATGATCGGCGCCGTGTGCGGCTTCGCCCTCGCCCTGCCGCAGATCATCCTCACCTGCAGCGGCGGGTTCCGCCTGCTCGCCCGGCGATTCCTGCGCATCGAAAGCACCCTCGCCGTCGACACCATCGTCAAGCACCCCGTCCGCACTGCGCTCACGGTCATCGCCTTCGCCGGCAGCCTCTCTCTCGTGGTCACCGTGTGGGGCGCCCTTCATTCGTTCGAAACCAGTGTCCACAACTGGCTGCACTCGATCATGCCGTGGGACCTCACCATTCAGCTGCGCGACCTCGGCGCCGGCGTATACGATTCCGCCACCTTCTCCGACTCGCTGGCCCGGGAGGTCGTGCGCGACCCGCGCGTCGACCGCGCCTACGGCGTCCGCGTCCAGTACGCCCCGTTTCGCGACACCACGGTCATGGTCCTGGCGATCGATATGCGCGAGTTCATGGACCTGCGGGTGGAACTCGGCCGGTTCGCGGACGCGGCGGAGGCCGAGCGCCGCGTCGCCGCGCTGCAAGGCGGCGCCGTCCTCGTGTCGGAGAACTTCGCCCACCTCGCCGGCGTACGGCCGGGAGAGGAGATCGAACTCGGCACCGGGACCGGCCCGCGGCGCTTCCGCGTGCTCGCCACCATGGAGGACTACTCGTGGCCGCGCGGCGTCGTCATGCTCGACCGCGGCGTCTACCGCGAACTCTGGGACGATGACGGCCTCACCTACCTGGACCTCCGCGTCCATCCCGGCGCCGACGTGGCCGCGGTTCGCGCCGACCTCGCGCGCTCGCTCCAGGGCCGCTATCGCGCGTTTCTGTACGAGACCCACGAAATCCGCGATCAGGCCCGGCGCGTGATCCGCGAGTGGTTCACGCTCGCGGACGCGCAGGTCCTCCTCGCCGTGCTGATCGGCGGCATCGGCGTGGTGAACACGGGCGTGATCTCCCTGATCACCCGCGCGCGCCAGATCGGCATCCTCCGCGCCGTGGGGGCTTCCCACGGGCAGATCTGCCTTTCCCTCGGAATCGAGGCCGCGTGGGTCGGTACCTTGAGCGGACTCCTGGGCGTCGCCATGGGCCTGTTCGTCATCAAGTTCCCCATCCAATGGATCACGCTGCAGAGCTCCGGGTACACCCTCCCCTTCCTGATCCCCTGGAAGGCCGTCACCGTCTCCCTCGTCGGCGGCGTCGTCATCGGCGTCCTGGCGGGCCTGATCCCGATGCGCTGGGTCGGCCGCATCGACGTGGTCGAAGCGATCGGGTACGAGTAGCGGGCCGCGCGCGCTGCGGACGGGCGGATTCCGTCGCCTTCCCCCGCCCCCCTTGCTACAATCCGCCGGTCCCCTTCCCGAGGAGCCCCGCATGCCCGACCCCGCTCCGCTCTCCTTCGACGAGTATCAGCGCCGCTCCGCCGAAACCGCCGTCTACCCCGAGGCGGGCCGCAATCTCGCCTACCCGACCCTGGGCCTGGCCGGCGAGACCGGTGAGGTCGCCGAAAAGGTGAAAAAGGTCCTGCGCGATCACGGCGGCACCGTAAGCGAGGAAACGCGCGCCGCCTTGCGCAAGGAACTCGGGGATGTCCTCTGGTACGTCGCCGCCCTCTGCCGGGAACTCCGACTCGACCTCGGCGACGTCGCGGCCGCGAATCTGGAGAAGCTGTTCTCGCGCAAGGAACGCGGCGTCCTCCGCGGCAGCGGCGACGAACGCTAACGGGGGACCGGGGATGAAGCACCTCGAAATCGAACGCCGCTGGATCGTGCGCAAGATCGACCCCCAGGTCCGTGCCCGCCCCGGCACGCGAATCCGCCAGGGGTACTTCGAATCCCCACCCCACCGTTCACTCCGCATCCGCGTCATCGACGGCCGGGGCGCGTGGATCACCCGCAAGTCCGCCCCCGCTCTCGCCCGCGAGGAGGAAGAGCTCACGATCGATCCGGACCTGGGGCGATTCCTGCTGGAGTCCTGTCCGTTCCGGATCGACAAGACCCGGGTCGAGGTCGACGGGTGGGACGTCGACTTTTTTCACGGTCCCCTGGAGGGGCTCGTGGTCGCCGAGCGGGAGCTGGAGTCGCTCGAAGAGGCGGTTGCGCTGCCGTCCTGGATCGAAGAGGCGGCCGAGGTCACCCTGTCCGTCACCAACAGCACTCTCGCGCGGATCGCGGTCGATCTGGAGGCGGCACCGGCCGCCCGCCGTCCCGACGACTGGTTGCCCAGACGCGTACCCCGCATCGTGCTCACCGGCGGGCCGTGCTCGGGCAAAAGCACGGTCATGGACGTGCTTCGGCGCGAATGCGGAGCCACGCTCCACTTCGTCCCCGAGGCCGCCACCATCGTGATCGCGCAGGTCGGGGTGTTCCCCCCCGCCCACGACCCGCCGGCGATGCGGGCCTTTCAACGATACATGTGCCGGGTCCAGCGCACGTTCGAGAACGCCTCGAACGGTCAGGCCGTCCTCGACGGCAAACGCGCCCTCCTGCTCGATCGCGGCGTCCTCGACAACGCCGCCTACCTCGCCGGCGGCCTGGCCGAGTTGGAATCGATCCTGCAGGTTCCGCGGACGCTCGAGTATGCCGAATACGACCTCGTGCTCTGCCTCGACGTGCCGCCGGAGGCGGTGTACGAGGCCCACCGGCGCAACAACCCGGCGCGCTCCGAGTCCTGGGCCGCGGCGACCGCCCTCGGCGAACGGATTGCGGAGTCCTGGAGCGGTCACGCCCGCTTCCGGCGCATCGGCAACGGGCGGGGCTGGGAAGACAAGGTCGCGGCCGTCCGCGTCGAGCTCGCAGCCTTTCTCTCCTGAACCGCCGTCGCCCGCGGTCCTCGCCCGAATCCTGCGGGGAGCGAGAAGAAATGATGTCCCACCAAGTCGGAAACGCTACACTCGGCGGGGAGGGCCTCGAGATCCCGATCGAATGGAGAGGAGCCACCATGTCCGTCCACTGCACCGGTCGGTTCGCACACGCCTGCTGGATCGCACTCGCGATGTCGCTCGTCGGCGCGCCGCTCGCCGCGCAATCGGCCGACCATCCAGCCAATGCCCCGGCCAAGGCGCCGGCGGACGCCCCGGTGCTCGGCGTCCAGGGGATGGACTCGAACGGCCAGCCGGAGCTGCCCGCGGGCGTCACGGTCGTCTCGACGACCGAGGGGGGACCGGCGGAGGCCGCCGGTCTGCTGCCCGGGGACCTGATCGAGAAGATCGGCGCCGAAGCCGTGCCGGACCTGAAGATGCTCCAGCGCGTGGTGCGCGGACACAAGATCGGCGACACCGTCGAGGTGGCGTTCAAGCGCGCCGGGGAGGACCGGACCACCCGGCTCACCCTGGCGTCGGCGCGCGAGTTGGGTGAGAAGATCCGCCGACGCGATCACCTGATCGGCCTTCCGTTGCCGCCGCTGCGCTTGGCCGGATGGGCGGGAGAGGCCGTCGATCCGGCATCGCTCCAGGGCAAGGTCGTCGTGCTCGGTTTCTTCGAGATGCTTTGCCCGGGCAGCCAGGAGTACGGCCTCGGCCGCGCCCAGAAATGGTGGGAAAAGTACGGCAGCAACCCGAACTTCCGCCTCATCGGCGTGCATTCCGTCTGGGAGATGCACGAACGACAGACTCCGGAGGCGCTCAAGGAATTCGTCCAGCGACGGTCGATTCCCTACCCGGTGGCGATCGATCAGATCCGGGAGGGCACTCTCGTCCCCGAGACGCTGTGGGCGTGCCGGATCCTCACTCCCGACCGGCGCCTCTCGACCCCCGGCTTGGTGATCGTCGACCGGAAGGGGATCGTCCGCTTCAAGGCGCACGGCGGAGTCGACGAACCCAAGATTGAAGAATTGATCGATCGGCTGCTCGCCGAGGAGGGGAAGTAGCCGGTCGGCGGTGAGGTCGACGCCGCGGCGGGGCACGGGATCGAGACGCCCGGGGGAGGATCGCGGCGTCCCCATGCCGGAAGAATCCCGCGCAGGAGATCGGGAGGCGGGGCGGGCACGGCGCCGACGCGCGCTTTCCGCCCCCCCCCCCCCCCGGCCAATGGGGG
>CAZWCX010000005.1:0-92975 GCA_964632945.1 uncultured Planctomycetia bacterium | reverse complement strand
TTCAGCACCCACTCCGACCAGTCCTTCTGCAGCTGGTCGAATTCCCCGAGGAACTTCACCGTGCGTCCGTCGACGTCACGACCGGCCTCCTCCTGGCTGGCGCTCCGGCGGAAGGACTTCATGTAGTCCGCGAATTCCTTCCGCTTTTCGGTGGCGAGGTAGTCCACCACGCTCCAGGCCTTGATCAGAAGGTCCCCGCTCAACTCGTTGACCGCCGCGGTCATCGTGTTTTTCATGCTGGGGTCCTTCTTCTTCGCCACCATCCCCTTGACCTGGTTCTTCCAGGCCGCCAGCGAACCCTGGGCGTGCTTCTTCATCCCCACGGCGCTGGCGGCGGTTTCCTTGCCGCCCGTTACGCAGTACTGCTCCGCCGTGTTGGCCAGCTTCAGACTGAGGTAGTACGCGAGTCCTTCGTAGGTCCAGCCGCGAAGCTTCGGCGGGGCGATTCCGCAAATCAGGTTGACCATGATGTGAGCGGTGTGGTGCACGGCCGTGTCGCGGGGCCAGTCCTTCGAGAATTCTCCATGCCAGGCTTCCCAGCGCACCAACGTGTTGGAGTGGGTCGCAGAAGCCGGAGCGGCCTGCTGAATCTGCTCCGCCGTGTATCCGCTCAGCTCCTTGAGCCACTTCTGGTGCGTCTTGTTGTCCTTGAATTGCAGGATGGTCATCCGATTCGGGAACACCGGGGCGCTCGCCGGCAACTCGAACATGGTGACCAGCTCCTGGTGAGTCTTCTCGGCAAGGGTGATGACCTCGGTCGCCACCTTCTGGTCGAGATAGGTCTCGACGCGGAAGTGCTTGGACTCCCGCTTGGAGAGCTTGAGGCCCAGCTTCTTCTCGATCTCCGACGGCTCGGTGATTTCCTTTCCGCCGTCTTCCTCGGCCGCGGGCGCATCCGCGCCGAGCGGGGAAGTCCAGGCGCCGATCGCGATCGCCGCGCACAGGAAGGCCAGCCCGCCCGCGAGCGGAAGCAGACGAGGAGTGAAACCCGGGAAGCGACCTCCGGCAGTCGTCATGGCAAAACTCCCAAACGGACCCGGAAAGCGATGGGCCCCTCTGTTGACACGTCGCGCGCGATGGACGTAGAGTAGAGGGACCGCCCAAATTCAGGCAACCGACGGTCGAGGGGAGGGGCGAAGGCCGGATCGCGCCGTGCCGGCTACGCTGCCGAATGGACCCGCGCCCTTCCACGCCCAGCATCCATACCATATCTCGGGGGCCGGAGGAAAAGGCAATCCGTGCAAGGATGGTCTCGACGTGAAACGGGTCTGCCCGCTGTTGCTGATGCTCTTCGCCTTCGTGGCCGCCGCCGAGCCGCCGGCGGTTACCTGGGTCGACGGGGTCGAGGGGGCCCTCCAACACGCGCGCACCGGCGGAAGCGAGGTGTTCCTGTGGACGCCGGCGGCGGAGGAGTCCGCCCCCGAGGCGGGTCCGGAGTCCCTGCGCCGGCGGTTCGTCTGGGTGCGCCCGCCCGCCGCGGACGCGCCCGCGATTCTCGGACGACTGCGCGTGGCCCCGACCACGCGGGCCCTCCTCCTCGACCCGGACGGACGGGTGCTTGCCCGCTGGGACTCCACCCCGGCCAACGTCTACGACCACCTCCCCGCTGCGCTGGAGGCGGAAGGGCGCGACGCGCTGGAACGAAAGGACGGCACCGGCGTTTGCGCAGCCTGGGGGCTCCTCGAAGAGCTGTTCCCCGACGATCCGTCCCTGGCCCAAATCCGGGCAAGGTGGGAGGAAGCCGGCCGCGACGAGGTCGTCGGCCCCGTCCTCGCGGCGTGCCGACGGGAGTGGCAGGCGGGCGCCCGCCTCGCCCAGGCCCGGCGTGCGCTCGCCGCAGGTCGGTCCGCCGACGCGCGACCGCTCCTCGCCGCCATCGAACACGAGTTTCCCGGCACCCGCGCGGTCGTCGACTCCCGCGAATTGCTGGCGCGACTGGACGCGACCGGCACGCCCCCGGATCCGACCCGGCTCAAGCACGGCCGGATCCTCTTCGCGGACAAGATGTGCAACTCGTGTCACCAGGTCCGGGCCGACCGGGGGATCCTGAACGGTCCGAACCTGGCGGGAATCGCGGCACGGGTGCTCGAGCGCACCGGGTCAGAGGAGGCCGCGCGGGCGTGGCTGCGGAATCATCTGGCCGAACCGGAGCGCTACCCCGGACCGGACAAGGATCACTTCATGGTGAAGATGCCCGCCGTCCCCATGACGGAGGAAGAACGGGAGGTCTTGACGGACTATCTGATGAGCCTTCGCTGACGCTTTTTCGACAAGAATCGAGACAATTGTCAAGCGGCAGAACGGTTTGGGTCAACGTTCCCTTCCGGTAACGCCTGGGGTCTCAGGGAAACGCCCCATGCACGACTGATTATTCGTTGACACACAGATCCGGGTAGTATACAAGGAGATAGGCACCAACACGAATCGTCGCGATGCGGAATGCGGATTGCAAAATGCAATCCTGGCCGCTTCGGGGATCGGGCGGTGCTGCGAGCGGGTCAGTTCGAGAGGACAGAGCGCATGCGTTCCCAATCGACGTGCAAAGGAATCGTCCGCTCGAGGAGGGGCTACGTCCTCCTCGTGACCATTTCGCTGCTGGCGTTGTTGAGTCTTCTGGCCACGGCGTTTGTGACGCTGACGCGGATCGAGCAGCAGACCTCGGTTGCCTACAGCGACCAGGTCCGCGCCCGAATGCTGGCGATCTCCGGCATCGATCACGCCGTAGGCGTGCTGCGTCGGACGCAGGGCAGTTCGCTCTTCTCGATCCCGGCGGAGCAGAAGACGGGCGGCTCGGCGTACGAGTTCGCCGAGATGTTCTACTATAGGGGCGACGTTTCCACGTCCGCCAATGACGGTACGCGTCCGTTGGGGATCGGCATCCCGCTTCGCCGCGCCACTCGTCCCTCCTACATCCGCCGGAACGCGGGCGGAAGCGCCCCGGTGAACGCCCCGACGACGAACGTGGATGACCAGGCGGTCAGCGGCTTCGACCGCCGACCGATCTATCTGCCCGGCCTCCACATTGCAACCGGCGACCACTTCCGATTGAAGATCTTCGAATGCTCCATGATGATCAATCTGAACATGGCGGCCTCCCAACCGCTCCAGCAGATGCTGGTCACCCTGGTGGACTCGATCTACGACGGGGCCAATCCGGATCTGCAAACCCTGTTCAGCCAACCGGTCGCCAAGCGGGATACCGTCCCCGCCGGCAAGCCGGCCATGAAGGCCGTGGCCGCACCGGGCCCGACCGGAGGCTTGGCCGAGGCGATCGTCACCTTCCGCAACACCCTCCCCGGCGCGCGCTTCAGCCGCAAAGAGGAGCTGCTTGGGGTTCCGGGCGTCACCCAGGACGTCTACAATCTGCTCAAGGACTATGTCACGGTCTACGGATTCGGCGATCACCAGGTCAGCAAGCCGATTCCCGACTGGCCGAAGAATGCGCCCAACTACGACTACTACACGGGCGCCGTGACGGCCTCCCGGCCGATCCTGGCCAATGAAACCCGCTTCCCCGTCAACATGAACGCCGCGCCGCCCGAGGTGCTCGTGGCCGTGATCGCCAGCATCCGCGGGAAGTTCGTGCAGGCGCTGAACGACCCGGCCAATCCGACCGCCTACCGCGGCACCCCGCGCAAGGTCCTGGGCGATTCCGAAGGCGCAACGATCCCGTACGTCGACGCCGTGAACATGGCGCGTCGGATCGTCAGCCGCCGGCGGACCGTCGGCGCGTTCAAGAATTGGCGCGAAGTCAAGTTGTGGCTGGTCCAGCAGAAATCGATCGGACCGGCCTTCACCAACCCCGACACGCCCGACCTCGTCTGGGCGAACTGCAACCCGAATTCGATGTCGCAGAAGGTCAACCCGGACGTCTCCATGCGCGCGAAGTACGACAAGTTCTCGCTGTCGACCTCGAGCCTGGTGAGCAGCACGACGGAGTTCTGCCTCGGCTCGCAGGGCGTCTACGAGTTCACCTCGCTCGGTCGCGTCATGGACCGCAACGGCGGGGTCCTCGCGGAGCAGGAACTGTCCGGCGCGGTGCAGATCTTCGAGGTCCTGCGCGTGACCCTGCAACGGGACTTCAACGACAGCGGCAACGTCTCGACCTGGCCGGAACCGGCCGTCGCCGGCGTTGCCAAGAGCACCTTCGACGGGTATATGGCCCTGCGCCCGATCAGCATCGGCGCCAACCCGGCGTTCCTGCCCGAAAGCGGTGCCCCGCTGGCGGGAGCCACCACCAACGGGAAGCTCATCGCCTCCGTGTTCGACGTCCCGCCTGCGGCCCCCAACTTCGGCGACGTGGTCCCGGATGGCGTGCTGTGCCTCCGCGAGCGAAAGCGCCCTCTGATCTTTTCGGCCGCCGCCGTCAGTCCGGACGCCGGAACCATCGAAGGGTGGGTGAAACTCGCGACCGATCCGCTCGACGGCAGCGACGAGCCCCTCCTTTACACGGTGAAATTCAAGGACGCCCCCGGCATCCCCAGCGGCCAGTCGGGCGTGGCGTGGAAACTCGAGCGCTTCGGCACCCTGCTGGTTTCGACCCGGTTCTGGTGGGTGAAGCCGGCCTCGTCGGACCCGAATGACGGCCCCAAACAGATGGCGCCGTACACCTATACGTACACCGAGAAGATCTTCGACATCACGGCGTGGCGCGCGGGCCAGTGGCACCACATCATCCACAGCTGGAGCGACGGTGTGACGCAGTCCCTGCTCGTCGACGGAAGTCCCGCGTTCACCGGCGTCGAAACGCTCACCGCCGACACGCGCATCAACCTGGGAACCACCACGAGCGTGGACAATTCCACGAACCCGCCCACCAACGTGACCACGACCCACTATAGTTTCATTACGTACACGATCGCCTCCAACAACCCGGTCGAGCAGTTGAGCATCGGCGGCTTCGGCTACGCGCAGCCCGCCGCGACGATCATCAAGGAGACCGGCACCTATCCCGCCGGCGACGACTATCGCGGCGCGAATGCGACCATCGATGACGTGCTGGTCTATGGGGTCCCGAATGCGATCGCCACGGGGCGGCGTCGGTACCTCTCGTCCACGCTGTCGTTCGTACCGCAGTCCGTGAACGTACCGGTCGTGCTGGGACGGTTGGATCGCGTCCGAACGGCCTCCGGCGGCAGCCTGCGCATCCTCGCGGCCGGGATGAGCTTCTACCCCTGCGTCGATCCGCTGCGACCGGGCCCGGTACCGACCAGCAGCGCCGCCCTCTCCGTGGGCGGGACGAATATTTCGGTGGGCGGCGCCAACGATGACAGCGGCCCCCTGGCCGGCAATCCCCAGTTGAACGGGCCGACCCTGAACTACTCGGTTGCCATTTCCACGGCGAGTTCCGGCACGTACGACACCCCGATTGTCGATGACGTCACGTTCCTCGTGAGCGTGCCGGCGCAGTTCTTCGGCCTGACGCCCACGCTGGATTGATGAAGAGCCGATGCTGAACCTCGACCCGAGTTTCGTCTTCCCGAGCCCCCGGACCCGATCGACCCCGCACGGCGGGGTCCTGGTCGCCGCCCTCGGACTGGTCCTTGCCGCCGCGCTTCCGGCGGCAGCCGAGGGGGATCGTGCGGACAACGCCTGGATCACCGTGAAGACCACGCAGTGGAAGGTCGAAGCCGAAACGGGCGCAGCCCTCGGCGTGACCGCTACGACGACGCTGCCCAAGGGCAGTCTGGTGCAGCTCGTGCTGCGCTTCGGCGAAGAGATCGTGGGCCAGGGGACCCTGGAGTTCGTGCAGGATCCGAATCTCCTGGGGGGCTCCGTGGGCGGCCTCAGCCGCGCTCTCCCCCCGGGTGAATACTGGCTCACCGTTGAAACCCACCTGACCCACCAACCGCCGAACCTGGCGCCCGCATGGACGGCCGCGGTGGGTCTCGTCCAGCGGACCGAGGTCCGGATCCCCGTGCGACTGGGGACGGCCGAAGACGAGACGATCGCCCATCAGCGCGAGGTCGAAGCCTGGGTGGCCTGGTTCCAGAAGGCGGACCCGCTGCTGCAAGCCGTCCAATCGGCGGTGACCGGCGCCAATGTTCCCGACGCGGCGGTGGTGCGCGGGATTTCCGGCGACCTCGAGCAGTCCACCCCGGTACTCTACGCGGCGAGCTACCTCCGCGGATTGCGCGAACGGGCGACGATGTGGCTCCGCAAGGTCGATCAGTTCCAGTCGACCCTCGAGTCGTCCATGGCGCGCGACGGGCACCTGCCGAAGTCCGCCAAGGGGATGCTCCAGGCGCTGGAGAAGAGCTACACCGACCTGAAACAGTTCGCCGGGATCACGGCCGAGGGCGTGGCGAAAATCGAGCGCCGGATCGGCGGGGCTTTCGGCGATGAAACCTCCGGCATCCGGGTTACCTGCTCCCGACCGGGCTGGTCCTGGGTGGAAACCGACGAGGGAGGCGGAATCGCGGTTCTGAACTCGCAGGCCGCCGCCTGGACCGGTTGCCGAATCGTCCTGCACACGGCCAAAGACGGCTCCGAAGCGGCGCTGTCGGCCTTCCTCGACCGAGTCCTGGCCGGAGTCGAAAAGGCCAAGGTCGTCTCGATCGAGCCGCCGACCCCCGGCGACGCGGTGAAGACGACGGCCGGACGAAAGTTCTCGTGGAACAAGGATCAAACCGGATACGGGCTGGCCCGTGCATTCCTCTCGCACGATGGTCGAATGGCGGTGCTGGTGGCGCTGTCATCCGTCCAACGCTGGACCGAGTTCCAGCCGATCGCCGCGGAGGTCATGAAGTCGGTTTCGTTCCGGTCCTCAACTGGGGAGTAAAAGGACGTCCTTATTCTTCCGGAAGAAAGGAGGTCATTCGATGAAACACCTGTGGAAAGGGCTCCTGGTAACGACCTCACTGGCACTGGTGCTGGTGCTGTCGGCGCCTTGGGCCTCGGCGTTGAACGAGGATCTCACCTATCAGGGTGGCCATGCGATCTGGGCGCAGTACGGCCATCCGAATCCCGGCCTGATCACGGTAGGCTGGGATTTCGACACGCCCCCGGACGGAGTCGCCGAACAGACGACCGTCTGGAACCAGGGCTACTTTGATGGGTGACCCCCGGCGATGCACGATCCCTACGTGCCTTGGCCGATTCCCGAACCGGCTGCTCGTGAGGAAGACTCCTTCGACGGCCTGGACATCGAGAACTGCTAAGCAGGGATCACCTCTGGTGCGTAGCATCAGGGGCCGAACAAGAAATCGGGACGACCGCCCTTCCTCGGAGGGGCGGTTGTCGGTTTTCTCACCGAGCGATCACCGGTCGCGTCGGCGGCGGCGCGAGATTCCTTGCGACCGCCCCGGCGCTTCCGGTAGATTCACCTCCGATGATCGCCATTCTCGTCCCCGCCATCCTCCACGGAGGAATTCTGCCATGGCCCGCCACTCGTCTCGTCTCGCCCTCGCCCTGATCCTGCTGTTCGCCCCCTCGCTCTGGGCGCAGGGAATCACGATCGAAAAGGCGGAGGTACTCACCCAGGGAGAGCAGTCGGCCGTCAAGGTCGTCGCCACCTTCAACCTCCCCGCCGGAACGATCGTCGAAGCCGAAGTCCGGCGCGGGGCCGCCAGCGCGGTCGGCACCCATCGCGTCGAAGGACCGGGGAAAGCGGAAGTCCTCTTCGGCCCGCACCCGGGAGTCGCCGAGATCGGACTGTATCAGGTCGCCCTGGTCGCCCGCCGGGCCAAGCAGACCCAATCGCAGGTCACGCAGACCTGGGAGGACTCCTGGGGCGAATCCATCGAGGCCGTCTCCGCCGTTCTGGTCGGCGACCCCCAGGAAGCCGAGAAGATCCGCCAGACGCGCCAGGACGCCTACGTCCGCCTGATGTTCCGGTACGGCGGCTGGTATCAGCAGATGACCGGACGCCTGGAAGGCGCCATGCAACGCGCCCGCGAAATCGAGGGGATGGCGAAAAGCGACCCCATGGCCCTCGACCACTTCCGCAAGACCATGTGGACGTCGACGAAGCAGGAGTCGGATGTCGGGAATGCGCTCCTCAAGCCCGTCCGCCACGACTTCCTCAAGCTCAAGAAGGAGGAATCCGACCGGTTCGCCCCGATCTTCGGCGACATGATCGCGAAGATCGCCGGCATCGAGGGCCTGCTCGAGGAGTGGTTCGGCCACAGCATGAAGGAGGCGCAGGCCACCTACGAACAGCTGTTTCCCGAAAAGGAGCGACAGCTCAAGGAACCCCCGCAGGCGTGGGCCAACAAGCGAAAAGAAGTGGAACAACGCATCGCGAACGCGACGCGAGACATGTATTCCACGCTCGGGACCAGCCAGGTGGCCAACGTCTGGACCATGAAAGAGTCGAACGTCATCGAACGCGGGTTCATTCACGAGGGAGTGTACAAGAACGTCTCCTGCCGCTTCCACGTCGGTCCGCTCCCCCCCGGACTCCGCTTCAACATCTTCTCCACCGATCCTTCCACCCGGGTCTATTTCGAGTCCGAGGCCGATCCGAAGAGCGGGAAGATCCCGGAGTACTTCGTGGGGGCCCAGGGGGCGGTGATCGTGCGCCAGTTTGCGCAACCCCTCGCCCCGGATGCCTTCGTCCGCCTGATGGGCACCATGAACGAGGGGATCACCGACGGCAAGGAAGTCATGCTGCCGGACAAGCTCATGCCCGGAAACAAGCGCCGATCCTACGCGTTCACGCAGAAGACCAAGCATCCGGGCACCCCGGCTCGACCGGCGGGCGACTACGAGGGCGCATTCCATATCGTCTACGGGCGCGACATGCGCACCGTCTATATCGTTTCCTTCTCCACCCAGGCGAAGCACTGGGGCAAGGTCGCGCCGATGTGGGAGGAGATCTGGAAGACGTTCCGAATCCGGGATGAGGAGCCCGCGGAACTGATCCAGTTTGTCCCCCGCTGAGGGCTTCGGGCATGCGCCTTTTCCTCGGAGTCTTGACTCTCGTTGCCTGCACGGGCATCGCGGCAGGGAGAGCATGGGCGGATCCGGATCCCGCCGCACCGACCGTCGGCTGGACGGGAATTCGCGGCCTCGTCGCGCATGATGCGGATGGAGCCACGCTGGTCTGCCCGCATCGACCGGAAGCCCCCGCGATGCGCATCGGCGCCGTGGATCCCGACTCCCCGGCCGCGCGGGCGGGGATCGTCGCCGGGGACTGGGTGCAGCAGTTGCAGGGGAAACCGGTCGGAACCGAGGCCGATGCGCGGCGCGCGATCCTCCTCGCCCCGCCCGGTACGCCGGTCCGGTTCGGCCTCGCGCGCGCCGACGGCGCGGTGGAAGTCCCGGTCGTCCCCGAGGCCCGCCCGCTCCGCGCCTTGGCGCTCGCCCGGCTCGAAGCGGCCACCCTCTGGCTGTGCGCCCAACAGCGGCGGCACGGCGGCTGGAACAACCCCGGTCCGCGCGGCGAGATCAAGCCGGCCACCCATGTGAGCTCCCTCTGCCTTCTCGCGCTGGCCTCGGCCCCCCCCGCGGCCTCCGCCCCGACTTATGAAAACACGTTGCGAAGCGCGCGCGACCGCGCGACGGAGTTCGTCCTCGCCTATCAGGCCCCCGACGGCGGCATCGATCAGAAGGACAGCCCTCGGTATCGGGTCTTCTCGAGCAGCTTCGCCCTGCTCGCGCTGCTGCAACTCGATGCCGAAGCCAACCGCAACCGCGCCGCCCAACTGCGCAACTTCCTGCTCCGCTCCCAGATGGTCCCGGGACCGAAACTCGCGGAGGATCACACGGCCGTCGGGGGGTGGAACTACCATGACGAGTTCCAACCCAACAACCTGAAAGTCGAGGTCACCGTAACGGCGTGGGCCCTCGATGCGCTTGCCGCGGCGCGCGGGATCGACGAATTGGACGTCTCGGAGACCCTGCGCAGGGCCGAGCGGTTCGTGTCGGCCTGCTGGAACTCGCCCGCCGCGGGGGTGTCGCCCGGCGACTGGGCGGACGGCGGTTTCCTGACGCACCCCCGGCACAGCAAAGCGGGCGAGCGCGAGATCGACCTGGACGTCTTCCAGTACCGATCGTATGGGAGCGCCACGGCCGACGCCTTTCGCGCCCTGGGCGCGCTCGGGATCCCCCCCGAGGATCCCCGCTCCCGATCGGCCCGCTCCTGGCTGGCGCGCAACTTCAGCGTCAGCCGCAATCCCGGGTTCCCGGAGCACGCTCCGGTGGCCTACGACCACGGCATTTTCTACTACTACCTCCTGTCCCTGGCCCGCGGATTCGACCGCGCGGGGATCACGACCCTGGTCGCCGACGACGCGGAGGGCGCAGGCCACGACTGGCGTCGCGACCTTGCGCTCGAACTCATCGTGCGCCAGGAACCCGACGGATTCTGGAAAAACCCCGTACCCATCATGTCCGAGGACGAGCCGGTGATCGCCACTGCGCTGGGGATCCTCGCGCTCCAACACGCCGTGAGGACGATGCCTTGAGATTGCGGATTGCCTGGACGCTCCTGCTCCTGGTGGGGGTCGGGACTTCCCTCGTGCACGCGCAGAGCCCCGCCGGGGTCCTGCTGCGCATCGACAAGGTGGACGTCGCCGACGGCGAGGAAGGCGTCACGTTCGAGATCGCCCTGACCTCCGGCGCCCCCGCGGGCACCGTCCTGCGGACCACCCTCCTGTTCGACCAGGGCATGGTGGCCTGGAACATCGTCCCCAAGGAAAAACCCGAGGACGGCCTGACGAGCAGTTGGGGCCCGTTTGCCGGCCTGGTTCCGGGGGTCTACGTCATCCGCTTGGAAATCAGCGCCCAGGACCAGGATGCCGCCTTGCTCGGCGCCCACCCGGGACTCGAGAAGTCGACGCCGGTGAGCTGCGAAGTCCGCGTCGGAGACGCGGAAACGGAGAAGGTCGAGCGCGAACGGTACCGCGCACTGTACGTCGCCACGGCCCGGGAGTTCCACGACCTGTGGATCGGCATCTGGCACCGGACCGAGACCGCCGTCCAGACCCTTTTCTTCCTCAAGCACTCCAAGCCCCCGCGCCTGACCGACGAAAAGAAAAGTGCCGTCCAGGCGCCCTGGCTGGAGTTCGTCGAGGGGGAATACCTGCGGCGCCTGACCGCCGCGACCACCGCTCTCGAGGCCGTCGTGAACGCGCGAATCTCCGCCTACGTCCCGGATGCGCGCAACGAACTGATCAACCACGCCGCCCTGCTGCGCCGCGCGCGCAGCGGGGCCTGGCGGCGCATGGGTCCGCTCATCGGCCGCGAGGCGCCCGCGGACACCAAGCGGGATCCGAGCTTGCCTCCCCCTTCGCTCGTCCGCAACGTCACCGAGAGTTACGAGCGACTCGCAAAGTCCCTGGGCGAGGACCTCGGCATCCTCGCCTTTCCGGAGTTCCCCTCCTCCCCCGAGATCGTGGAAGATGCGACCCTGGACGGCCGCCGCGTCCTCACCTGGAAGTCCCTCGGCACCGCCGTGACGGTTCCGCCCGGCTGGACGGCGGATCCCATGCCCGGAAACGCCCCCTTCCTCGCCCTCCTGAAATCCCCGGACGGCCATCGCGAGGCCGAATTGAGCCTGCTCCTCTACCCGAAGCTGGCCGGCGAGGCCGCGCTGCGACATCGCATCGAGATGGATGCCCGAAGGGGCAAGGCGGACGTGAAGGACCTCTCACCCCTCGATCCGGGAGTCACGGCGGCGGGCAGCCGCACGTTCCATTCCTATTCCGCCACCGTGGTGGTGGATGGTCGAACGAAGCGCTCGTACTGGATTTGCGAGTTGTTCCCCGCGGAGGGGATCGCCCACAGCCTGCGCTTCCATGGACCGGAGGCCACCGAGGAGGAGTTCCGCGCATGGCGCGCCTCCGTCTCCTGGCCAGCCGGGACAACCGGCGTGGACCCGTCCCCCGCGGGAAACGGATCCGGCAAGTAGCGATTTCGAAGTCCCAAAGAGAGCGAGAGACTGCGATGATGGTGATTCGACCGGTGGGGTTCGGGTTGCTGGCGGCAATCCTCGCGTGCGCCGGCTGGGTCGGCGCCGAGGAACCCGCTCCCCCGACCCTGGAGCAATTGAAAATCGCCCAGGACGAACTCCCGGCGGGATGGTCCTTCGTAGAAGGCCTCCCCGGCGCCACCCCCGCCCTCGAAGCGCTGATCCGGAAACCGGACCAGGACGGCGTGCTCCCGGTTCCCGTCGCGACCGCGACGCAGGCGATCGCCACTTCCGCGATGCGCTCCGGCGTGATCGCCTACTTCCAGTATGAGAAGGCGCTGCCGGACCTTGTCCGCACCGCGCTCCCCCGCATCCTCTGGGGCGAGGACCAGAAGACCGCGGCCGAACGGCCGCAGGAGATCGTGCACTACGGACCCTATGTCCTCATCCTCGGCTTCCCCCAGGAGAGCGAGGAGACGGAGTGGATCAAGGACCGTTTGCGCCGGAAGTTCAAGGCCAAGGTCGCGCGCGTCTGGAAGGATCTCAAGCCCTTGATGGGCCACGTAATGGGACTCTATCACTCGGGAGACATCGACCAGGCCCGGTCGATGCTCCAGACGAACCAGGAGCGCATCCGCAACTACAGTTTCGGGCAGTACATGTACGCGACTTTGAGCGGAAAGAAAAAGGACTGGGTGACCGCCGAGGGGGCGTTCCGGCGGGCGATCGAGCTGCACGAGACGGATGATCCGCTGCCCGGGCGTGACTCGATGCTGTGGGCGGCGCAGGACGGGCTCGGCCTCGCCTTGGCCGTGCAAGGAAAGTTCGAGGCGGCCGTGCCGCCCCTGACGGCGGCGCAGGCCCTGGCGGTGAAGCTGGACAGCCCCGACGCGATCGGCAAGACGGAGTACAATCTCGCCTGCGTCTACTCGGAGCTGGGCCGCTTCGAGGAGGCCTTCAAGACGCTGGAACACTGCATCGAGGTCAAGCCGTCGACGAAGGCGGACGCGCGCAAGGACTCGTCCTTCGCCAAGGCGCGCGAACGCGAGGACTTCAAGAGCCTCCTCGCGGAATAGCGACGCCCGATCGAGTCCCGCCGCGGGACTACTCCGGCGACTGCCTGGAGACGCAGCGAAACCCGCGGTCCCGTGCGCCGGCGGCGGGATCGCGGCGACCGCGCCCGAACGCTCCGAGATCGCACGGGGCATCGGGCTTGGTCACCTCGGACTGGCGCGAGTACGGCGACAGGAAGGACCCGCCGCGAACGACCCGTCGATCCCCGCCCGGGGGGCGCTGATCGAGCATCGGGTCCTCGGCGGGGAGGCGGGAATAGCCGGACACGTCGTACCAGTCGAGACACCACTCCTCGACGTTTCCGGCCAGGTTCATCGCCCCGAATGGGGATACGCCATCTCCGCACACCTCGACGGGCTGACGCTCGTCGAAGCCGGCATTGCGGAAGTTGCAGCGCCCGGGATTGGGCGCCTCATTCCCCCAGGGAAACAGCCGTCCGTCGGCTCCCCGGGCGGCGTACTCCCATTGCGCTTCGCTCGGCAGGTCTCCGCCTTCCGGATCGGCCCAGCGGGCATACGATCGCGCCCCCTCCCAGGTGACGCCGGAAACCGGCAGCCGCTCGGAGCCGGCGACCGCGCGCCACGCGCCGGCCTGGTACTCCAGATCCGCGAACTTCCCCGGCTTCTCCGGCGTGAACCATCCGCGCGAGAGGATCCCGTCCGGCCCGACCTTCTCCGCATTCAGCCAGCGCGCGGCCTGTTCCACGGTGACTTCGTATTTGTCCACCAGGAACGGGGACAATCGGGTCTTTCTGGGCGGCGCATCGCCTGGCCCATTGGCTAGCCCCTGATCGAACTCGCCGCCGGGAAGAGCGATCACCGTCATGCCGTCGGTCTGCCGGACATACTCGGGCAGGCCTTGCGGATTTTTTCCCGTCGCGCGATACCGTCTCGGCTTGACGCGCACGCGCAGGCCCATCGGAGTGGTCCGTCCCGCCGGATCGACGGCACTCAGGTCGATCTGCAGCTCGCCGTACGCGGAAACCGGCGCCGTCTGGCGGAAGCTCCCGTCGGGGCCGACCGGGGTCTCGGCGCCTCCGACCGTCAGACGAGCTTCGGGGCCGTCGAGCCGACCCGCGACTTCGATGACCCCGGGAAGGGCGTCCAGAGTGACCGCCGCCCCGCTCTGCGGGCGCACCTCGACGAATCGCGGCGGATCGAGATCGACCGTGACGGTGCGGGAAAGCGTTGCCGCGCGTCCGTAGGAGTCGCGGGCCTCGATGACGATCTCATGCCGGCCCGCGTCCAGCTGCAGCGACAGCGTGAAGCTCCCGTCCGTTCCCAGCGACACCGGGTTGCCCGCGTGCGTCAGGCTCAATCCCGCCGCGCCCCGACAGGTGCCGGCGAGCGATACCTGGCGGCTGCCGAACCAATCGACCGATCCGCTCCAAGCCGGCGCGGGCGGGCCCGGATCCGGAACGAGCAGGGCGGTCAGGGGGACCGCCTCGTTCCCGGCCCGGTCGCGCGCGCGCAGCGTGAGCTTCTGGACGGAATCCCCGACCTCGATCAGGTCGCGGAACTCTTGGTTCACGACCGGCAGGACCCGTGGGGATCCCTCCCCCAGCACGACTTCGAGCCGGACCTCGCGATCCTCGTCCTTGACCGTGCCGACCAGCGACAGCGTGCGTCCGGGAACCAGGATCTCCCCGCTTTTGGCCGCGGCGAGGGCGGGAACGTCGAGCACCGGGGGATCGGGGTCATGAACGACGTAGAGCGTCCGCACCGGTTGGGCGGAGGCCCCCGAGCCTACGGCGAGCTCGAGCAGATTCATTCCCCGCTTCAACGGGACTGCGGTGCCGAGATCGTAGGGTTTGCCGTTCAGTGTCGTGCCGCCGCGCTCCGCCTGTCCCGGGATCGAGAACTGGGGAGCGGAAGTGCGCAAGGGTCGGGCCTCGGTTCCGTCCTCGGCGGGGATTCCGATCCGCACCGTCGAGGGCGCCGGGGGCCGGTTCCAGTAGAAACCCGCAATGGCGGCCCCGGCCAGCAGCAGACCGACGATCACTCCGCCGAGGGCCCGAATCCCCCGCTTCCCCGATTCGGCCTCGACCGCCGCATCGCCGGGGATTGTGGGTGCCTCGCGTGCCGTGGTGGGGATCCCGGCGTCATCGGCCGAAGCCCCGCCGGCCTCTCGGGCGCGCGTGACCGCCGAGAGCTTGGTCGTGCTCTTGAACGATTTCGAGGGAACCCCCAGGCCCCCGGCCATCGTATCCGTGCCGCCGGCCTGGATCGAAAGTCCCGCCTCTTCGGGCGGTGGAGGGTGATTCTGAAACCACCCCTCGAGCGCCTGCGCGAACTCGGCGCCGCTCTGGTACCGCTGGGAAGGCTCGCTTTGGATCGATCGATCCACGATCGCCGCCAGCTCGCGGTCGAGTTTCGGACGCCGGACCATGACCGACGTGATCTTGCCCTGGAGGACGTTCTTGAACATCTCCGGCATCGTGCGCCCGGTCACCGGGTACTCCCCGGTCAGCAGGAAATAGAGCGTGACGCCCAGCGCGTAGAGGTCGGCGCGGGAATCGACTTCTTCCCCGCTCCACTGCTCGGGCGGCATGTACTGCGGGGTCCCCAGCATGAGGCCGGCGGTGGTGAGCGGTCGGTCCTTCTCGTCGGGGTCTTTGTCCGCCGCCTCGACTTCGCGCACCAGCCCGAAGTCCATCAACCGGGCAATGTCGTCCTGGTCGATCATGACGTTGCCGGGCTTCACGTCCCGGTGGATGATGTTCTTCGCGTGCGCATAGTGGAGGGCGCGGGCGACCATATGGACGTAACGGACGGACTGATGGGGGGTCAAGCGGCCGGTCTTGGCGACCGCCGCGAGCGTGGTCCCGTCGATGTACTGCATCGCCAAGTAGTAGATGCCCTCGACCACGTCGGCGCCGACGACCTGGACGATGTTCGGGTGTACGAGCCGGGCGGTGTTTTTGGCCTCCCGGAAGTACCGCTGGGTGAGCTGCGAGTCCGAGGTCATCCGGGGATGGATGACCTTGAGGGCGTGATCGACCTGGAGCACGCGATGCCGGGCGAGATAGACCGCCCCCATGCCGCCCTCACCGATCTTTTTCATGATGGTGTAAGGGCCGAGTTGCCGGCGCTGGAGGATCGCGTCTTGACTCATCCGGATTCGAAAAGCGGGCCGCTATTTCGCGGGCAGGCACGTCTGCTTCAAGTATGCGTCCAGCCGGGCCGCCCAGTCTTCCACGTAATAACCGAAGGTAACGATCTTCCCTTCCGGGTCGAGGACGACGGCGGTGGGCACGCCGACGATGCCGTGCTTCTTGGCCAGCCCGCCGCCGGCGTCATATCCGCTTGCCCAGCGGTAGTCGTGGGCGTCCATGAAGGACTTCTGGGCGTCGCGGGAATCATTGTTGAACGCGGTGCCGAGGGCGAGGATTCCCAGTTTCGAGTCCCGCTTGGAGGCGACTTCCTGGTAGAGAGGGGCGAGCGACCGCTCCGCGGTCGTGCGGCAGCGGGGTCACCAGGAGGCCCAGTAGTGGATCAACAGGTAGCGTCCGCGAAAATCCGCGGTGCGAATGGTCTTGCCCGTGCGCACGTCGCTGGATTCGAACGCGGGCATGACCTGTCCGACCTTGAGCCCTTCCACCGCGTCGAGTTGGGCATCCGGCGGGAGCAGGCACGCCGGATCCGCGCCCGCCGGGCTGCGAGACGTTCCGGAAGTCCCACCCGTGCCGGAGGACGGGGCGGTGCTCGACGAAGAAGCGGAGGGGGTCGAACGGGGCGCGGACGTGCGGCTCGTCGGGTGCTCCGACCGCGCGGACGTCCCGGTCGGGTGATCGGAAGGCCTGGATGGACCGGTCGGATGTTCCGGCCGGCTGGACCCGCTTGTGCGCGCGGTCGGGTGCTCGTTGTTCGATGCAGCCGGTGCCGGCCCGGACGAGCTCTGGCAACCCCACACCAGGGCGGCCGCGGCGAGCGCCGCAAAGCCGAGGGATCTCCCGGACGACGTGATCATCATGCGCCCACCCCTTCAACGCGGTTGGTTGGGTTCCGCTCGAAGGACGATACCCCCCGGCGCACCGGAGTGTCAAGGAAGCAAGCCGGCGCGCGATCGTTCGGGATCGCTCATTCCTCGAGCGAGGAGATGGAATCCGGAGCGATCACCTCGCCGGGCGGCGAAACCATCTTCAGGTCGAGAATGGTGACATCGTCGGACGGGGCGGCGGCGCCCCGGAATTCGGCAACGGCGGCAAGGGTGGCTTCGATCACCTCCCCCGGCGACTTGGCCTGGTGCGCCTGGATCGTCGTGATCGTGCGATCCTCGCCGAACTCCTGTTGCGCCTCGTTCATCGCCTCCACGACGCCGTCGGTGTAGACGAAGAGGTGCGCTCCCGGCTGGAGTTGCAGTTCCTGGTCCGCGATGGAGTGCTCGAACTTCTCCGGGGCAACGATTCCAATGGGCAGTCCACCCGGGGAGAGACGCCGCGCCTGTCCGGAGGCGGGGTCGTACAGGAAGGGGGGGTTGTGTCCCGCATTGGCGATTCGAATCGACCCGGAGGACAGGTCGAGAATCCCGTAGACGACCGAAACGAACATTCCTTGGGTCATGTCCTGCCGGATCAGCCGGCTGATTCGGACCAAGGCGTCACGCGGCGACGCAATTCCGAAGGTGGCCATGCGGAACGCGCTGCGCACCATGACCATCACCATGGCGCCGGGGAACCCCTTTCCCGACACGTCCCCGACCACGAACCCGAACTTGTCCAGGTCGACGGGGAAGATGTCGACGTAGTCGCCCCCCACGACGCCGGCGGGCTTGTAGGTGAACGCCGCCTCCCACCCGGGCAAGGCGGGGAGTTCCTGCAGCACGAGCTGGTTCTGGATCGCCCGCGCGCGCTGATGTTCGATCTTCTCCTGCTCGTCAGGCGCCCGCATCCGGGGATTGGCGATCTCCTTCACCGCCTCGACGACGGCGGCCACCTCCTGCGACGCCACCAGCTTTTTCTTGGCGTACGAGAGGACTTCGAACTCCATCATGTAGGTTTCGGCTCGGGGCGAGGCGATCACGACCGGTACGCCCGCCTTCGCGCGCAGCAGACGCGAGAGTACCCACTGTCCGGGATTGTCGGGGAGCATCATGTCGAGGAGGATGCAGTCGTACTTCCCCTTCACGACCCCCTGCTCGACCGCGTCGCGGGCGTTGTCGACGACGTCCACATCGTACCCGCGGTCGGCCAGCGCCTTGCGGTAACTTTCGCGGCGCACCGGATCACTGTCGGCCACCAGGACGTTGCCGTTCAGAAGTTCCTCGAGCTTGTCCACCATGGGAAGGAACTTCATCGCCTTTTCGAGGGCGTCGACCGAAGCCGTGTCGCCGGTACTTTGCAGGGATCGTGTCACCGCGTCGAGCAGCGCCATGGCGCCGCCGACGTCGTTGGCGTAGTCCTGAAACTCCTTTTGCAGGCTGCCGACATCCGCGCCGGACTGGAGTTGACGGGCGAGGATGGCGCCGGAGAGTTCCGCCTTCATGCTCGGCGTCGACAGTTGCTCGCGCAAGCCGTCCGGGACCCGTTCCATGACCTTGCGCACCTGTTCGCCCAGACTGACTCCGCCCGAGGCGTCCGCGTCGCGCGCCAGCAGGTCCGCGAGCTTTCGTTTCAGGTCCTTAGGATCTTTTTTTTGCGCCAGGCCTTCGAGCAGCGGGAGCAGTTCCTGCATGCGGTCGGACACCACGACCGTCTTGGCGCCGGGCGGGACCGGGGCGGGCAACTTCTGGGTCGAGGACTTCCCGGGCACCGGGGTCAGCTCCGCCCCGACCGCAGGGGGAGGAAAGGGCGGAGGCGTCAGTTCGGCAACGCCGACATCGACGGCGGCTCCGCCGGTGCGGGCCGGGCCGCTCGACACCGTGGCGCCCGCTTCCACCACCGTCTCGCCGGTGGACACGGCCATGAACCGGATCTCATTGAGCCGAATCCGCTCCATGCTGGCCGTGACCTGGGGCTTGAGTTCGTTCCCCTCGCACACCGCGTCGGGCTTGGCCGCCAACACGACCGCGAGCCGCGCGACCTCTTCGAAGGGGAATCCGGGCAGGAAGGTGATGCTGGAGATCTTGCGCAATCGCATCGCGTCGACCAGCATCGCGACCGTGGCATCCTTGTACGGCTGAACGAGATCCTGTACGAGGATCGCATTCCCCTGGATGAGGAAGGTCACTTTCCCTTCCGCGGAGACCATGCGCTCCAGGGCGGACTTGAAGCCGTCGATGTCAGCGACGGACTGCGAATGTTCCCCGCCGTACATCTTGATCGAGCGCGCAGCCTTGGCGAGGCGGCGCGCCAGGTCCAGTGTGGTTTGGGCTGTGGCCATCCGGTCCCCCAGGCAGTCCCGCCCGGATCGAAAATCGGTATCTTATCCTAGCAGAGCGCCGACCTCGGAGCCCATCCTTTTTTTCCTCGAGTCCCGAATCCACGTGCATTCAGCATGTGTCGCGGAAGCGAGACTCCTCGTCGTCCGGCATGGTACAAGAAGGGGGTTCCGCCGGGAGGAGTCGTGGAAAGCAAGGTCCTCACCATCCTGTTCACCGACATGAAGGGCTTCACCGAGAGGTCCGGGACTCGGACCAGGCGGGAGGTCCTCGACATCGTTCAGCGCCATGACGGCTTGCTGCGACCGATCATCCTCCGCTTCGGCGGCCGGGTCGTGAAGACGATCGGCGATGCCTTCTTCGCCGTCTTCGAAAGTCCGACCAACGCCGTCCATTGCGGCCTCCTGATGCAGGCGACGCTCCGCGACTACAACGCCGCCGCGCCGGAGTCCGCCCGGATGGAGGTCCGGGTCGCGATCAACACGGGCGAGGTCCAGATCACCACCGACGACATCTTCGGGGAACCGGTGAACGTGGCCTCGCGGATCAACACGATCACCGAACCGGGAGAGGTCTATTTCACGCACGCCGTCTACCTGGCGATGAACAAGACGGAGGTCCCCTCGAGCGAAGTCGGGGAACGGATCCTGAAGGGCGTGCCGGAGCCGATCAAGGTCTATCGCCTGATCCAGGACGACGCCTCGGACCAGTACCGGCGCATCCTCGAAACGGTCCGGGGTCGGGCGCTCGAACCTTCCGAAGCGGAGCGCCGCAGCCGCATCGGAGATCGCCGCCGCTCGAGGCCCTGGGTCCTGGCGGCGGCCGCGCTCGCGTTGGCGGGCGGCAGCTCCTGGGCCACCTGGTGGTGGACGCAACGGTCCGACTGGGCGCAGGAGGCCCGGGAGGCGGCGCGCGCGGGGGGATGGGTGCAAGCCTGGGAGCGGGTCGACCGGCGCTTCGCCGAACGTCCCGCCGACCCGCGCATCCCGGATCTCGCCCGGGAACTCGCGGAGGCCCAGGTCGCCGCCTTCGCCGCCACCGGCGACCACGCGCAGGCGCTCACCTGGCTCGAGTCCCAACGCAAGGACCGCGGCTACATTCCCGGCCTCGACGCGCTCGCCGATCGCGTCCTCCTCGAACAGGCCTCCCGGCTCATGGCCCGCGGCGGACAGTCCTGGAACGAAGCCCTCGATCTGCTCTGGAAACGGCATGAGAAACTCCCCGAGGTCGGCCGCCGCCTGCTCGACTACGCCCTGGCCGCCGACCAGGCCCCCCAGCGCTACGTCTCGAAAATCGTCGAACACATCGCCGCCGCCCTCCGCCTCGATCCTACGCTCGCCGCCGAATCCAGGGTCCGCGAGACCTTGCTGCGATACGCCGAAAAGAACGAACTCTCCCCCACCTCCGGCGACGGGCCGACCCTGTGGGAGATGATCGCGCGCCAATACCCGGAGGAGGCGATCGCCCGGTTCCGCCCCCGGGTCAACCTCGACTCCGAGGTCCCGGCGCGCCTGCACGCCTATGGAGTGTGCAGCCGCATTGCCGAGATCCCGGTCGCCGAACAGTTCGAGTACCACCGGCTCAACCTCTTTCAGTGCGTCGATTTCTTCGACGAATTCCACGACCAGGCCACCGACTACTTCGTGAAGAACTGGCTCGACAAGCCCGAGGCCGTGAAACCGTTCACCCACGATCAGCACTACGACGGACTTCCGATTCTGGAGAAGTACGGGACCGCACAGGTGGAGAATGCCATCGGCGTCATCGGGGTCCTGTTCTACGAACCGTGCCTTCGCTTCCTGCTCGATCACGTCCTCGAGCCCGGCAATGTCCCGCTGCGCTACAGCTGCCATCGACTTCTGGACGCGAAGGGGCACGTGACCGCCGAAACGCGCCACCGGTACCACCTGCTGAATCTCGAAGAATACGGCTCGAACCAGCTTCGCTACAGCTACCCTTGGATCGCCGACGCGTTCGCCTACCTCCAATCCGACCGGATCGAAGGAGATGCCTGGCGCGCGGAGGCCCTGGACCTGGTGGAACGGAAGCGGACGAGCCTCCAGGAGGCACTGGCGGATCGGTCGGTAAAGAAGGACGAGGACGTGACCCGCCGGTTCGGGGAGAACCTGGATAAGGCGCGCGCCAATTTGACTCGATCGCGGTGACGCGCCCGTCAGGACATGAGCCCCCCCTCCCGGTCCAGGAGCGGGTCCGCTCAGCGCTCGAATCGATACCCGATGCCGCGAACCGACAGGATGTGGGTCGGGCTCCCCGGGGTGGTCTCGAAGTACTTCCGCAGGCGGGAAATGAAGTTCTCGACCGTCCGCGTCTCGAAGGTGGCCGGGAGCCCCCAGACCTCCTGCAGTAGCTGCGCTCGGGTGATCACCGCCCCTTCGCGGGACGCGAACATCGCCATGATGCGCGCCTCCTTGGAGGACAACTCGATCTCCTCCCCGTCGACCGTGCGCGCGCGGAAGGTCTTGAAGTCGATCCAGCATTCCCCGAACGCCAATCGCGGCGGCGGACCGCCCGGTGCGTTTTCCCGCCCCCAGACCTGCCGGCGCAGGAAGCTGCGAATTCGCGCCAGCAGCAGATCCAAGTCGAAGGGCTTGGTGACGTAGTCATCGGCACCCGCATTCAGCCCGCGGACGACGTCCTCCGCCTGCCCCTTGGCGGTCAGCATGACGATCGGGCAGTAGTTTCCTCCCTCCCGAACCCTTCGCGTCACCTCCAGTCCGTCCATCCCCGGCAACATGAGGTCGAGGAGCACGAGGTCGAAGTCGGTCTTGGCGAGCAATTCGACGGCCTTCTCGCCATCCGAAGCAACGGTGGCATGATAGCCGGCATTGCGCAGGTTGAAGGCGATGCCGGCCGCCAGGTCCTGCTCATCCTCGACGATCAAGATGTGACTCACGCGACCACCTCGTGGGCCTCGGCCCGCGGCAGGACGATGCGAAACGTCGTGCCCATGCCCGCTCCCTCGCTCCGCGCATCCACCGTTCCCCCGTGCACGCCGACGAGCGACCGAACGATGGAAAGCCCGAGTCCGATCCCTTCGCGCCGGTGGGCCGGGACGTCCGATTCGAACCGACGAAACCGCTCGAACAAGCGGGGAAGGACCTCCTGCGGGATCCCCCGACCGTGGTCCGCAACCTCGATGGCGGCGCGACCGTCGGGGCCCTGGCAACAGGTGATCTCGATCTTCGGCGGTTCCTTGCCCGCGTACTTGACCGCGTTGTCGACGAGATTGTCGAGGATCTGGCGGAACATGCCGGTGTCGATGCGAACCGGAAACTCCCCTCCGCCCAGGAAGCGGATCTCCCCCCCCGGGGACCGACGTTCCAGGACGCCCCGACATTCGTTCGCGTATTCGGATAGAAAGGTGCCGAGACTGACCGTTTCCAGCGAAGGGCTCAGGCGGTCCTGCTCCTCCTGCGCCGCACGCAGGATGTTGCGGATCTGGCTCGTCAACCGGTCCACGTTCGCCAGGATCGTGGTGACGAATCCCAGGCGCTCCTCTTCCGAGAGTCCGCTCGAGCGCAAGGTCTGCGCATAGAGCTTGATCGCCGAGAGCGGGGAGTTGAGCTCGTGGCTCACGCTGGCCAGGAACATCGACATCTGCTGGTTGAACTTGACGGCCGCGAACAACGTGACGGCCAGCCACACCACGAGTCCGATGATGGCGACGAAGATCGCGGTGCCGAGGGCGAGATAGAGCCCGTGATACTCCCCGGCCGACCGCGTGTCCGCGGTGGCCAGTTCGCGAATGCGGTTGTAGTCGTGAACCAGCACGACGTTCCAGAGAATGGACAGCCCGATGGTGAGCAGCAGGATGGCGACGAAGAGGGCCACGGGCTTCTTGAGGGTGGGTCGCACGTACGTCTTCATGGCATCCCCGTCAGGCGTTTCGACCCATCCTAGCCCGCGGTCCGTTTCGCGTCAACGGACCCGACGGCAGGCGCCGCCGCCCGTGAAGCTCCGCGACCATGAGACGACTCGGTCGCCCCCCGCGTGGAGCGGGGAGCTCGCGCGGAGGTCGCCGTTTCGCGGCCGACTCTCTGGGCGAAGCGAATCGACGACCTTCGTCCCGGCCGGGTCCCGAGCGACCTCGATTTCGTTGGCCGCGATCGCCCCGGGACGGCTAGAATCCCCACACCTGCTCTCATCGGCCCGATTCCTCGAGGACGCGCGATGCGGCGTATCCCCCGAACCGTCCGGGGCCTCCCGATCGCCGCGTTCGTGCTCGGATGGGTCTTCGGCGCCTGCCCGGTCCCGGCCGAGGAACTCCTCCTGGCCGGCGGCCCGCCGGGCGGCGAGTACGAGACGGTCGGGCGCGCCCTCGAAACCGTGTTCCAACGCCATGCCAAGTTGAGCACGGTCCGCTACCTCCCCACCTGGGGGTCCGTGGAAAACGCCCGGCGACTGATCGACGGCTCGGCGGCCGTCGCGATCGTGCGGGCGGATGTCCTCTGGCAGGCATTCCGTGGGGAAGGCGAATTCGACGTCCCCCACCCGGAACTTCGGGTCCTTGGCCTTCTGCACGAGGCCGCGATCCACATGGTCGCCCGACCGGGAGCGACCTTCGGGGGGCCGGCCGGATTGCGCGGGAAGCGGGTGTCCCTGGGCTCGAGCGAGAACGGCGGGGCGCTTCCCTGCTGGGAAATCCTGCGCGCCCACGGGCTCGACCCGGCGGACGTGGTGGTGGTGCGAACCGACGAGGCCTCCCTCGCCGCCCGGCTGGAGTCCGGGGAACTCGATGCGGCCCTGTTGCCGGCCGCCGTCCCTCATCCGGGCCTGCGAGAAGCCCTCCATTCGGGATCCGTTCTGCTTCCCCTCGAAGGGGCGCTGCAGCACGGGGCGACCCGGAACATCGACCGGGTCCTGACCGCCCACCCCTACCTGCGCCGCGGCCGAATCTCCGCGGCCGCCTACGGCCGGCCGCTGGAAATGGCCGCCCTGGAACTCGACTATGTCCTGGCGACCACGGATCGGATGGGACGGGACGTCGCCCGGGATCTCTCCGAGACCCTGTTCGCCTCGGCCCAGGAACTCCGCCGGACCACCCCGCTCCTCCAGCCCGTCGGGGCCGCGCTCACCTCGCAGCGTTCCGTGCTCCCTCTGCATGACGGACTGTCCGCCCACCTCGACACTGCCGTGACGACGCGGTACCCGATCAAGGTCCTCGTCGGGGTCTACGCTTACTCGATCTCCGAGCTCGACACCGTCAGCGGCACGTTCCTGTTCGACGGGTACGTCTGGTTCCGCTGGCAGGGACGGTTGTTTCAGGAGTCGGACGGGCCGTTCGAGTTCGCCGTGGTGAACGGAGTCATCGAGTCGATCGACGAAGGCGCGCGCGTGATCCGCAAGAACGGTTGGAATCGCCAGAGCCGCCGTCTGACGGTCCGCCTGCGGTCCAATTTCCTGCTGTCGGACTACCCCTTCGACCGTCAGCGCCTCGCGATGATCCTGGAACACCGGTGGCAGGGATCCGAAAAGCTCGTCTTCGTGCCCGACGACCTCGCGGCCCGCGGAGCGGACCTGCGCCACGCCTTCCTCGCCGAAGGTCTCGAAATCCACGATTGGCGCATCGAGAAGGTTGCACATCGCTCCTATACGAAGCAGTACGAGACCGACTTCGGCACCATCGACCGGGACGAGTGGCAGGGACGCTCCTCGCGGTATGAATTCTCGATCGACGTCCGCCGCACGGTGGCCCGCTACGCCGTCAAACTCCTGTTGCCCCTGCTGGTGGCGGTTTCCATGGGATTCATCGTCTTCTGGATCGACCCCCAACACTTCGACGCGAAGATCTGCCTCGGCATCCTGGCCTTGCTGAACTGCATCGGGCTGCACATCGCCCACGCCGGACACTTGCCGGAGGCCGGGTATGTCGTGAAGGCGGACTGGTTCTTTCTCGACGCATACGTCATGATCTGCTTGTGCCTCGTCCAGGTCGTGTACGAACAGAGCCTGCTCCTGCGGGGACGGGAAGAAGGCGCACGCCGGTCCGCCCGGCTCTCCCGATGGATCTTCCCCCTGGTCTTCCTCGCCCCCATCCTCTGGCTGTTCGCGACCGGGTAGCGGAGAATGGCCATGCCGCCCACCCCCCGGGAGAAAAACTCCTGTCCGCGTCCGCGCCGAACGACGTGCCCGGTCTGCGGCGGCACGGAACTGGCGCACATCCGCGGCAAGCTTCACTGCGTGAAGTGTCACGCCATCGTCGAGACTTGTTGCGACGGCCTGCCGGAATAGACTCCGGCCGCGTGCGGCGCGGAGGACCGCCCGATCCCGGCGGGTGGCGCCGGGATCTTCCCCCCTCGAGGGGGGGCGAGCGCGGCTTCAGGGCTTCGGAACGCCGGGGACGCGCGGGGACGGCATCACCCCTTCGTCGCTCAGCAACTTGTGCATCACGGGCGACTTGAGCACGTCGACCAACGGCATGTCCACGCCGTCGACGGTCACCGTGGCATCGATGAGACGGATGCCGTGGCTGTAATCGGCATACGAGTGCTCGTGCACCGTGCTCAACGGCTGAATCGGCTTCCCGGTGGTGAAGTGCCAGCCGTAGATGGCCACCCGGGCGGGATACCAGAGCAGGCGATTGGAAATCACCACGTCCTTCTTGTGGCCCGCGGTGAGCACGCCGAGCGGGAAGACCTTGCGCTTCGCTTCCACCTTGGTGTGATGCAGTCCGTAGTAGTAATTCGTGGTCATGATCGCTCCCGGCGGGAGCGGAATCGGGGACAGCTTCACCTCCGACGCCTTCCAGACCTGGTCGACCATGCGGCGGGTCGGCAGCGACGCGCCGAAGAGGTCGGCGACCTTTTGCGCCGTCCGCGACCCCATCGGAATCCGCACGAAGTCGGCGTCCGTTCCGATGGCCAGATAGTCCGGGAGGACTCGGTACGTGCAGGTCCGACTCTTGCCGTCCGCTCCCGCCGCAACCACCGTCACCTTCCGCCACTCCCGCAGGAAGGCGGGGACATTTCCCGCGGCCAACTGGGCGAGGATCGCGTCCTCGCGCTGGGCACGCGTGAGACCCTTGGTCTGGGCGAGGAAGGCGCTGCCGGTCGGGGCACCCGACGGACGCGCGGGAATGGAAACCACCGGCCCGCCCGCAGGGGCCGGCGTGGGTGCCGGGGGCGTATGAGCGAGGAGGTGGCTGGACCCAAACGACAGCATCAACAACGCAATCACGGCGCGCCCGCGAACGCCCGTCCACCGGGTCTGGAACGGAATCATGGGATTCCCTCCCCTCTTCATCGTTTCGTCGGACCGTAGACGACCCTGATTTTCATCCATCGCGGGATTCTAGGGGGGGCCTCCGGCAGAGGCAACGATTTTTACCGCCCCGCTTCCCCTCGGGGAACGCGCGGGCCCGCCGGCTTCCGTCCCCCTGGTGCGTCGCAAGATCTAGGAACACATTACCTTGTGATCCGCTCTCGTCGCTTGCTGCCCTTCTTTCGCCGTTACGGGCGCAGAATGAAAATGATCTTGACGGAGACCCGATGATGAAGTATAAATACATTTCAGATGCATCCACACCCAAGGTGACCCGACCGAACACACCGCGCAGGCAAGATCTCCCAACCTGGGGAAGAGAGTCCGTTCGCCGTCTTGCGAACGACTCCGAGGGGGATCCATGACTTGCCTGCGCCATACCGACCGCCCGCAACGCTCCGCGGCGGCCCACGCCCGCCATTCGCGCTTCGGGTGCGACGGATTCACGCTGATCGAACTCATCGTCGCCGCTTCGATCATCGCCATCGGCATTCTCGGCACCATCTCCTCGTACACCTACATGGCCAAGGCGTCCATGACGGCCCAGGAGACGACCGTCGCGGCGAATGCGGCCCGGGCCAAGGTGGACGAGCTGCAGGGCCAGACCTTCGACCGGGTGGTCGGCACCTACGCCGGCCAGACGGTGACCTTCGACGTGCCCGGGCTCTTTCCCAACCCGGCCGGTCGGGTCACGGCGGTCCAGGTGGGGGCGGCGCCCACGGTGCTCGAGATCACCGTCACCATCGCCTGGCAGGGGATCCACGAGCCGCGGACGACTTCGTACTCCACCCGTATGACCAGCCGCTAGGAGATCTCCGATGTCGCAACCCCGACTTCGCGCGCCTCGCGGGAGAGCCGGCTTCACGATCGTCGAGATGCTCGTGTCCACCACCGTGCTGGTCGGACTCATCTCGATCACGCTGTCCCTGTTGCGCACGTCGACCGACGAATTCCAGGTCGAGGTGACCGTGGCCACGCTGGAGGGAGAGGCCCTGCGCGCCATGGAGATCCTCAGCTCGGAGATGCGCAACTCCCCGTTGTCCCAGGTGCACACGCAGATTCCGGTCTCGCCGGGGAGCGGCCAGACGCTGGTCTTCCAGGAAGTCACCGGATTCAGCGGGATGGCGCCGATCTACGGACCCAGCGTCACGTACGCCTACCGTTGGAACGCGACGGCGAACTGGGGGGAAGTGACGCGCACCCAGAACGGTCGCACGGAGGTCCTGGTTTCCCGATTGCAGGCCAATGGTTTTCGCCTGGAGCGGGACCCGGTGCTGACGAACAAGCTGACCATCCGGCTCTCCCTGGAACTGCCGGGTCCGTACGGCAGCATGATCGTTCGTTCGCTCGAGACGTCGGTGTTTCCTCGCAACTGAACGGCCGATTCACCCTTTCGCGGAGTGAACCATGCGCACGCCCAGTTTCCTGAATCGAACCGCCGGCTCCCGGCACGGGGCGGCCCTCCTCGTCGCGGTGATGCTCACCGTCCTCTTCCTCGCGTTCAGCGCCGCCCTCATGGGCGTCTCCCTGGCCCACAGCACCGACTCTCTCACGGCCTCCGAAAACGTGAAGGCGCTGATGGCGGCCGAGGCCGGGCTGCATGAGGCCATTGCGGACCTGAACCGGGGGGGCCCGGGAAACGTGACCGGCCAGGTGGGAGGCATCGCCTTCGACGCCCGGGCGGTTCGCGCCGACGACCGATTCATCGTCGACTCGGTCGGTTCAAACCAGCAATTCTCGCGGGCGGTGCGCACGGTCGTCGTTCCCGCGTTGCCGATCCCGGTGAATCGGGCCGCGATCACCATCGTCGGCCCCGCCGGTTCCGCTTCGGCGCTCGATACCGAGACGTCGAGCAATCGCAACGTCCTGATCAGCGGGATGTCCGGGGGATTGCCGGCGGTCGGAGTGGAAGATCCGGATACGTACACCACCCTCATGGAAGACCTGATCCCGAAGATCGTCAGCGGGGCGGTGAGCGAAAACACCTTCCGAGGAACGCCGGACGTGAGCTACACGGCCTCGACCGGAGAGACGGCCGAGGTTCCGATCCTCCCGATGCCCACGCCCGAGTGGGACGCGGAGAAGCTGGAGCTCCTGCGCACGCGCCTGGTCGACAAGACGGAGACCTCGTTGATTCCGGGGGCGAACCGGGTCTACGGGCCGGGTTCGACCCACTTCACGACGCCGACCACCCTGGGCCCCGGCATCACGGTCATCGACGGTGCTTCCCTGCAGGCGAACTCCAACATCAACGGCTCGGGCACCCTGGTCATCCGGGGCGGGAGCCTGGAAGTCACCAACAACAACCAGTTCCATTGGGACGGCACGGTCATCCTGCTGGGCGCGAGCGGCGGCGGGGCCAAGTTCCTGAACAACGGCGGAACGGTCACGATCCAGGGAAACGTGATCGCCCTGGGGAATGACGGGTCCGCGGCCGACCTGGTGATCGCCTCGGCGAGCGGCAACTCGAACACGCTGATCAACGGCGCGGTCATGCTGATGGCCGGCGCCGCGCCCAACGACACCGCCCACTTCGAGGTCGGCAGCGGCGGCGTGAACATGCACGGTTGGGTCGGCATCTTCGGCGGCACCGCGCAATTCAAGGCCACCAACGCCCAGGGGGTGTTCAACGTTCTGGGCAGCGTCAGCGTCGGCGTCGACGGAAGCCAGTCGCAGGACGGCTACGCCGAGGTCGACTTCGACGGCAACGTGCACGTTCAATTCAACCAGAACCACCTCGATCGTGCAGTGGCCGGACTCCTCGGGTTCATCGAGGACATGATGCTGCCGCCGCCCACGTATCGGATGCAGGGCTGGATGGAGATCTCTCCCCTGCTCGCCTATGCGCCCCCTGCGCAGGCGTTGGCCTATCAGTCCAGCGAACCTCCGGCGAGCGCCGGTGGAGCCGGAAACGGCTATGGCAGCAGTCCGGACACGGGCGGACAGGGCGGATTCAAAGTCGGCGGCGGCAAGGGCAAGGGGAACGGCAAATAGGGATTCTGGGGGAGGAGGATTCGGCGTGACCACTTCGATGAGACTCTGCGCGGGATCGATGGCGCTGTTGGCGTCGGCGATCCTCTCCACGGCGGCGGCGGATGAAGTTCACCTGAGCAACGGGCGCATTCTGGACGCGAGCGGGATTGAAAAGACCGACCGGGTCTGGACCCTCACGACCGATTTCGGAAGAATCAGCGTTTCGGCGACCGACGTGGTGAAGGTGGTGCCCCAGGCGCAGCCCGCCTCCGATCCACCGGCCCGCACCGTCCCTCGGATGGGGGCCCGCAACGCGCCGGTGACGCGTGCAGCATCCCGATCCGCCGATGGCCGGATCGGGTCGGCGCGATCGGCCACCCACCGCTGCTCCCCGCCGCCGCGACCCGAGTTCGGGGCGACGGCGCACTCCGGGCCGGGAGCGGACGAAGAGATCGCCCGCTCTCAGGACACCGCGGCGCGACTTGCTCTCGTGCGGCGATTGGCGGATTCGGCGGATCCGGAGGGAGTCCCGATCCTCCTCGACCTCGCCGACGATCCGATCGTGGTCGTTCGTCAGGCGGCCGCCGAGGCGCTCGGCGTCCACGATGCCGCGGAGGCCCTTGCCGGCCTGCTTCGGCTCGCCTCCGCCGACGACCCGTTCCTCGCGGAACCCTCCTTGCGAGGGATCGGCCGGTGGTACGAGCGGAATCGGAATCGCGAGGACTTTTCGCTCGCGAGCCTGATCCGCTCGCTCGACCCGGAGCCGGCCGGCCGGCTCCTGTTCGCATGCGCCGCGGTGGATCGCGCCGGAACGCGAGAGCTGGTCCGAACGTTTCTCGATTCCGGCCGCCCGCCGTTGCGCGCAGCCGCCGTGCGCGCGATGCGCTGGCACCTGGACCGGGGCCTCAAGCCCCTTCTGCCCGCCCTCCTCGTCGACGCCGAACCGTCGGTCCGACAGGAAGCCGCGATCGCCTGCGCGCTCTTGAAGTACAAAGACGGCATGCCGCGATTGGTGGAGCTTCTCGGCGACGCGCAGCCGGACGTCGCGGCGGCTGCCCACGGCGCGCTCAAGCTGCTTTCCGGCGTCCCTCTGCCGGCGGATCCGGAAGCCTGGCGCGCCCTGCTGCAGCACCGGGCGGCGAGGTAACCCGACCTCCACGCGATCGGGACCGCGGAGAGGCGCGACGGATTCGTCCGCCCCGCGGCCGAACCCGGTCCGCGATCGCGAAGGGGCCGGTCGGCTGCGCGCCATGCCGCCCGGCCGGCTACGGCGCGAGCGCGAACTCGATCCGCCCCGCGCCCTCATCGCTCGAGGCCACGCGGACCCGCAGCGGGACTCCGATCGCGAACTCCCGCGCCGCGCCCCTCAGCGCCGTCTCGCGGTCGTCGATCGCGTAGGGCCCGTCGGGAAGCGTCTCCGCAGGCAGCACTCCCTCCACCCAGGTGCCGTCGAGCTGCACGATGAGCCCGAAGGGACGCACCTGGACGACCCGGGCGGGAAGCTCCTCGCCGACCCGGGACGCGAAGAGGCGCGCGAACAGCGTCCGGCGACGGTCCGCCTCCGCGCGCGACGCCGCGCGGGCGCGTCGGTTGACGTGTTCCGCCAGGCGCCCGAGAACCTCCGCACGCCCCGCGAACTCCCGTTCCCCCTGCAGGTAGGCCTTTACGGTCCGGTGCACCACCAGGTCGGCGTAGCGCCGGATCGGAGAGGTGAAGTGCAGATACCGATCCGCGGCCAGGCCGAAGTGGGGCGCCGCGGTCCCGACGTACTGGGCGGGCCCGAGCGAGCGCAGGAGAACGGCCCGCAGGGCCGGTTCGCAGTCGGCCCCCGTCACCTGCGCTTCGAATGCGGCCAGCGCCAGGGGCGTGATCGACGATGCGAAGCCGGCCGCGAAACCGAAATTTCGCGCAAAGTCCGCCAAATCCCGCACCCGCTCGACGTTCGGCTGCGCATGGGAACGAAAAAGCGTTCCCACGCCCCGGTCGACGAGCCAGTGCGCCATCGCCTCGTTGGCGGCCACCATGAATCGTTCGATCATGGCGTGCGCGCTCGTCGGTCGCACGCTTTCCAGACCGGTCGCCTCCCCGCTGCCGGCATCGAACGTGATCCGCGTTTCCTCGCGCGACATCTTCACCCCGCCGCGCCGTTGGCGCGCGATCGCCAGGCGCGCCGAGGCCGCCCGCAACCACGGCATCGCCTCCGCCACCGGGCCCATCGCCGGCGAAATCACGCCCCGGTCGAGGAACGCCGCCGTCTCCGTGTAGTCGAGCCGGGCCCGGGAGCGGAGCAGCCCCTCGTACACGTCGACCGACGTCACCGTCCCTTCCGGGTCCAGCCGCAACTCTGCGGCGAGGCAGGCCCGGTCCACGCCCGGGTTCAGACTCAGCCACCCGGCCGAGAGTTCCTCGGGGAACATGGGCAGCGTGCGACCGGCGAGGTAGACGCTCGTGGCGCGGTCACGAGCGGCGAGATCCAGCACGGAACCCTCGGGAACGAAGGCCCCGACGTCGGAGATGGCCACCAACAGGCGCAGGGCTCCGTCCGGCCCGGCCGGGAGGACGGCGACGGCGTCGTCGATGTCCCGGGTGTGGGCCGCGTCGACCGTGAGCAGCGGGATCCCGCGCAGGTCTCGGCGCGCCCCCAGCGCGTGGGGGCGCCCGGCCACCTGCCTGGCTTCCGCATGGCAGCCGGGTTCGAAATCCTCCCGGAGGTCGTGACGCGCCGTCGTTCGCGCCAGCGACCGGTCCTCCCCGGCAGCGAGCACGCGGACGACTGCGGCGCCCTGCGGGGTCGGTCGCGCGATCACCGCGTCCCCGGTGCGCAGCGTGACCCCCTGCGCTTCGAGTCTTAGATCGGTATTGCCCACTTCCCGGTCGGGACGCAACCACGGTGCCGTGCGGCGGAAGACGACTTCCCCGAAGATCCGTTCGCGCCGGCGTTCGACCAACTGCAGGTCTGCGGCAGTCCAACGGCCGTCCTGCCCCTGTCGGACGGTGGCCGCGGCCAGATCGTCGGCCAGAAACGGCTGCAGGTCCGGCGGCGCAATGAAGGCATCGAGACGCCCGCCGGCGTCCTCGCACACGAGGAAGCCGAATCCGCGCGCATGGACGGTGATTCGGCCGGTGGCGGAGCGGGAACTCGGGGGGAGGGCCATGGTGCAACTCGGTCCGACGGGCGTTCGGACCCGGGTTCCCGGGCGCGGTCCGCGCCGGGAGCCCGCAGGGTCGGCAGGAAGCTGGGGCGCTAGGATTCGAACCTAGACAGACAGATCCAGAGTCTGTCGTGCTACCGTTACACCACGCCCCAAGAGGAGACGAGTACGGCCATTATAGCCGCGGGGCCGCTCCCATCAAGGTTTTTCCCGCAGGGAGGGCGCCGGAGCGTCGGCTAGAGGAAGACCCGCCGATTGAAGATGTACCACTCCGCCATCAGCAGGGTGAGCGCGAGGATGGCGAGCCAATGCCAGACCTCCCGGTTGGCCTCCACCGGTTCCTTCGTCCCCTTCACCAATTGATCGCCGACCCGGAAGGACTCCTTCGGGAGGGTGGCGGACTCGTTCGGATCCAGGAGGTTGGCGGCGAAAAAGCGGTCGGGTCGTTCGGCGATGCTCACGGCATACAGTCCGATGCGCCGAGTCTCGCCGAAGAGCAACCGTCGCTCGCTCCCCACCGGCAGGGTCACGGGTTCCCCGCCCGGGAGCGTGATGGTGACCTCGCGAGCGCCCCGATCGGGCATGAACGAGTACACCTCGCCGGTCCGGACCTGCTCCCCCGCGGACATGCGGTCGCGTCCGCCCAGCCACTGCATCGAGTTGGCGACGAAGATCGGGAACGACAGGCGAAGGGGCCAGTCGCTTTCGAACACGTCGAAGGTGGTGATCAGGGCCCGGGTCAGTTCCCGGTCAAGCGACAGAATCAGCGGCCCGCCCTCGGCCTCCAGGATCTGCTCCGCCCACTTCGGGTACTTCACCAATCGGGCCTTCATGACCTCGAGGTTCGCGAAGTTGACGAACCGGTTGGCCGGATGCGCGCGCGACCAGTCGAGCACCGTCGGGGACGGAAGTTCTCCGCCGTCCTCGAACCCCTGCAGCTTGGGGATGGCGTGGAAGAATAGAAACCGTCCCTGTGCGGGGAGCCGCTCGGGAGACACGCCGTCGAAGACGAACACGTCCCACTTCTCGAACTCTCCGGCCGGGATCGACTCGAACGTGGAAGGGCTGGCGCGTTCCACACGCAGGGTCGGATCCTTGTCGAGCACCTTCTCCAGGAAGTAGTTCCCGCCGGAGGTCACGAGCAGGACGGAGGTTTTCCGCTCCGGCGCGAGCACGAGCCAGGCCTGGTCGTCGCAGGAGAGATCGTCTTCCCCCTGGAGACGGGCCTGCACGACGCCGTCGGTGATGCCGGGCCGGTTGAACAGGACGCTGCCGCGATCCCCCTTGGGGATCTTGATTTCTTTCGCGTCGGTAAGCTGTCCGTTGAGGTGGAACTCCACGACGCCGGCCCAGTCCGTTTCCGTCGAATTCTGGACCTTGCAGAAGACCTCGTATTCGTTGCCGACGTCCACGTTTCGGCGCGGCTCCAGACCGACGATACCGAGGTTGCGGCTGCGTTTCCCGACCGCGATGTAGCTGACGCGCGCCTTGACGTCGAGGTTTGCGGGCAGGTCGGGGAAGCCGCCGTCGCTCAGGATCACGATTTCCGGATTGTCCTGCGCGGACGCCGCGGCCTGGGCGATGGTGAGCGCCTCGCGGATGCTGGTGCGCGTCTGGCGCGCCTCCAGGGAACCGATCACCCGGCGCAGGAGGGATCGATCGGTGGTCAGGGAGCAGACCGTCGCCGACTTCGCGTCGAAGGTGATGACCATCATCTTGTCGCCGCGGCTCATGTCATCCACCATCTCGATCGCCATGCGCCGGGCGGCTTCGAACCGCGTGGGCTCGACGTCGGTGGCGAGCATGCTGGCGGAGGTATCGAAGAGCAGAATGACGCTCTGCCCCTCGAAGCCGCGGAGTTTGAGGAACGGGCGCGCCATCGCGAAGACGGCCAGCGCGAGGAAGAAGAGCTGCAGGTAGAGGAGCAGGTTCTGGCGCAGCTTCTGGAACGGCGCGTTCACGCGCAGGTCGTCGATGCTCTTCCGCCACAGGAAGGTCGACGCGATCACATGCTCCTTCCGCTTCAGCTTCAGGATGTAGAACAGGACGATGACGGGCAGCAGCCCGAGCAGGGCGAAGGCTCCCGGGTCGAGGAAATTGCCCATCGTCTTCCCTATTTGAACATGCCGGCCTGGCGCAGGTAGTTCAGCACCAGCTGGTCGAACGGCACGGCGGTGCTGGTGAACAGGTAGGCGAACCCGTGATGGGTGCAAAACTCCTTGAGGCGCTGGCAGTAGGCCGCCAGGTTTCGCTTGTAGGAGGCGAGGAGTCCCGCGGTGACGGAGACCTCCGCGACGTCGGCGTCCTCGACGTCGATCAGGCGGAGGTCGCCCACCATCGGCGGGTCGATCTCTTCGGGCGACAGGAGGTGAAGGACGAAGACGTCCATGTGATTGTACATGAACTGCTTGAGCCCCTGCTCGTAGCCGTCCTTGTCCAGGAAATCGGAGAGGATGACGAGGATCCCCTTGCCGCGATTGCGGATGGTGAACTCCTTGCAGCTCCGCGTGAGCGAGGTTCCGCCGCCCGCCTTGAGGCCGGAGATGAAGTCGAACATGCGCCAGGCCATCTTCTTTCCGCGCGCGAGCGGGAAGACCTGGAACCCGTCGGCGGAGAGGGCCTGGACCGACACGCGGTCCTGGTTGCTGATGCCGATGTAGCCGAGCGCGGCCGCCACCCGCCGGGCGTAGTCGAATTTCGACGGGGAGCCGAACGTCATCGAATCGCTGGCGTCGACCAGCACGTAGACGTGGAGGTCCTCTTCCTCGTAGAAGAGCTTGATGAAGATCCGGTCGAGCCGGCCGTACACGTTCCAGTCGATGAACCGCAGGTCGTCGCCGTGGGCGTAGTCGCGATAGTCCGCGAACTCGACCGAGAACCCCTTCTTCTTGCTCCGCCGCTCGCCCTTCATGCGCCCGGTGAAAATCTTGCGCGAGACCAGGTTGAGCTGGTCCAGCTTCGCCATGAAGTCGGCGTCGAGCAGGTCGGTGGCCTTGGTGGGCATCGTATCTCCGCTACTTCCGGGCGCCCACGGCCTCGGCCGACTCGGTCGGGACGGCCGCCAGGATCGATTCGATGATCGTGTCGGTGTTGACCCCTTCCGCCTCCGCTTCGAAGTTGAGGATCAGGCGGTGGCGCAGGGCCGGGAAGGCGGCCTTCTTGACGTCCTCGAAGGCGGTGTTGTAGCGGCCGTCGAGCAGGGCGTACACCTTGGAGGTGAGGAGGATCGACTGGGCGCCGCGCGGGCTGGAGCCGAAGCGGACGTACTTGTTGACCGTTTCGTTGGCGAACGGGCTCTTGGGGTGGCTGGCGAGGATGATCCGCGCCACGAAGTCCTTGACCGGCGGGGCCGCCACCGTGTCCTTGACGAGCTTCTGCCACTGGAGGATGCGCCCGGCGTCGACGACTTTCTCGGGGCGAAGGTCGACGTTTTCGGTCGTGCGGTTGAGGATCTCCTTGAGCTCGTTGAGGCCGGAGAAGTGCACGATCAGCTTCACGAGGAAACGGTCCAGCTGGGCCTCGGGAAGCGGATAGGTCCCCTCCATTTCGATCGGATTCTGGGTCGCCATCACGAAGAAGGGCTCCACCAGGCGATGGTTCTTCCCGCCGACGGTCACGCTGTGCTCCTGCATGGCCTCGAGCAGGGCCGACTGGGTCTTGGGGGTTGCGCGGTTGATTTCATCCGCAAGGACCATCTGGGCGAAGATCGGGCCCTTCTGGAACTGGAACGAGCGCTCCCCCTTCTCGTTTTCCATGACGATGTTGGTGCCGATGATGTCGGCGGGCATCAAGTCGGGGGTGAACTGGATGCGGGAGAAGGCGAGGTCGAGCGCGGAACTCAAGGTGCGGATGAGCATGGTCTTGCCCAGGCCGGGCACGCCCTCGAGCAGCGCGTGGCCGCCGCAGAAGAGCGCGATGAGCACGCCGTCGACGATCTCGGCGTGGCCGACGATGACCTTGCCGATCTCCTTGCGCAGGTTCTGGAAGTCGGTGCGGAAGTTCGCGACGGTCTGCTGGATGTCCATTCGGGCGTTCCTCGAGAGGGTTTCGAACGACGAATCGTGAGGGAATTCCGGGGGCGCGGGCGCCCCGCTATTCTCCCGGCTTCTTCTTCATGTCCTCCATGGCCCGCTTCTTGGCCTTGAGCAGCCGGTTGGTGTAGCCGTCCTCGTCCTCCGCGCCGGCGGCTTTGGCGACCTCGGCGGGCTTGTCGCGGCGGGCGGCCGGTTCGGCCGGACGGGCCTTGCCCGGAGCGCCGACGCTCGGCGCGAAGGTGGTCGGCATCGCCGGGGATTCCTTGAGTTCCTCTTCGCTGGCCTGGAAGACCTTGCGTTCCGCCTCCTGCTTGCGCAGCGATTCCTTGCGGGCCAGCAGCGCGGACAGGGTCGGGTCGACGGCGGGCCGCTCCTTACGGAAGCGCGCGCCGATCAGGGGCAGATGGGCCGCGACCTTCTCCAGCGCCTTGCGGACCTCCTTCATGTCGACCATGACCCGGCGCAGGAAGACGTCGAGTGGGAAAAGCAAAACCGCCAGCCAAAGCAGCGTCGGCCATAGGTCCTGGGGCACCCGGGTGCGCGTGGCGTCGTGCAGGAAGACGTCGTCGGCCGGGGTCAGGAGCCTCCCGCCGGTGGATTCGGCCAGGCGTGTGAGCAAGGCGACGTTCGCATCCACGTCCTTGTACTCCGCGGCGTACGAGACCGCGACGCCGAGGCTGGTCTGGCCCTTGACGCCGGATTCGCCCTGATGCTCGATGTTCACCATGTACGGCCCGACCTGGTCGGCCGGGAAGCGGGCCTCATATCGGCCGGGACCGGTCTGCTCGAAGCGGAGATCCCGGCCCTCGAACTCGGGATCCACCAGGCGCGCCCGCATCTCCATGAAGTTGACGAACTTCCCCTCGCGGTCGACCGCATCCACCGTAACGACGCCTTGGCCGTCGCGGACCTGGCTGACCACCCGCAGATCGCCGCGACCGGTTTCGCGCAGGGTCCAGCGCACGACCTGGCCCCAGAATTTGGCGTACTTCGCCCAGGTCACCCAGTTGGCCCCCCAGCGGTTCTTCGCGTCCGACGTGAAGGCGGCGGTCTTGCCCATTCCGTGTCGCCAGTGCGCCAGGATCGGGTCGGCGTCCTCCTTGGGGCTCACCATGGGGACTTCCGCCCGCGGCTTGGGGGAAGTGGCCACGTACCCGTGCAGGGAGGGGATCTCGCCCGCGGCGAGGCCGCGGATCACCTCGGAGAAGTAGACCGTGCGGGGGATGAACGTCTCTTCGAAGATCAGCGACTTGCGGATGACCGCCGCCTCCTTGACGAAGATCTGCGGGAGGTGGCGGGGATTGACCACGTCGTAGTGGCGTCCCTTGCCCCAGATCGACAACTGCTGCATCACGGTCGAGTCGCGCGGACTGTGCGGGTTGATGCAGACGGTGCTGATCGTGATCTTGGCGTTGACGATCGCGGTGGCGAGGCCCGGGGAGGGCTGACTCGGGTCCCCGTCGGAGATGATTACGATGTGGCGAAGCGCGGCGCTGCAGTTCTTCAGACCCGCGTAGGCGTGCTGGAGCGTCGGGTCGAACGAGGGCATGTCCAGCGGGTTCAGAGTGTCGATCTCCCGCACCAGGCGCGCCTTGTCGGACGCTTCCACCAACGGGATCGCCCAGCGCTCTCCGCGCATGTCGTACACCAGGACGCCGTAGAGGTCGTGCTTGGAGAGGGCGTGGAGCGCCGCCTTGGCGATCTCCTTCGCCCAGGTATTCCCGTCGGCGAACTCGCAGGTGTGAAGAATCACCGCCAGGGCCCCCTTGGGCATCACCTTGCGCTGCGGGATGTCCATGGAAACCGGCAGGATCTCCTCGATCGGGGTCCCCTGCCAGCCCCCCGCCCCGAAGCTCTCGTCCCCGCCGATCATGACGAAGCCCAGCCCGAGATCGCGCACGGCGCTGGCAATCATCTTCATCTGATCGCGCGACAGGGCATACGCGGGAACATTCGAGAATACGAGCGAATCGAAGTTCTGCAGCTCGGCGACCGACGTCGGCAAGCCGGCCAGATTGCGCGCCTCGACGCGGATGTTCTCCTGCTCCAGGGCGCCGATCAGATACCCCGCGGCCGCCTCGTCCGCCTCGATGTACAGCACCTTCGGCTCGCCCTGGATGTAGGTGAAGGCGTACGCGCGGTTGTTCTCGGCAACGCTGTCCTCGGCCCGATCCGTCGTGATCACGGCTTCGTACGTCTTGAACCCGGGCTCGTCGATCTTGCGCGGGATCACGAAGACGTTCTTGCCCGCGCTGAACTCGACTTCCTCGTTGGCCACGAGTTCCCCGTTCTCGAACAGTTGCAGCCGGCCCTTCCCGTCCTGCAGCGCGTTCACCACCATCTTGACGTCGAAGGTCTCGTTCTTCTGCACCTGGGCCGGCAGGACCATGCTCTCGAACAAGACCTCGCGCTCGTGTCCGTAGGAGAGCGGGAGGACGTCGATCTTCACGCCGTTCACCCGGGCATTTTCGGCCTCCGCCATCGCCGTGCCCTGGTTTTCATTGCCGTCGGTGAGCAGGACCATCCGCCGCTGGGTGCCTTCGGGGAACGCCGCCAGGGCCAGGCGGACGGCGGCGCTGATGTTCGTCGCCCGGGTTTCGACCACGGAGCTCGGATTCGGCCGGATCGCGACCAGGTTGGTCGCCGACAGCTCCATCGACGCATCGCCGCCGAAGACGACCATCCCTGCCATGTCGTTCTTTTTCATCTCGGCGGTCTTCTGCTTCAGGTACTCGGTCGCGGATCGCTTGAGATCCGCCGGAACGCTCTCCGAGTTGTCGTAACAGAAGATCACCGCCAGCCGATCGGTCTCCCGAACCATCTGCATCTCGGCCAACGCGAGGACCAGCAGCAGGACGATGAGCATGCGGACCACGAGCGACGCGATCTTGCGTCCCGGCTCCAGCCCGGCGCGGGAGTGCCGGACGAGGAACCACACCGCCGGCAGGAGCGCCAGCAGGAGCAGCGCGGTGGGGTTGAGAAAGCTGAAGGTCATCGACGCCTCAATCGAGTGTGAACCGTTGCACGCGATGGTTCTGCGTGTCGGCGACGAGGCAGCGGCCCTGCCGGTCGACCGCGAGATCCCAAGGGAAGTTGAGCTCGCCGTCGGCCCGACCGACGCGGCCCCACGAGGACCGCGGCCGGCCCTCCGGGGTCATGCGCTGCACGCGGTGATTGCCGTACTCGCAGACGACGAGATCGCCGTCCGGCCGGATCTCGACGTCGTACGGGTAGCGCAACTGCCCCGGGGCGTCGCCCACTTCGCCCCAGACGTCCAGCAGCGCCCCCGAGGAGTCGAAGACCTGGATCCGATGGTTGCAGGAGTCCGCGACGTAGACGCGTCCGCGGTCGTCGACGCACACGTCTTCGGGCCGCGTGAACTCCCCGCGGGCCTCGCCGAAGCGCCCCCACTGGAGCAGAAAGTTGCCGTGCCGGTCGAATTTCTGCACCCGATCATTGCCTCCGTATTCGCTCACGAAGACGTTGCCGTCCGCGTCCACGGCCAGTCCCACCGGGTAGATGAATTGTCCCGGCTCCTTGCCCCACGATCCCCACTCGCGCACGACGTCCCCGGCGGGCGAATAGACGGTGATTTTCGCATAGTGGGTCTCGGTGACCAGGATGTTGCCCTCGCGATCGCACTCGATGTCCTCGGGCGTTCCCTTTTCGACGTCCCGCATGATCCAGCCGCGGAGGTAGTTCCCGCGGTCGTCGAACGCCTGCAGACGGCCGGACCGGTCCATCACCCAGACGGTCCCGTCGGGTGCGACCGCCACCGCGCGCGGCTTCACGAAGCGTCCCGGCTGATTGCCGGCGGAGCCGATGATGAAGGCTCCCGGCGCGGAAGGCTGGGTCGCGGCCTGGACGCGGTCGCAACCCGGGATCGCGATCCCGAGGACGAGGATCGCGACCCATCGGACGAAGCCGCGCGGGACGAGTACGATCATGCGAAGGTCGTTTCCCGGTTCGGGCCGCGGCCCGGAACGCGAAGGAGAGCACTCGAAGGACAACCGGTCGCAGCCGGATCAGGCACGCACGAAAACTCCGCAACCGGAGATCCGGACCCCGACTTCCATGCCGGGCGCCAGCGGTTCCGGCACGGCGCACACGAGATCCGCTCCGTCCACCTGCACCCGCGCAAGGTATGCGCCGTCGCGAAACCCGCAGGAAGCCACCATCCCGCGCAACGGGGACGATTCGTCCCGCGCCAGCGCCCGGGGGCGCAGGGCGAGGAATCCGTCGCCGTCCCCTTCGGCGCCGCCGGCGACCACGAAGCGGCCCCAGCGGGTTTCGACCTCGCCTGCGGAGACGCGCAGCGCCGGCAGAAAGGCGGAAAACCCGACGCACGCCGCGGTGAACCGCGACACCGGCGCGGCAAAGACCTCGCAGGGAGAGCCGACCTGCTCGATGCGACCGGCGCGCAGGATCGCCACCCGGCCCGATCCTTCCAGGCCTTCATGGACGTCGTGCGTCACCCACACGACCGCCGAGCCGGACTCGCGCCGGAGGGCATCCAGGCGCCGGATCATGAGATCCCGCGCCGGGCGGTCGATGTTCGCAAACGGTTCGTCCAGCAGCAGCAAGTGCGGTTTCGCTGCCAGGGCGCGCGCCATCGCCAGCCGCTGCCGCTCGCCTCCGGAGAGCCGCGCCGGACGCTCCCCCGCCAGCGGCTCGAGCGCCACCGCGGCGATCGCGGCATTGGCTTCGTCCCGGGCGGCCGCTTCGTCCAGACCGCGGGCGCGCGCGGCCTCGAAGGCGTGTTCGAAGACGGTCAAGTTCGGCCACAGGGCGAGCCCCTGGAATACCATGGCCACCCCGCGCCGATGCGGGGGCTCGGCGGGCCCGCGACCGCACACGGTCCGGCCGCCGATGCGCACTTCCCCCGCGTTCGGCTCCAGCAGTCCCGCGATCACGCGCAACAGGGTCGTCTTGCCGGCCCCGGTGGGGCCGAACACGGCCACCTGTTCGCCGGCCTCCACGCGCAGGGAGACGCCGTCGAGGACGCAAGTACCCGCCCGCTCGAGCCGCACGGACTCGAGTTCGAGCGCGGGGCCGTGCGCCCGCGCCGAAGGGAGAGACTCCGGGACCGGTGTGCCGAGGGTGGGAATCGACGCAACCATCGCGGCCTGAATCCTTACCGAATCCGGGTCATGATATCAGAGGGCTTTGCGCGGATGCAAGCGGGCCGAATCGAACGCGGTCCACGCCACGGCGACGGGAACGACCACGGCGACCAGCAGCACCACACAAAGCGCGGCGACCTCGCGTTCGTACCCGTAGTGCACCAATTGGAAGATGCGCACCGGCACGGTGTCCCATCCCGGGGGCTGGACCAGCACGACGGTGGCCAACTCTCCGACGATGAAAACGTAGAGTGCGAGGGAAGCGGCGCGAAGGTGCTCCGTGAGCGACGGCAGGACCACGCGGAAAAGGGTGACGGCCGGCGGCAGGCCGTGGAGCCGGGCGGCGTCGAGGGCAGCGCCCAGTTCGTCGGATGCGAGTCCGCCGCAGACGAGCCGGAACGGCACCAGCAGGAAGCGGGCGAGGTAGGCCAGGAGCAGGATGGCCGGGCTCCCGTAGACGAGTCCGGGGAGGCCGGGCCGATTCCACACCAGGGCCAATCCGATGCCGACGAGCGCGGCGGGAAGCGCGAACGAGGCCGCCAGGGCGGCGGTGGCGGGGCCCTCGAGCCAGCGGGCCCCGCCGCGGACCAACAGTGCCAGGACCAGTCCGGCCAGCCCGACCCAGAGCGCACCCGCGAATCCGAGCAGCAGGGTGTTTCCGAGTGGCCGACCCGCAACCAGGAGGACGCGCACGTACGCGTCGGGGGCGCCGGCATCGACGAGCAACTGCAGGACCGGGATGCCGACCGCCAGCGTCAGGGGCAGGCCCAGGGCGATCCAGGCCCGTCCGCTCGCCGGGGAGTCGAAGGGGCGCGCCTGCGGCGAGAAGGCTCGATCCGCGACGCCCGCCCAGCGGCGCTCGAGGAAAATCGCCACCGCGACGGCGATCAGGACGGGGAAGGACAGGGCCGCGGCCGCGACGTGATCGTAGTTCTGCTCGAAGCGGGTGAAGACCTCGAGGGCGAACACGTTGACCTGCAGGACCGACGGCACCGAGAAGTCGGCCAGCGAAAGGACGAAGACGATCGCCGCCCCGGCCCGCGCCTCGCGGGCGACCGCCGGAAGCAGGACCCGCCGCCACGCACGGCCCGGCGAGAGGTGCAGCCGCGCGGCCTCTTCGACCGCCGGGTCGAGCGCGAGCCGCGCCGCGCGCACCAGCAGCGCGACGCAGGGCCAGAAGGCCAGGGCATGCACCCAGGCGCACCCGACGACCGACCTCAGAAAAACGTCCGGTGGCCCGAATCCGAGCCACGACAGGATCCGCCCGATTCCGCCCTCGCCGGAGCAGAGGCCGATCCATCCGACCGCCGAGACGTACGGGGGAAGGGCGAGCGGAAGCAGCGCGAGGGCGGCCCAGACCGTGCGCGGTCTCCCTGCCGGAAGCGACGGGGCCAGCCCGACCGCCAGGCCGATCGCCGTCGCCGCCGTCGCCGCCAGGCCGGCCACGGCCAGACTGCGGGCGGCAAGGGTCCAGCGAAGCGGTTCCTGGAGCGCGCGGAGGAACGCTCCGCCCCCGCCCGCGTCGACCCAGGGCAGGAGGTAGACCCAAAGCAGGGGAAGCAGCGCGAGGAGGAGAATCGCGATCGCGGCGGCGGGGACGACGACCCGGCGAGGCACCCGCCACCTCCTGAGGCGCGGACCGCCCCTGCTAATCCATGAACAGCCGCTTCAACTCGGGCAGGATTTCGTCGAAGTGCCGCGGCAGGGTGGACCAATCGACCTTCATCGGCCGGATCTGCGAGAGGGTCATGTCCCCCTCGGGAACCGGGAGGTCCCGGACCGGCATTTGGCGCCCGCGTGCGCGGGCCAGCTTCTCTTCGACCTGGCGCGAAAGCAGGAAGTCGATCAGCATCCGACCGAACTCCGGATTCGGTCCGCCCTTCACCAGGGCCACCGTGTTCGGGATGACCAGCGTTCCCATCCCCATCGCGTCCGGGTAGATCGCGAACACCGGCTTCCCGGCCTGCTTGCGAATGGCCACGTCGTCGGTGTCGGTGAGCCCGGCCAGGATCTCGCCCCGTGCCACCGCATCGGCGACCGGGCCATTGCCGGGATACACGCGCAGGCCATGATTCTTCAGTTTCTGCAGCAGCGCTACCGTCTGACTCTTCCCCAGGGCCTGACAGAGCGCGGCCATGTGCGTCGCCGTGGTCCCGAAAAAGGGCGAGGCGATGCCGATGCGGTCCCGGAAACGCGCGTGGACCAGTTCCTCGATGCCTCGCGGCGGATAGCCCTGCTTCGTGAGCACGTCCTTGTACGCGCCGATGACCCTCGCGCGCGCGGCGAAGCCGGTCCACACGCCGCCAGGATCCCGGAATTCGGCGGGAATGTCCTGGGCCGACGGGCTGGAATACGCCTCGAACGCCCCTTCGGCCTGCAATCGGATCGTGTGCAGGATTTCCGAATTCCAGAACACGTCCGCCCGCGGGTTCCGGCGCTCGAACAGGATCCGGTTGGCCAGCCCGACCGTCTTGGTTGCCTCGCTGTCATAGACGACGTCGACCCGGACCGAAGTGCGGCGCTCGAATTCGCGCAGGATCGGCTCGGAGTAGAGCTCGTCCAGGCTGGTGTAGACGACCACGCGGCCGATCCACTGCCCGGAACGATGGCCGGCAAGGAGCAGGAGCCATCCCAGGCCGAACAGGGCGACGACCACGGCGGGGATCCAGAGCGGCGGCCGCCGCTCCGTCCGGGAAGCGGGAGAATGCATGCTGCGTTACTTCCCGCCCCCTTGCCCCTCGGTCGGCTTGGTCCCCTCCCCGGGGGAACCGCCGGACGGAGGTGTAGCGCCCTCGTCGGCCGCGGAGTCATCCTCCCCGGCGCCATCGATCGAGTCAAAGTAGGTCGAGACGAATTGCTTGTAACCGAGAGGAATGTCTTCCTTGGTGAGCGCGTCGGTGGATTCCTGAATCTCGGCCTTGTAGGCCTCGACGTACTCCTGCTTGGCCTCGCCCTTGGTGGCCTGGCCCTTTACGAAGATGCCGCCCAGGATCTCCCCCTTGCTGTCCAGGAGCCCCTTGATCTTCTCCTTGTCGAATCGGACATTGCGATTGCCGCTCTCCGGCACCTTGCCGCCCTTGCCCGTTCCCGGACCCCCGGATCCCAGACCCTTGCCGCTCTGGCTGCCCTTGCCGCCTTGACCCTGGTTCGCTTTCGATCGGCCTAGCCCGTAGGCCCCGAGGACCTTTCAGGTCCCGGGCTTCTTGCCCTGGCCGCTACTTCAGGTTCCGCCGGATTGGCTCATCTTCTTCTTGCAATTGATGCACTCCTGGTCGCCGCCCTTCTTCTGGCCTTCCTGGCCCTTCTGTCCTTGTTGGCCTTTCTGACCCTGTTGCCCCTGCTTCTGACCCTGCTGCCCCTGCTTCTGGCCCTGCTGGCCCTGCTTCTGGCCTTCCTGGCCTTCCTGACCTTCCTGTCCCTCTTGGCCTTCCTGGCCTTCCTGACCCTGCTGTCCGTCCTGGCCATTTTGGCCCTGCTGGCCTTCCTCGCCGTTTTCCTCGGTCAGGTCGTCCTTGGCCTGTTCCAGCTCGTCGAGGGTCTTCTCCAACTCCTCCAGTTCCTCTTCCGACAGATCCTCGAGAGTCTTCATCTGCTCATCGAGTTCTTCGAATGCCTTGCTGGCGTAGTTGCGATCCTCCTCGCCCAGCTTGTCCTGCACCTTCTCCATGCGCTCGGCGAGCTTCTCGAGCGACTTCCCGAGCCGCTCCAGATTGCGATCATTCTTGAGGGACTTCGCGAGTTGCTGAAGCTGCCGCTGGAGTTTCTGCTTCTCCTCGGGCGTGAGGGAGTCGCTGTTGAGCTTCTCCTCGAGGTTTTTCAATTGCTCTCTGGCCTCTTCCCAATCCCCCGACTTGACGGCCTCGGCGAGTTTGCCCATCTCGCCTTCTTCACCGGAGAGAGACTCCAGGTCGCGCTTGACCGCCATCTTCTCCCCGAGCTGCTCGCGACGATCCTTCAATTCATCGGAGAGGTTCGAGAGCTTGGCCATTGCGTCGACCTTGTCGGTCTTCTGTGCCTTCAGATCCTCCGAGAGGGCTTCCAGCTTCTTGATCACGCCCTCGAGTTCGGGGAGACTCTTTTCCTCCAGGCGCTTCTTGATCTTCTCGGTGCGCTTCTCCACCTTGAGCGAGTCCTTCTTGGCCTCTTCCTTCTTGGCTTCGCTGATGGTCTTGGCCTCGAGCCGACCCAGGAGGTCGAGCGGCGGGAGGACCATGAGGGAGAGGACGATGAGGGCCGCGGGGATGTAGAAGAACCGCGACTCCCGCGGGAACCGGAACGACGCGGTGCGCGTGACGACCACCTTCTGCGCCTTCTGGGCGGTATCGAGGATCAGGGCCTGCTCCATGGGAGTGCCGGCTTGACCGACGGACAAGGCGCTCGAAAGCCGCTCTTTCAGGCCGAGCTGCTCGTCCGCGACCATGGCGGCACGCAGGAGGGTGATCCGGGACAGAGCTACCCAGACCGCCGCGCCGAGGAGAGCGGTGCCGGTCATGATCACCATGCCCTGGTAGAGATCGACATTGAGGAAGATCAGGCGATCCAGCAGGACCAGGAGCGAGAAGATGCACAGAGCATAGAAGAGAAGGCGTACCGAGTTCTCGCCAAAGCGAACGAGGAAGAGCCACCGCTGGATGGCCCTGACCTTCTTCAGGATCAACTCCATGCCCGTCTCCTAGAGGGGGGGCGCAGGATTTTACTTCATGAATTATAGCCCGTCGCGGGAAGTCGTCAAGCCAATCCCTGGAAGGAGCTTGCGGAACTTCCGAATCAAGGATGGCCGGGTCCTTAGACCCTCGGGGCGAGCGGAAAGTTCGTGGATTCGGCGAGATTGAGGAGAAATGGACAAGGGGGCTTGCGATCGCAATCGCAAGCCCCCTCTGGAACGTTCCACTGTGTTGAGGAGATTACATCAGATAGCGCTCTTCGCCAGCGTCGGGCCCGTCATCAACCTGCGTCTCCGGGCCGCCGTCGTCGTCGTCGCCACCACCGTCATCGTCGTCACCACCACCATCATCATCTCCCCCCGGCGGATCCGGAACCGGACCCGGGCCAGGCGTAATGTCCGGGGGAGGCGGGGCCCCAGGCGGGGGTCACCCGAACACGCTGGCAGGCACGCCCACGAAGAGCGTCCCGACCAGCACCAGCACTGCGGCCAGTGTGAACAGGTGCTTCATGCTTCTCTCCTTCACAGGTCCTTCAGGGCCTCGCGGCCCCGTCACTACTTCGTTGGTTTCGTTCGGCGTCGTTCGTGTTGGACGAGGGTGCATTTAGCAACGACCGTACCGCAGGACTAGAATTCTTATTTGTTTCTCAACATGTTATTATAAAACGCTTTAAAACCATACTTGGAATTCAGCGCTGGATCACGACTTTCGATTTGTTCCGCACGGGTAACAGGGAACTCCAATGACTGTTTCCTCAGGGTAGCGATTCAGGCGAGGGCCCGACCGAGATCGGACGGGTCTCGGGCACGGGCGGTGGGTACTGGATCGCGTCGGGGCGGAAACTCGACCGCAGGGGAACACCCCGGACCTGGGTGCGCACGCCCCGCACTTCTCGCATTCACGCTACTACATGAACGCCCACTTTAAGAAGATCCATCGAAGTGGCAAGGCGGCCGACGGTCGCTCGATTCGGACGGAGTCCTTGGCCCACGCCCGGGGCATGGACCGCCTCGCCACCGCGTCCCGATCGCGCGCGGGTCCTGAGCCGAGGGGCGAGCACCACGAACGGCCGCGACCGCCCCCCGCTCGCGCGCGGGTGCGGGTCTCCGTGCGCCTGGACCCGGGCCGGCCTGACGCCGGGCCAACGGGAGCCGCATTTGTGTCGCCGCGCCTGCTCCCGGAGCCTTCCCTACAAAGATCCCAGCCAAGCCGAGATGAGCCGGGGGGCGAGCCAGGATCCATGGCCTCCGGTGTGAGCGGCGTCGGGGACGCCCGGCACGATTCCGGCCCGGCAGTAGCTCCCGCAACGCGCGGGTTGACGGGCGGCCGTCGAGGACGTGCAAGTGCAGAGGCTGTAAAGACCCCGAAAACACTCGAAGGCCCGCGACGGGTGTCGCGAGCCCTCGAGGATGTTCTGAAGTGAGGAACGATTACATCAGATAGCGCTCTTCGCCAGCGTCGGGCCCGTCATCAACCTGCGTCTCCGGGCCGCCGTCGTCGTCGTCGCCACCACCGTCATCGTCGTCACCACCACCATCATCATCTCCCCCCGGCGGATCCGGAACCGGACCCGGGCCAGGCGTAATGTCCGGGGGAGGCGGGGCCCCAGGCGGGGGTCACCCGAACACGCTGGCAGGCACGCCCACGAAGAGCGTCCCGACCAGCACCAGCACTGCGGCCAGTGTGAACAGGTGCTTCATATTCCTACTCCAACAACGCAACCAACTCGACCCCCTTGCGGGGATTCACTCTCTCTGTCTCCGTATCGTTCGTCGTCTCGTTGTCAATCCGATGGGAGGGGTGTTAGCAATCGACATACCCAAGACGATTGAAGCGTGAAATTAATAAATCATTAATCTATAAGCACTTAATGAAACGTACCAATTTCCACCCAAAATCGATCCCGGCTATCTGTTGCGCCGCAGTAACGACTATTACCAATTCGGAATCTTTGGGCGCGTTCCTGGGAGCCCCCCTCGCGCGGGCGGCGTCACGCGATCCCCGTGTCCCGGTCGGCCCGATTCCCTGCCTGCGGGCCGCCACCGAACCGGGGCGGGTTGGTTCCATGGGAGACTCCACAACCGGTTACGTAATCTAGGTTTTCATCAACTTCTTGTACTTCAGGCGACTCGGCCGATCGGCGGCGTCCCCGAGTTCGCCACGGCGCATCTCGTGATAGGACTGGTAGTTGCCTTCCCACCAGCGGACCCTTCCCTCACCCTCGAAGGACAGGATGTGGGTCGCGATCCGGTCCAGGAACCACCGGTCGTGGCTGATGATCACCGCACACCCGGCGAAGTTCAGCAGGGCCTCCTCCAGGACGCGAAGCGTATCTACATCCAAGTCGTTGGTCGGTTCGTCGAGCAGGATGACATTTCCCCCCCGACGGAGCAACTTGGCGAGCTGGATCCGATTTCGCTCCCCGCCGGAGAGCTCCCCCACCTTCTTCTGTTGGTCCGACCCCTTGAAATTGAAGCGCGCCAGGTAGGCCCGGGAGTTGATCTCCCGTTTGCCGAATTTGATGGTCTCCTTCCCGTCGGAGACCTCCTGGAAGACGCTCTGATCGGGGTTCAGGGTCTCGCGATTCTGGTCCACGTAGGCCAGGACGACACTGTTTCCCACCACGAGCTCGCCGGAGTCGGGTTTCTCTTCGCCGACGATCATGCGGAAGAGCGTGGTCTTGCCGGCGCCATTCGGGCCGATCACCCCGACGATTCCACCGGGCGGGAGGGAGAAGGTCAGGTCCTCGATCAGCACCCGGTCCCCGTACCCCTTGCGCAGGCTGCGGGTCTCGACCACCTGATTGCCGAGCTGCGGACCCGGGGGCAGCTGAAGGACGACCGACTCCGACCGCTCCTCGAATTCCTGGGCGGCGAGTTCGTTGTACGCCTTCAGGCGGGCCTTGCTCTTGGCCACGCGAGCCCGGGGGGACATGCGGACCCACTCCAGCTCCCGCATCAGGGTGCGCTGACGCGCCGTCTCCGCCTTTTCCTCGAGCTCCAGCCGCTGTTTCTTCTGCTCCAGCCAACTCGAATAATTCCCCTTCCACGGGATGCCGTGGCCGCGATCGAGTTCGAGGATCCAGCCGGCGACGTTGTCCAGGAAGTAACGATCGTGCGTGACCGCGATGACCGATCCGGCATACTCCTGGAGATGGTGTTCGAGCCAGGCCACGGTGTCGGCATCGAGGTGGTTGGTCGGTTCGTCGAGGAGCAGGAGATCCGGACGCTGCATGAGCACGCGACAGAGCGCCACCCGCCGCCGCTCCCCGCCGGAGAGGACCTTCACCTTGGCGTCCCAGGGGGGCAGACGCAGCGCGTCCGACGCGATTTCCAGCTGCCGGTCGAGCTCCCACCCGCCGCAGGCCTCAATCTGGGCCTGAACCGTCTCCAGGCGCGCCAGGGCCTTTTCCATCTCCTCCGGTTCGAGCGGTTCCCCGAGGCGGGCGCCGATCTCCTCGTGTTCCTGCAGCAATCGACGCACCGGCTCCACCGCCTCCTCGACGACGCCGCGCACGTCCTTGTCCGTGTCGAGGAGCGGTTCCTGCGGGACATACCCGATCGTGGTGCCGGGGGCGTGCCAGACTTCCCCCTCGATGTCCTTCTCCACGCCGGCCATGACCCGGAGCAGGGTCGACTTTCCGGCCCCGTTTCCGCCCAGGATGCCGATCTTGGCGCCGGGGTAGAACGAGAGGGAGATGTCCCGGATGACCTCCTTGCGCTCGTAGTACTTGCGCAAGCCCTTGATGACCATGATGAATTGCTGGGCCATGACGCTTACCCCTTTTCGACCCGCTTGCGGACGGACTGGATGATCAGCGGAAGCGACCCCTGGGTCGCCTTCTCGAGCAGGAACTTCGGAACGAAAAAGCCCGGATCGGTCGCGAGGGTGTAGGTCGCGAAGGTCCGCTTCCGGTCCCCGTCATACTTCTTCAGGTCCCACGACCCCTCGTTGGAACGGATGCTCCCCTCCTTCATCACCCAGTCCACGTGGTGGTTTTTTTTATCGAGAGTGAGGAGGATGTCGTACCAGATTTCCTTGATCGGGAATTCGAGCTCGGTGTGGAACAGCACTTCGTTTTTCTTGCGCGAGAGCACCTTGCTCTCCTTGGTGTGGGGCATGAAGTTCTTGTACTCGTCGTAGTCGGTGATCGCCTCCCAGACGGCGTCGACGGGCGCGGAGATGAGCGCGAGCGCCTGCGCGCGCTTGTGTCCGTTCACGTCGGTCAGGGAGGTGATCACGTCGCCGCGCTCCAGGCGGCTGCGCGTGGCGTCGTCGAGATTCATGGTGACCTCCGGAATTCGAGCCAGGGAGTGTACTCGCGGCGACGCACCGTGTCAAACGACGGCGGAGGCAACCGGGCGCGGCCGGTCAGTGCGGGCGGGGGGTCGGATTCCGGTACATGACCCACAGCATCCAGCCGCCCGCGGCCGTTCCGGCAAGCAGGGAGGCGGACCCGAGGAGGCGCAGGAGGATCTCGATCGTGCGATCCCACTCCAGCATGCCCATCCGGGCCAGCAGCCAATTCCAGTCGTGGATCGGTTCCCCGCCGCCGGGGGTGACCAGGGGAAGAGCCATGCTGCGGGCATCCCCGGCATACACGGCCACGTCGAAGCAGTTGGTGCCCAGCCAGCCGAAGCACACGGCGATGGCGAAATAGTCCGGCTGCCGCCAGAACATGATCATCGAGGCGAGGGGGGCGAGGCATTGGGCGAGCGACCCGCCGGCAACGGCCATGAAGTTGCCGAAGGCGGCGAACAGGTAGTGACCGAGTTCGTGGATGCCCAGGTTGAGCGGCTTGAAGAGGCTCTGGTACTCCGGGTTCGCCCAGTGGCGGGCGAGGATAAGGAGGAACCAGATCAGGAGCGGGAGGCGCACCCAGAGATTGCGGCCGGCGCACCACGACTCGATCTCGTGGCGCAAGGCCGCAACCCACGGGGAATCGGGCGGCTGCGCAGACTCCGGGTCCGCAGTCCCGGCCGGCGTCGCCTCGGACCCGGCCGGGGAGCGCGCGGGCGCCGGGGGGGGAGCGGCGCGGGCGCGCTGTCGGCAATCGGCGCAGAGGACCTCCCGGCCCTCGCGCGCCATGAGCTCCTCGTCGAAGGAGCCCAGGCAGCGCGCACAGAGGATGCGTCCCACCCTACGCGCCGTCGAGTTCGTCGAGGAACCGCTCGACGGCAATGCGGAACTTCTCTTCGGACTCGTAATCGCCCCGGGCGATCACGTCGCGAAGGTTGCGGATCTTCTCGGTGCGCACGTCGGGAACGCGCGCGACGGCGGAAGAAAGGCGCGCGGCTTCGGAGATTTCCACCCGGTCGCCCCGGGCGGACAGCGGGACGGAGGCAGCGGGGTTCACCGACCCCAGGCGCGGTCCCTCGACGCGCCCCGGTCCGGACGGACCATCAGAACGCACGATTTCCATGCACCAACCCTCTCCTAGCGGACGCCCTGACCGCCCTCACAGTCAGGCGCGCCCTCAAACCAATTTCCCCATGTACTTTACTGTATCGGCCATCCGGCACGAAATCTTGAGCCAGAGCATTCGCAACCTGCCATTTTCGGCACCCACACGCCAATGTAACAATCCTGTGACATTGCCAATTTGTTTGTGACTCATGGAGATACGTATTGAGCGTCCCCCTGGACGGAGAGAAGATGCCCTTACTTCAAATTCGCCTCCGTTGCTGGGAGTCTCGCCGTGACCTCCACCACCCCCTCCGGTTCGGTCTTCGCGCGCACGATCCGCTCGATCGCCCGCTGGTTCGATACCTCGCTGGGCGGCCACGTGTTCAACCCGGACGAACCGGACCGGATCGATTACCTCCGGGCGATCCCGTACTTCCTGATGCACGTCGCCTGCCTTGCCGTGATCTGGGTCGGCTGGAGCTGGACGGCGGTCGGGGTCGCGATCGCGCTCTACTGGGTGCGAATGTTCGCGATCACCGGCTTCTACCATCGCTACTTCTCGCACAAGACGTTCCGGACCTCGCGCGCGTGTCAGTTCGCCTTCGCCCTGGTCGGCTGCTCTGCGACGCAGCGGGGTCCGATCTGGTGGGCGGCGCACCACCGGCACCATCACCTCCATTCGGACGAGGAGGTGGACGCGCACTCCCCGATCCGGCACGGCTTCTGGTGGAGCCACACGCTCTGGTTCCTGTCGCTGGCCAATTTCCAACCGGACTACCGGTCGGTGCCGGACCTCCTGCGGTATCCGGAACTGCGCTTTCTGAACCGGTTCGACCTGCTGGTGCCGGTGGCGCTCGCCGTCGGGCTGTTCTTCTTCGGCTGGGGGCTCGAGATCTGGGCTCCCGCGCTGGGGACGGGAGCGTGGCAGATGTTGATCTGGGGCTTTTTCATTTCCACCGTGGTGCTCGCGCACGGGACGTTCACGGTCAACTCGCTGACCCACCTCTTCGGGACGAAGCGATTCGTCACGACGGACGAGAGCCGCAACAACTGGCTGGTGGCGCTGATCACGATGGGGGAAGGCTGGCACAACAACCACCACTACTGCCAGTCGACGGTGCACCAGGGATTCGCCTGGTACGAGTTCGACCCCACCTATTGGGTGCTGCGGGCGATGTCCTGGGCGGGTCTGGTCTCGGACCTGCGGCCGATCCCGGCGAAGGTGCTGGAGGAGATGGCGCACGCAGGCGCCGGTCCGGTGGAAACCGGGGTGGGGTCGGGCGGCGAAACGGCGTAGGCACGGGTCGCCGGCCCGGATGATTCATGAAGCCGCGTCGGCGGCTTCGTGAAGAATCCGCCCGCGGCCGCCTGGCTGCGTCAGCAGCCCGGATCGCGGGGCGACCGGCGTGCGCGACGCGGTGTCGCATGCTGGTCGAGGCAGTCCCGCTCCGGACGGCCTGCTTGGCCGGCCGAGGCCGGATGGTTCGCGAACCGCGAAGCGGTTCGTGGATCATCCGGGCGAGGTCTTCTTCCCCTCGCTCCCGGGTTTCTGTGCGGCGGCGGCGCGGCGCTCGACGAATTGCTGCGTCCGCCGGTCGAGCTCGAAGGTGACCGGGCGCCCGAGCACCTTTTCCAGCAACGTCACCTTCTGGCGCGCCGCCCACAATTCCATCGCCGGATCCTCCTGGGCGGTGATCCGCACCGTCACCTGGCGCGGGCGCATCTGCACCTTGAGCGAAGCGACCACGTGGAAGTGACTCCGGTCGAGGGCGTCGGCGACGCGCACGATCGCGGCGAGCGTCTCCACCGTGCGCTTGTCCTCCTTCGTGAGCGCCGCCATCACCGTGTCGCGTTTGCGCGGCGCCCGCTTGCGGTGGTACCGCGCGATGCATGCCAGGATGTCGATTTCCTCCGGTGCGAATCCGGAGAGTTCGCCGTTCTTGATCAGGTACCAGCCGTGCTTGTGGTGCTGCTCGAAGCTGACGTGGTAGCCGATGTCGTGAAGCAAGGCCCCATACTCGAGCAGTTCCCGCGCCCCGGGCCGCAGGTTGCGCAGGGGCAGCTGGTCGTAGAGCTGCAGCGCAAGCCGCGCCGTCTCCCGGGCGTGGGGCTCGTCGTATTCGCACCGATTCGCGAGCTGGAGGACCGTGCGCGGGCGGACGTTCGGGATTTCGGCCTCGAGCGCGAGCTTGCGCGCGTTCTTGCTGATGTAGTCGAGCACCACTCCCTCGCGGATCGCCTTGTCGCAGAGGGTCACGCGGTCCAGATCCAGCGCCTCCATCACCTCCAGGGTCAGGCAGGCCCCCGGGAGCAGGATGTCCTTGCGGTTGGGGTCGATCCCCTTGAGCTGTCCCAGTTCGGTTTCGTCGCTGCGAATCAGGATTTTGTGAAGGTCGTCCAGTTCGTCGCGCTCGAACGAGAATCCCTGCGGGTTGGTGAGCGGTTCGCCGTCGCGGCGGGCGCTGATGACCGAGCCGAGGTTGATCAGGGTCCCGGACGTCGCGATCACCTGGCGGATGGGGAATCCCTTCAGGTCCTCGAGCGTGTGGCGCAGGCTGTCTTGCAGGTGGCGGTGGATGTGCTGGTGGTCCGCCTTCGGCACCGGGTAGCCGGTGAGGAAGAGGTCCTTGAGGCGCGCGCCGCCGAGCTTGAGGCTGCGGGCGTACTGGATCGCCTTGTCGGTGCCGACGATCAACTCGGCCGAGCCGCCGCCGATGTCGATGATCAACGACGGCTTCCCCGACAGGTCGAGGAAGTGGCGGACCGCGAGGTAGATGAGGCGCGATTCCTCCTCCCCGGTCACGGTGCGGACCGTGATCTCGGCCTCGTGCTGGATGCGGTCGAGGAACTCGCCGCCGTTGGACGCCTCGCGAATGGCCGCGGTGGCGACGCCGAAGATCTTGCTGACGCCGCGGTTGCGCGCCAATTGGACGAAGTGCTTCACCACCGAGATGCCGCGATCGAACTTGTCGCGAGCGATGAATCCGCTTTTGAGCGTGCCGTCGCCGAGGCGGGTCATGTCCTTGGCGCGGCCGACCACTTCGAAGCTCATGTCCCGGCCGATTTCCGCGATGAGAATGTGGATCGAGTTGGTGCCGAGGTCGAGCACGCCGAGTTTCATGTCGGTCTTCCGATGCTGAACGGGGGAGAACATGCCCCGCACGCGGGCGGCGGCGTTGCCGCCGTTGCCGGACGGGGAAGTCGCTCCGAGTCCCGGCAGTCCGTGGTTCCGGTCAGGAGACGGATTCTCCGGCCGCAGGGTCGGCAGCAGGGTTCGTGGAGTCCTCGAAATCCGTCGGGGGTGGGGAGTGGGCATCGCTCGGGTCCTGAACGGAGGACGACGTCTTCGCGGGAGGAGCCGCCTCCTCCCCGCGCAAGGCGCCGACGCAGGCCGTGAGCACTTCCACGGCCCGACCCACCACCCGACCCTTGATCCGCTCCGCCGCGGCGCGTTCCTGCGCCTCATCGCGGGCCACCGCCTCGTGTCGTTTCTTGAATCTCTTCTGGAGCACCTCCAGGTCGTGCGCGCGACCGATCCGCCGCTGCAGTTCGCGGAGGAAGTCGCCCTTGCGCCCAAGCGCCTCCAGGAGGTAGCGCACCTGCTTGGCCTCGATGCGCAGTTCGTGCAGGGCGGCCTTGCCGCGATCGGAGTGCCGAAGCGCGGCGTCGAGGCGATGGGCGCGCCCCTCGAGCGCCCCGGCCAGGCGATCGTCGGTCGAGCGGAGGACCATGCGCGCGGCCTCCTTGAGCGCCGCCACGATCGCCACGCGGTGAACATCCCCGAGCTGCTGGATCAGTGCGGCCCCTTCGTGGGCGCGGTGCCGCTCCAGGCGGGCGACGTCGAGTCCGTAGCGCGCCGCGTCCGCGGCCGCCACATCGAGCATGCGCCGGCGCCCGAGGACGCTGCCCAGCCGCCGCAGGGCGCGCCGGAGAAGTCCGAACTCCCACGCCGGGGCGAGCCGGCGCGCGACCCAGAGCGCCGACCGGATGCGCCGCGTGAGCACCCGCAGGTCGTGCACCGGATCGTCCTCGATGCGACGGCGGACCTGCCGGCAGAGGGTCTGAAACTGCCGCGCGTACTCGCGCAGCAATCCGGAGACGTGGCGACGCACGGAATCGGAGTCGAGTCGTCGGGCCATGCGCGCACCGAAGGGGGCCATCCGGAGCGTGCGACGCGGGCACGCCGGTGAAACTCTTCCAACCGCCGGGCTTGTCCAGCCCGATCGCCGGGTCCGCGGCCCCGCCTTCGGCGTGAACGCCGGCGGGGAGCGGCTCGGCCGGGACACGCGACTATGCCCCGCTCACCTCACGCGACATCAGGCCGACCAACAACCGGCGGACCTGTTCCGATTCGAACGGCTTGCGCAGCAGGATCGCGGGTCCGAGCCCCAGCGCCGCCGGCACCTGGGCGATCGCGTCATCCGAGACGGCCAGCACCACCTGCGCCCCCGGCGCGATCTGCAGGATCCGCTGCAGCGTCTCGACGCCGGGAGGATCCTGCACCCCCAGGCTCAGGAAAATCCACCCGTTCCAGCCGCGCCGGACCTGGTCGACCGCCTGCTCCCCCCGCTCCACGATCTTGACCTCGAACCCCTCGCTGCGCAGGAGCGCGTTGAGGAACTCGGCATCGTGCGAGGAGTCCTCGACCAGCAGGATCCCCGGCACGCGCGCCCGGGTAAACAGGACGGTCCGGTTCCGCCCGCGCATCTTGGCGCGCTTCAGCGCATCCACGGCGCCGTCGAGCAACGCTTCGTGCCCGGCGAAATTGTCCAGGCCGTAGACGGCCACGCCCAGGCTCGCGGTCACGCCGATCCGCGTCCCCTGATGGTCGATTTCCGCCCGCTCGATCGCCTTGCGCAACCGCTCGGCCACCGAGCGGGCGAGCGACACGTCCATCGCGGGCAGAATCAATCCGAACTGATCCACTTCCAGACGCGCGCGCACGTCGTACGGGCGCAGCTGGGATTGCAGCACGTCCGCGATCCGGACCACGATCCGATCGCCGACCTCCCGCCCGTAGGTGTCGGTGACCGCCTGGAACCGGTCGAGATCGACCAGCATGACGCACAGCGGCGTGGCGATCCGGTCCGAGCGGTTGAACTCGGCGGCGAGGCGCCGGTCGAATTCGCGCTTGTTGGAAAGCCCGGTGAGCGCGTCCTCGGTGGCGTGCCGCTCGAGGTGGCGCCGCAGATCCTCCTTCTCGCGCCGCAGGCGGCGCAGGGCCAGCACCCGCTCCACGGCCGTGCGCACCCACACGGGATTGTCGGCCGAGCGCGGGAGGCAGCCGCCCGCCCCGGCGCGCAACGCCTCCCCCACCGCCGCCCCGGTCACGGGATCGCCCGGCGTCAGCAGCAGCACGTCCAGCTCCGGACGGTCCGCCTGCAGCTGCCGGACCACCTCCGCCGCCGGCCGGTCCCCCGTCGGCACCGTCAGGAGGACGAGGTCGAACTCCTGCTTGCGGTTGTCCTCCAGCCCGGCCTCGACGTCGGGGTTGACCAGCACCTCGCACCCCTGCTTGGTGAGGGCCTTGACGAACGAAGCCACCAGCTTGCCGTCTTCCTCGAGGATCAGGACGCGTCCCGGCACGATCGTTCTCCTATCAGCCACCGCTCCCGGCAGGTTTCCGCCCCTTTGTAGCCTCTGGATCCCGCCCGCGGCAAGCAAATCGAACGCCGGGGCGGATTTGCTTGTGCCGCGCGAGGTCGACCGCTATCATCCGCGAATCCGTCGGCTGCTTTTTTTTGGAGATTCCACCGATGTCGCGCGAGCTGGACGCCATCCTGGGCATGCTCTCGTCCGCCGACGTCGAGCTGCAGTGCGCGGCCGCCCGCGTCCTCGGCGAGATCGGGTCGGCCAACGAAGAAACCGTCCGCAAGCTCGGCAGCCTCCTGGCCGACGGTCCCGCGCTCGCCCGCGCCTACGCGCTCCAGGCCCTCGGCAAGTTCCGCCGCGCCGACGCGCTGAAACACGTCATCGCCGCCCTCGTCGAGCCCGAACCCCTCCGCACGAAGGCCCGCGAACTCCTGGTCGCCGCCGGACCGGACGTCATCTCCGCGCTCACCCCCTACCTGGACCGGAAGTCCCCCGCCATGCGGATGGCCGTCGTCGAGACGCTCGGTCACATGCGCAGCAAGGAAGCCCTCGACCTGCTCATGGAATGCATGAAAGACGAGGACTACGAAGTCGTCAAGACCGCCACCGCCCTCGTCCGCACGCGCATCGACGCCATGACCGACAAGGAACGCCGCGAGGTGTTCCAACGCTGCGCCAAGCTGCTCGGCAGCGCGGAGGCGAAGAAGAACCGCAACGCCGCGGTCTCCGCCATCCGACTGCTCGGCCACCTCCGCGAGCCCGAAGCGGTCAAGCACCTGCTCCGCTTCACGGGGCACAAGGAACCTGCCCAGGTGCGCGCCAATGCGCTCCTGTCCCTCGGCCACGTCCCGATCCAGCCGAAGGACGAAGCGACCCTCGCGGAGGCCCTCCTCCCCCTGCTCGAGGACGAGGACTACGCCAACGTCGTGGTCCACGCCCTCGCCGTGCTGGCCCGCATCCCCGCGCCCAAGAGCGCACAGAAGCGCCTGGAGAAAATCCTCGAAAGCCCCCACCATGCGGTGCGCCTCTACGCCGAACGCGCGATCGGCACCACCGGCTCGAAGCAGTCCGCCGCTCTCCTCCTCGGCCTCCTCGACCACCCCGATCCCAAGCAGGCCGAAGAGGCCGCGCGCGCCCTGCAGAATCCGGCGTACTCCAAGGCCGTCCTCGACGCCTTCGGAAAATTCGACGGCGTCGCCCGCGGCTGGACGCTCGTGCAGATCCTCAAGGGACAGGGCGTGAAACTCGAGGGACCCGCCCGCCTCTCGGTCAGCAAGAAACTCCTCGCCGCCGTCGACGGCGGCAAGGAAGAGGTCAAGGTCTATTTCGAACTGCTGCGCCTGGCCGATCCCAAACGCCTCGTCGATCTCCTGCTCGACAAGGGGCGCACGCTGCGCAAAACGAAGAAGCCGGAGGCGGCGGCGAAGTATCTCGCGCTCGTCAACCGGGACGACCTCGTCACCCCGGAGGTGACGTACGAACTCGCCCTCGCGCGGCTGGACTTCATGAACCTCGACATCTCCCGACCGTCGAGCGATCCCCAGTCTCCCGTGGTGCAGATCGCCCACCTGCTCCGGAATCCGGACTTTCCCCTGCTCAAGCGCCTCAAGGCGGAGAAGCCCGCCGTCCGACCGGACGCCCTGCTCTACCTGGGATACCGATTCACCGAGCGGATGGGCGCGGAACGGGAGTTCGGCGGCGAGTTGCTGAAACTCCTCGCCGCGAAGCACGCCAAGTCCACGGAAGGAAAGACGGCCAAGCAGAAACTGCGCACCGAGGGGCTGGAATAGGCGACCGGTCGCCGGGGGGGGAAGACGTCCGCTTCAGTCTGCCGGACGATCCGCGAAGAACCCTTGGCCGATCCCCGTGTCGCGAGGCCGGGGATCGCGACTTCACTTCACGAAGGCGTCCGGCTCGTACGCAAGTCGGGCGAAGGTCGCCGGCAGCGGCTCTCGATGACGCTGCCGATCGTGGCGGGCCAATGCTTCGACGCCATGCCGTCGGCATGCCGCCCCGCTCCGTGCAGGAACAGCCCGAACCCCGCGACCGCGGCCAGCACGGACGTGACGAACACCGGAACCGTCGACGGCGACATCGGTCCTCCTTCCGATCCGTGCAGGGTACCCCGCTCCGTCCCGCGCGTCAACGACGTGAGCCCCCGGATCCCGCGATGGGGGCCGACCGGTCGCATCTGCCTGCCCCCGTGATCTCGGCCCTGCCTCCTGCCCTTTTGACAGACTGTCGCGCGGGACCCGGAGTGGGTCACGGCAATCCCCGAATAAGGCGTGCGCCCTTCCTGTTTGAATCCAGGGAGTGCAGACCTGCGGCGCGCGCCCGGCACGGCAATTGCAACCCTGGGCAGGCCGGTATCGACTCCGCACGGAGATCCCGAACATGAAGATGAAGTGGTCCTGGAAAATCGGACGCCTGGCCGGCATCGACGTCTACGTTCACGCCACCTTCCTGTTCCTGCCGCTCCTCGTGGTGTTCGCCCACCTCTCCGGAGGCGGCGGGACGGCCTCGCTGCTGGGAGGCCTGTTGCTGATGCTCTGCGCCTTCGGCATCATCGTCCTGCATGAACTCGGTCATGCCCTCGCCGCCCGGCACTACGGCATCGGCACGCGCGACATCATCCTCCTGCCGATCGGCGGAGTCGCGCGTCTGGAGCGAATCCCCGAGGATCCGACCCGGGAGCTGGTGATCGCCCTCGCCGGTCCGGCCGTCAACGTGATGCTGGCCGGACTCCTGTTGGTCCCCGCGCTGCTGGCGATGGGATGGAGCACGGACGCGGTTACGGCGGAGTACGGCGCCGGATTCCTCGCCACCCTGGTCCTGCTCAACATCGCGCTCGCGTTGTTCAACATGATCCCGGCCTTCCCGATGGACGGCGGCCGGGTCCTGCGCGCCCTGCTGGCCTACGCCATGCCGCACGTCTCGGCGACGCGGATCGCGGTCCGCATCGGCCGGTCCCTGGCGATCGTGTTCGGACTCGCCGGCATGCTGTTTCAGCCCATGCTGGTCCTGGTGGCGGCTTTCGTCTGGTTCGGCGCGGGTCAGGAATTGCTCCAGGTCGAGATGCGCCACGCCCTGCGCCGCATGCCGGCCCTGTTCGACCCCTCGCTGCCGATCCGACGGGTGGCACCCGCCGCCTTCGATTGGCCCCCGACCCCGATCCCGGGGGACGCGCACGGAATCGAGCCCCGATCGGCCATCCGGATCCGGATCTGGCCCCCGGAGCGGCGTTGATTCTTGCCAGCACCTGCGGCGCGTGCTACACCACAGGCTGATCCTGCGCACCCGAATCGCCGCCGCGGGAGGCTCCCTTGATTCGGCTCACCTGCGAAACCTGCTCCGCCTCGCTGGAAGTGCGCGGCGGCGAGGTCCGCCCGCAGGCGAAGTGTCCGTGCTGCGGTTCGCCGTTCCGCCCGCCCAAGGAAGGCTCCCCCGTCATCTTCCCGGCGTTCACCGAGGGGCGCTGGTATCGCTGCCCCCAGTGCGCGGCCGAGACGTTCTTCGACCCGAAGCTGTCCCCCCTCGCCTGCTCCTACTGCGGCAGCGGCAAGCTCCTCCAGGTCCCCGACCTGACCGGATCTTTCGAGGAGCACTACTTTCTTCCCTTTCTGATCAACCCGGACCAGGCGCGCGTCCGCGTGCAGTCCTACCTGGGCAGCCATCTGTGGGCTCCCGCGGAGGTGCGCGAGCAGCTCCGCAGCGCCCCGCCGATGCCGCATTTCGTCCCCACCTACCAGATCTCGTGCAACGTACGCACCTCACTGGCGGAAGCGGGGACACTCGACGGCGCGGACGAGATTCCGACGCACCCGCCGCTTTCTCCGGAAGACGACGCGGGGGAGGCGGACTCGGCGGTGGCGGCGGAGGGCGCGGAGCCCGACCCGCGCGGGGCGGAGCCTCCCGACGGTCCCGCGACCGCGGTCGCCGACACGCGGGAGAGCCATGATGCGGCGACGCTCTCCGGGTTGCTGCCCGCCCCCGAGCCCCTCCCGTCTCCTCCGGCGGCGAACGCCGGGCCACCCGGGTCGCGCATGACTTCGGTGGTGCGCCGGTGGCGGAAGTTCCTCCGCACCGTCCTGCCCGCGCCGGGTCCGGGCGGGGGGGCCGAGGAAAGCCACGCCGGATACTACAACGAGCGGGTCCCCTGCACGCAGGGCGTTCCCCCGGAACAGTTCCGACGCCTGCTGCCCTACAATTACCGGATGCTTCGCCCGTTCCGCCCGCTCATGCTCGGATCCGCCAAGCTCGAGCGTCCGGCCGAATCCGAGGACCCCTGCTGGGAGCGGGTGACGGAGAAGGTGATCGCCACGGAACTGGCCTGGTTTCAGAAGCATCACCGGCTGGACATCGACGACGAGGATGGACCGGAGGTCCGGGTCGTCTTCCTCGACCGCAAGGTCCGGCTGGTGATGATGCCCGTGTACGTGATCGGCTACCACTACCAGGGCCACTACCACCGGCTGTTGATCAACGGGCAAACCGGGAAGCTGGTCGAGGTCGTCCATCTGTCGGCGACGCGCCTCGCGCTCGGGGGGATCGCGCTGGGCGGGGCGGTTCTGGCGCTGGTGTTGGCTCTTCTGTCCACCGACATCGGCACCCTGGAGCAGGAACGGCTGGCGCGGGCGCGCCAGATGGAGGCCCTGGGGACGATCCCGCTGCACCTGCAGGTCACCCCCAACGCGACCTTCGGCAGCCTCTTTTCCGAACGCAACCTGGGCAGCCTGGAGCCGGCCAAGGTCCTGCAGAAGACCTGGAACGCGGGCGAAGACCCGCTGGGCGACCTCCTGCGCGCCGGCGAGACGCAGCACGCCGCGGGGCAGCTCGAGCGCGCGCGCGAGGCCTACGAGCGGATGCTGAAGGAGTATCCCGAAGACCCGCGCTCCGTGTACCACTGGGCCCGGTTCCGGCTCAGCCTCGGCGAGGCCGAAGAGGTCGAGCCGCGCGTGGAGGCCCTGCTGCAGCGCAACCCGGCGTTCACGCGCGGGTACGAGGTCCTCGCCCGCTGCAAGGCGCAGCGCGGGAAGTACGCGGAGGCGGTGGAGTGGTTCGAGAAGGCGCACGAACGTTCGGCCCCGGACCCGTTCACGACGTACGACGCGGCCGACCTCTGCCGCGTCTTCCTGCGCGACCCCGAGCGCGCCATCCGGCTCTACAAGCGATTCATCGAGACGCCGGAGAGCGGACCGGCCAATACGATGATCCGCTTTCTCATCCATCATCTCGAGGGCAAGGCCGATCCCTATCTCATCGACACGGTGCATCTGAAGTCCGGCGGCAGCCTGCGCGGGAAGATCGTCGCGCGCGACGCCCGGATCGTCCGGCTCAAGCTGCTCACCGGCCGGGGGTCCGCCGAACTGCAGTACGACTCCGCCGAGGTGGAGCGGATCGACCGGGAACCGGAGCCGATCAAGGTGGAATTCGACCGGCTGCTCAACGAGTATGATCGCCTGTTGCTCGAGCGGCGCGGGGTCCTGCGTCCGGACGATCTGCTGGCGCTGGCGCGGCTGTGTCATTCGATGACCGACCTGCGCGTGAAGGAAACGGCGATCTTCTTCGCGTTGCGGCTCCGGATCCTGGACCCGACCCACGAAGAGGCCGGCGCGATCCTCGACGCGGGCGGCTACTCGGTGAGCCGGAACCGGCTCGTGCGCAAGCCGGTGCTCGACCGGCGGCGGGCGCGCGACGAACGCTATTGAGGGCCGGGCGGTCCCGGACGCCGTCGGGTGCGCGGTCGGCCGCGGGTCGTCGGCCCGCGCCGCGCGAAGCGGCCGAAGCTCACGCGCCGCCCGTGAGCGCGCGTTCGAGCATCCCCTGCAACCGTCGCGTGACCGGTCCGGGACGCCCCTTCCCCACCCGACGGCCGTCCAGGCGAAGAACCGGCACGACCCCCTTGGTCGAGTTGGTGAGAAAGATCTCTTCGGCGTCGAGGAGGTCGCCGGCGGGGATCGGTTCGATTCGGACCCGCAGGCGCGCCCGGCGCGCGAGGCGCAGGACGGCCGTGGCGGTGACGCCGGGGAGGATTCCGCCCGCGGTCGGCGGGGCGCGCAGCACGCCGTCGGCAACGACGAAGACGGACGACAGGCTCCCCTCGGCCACGCACCCCTCGTCGTCGAGCCGGATGTCGTCGAAGTGCCCTTCACGACGCGCGTCGCGCGTGGTGAGCCAGCGGTCCAGATAGGCGAGGGTCTTGTGCGCGACGAGCGGGTGGGTGGACGGCTGCCGCCAGGAGGACAGCCCGCAGGCGACGCCGCGGCGCAGGCGCGCGCGTGCCGCGGCGTCGATCGGCTCCGCGGTCAAGGTCCAGTCGGCGGTGCGGGCATCGATCGAGGCGGGCGAAAGCGAGAGACGGACCAGGAGGAAGCGGAGTGCGGCGCGCGAGGCGCCGGCGGACCGCCATGCCGCGTGCAGTTCGGCCACGCCCCGGCGCACGGCCGGCGCGGCGGGGGTCCCGCGGAGTCCCAGCCAGCGCGCGGACGCGCGCATGCGCTCGACATGCTCCGCCGCCGCGACGACGCGGCCGTCGACCGCCAGGAGCGTCTCGAACAGCCCCAGACCGATCCGAAAACCGGGGTGGCTGATCCGCACCGCGGCCTCGGCGTGGGTCCGCAAGCGGCCATTGCGCACCACCCACTCTCCGGTGGGATCCGGGGCCGCAATCCGCGCCCGCCGCTTGGTCATGGCCTCTCCCGTTCTCGTGTCCCCCGATCGCGACACTGTGCCAGCCGGGGGACGGCGGCCGCAACGAAAACCGCGCCCGGCTGAAAGGGTTGCCCGCCACCTCCCCTGCCCCTATGATGAAGGGGTCCCGCACCCTGTTGCCGGAGTGGCCGTCATGCGCGTCTTCTGTCTGCGCAGACTCGTGTTCGCGTGGTTGCTCGCCTTTCTGGCCGCCTCCCTGTCGCACGCCCAGGACGAGGATCCCGGCGATGAGCCTCCGCCGGGGACCAAAGACGAGGTCCCGATGACCGTCGCCCCCGCCTGGACCGTCGGGGACTGGTGGAAGATCGAATGCCATCCGATGGCCGGGGTCAATCCGAAGCAGCCGAACAAACCGCCGACACTCGAGAAGGACCGGAAGACGACGGTCACCTGCACGTTCCAGGTGGTCGAGATGAAGACCCTGGACGGGAACCGGTGTTTCGTCCTGGAGATGACGAACGATCAGTTCGACACCGAGCGCGTCACGCTGATCGTTCGCTCCTCGAACCTCACGCTGAAGCGGATGGAGCAGACGGACGACGGCGAAACCTCCTCGGTCATCGACAATCCGTCCAAGACCTACGTCCACTCCGACACCGGGCTGCTGATTCCGCTCGACCTGCCCCGATTGCCGCGGGAAGGGACGGACGAGACGGTGGCCGACACGATCGGCACGGGCACGCGGGAGTTCATCCAGACGACGAAGTACGCGGATGGCGGGCGGACCGCCGTGGTCGAGATCAAGACCCAGATCAACGGAAAACCCCTCGTCTCCACGCAGGTATGGAAGGCGGGCCATCCCTGGTGGGTCGAGGCGCGCCGAGTCCTGGACGGGGTCGAGATGGAAACCGGTCGCCTCGTGGACTGGAGCGGCAGAAAAGACTGAGTCGCGGAGAGGGGAAAGACCATGGTGGAACCATCCGAAACGAACCCGAAGAAGGACGAGAAGGCCGGCACGCGTCCGCCGACGCCGCCGGGTAAGGGAGAACGCCGGCCCGATGAGACGGTACCCGACGTCCTGTTCGGCGGGCCTTCCCCGGAGAAGGAAGGCGAGCCGTCCGGGCGCACGGTCGAAGAAGCGGATGTGAAGCCCCGTTCCTTCGCGCCCTCGGGCCCCACGCCCGGCCCGCGCGCGGGGGACGATCCCGGCGCGGACTTCGCGGTGGGGATGAGCGACCCGGGGTTCCAGGATGCGATGACGATGTCGGACGCGAGTCCGCTCGGCGGGACGGGCGCGCCGGATCCGGCGCGCGCCGGGGACCCGGGCGACCCCGACTTCCAGGCGGCGATGACGATGGCCGACGCGCCGTCGACGGGCACGCCGCCGCGCCGCGCGCCGCTCTTCCCGGGATTGCCCATGGATCCGCCCCCGGCTTCGGCCCCCGGGATTCCGCACGGCGATTCCTCCACCGCCGACCCCTCGCCGCAGGACCCGAACTTCCAGGCGGCCATGACGATGGCCGAGATGCCGGCGAGCGGAACGCCGCCGCGCCGGGCGCCGCTCTTCCCGGGCATGCCCGGGGCCCCGCCCCCGGCGTCGGCCCCCGGGATCCCGCACGGAGATTCCTCCGCCGCCGACCCCTCGCCGCAGGACCCGAACTTCCAGGCGGCCATGACCATGCCGGAGATGCCGGTCGCCCGGACCCCCGCACCCCCGATCCCGCCGGGTCGCCGCCCCTCGGGCTTCCAGCCCAATCTGCCCAAGGTCCCCGAGAAGTCGGACTCCGCGGGGCTCGCCCCCCATGAGCCCACGGTCATGGATCCCCCCGGCGCCGCCGCAGCCGCCCCCTCGGTCGCGGGCGGTCCGCGCTCCGCGGTCGACCAGACCCGCCATTCTCCCAAGGGGGACAGCCGGAAGGGAGACAGCCAGCTGGCCGTGTCCAAGGTCTCTCCCGCCGCGACCTCGAAGGCGGACAGCAGCGTCGACCGCTCCCGCGCCGGCGTCACCACCATCGCCTCGCGCGCCGGCCTGGACGTTCGCCAGATCGAGCAGATCAAGGCCACCGGGCAACGCTTCGCCGACTACTACCTGGTCCAGAAGCTCGGCCAGGGGGGAATGGGCGCGGTCTACAAGGCGTACGACCCCAAGCTCAACCGCTATGTCGCCATCAAGGTCCTCACGGCCGCCAGCGGCGACCCCGACCTCCTGCAGGCGCGCTTCTGGCGCGAAGGACGGGCGTCGGCGAAGCTGCGCCACCCCGGCATCGTCGCGGTGTACGACATCGGCATGTACGGCGATACGCCCTACCTCGTCATGGACTACGTCGAGGGAAAGTCGCTCGACAAGGTCGTGCGCGCCCCCAAGGACGACCTCTTCCCCAAGGGCGCGCGCACGCGCGACGGCCGCCCGGGCGGGCTCGAGGTCGCGGTCGCGATCAAGCTCGCCAACGAGATCTGCCGGGCGATGGACTACGCCCATTCCCAGGGGATCGTCCACCGCGACATCAAGCCGGCGAACATCCTCATCGACCTCGAGACGAAGAAGCCGGTCATCACCGACTTCGGGCTCGCCAAGGACCTCACCGAATCGGAACAGCGCCTCACCAAGTCCGGCGCCACGCTGGGCACGGTGCTCTACATGGCGCCCGAGCAGGCGGCCGGCGACCAGTCCAAGGTCGGCCCGCGCAGCGACATCTACGCCCTCGGGGCGATGTTGTACGAATTGCTCACCGGGCGACCGCCGCTCGAAGGGGGTGAAACGATCCAGCTGATCCAGCGCGTCCTCAACGAGGATCCGCGCCAGCCCAGCGCGGTCGTGCCGACCCTCGACCGCCAGCTCGACATCCTGTGCATGAAGGCGCTCGAAAAGGACCCCGACCGCCGCTACCCCACCGCCGGCGAGATGGCGGAAGACCTCTGGCGCATCATGAAGGGCGAACACATCCTCGCCCACGCGCCGTCGATCGACTACAAGATCAAGCGCTTCGTGAAGCGCAAGCGCACCCCGATTCTGCTGGGCGCCGCCGTCGTGGCCGCGCTCGGGGTGGCCGGCTACTTCGTCATGCAGACCGAGTGGGCCAAACAGCGCGCCTCGTATCTCGAGGCCGCGCTCACCGGAAAAAAAGAGGCGGAAGACCGCCGCAACCGCGCCCTGGCACGGCTGGCGGACGCGCAAGCCGCCTTCAACCAACTGGTCGTGGCCTCGCGTCAGGGGGACGCGCGATCGCTCCCGACCGGCCTGCAACGGGTCACCGAACACGTCCGCGGCACCCTCGAGATCGAGGATCTACGCGAGGCCCGGGTGCTGGAAGCGTCGGCGTTCCGGTGGGCCGGTCAACGCGACCCGGCGATCGCAGCGCTCGACGCCCTGCTCACCGCCCATCCCGACTTCCCCGCCGCCCGGCTCGAACGCGCGCGCGTGCGCCTGGACGAGTACGCCGAGCGCCTGTCCGCGGCCCGGCTGGCCGCAGTCACGGCCGAACGGCTCCTCGAGGACCCGCCGGGTCCGCTCGCGGCTTGGACCGGTTCCGCGGCATGGGAAAAGGCGGACGCCGGGCTGACCGCCCTGCGCCTCCAGGCCGCCGAGGACCTGGCGAAGATCCAGGCGTGGCCGGAGGAACCCGCGCTCCTGGAACTGTCCCGCGCCCTCGCGGGGACGCTCCGCGACGGGGCCGACGGCACGGCCGGCGCGGCCCTCGAGAAGGCCGTCGCGGCGGTCGAGTCCGCGGATGAGGGATGGTGGGCGCTCGCGCGGCTCGCCCTCGACGACGGCCGTCCCCAGGAAGCCCTCGTCGCCCTCGCCGAACTGCACAAGCGCCACTCCGCACTCCCGTCGGTCCCCCGCGACCGGTTCATCGCCGCCCTCGCACGCGCCCTGACCACCGAACCCGCCGCCGAAGGGGCCGACCGCGTCTTCCAGCGCACCCGGGATGAACTGGATGCCCTGGTCGCGCGGGACTCCGCCTTCCCGGGAACCGCCATCGTCCGCGGCTGGACCGCGCGCCTCCTCTTCGAGACCGGACGCTCGCCGGCGGATCGCGCCCTCCCCCTGCTCGAGGAAACCCTCGCCGCCTGGAAGGACGTCGCCTCGACCCCAGCGGTCGAGCTCTTCCGCGCCCGCTCCTGGAGCGATCTCGCCGACCTCCACCTGGCCGCGGGTCGCGTGGAGGCCGCGCTTCCGGCGCTGCAGGAAACGCTCACGGCACTCGCCAAGGCCGATCCCCAGGCGGCCGACGCCGACCTCCTCGACCGCCGCGCCGGCCTCCTGTCCCGCGTCGCGGAATCGCAGCGTGCCCTCGGCAAGGACGCGCGCGAATCCTACCGGAGCGCCATCGCGCTGTACGACACGCTCTTGACACGGCAGGCGGACGACACCGCCCTCACCCGCGCCCGCGGCATCGCCTGGCACGACCTCGGCCAGGCCCTCGCCGATCAGAAGGAAGATTCCACCCCCGCCTTCGAAAAGGGATTCGCCGACCTCTCGCGCGCGCTCGACCGCAGCCCCGCCGACAAGGACGCCCGCCGCATGCGCATCCGCTGCCTCGCCGGCATGAGCGGACAATACTCGCAGGCCGGCAAGGAAGCGGAGAAGTTCAAGTACGCCGACCTCATGCGCGCCGACTGCGAGGCCGCGCTCGCCGACTTCCCCGAGGACGCGGAACTCTACAAGCTGCTCGCCAATGCGGAAGGCACCCTCGCCTTCTGGTTCGACATCCCCCAGGACCTGCGCTCCTCGTACTACGCGCGCGCCCAGGAACACTATCAGCAGGCCATCGATCGCGGCGTGAAGGACGCCTGGCACAGCCTCGGCATGCTCTACGTCGCCATGGGCGGCGCCGAAAAGGCCCTGCACGCGTTCCGGCGCTACCGCTCGGTCGTCCCCCACGAGAACCCCGAACTCGACAAGCTCATGGAAGGCCTGGAAGCCGGACTCCAGCGCGCCACCCTGACCAGGGACCTCGACGCCGCCAACGACCTGACCCTCAACCAGAAGTACTTGGAGGCCGAAAAGGCCTTCGAGCAGGCGTTCCACAAACTGTACGGATACTTCAAGCTGTGCACGCCGGAAGAGGTGGAGAAGATCCTGCGGGAGAACGGATCCCGCATCGCGATTTCCCACTACAACCTGGCCTGCGTCTACGCCCAGGCCAGCGCCGGCAAGGCCGGATCCCAGACCCGGCCGGCCGTCGTCGCGGACCAGAAAAAGGCCTACCAGGACCTGGCCTTCGAGGAACTCGAGAAGGCGGCGGAATTGAACTGGGGAAAGGAACTGGATCCTTCGGGCAAAATCGTCCCCAGCGCGCGAACCCGGGATCAGACCGAAAAAGACACCGACCTCGCCCCGTTGCACGGGGACCCGCGCTGGAAGAAGTTCCTGGAAAGGATGGCGAAGTAGAACCACAAGTCGCTTTGCGAGATTAGGTTGCAATCCATTGATTCGTATTATGCGCGATTCGGACTTTGGCCTTGAGTTTCCCGGCGACCGGGGTATAATGAATGGCGATTGTATCATTCATGAGAATGGGACGGGAGGAGGCGGCAAACCTGTGGCCCAAGCTACCCGCATCGGGAGGTAAATTCCCCATGAAGACGGCGATTGGTTCCCTCGCGCTGCTCGCGCTCCTGACCTTCGTCCCCTGTGGCGCCCTCGCCCTGCCTACCTGAAATCCGGGCGTGGACCCGGGGTGCCCGGATCCGAATCCTCCCCAACAGATGCAGATGGCCGCTTCGGCAATGATGATCGCTCCCGCGGTGGCGGGGCCGGTGGATGCGCCCGTTCCGGTGCCGAGCGGCGGCATCAGCACGGCGGCGGACGCCACCGCGAACGTGTCGGCGAATCTCGGAAGTTCGACGCTGAACGTCGAGGAGATCGGTCGCACGCAGGCGAGCCTGGCGGCCCGACTGGCCGGACAGGCGTCCGCGCAATCCCGAGTGCAGGCGCGGTTGCTCGCCCAGCAGGCTGCGCAGGCGGTGACCCGCACGACGAAGGGCCCGGCGCCCGCCGCGAACGACGCGAGCAAGCAGGCGAGCGACGCGAATTGGGCGACGCTCGACGCGGCGAAGAGCACCCACTAGCGCCGGTCAAGAGCTGAGTCCCCTCGCGCAGCGGCGCGGGGGGACCTGCCGCGGGTAGCGGCACGGAGGGAAGTCTGGTGAAGATCCACGCGCGCGCGGCGCTCGCCGCGCTGCTCATGCTTGCCCTTTGGGCCACTTCCCCCTACGCCCAGGAACCCGCAGGCGCGGCCGGATCCCCGACTCCTGCCGGCGAAGACGCCCCCGCTCTCGAGGCCGCCCGGGTCTATCAGTCACGGGACTACGCCGCCGCCGCGGTGCTTTACGAAGCCCTGGTCGCCGGCGCCCCCAACCATCCGCTCTACATCTTCCTGCTCGCCAAGTGCCGGTCCCGCACCGGCCGTCCGGAAGAGGCGCTCGAACTGATCGATCGCGCGGTCCGCGCGGGGCTCAACCTCGACGTCGTGGCGTTCGAACGCGGCCGCGCGTTCTTCGTCGCGGAGCGTTACCCGGAGGCGATCGCCGCCTACGAGGAGTACCACCGACTCGCCCCCGGGGATGCCTACAGCCGCATCGCGATCGCCGAGGCCTTGCTCGCCGCCGAGCGCTTCCAGGATGCTCTCGACGAACTGGCGAAGGTCACGCCGGATCCCGAGACCCGACTGCGCGTCGAATTGCTCACGGCTGCCGCCCTGACCGGCCTGAATCGCGGCGACGAGGCGGTTTCCCGCCTCCAGGGGGCGCTCTCCCAGGATTTCACCGACGCGGAGCGGGTGAACATCTCCGGCACGATCGACCTGTTGAAGCAGCCGACCCGGGTTGCCGGGGCGCCTGGAAAGCCCTGGTGGGTCAACCTCACCAGCGGCCTCGAGTACGACACCAATGTTCCGACCGCGGGGAAGCAACCCAAGCCGCGCAACCCGGACTTCGCCGACCGCCTGGACGCCTTCCGCGGCACCTTCTCCATCGACGGCGGGTATCGCTGGCAGGCGACCGACCGGTTCACCCTGACCAGCCGTCTGTTCACTCTGCTGCACACGAACGACCAGCTCTCCGAACGGGACATCTTCCTCTACCGGATCAGCATGACCCCGGAGTACCGCATCTTCGACCGGGTCTCGGTCGGCGTGGACAGCGCCTGGTCCCACTTGTGGCTGGACCAGGTCCAGCTGAACAATGCGGTCTCCCTGGGCGGTTTCGTGACCTGGCGGGCGACGTCCTGGACCGCGAGCCGGGTTTCGTACAATTTCCGATGGGAAACCTTCTACGATGACAACGTCTTCCACACCGAGGACCTCGACGGGGCGATCGACGGGGTTCAGTTCACGCAGGACTTCTTCATCCCGGAAACGACCCTGGTGTTCCGTCTCTCGTACTCGCACGAGAATTCACACACCGACGGATCCGACTTCGACTACGACTCCGACGCGATCCAGGGGGCGGTGTCGTACGTCCTGCCGCTGAACGTACGCGCCACCGCGTCGTATCAGCACGTGCACACGACGTATCACCATCCCAACTTCCGGGACGGGTTCGTGGACCGGCGCGTGAACAACACCCAGATCTACAGCATCAACCTCTCGCGCCCGATCGTCCCGGGCCTCGACGCGAGCCTCTACTACACGCTCACCGACGCGGAGTCGAACGTGAAGGACTTCGACTTCGACCGCAACGTGTTCGGCTTTTCGCTCACCTACGGGTTCTGACCCGTCCGCGGCTCACCGCCGCTCGAACACGGTTTCGCCCGCGATCACGGTGCGCAGACAGCCCGTCGCGCGAATCTCGGCCGGAGGGCAGGTCATCGGGTCTCGGTCGAGCACGACGAAATCCGCCCACTTTCCGGGCTCGAGGCTGCCGAGATCGGCTTCCGCAAAGGCGGATCTCGCCGCGCCCAGGGTAAAGGCGCGCAGCGCTTGCTCGCGAGAGAGCGCCTCCTCGATCCGCCACCCCCCGGCGGGCCGGCCGTCCCCGTCCTGGCGGGTGACCGCGGCATGGAGGCCCCAGAACGGATTCTCCGATTCCACGGGGAAGTCCGAACCGAAGGCGAGAACGGCGCCGCTGCGCAGGACCGACGCCCAGGCGTAGCAACCGCGCAGGCGCGCGGGTCCGACGCGGTCCTCGGCCCACCGCATGTCGCTCGTGGCGTGGGTGGGCTGCATGGACGCGATCACTCCCAAGGGCGCGAGGCGCGCGATGTCGGCCGGGTCGGCGCACTGGAAATGCTCGATCCGGAAGCGGAGATCGCGGCCGCCGCCGACCTCCGCGAGGACGCGTTCGTACGCGTTCAGGACCTCGCGAACGCCGCGATCGCCGATCGCATGGGTCGCGACCTGCCATCCCGAGCCGGCCGCCCACCGGGCCACGCGGTAGACCTGATCCGGTTCGGTCACCGGGAGTCCCGCATACGGCGATCCGTCGGTCCCGGTCGGCCGGTCGCTGTACGGCTCAAGCAGCCAGGCGCCCCGCGATCCGAGGGCGCCGTCGATGAAGAGCTTGATACAGCGGACGACCACCCGATCCCCGGGGGCGCCCATCTGCGGCGAATGGGCCCGGGCCCAGGCCAGTCCGGACTCGTCTCCGGCCACCATGGCGTAGGCGCGCAACTTCCAGCGCCCCTCCCCGGCGAGGGCGTTCAGGGCGTCGATCCCCGCCGGCGACATCCCCGCGTCATGGACGCCGGTCAGACCGGCGGCAAGGCACCGCTCCTGCGCGGCCAGCAGAAGTTCCCGCCAGGCCCCGCGCCGCTCGGCGGGGATCGCCCGTTCCACCAGGTCGAGCGCGTTGTCCACGAAGACGCCCGTCGGTTCGCCCGCGGCGTCGCGCAGCACTTCCCCGCCGACCGGGTTCGGCGTGTCGCGGGTGACGCCCGCGAGCTCCATCGCCTTGCGATTGGCGATCGCAGCGTGGCCGTCCACGCGCGCCAGCCAGACCGGATGTCCGGGCACCGCCTCGGAGAGGGCCGCGTGCGTCGGAAACTCCTCCTGACCCCAGTCGGCCTGGTCCCACTGGCGACCCAGGATCCATTGCCCGGCGGGGGCGCGACCGGCCGCCTCTTTCACCGCCGCCACCACCTCCGCGAAACTCCGCGCGTCCGAAAAGTCCAGACGCCCCGAGGCGAGCGCCCCCAGCGACGCCAGGTGCGCATGGGCGTCGATCAAGCCGGGCAGCACCGTGCGCCCGCCGAGGTCGATCACCCGCGTGTCGGGACCGCGCCCGGCTTCGACGGCCGTTCGCGAGCCGATTCGGACGATGCGCCCGCCGGCGACGGCCATCGCCTCCGCCCGCGATCCCGCCGGATCGAGCGTGTAGATGTCGGCATTCACGAAGATCGTTTCCGGCCCGGCCGGGGCGGGGTCCCCGGAAGAGCGCGACACGGACAGCAGCGCCAACAGCGCCCCTCCGATCAGGGTGCGAATCGGACTCAACTTCGACCTCCCGTGATCACTCTCCCTCGGCGAGCAGAGCCGCAAATCGCGGGTCGCCTCGCAACGGTTCCAGATACGGATCGTCGGCGATGTCGCTGCGGTACGCCGGAAACGCGCGCACGGCCTCCGTCAGCAACGCGAAGGCGCGGTCGACGTGCGCGCTGCGCTCCACCTCCGTGACCTCCCGCACCGCCGGGAGCCGGGGATCCGTCTTCCCGGCCGCATCCAGAACGGCGGCGTAGGCCAGATTGTATCGATCCCCCGCCTGCACGACGCGCAGGCCCGGATCGGCGGCGCGCGTGCCGAGGTCGGCGGGCGAGAGCCGCTCTCGAACGCGCGCCTCGTCCGCGAGCGCCCGCTCGAGCAGCGCGCTCGAGACGAGGCGGATCCCGTCGTAGGCCATGTCGCGGCCGGCCAGATGCAGGGCGACCCACGGCTCGCCTTCGTATCGAACCAGCGGCTCCAGGGCGTTCAAGCGACCGCGGGCCCAGGCGGCCCGGTCGCCGCGCGCGTCCCGGTAGGACTCCACGACCCGGATCGCCTCGCGGACCCGGCCCGCGGCGCGCAATGCCTGGATCCATGTCGGCGTCGCGTCGGGATCCTCGCCCCGGGCCGCGGCTTCCAGGTCCGCCAGAGAGGACGCCAGCGCCGCCGCTGCGTCGCCGTTGCGACTGAGGAGCAGCCAGGCCTTCAGCAATCGCGCTTGTCCGCGGCCGCGACGGGCGCTCCGGTGGCGCGGATTCAACGCGAGGACAGCGTCGAAGTCTTCCGCCGCCCCGTCGAGGAGCGCGGACGGCTCCTCGGCCCGGCGCAGCGCCTCCTTCGCCGACATCAGGCGCGCGGCCGCGCGATTCTGAAATCCGCCGAAGGACCCGGGGCTCGTCTTCGTGGCCGCCTCGGCGTCGCGGATCGCCGCCTCGAGCCAGGGACGCACGTCCACGCCCCGATCGGTCGCGGCGCGGGCCATGCTGACTCGCAACGAGGCCCGGTTCGTCAGGGATTGATGGGAGTCGGGCGCCATGCGCACGGCGGCATCGAAATCCTGCAGGGCGCGCCCGAAGGCGGCTTCCGACTCCCCGTCGCGCGTGTACTCCCCCTGTCGTTGCCAGGCGTTCCCGCGGGCGTTGCGCGCGTCCAGGTTGTCGGGGAAAAGAGCGATCTCCTCGTCGAGCGACGCGATGGCCTCGAGGAAGTGTGGTCGCGGGTCCCCGCCGCAATCGCCCTCCGCTTCGCCGAGCAATCGAAGGACCAATCCCAATTGGAGCCGCCCGAACGAGGCAAAGGGGGACACCGACGACGGACGCGCCAGGGGCCGCAGGGTGACGATCGACTTGCGATAGACCTCGCGGGGATCAATCCCCCGCGCGACCCGCGAGAGCCCGAGCTCCATCCAGGCGACCGCCTGCTGTCCAAGGTAGGTCGCACTCTTGTTCGAATTCAGTCGAGAGGCCCGTTCGTACCCCTCGATCGCCTCCCCGTACAGCGGCTCCGGATCCTCGCCGCGCAACATCGCCTCGATGGCCGTCGCTTGAAGGGACTGCGCGAGGTGAAAATGCAGATCGGGATCCTGGGGCCACTCGGCCAGCGCGTGCCCGAACTCCACCACGGCCTCCGGAAAGCGACGGAGCTGGAAGAACGCGAGCCCGCGCAGGCGGTGGGTTCGCACCGACACGGCGTCGCCCATGAGCCGCAACGCTTCCTCCCATCCGCCCGGACGACCGGAGTAACCGGCCGCGAGGGCACGGGCCATGTTCATCTCCTCGATCGAGTCCCGCGGATCGAGCGCCTGCGCGCGGGCCAGGTCGGCAAGACCGCCCTCCCGCAGTTCGCGCAGTTCGTCGGTCTCGGGCCCCACGACGGGGGAGTCCAGCCCGAGCGGGCCGAGGCGTCTCATCGGCAACCCGCGCAGGCCGGCATAGGTGTCCAGCCGGAACAGCCCGCGCAGGCGCCATGGAACGGCGGCCTCGGGCGACAGGGCGCAGGCCCGGTCGAACTCCCGGACCGTCTCGTCCCGCCCCTCCAACAGGAGTGTCACCCACGCCCGCCAGGCCAGTGCACAACCATGCAGCGGATCGCCCGGAGGGATCCTGGACAAGGCATCGAGGGGCTGCCGCGCCAGTTCCAGGCGGGCGTCCTGCGACATCGGCGTGCGCATGACCTCGCGCTGGAATCGCAGGACGGCGGCCGCTCCTTGGGCGAGGGCGGAGCGGCGCCGTTCGGCCTCGCGGAGATGCTCGAGGTGAACCGAGACGATCGCCGACCCCACCAACAGGACCAGGACGGTTGCGCCCGTCAGCCACGCGATCCGGCGTCGGGCCCAGCGGGCCCCGCGATACGCCAGCCCGGGCGGAGATGCCGTAACCGGTTCGCCCTTCAACCACCGCCGCAGATCCTCGGCGAAGGCCGTGGCGGTCGGGGTCCTCCGCGAGGGCTCCTTGACCAGTGCCGCCATGCAGACCCGCTCGAGGTCGCCGGGAACCTCGGGGCGCAACTGCCGAGGCGGCGCGGGCTCCCTCGTCTTCACGGCCGCCATCATGTCCCAGGCGGTCTTCCCGCCGAAGGGGAGGTGTCCGGTCAGGACCTCGTAGAGGATCACCCCGAGGGCCCACACGTCGGCGCGCGGACCAATCGTGCCCGACTGGGCATGAGCCTGTTCCGGGCTCATGTAGGCCGGCGTCCCGAGCAGTTGTCCGGAGCGGGTCATGCGCTCCGCCCCGGGCCCTTCCTCGCGGTTCCACGGAACGACGTCCATGGCAAGGCCGAAGTCGGTGACATAGGGACGCCCCTCGCGGTCCAGCAGGATGTTTCCCGGCTTGAGGTCCCGATGCACCACTCCCAGGGCGTGCGCATGGCCGAGCGCATCCGCCACCATCCCCAGGACCTCGACTTCGCGGCGCAACCGCTCCGTCCCGCGCGGATCCCCCGCCCGCTTCAGGTCCCGAGTCTCCCCCAGCCACGCCGCGAGGGTGCGCCCCTCGACGAACTCCATGGCGAGATAGAGTCGACCCTCCTCGCGGCCGACGTCATGGACCGGTACGACATTCGGGTGGCGGAGTCGGGCCGAGAGGCGCGCCTCCCGCTGGAAACGCTCTTCGAGCTCCGGATTTTCCTCCCTCAGCAACTGCTTGAGCGCCACCATACGACCGAGCTGGGAATCGAAGGCCCGATACACCACCCCCATGGTGCCGTGCCCGAGGACCGAGAGCAACACGTACCGGCCGAACTTCTTGCCTTGCGGGGCGGGGGTAGCGGGCAACCAGGACGCCCCGGACGGGAACCGGGTCTGCGCATCGGCCGCTCCGGAATCAGGGCCGGAAGCGAGGCAGGTTTCCAAGCCGGGAGGGTCGAGCGCCGTGGCCTCGACGTCCGACCGCTGGGGATTCGTGGCGGGCGGCGAACCGGCGCCTCGGAGTTGCGTTTCGGCGAAGGCGAAGGAAGGAGCCGATGGCTCCGCCGGACCCTTGGGGGGAGGCGCCCCATTCCGACGAACCGTTGCCGCCACCTCCTCCGGCGCCGGCTCGCATCGCGGGCACACGCCTGCGTGCAACGGGGTTTCGCAAGTCTCGCAGACCGGCTCCATTTCAGCGCCTCCGCAGATTTCGGAACCGGGGGTCCTCCGCGAACGGCGCGAACACCGGATCGTCGCCCCACATCGCGATCTCGGCGCCCTGCTCGCAGGCATCCTGCAAATGCTCGAGCATCCGATCGAGCCATTGCTCTCGTGCGGCCGGATCAGACGCCCGGGCGGGTTCGCCGGAAGCCTCGCCCCCGTGGGCCAGCACCGCTGCGGCGCGAGCCAGGCCAAGCGACACGGCCGTCGAGGCGACCCGCAGCGGCGTGGGCCGTTGGCGCGGATCCCGTTCCGCTTCCGGAAGCCCGCCGACGTCTTCGAAGAGACCGGCGGCGGCCGTCTCGTACTCCCGCCAGGCCGCCGCGGGGTCCCCCCCGGCCAAGGCCTCGTCCCCGCGCCGCCAGGCTGCCGCCCATCCCCGGCCGCCGGCCCAGTCGAGCGCGCGGCACTCCTCCGCCAGGACCCGCCCCACTTCAGGGGATCCGCCCCGGGTCCCGCCGAATCGCTCGAACTCCCCTGCCGCCTCGCCCCATCGACCGAGGGTCCGGTAAAGTCGGCCCAGCGTGTGACCGGTCTCGAACCCGAAACGGCCGCGGGCCGTCAGCAAGTCCGCCACGGCCCGGGTCCATCCAGCGCCGGGATCGCCCCCTCGCACCGCTTCCGCCTGCGCAAGCCGCCAGCGCAGCGCTCCGAGCGTCGCGAGCAGCGGTCCGGGCTGGCGGACCGGAGCCCCTTCCAACCGCTCGATGGCGGTTACGCCAGACCGGTAGTGCGGACGCGGATCCCCGCCGAACGATGCTTCGAGTTCGCCGAGCCGCAGACACATCTGCGCCCGATCCTGCAGGAGATCGGCATCCGAAGGCAGCACCGCGAGGACGGCATCCAGGTCTTCCAGGCTGGCGCGGACTTCGCGGTGGAGGTCGGCGCGTTCCCGGTCCTCGTACCGGGCGCGAAGGGCGCGCGCACGGGCGCGGATGCGCAGCGTCTTTACGGCTCCGGGCCGGATCTTCAGCGCGGCGGCGAGATCCTCCATCGCCGGCCCCAGGAAGGGGACCGGATCGCGCCCGAACAGGACCGCGGCGATCGCCATCGAGAAGCGCATCTCGCCGCGTTCCGCCAAGGGCTCGCCGCGGGTCGGGAGGAGCGCGCAGGCTTCGTCGACGGCGGCCAGGGCCTTGTCGAACGTCGCGCGTGGATCCTGCCGCGCCGCGATCTCATCGGCGGCCAGCGCCACGTAGGCACGCGACTGGAGGAGGCGGTCGATCCCGGGCTCGGGACCGCTCCGCGCCGCGCGCTCGAACTCCTCGATCGCCCTTTCGATGTGGGTGCGAGCCGAGCGGTGCTGGATTCGGTCCCATTCGGCCGCGAGGAGCAGAAGCTGACCTTGCAGCCGGACCACGCGCCACTCCGGGGCTCCCCGGCGTCCCGCCTCGAAGAGATCTTCCTCCGCTTCCTGCAACGCCCCGGTCGGATCTTCCGCGCGGTCGATTCGGACCTTGACCCGCCAGGTCCGGAGGTTGGCGCGACCCAGATACGCCGCCGACTCGTCGGGCTCGCACCGGATGGCCTCGCCGAAGTCGGCCTCCGCGCGTTCCAGGAGGGCCTGCGGCTCGGTCCCGCGTTGCGCCGCCAGGACCCCGGCAACATTCCGGCTGACGGCGCGGGACCGCCAGGCGTCCGCATCCTCGGGCCATCGCTCCAGCACCCGGGTGTAGGCTTCTTCCGCCTCTTCGAATCGACCCAACTGATGCAGTGCCCGACCGCGAATCCTGTGCGACCGCGGCAGATTCAACCCTTCGAGCCGTGTGAGCGCCTCCCTGTAGCCCGCCGCATCCCCCTGACCGAGGGCGGCCAGCGCCTGCGCCATCTTCAACCGCTCGTCGTTCCCCGCGGCGCCGGCAGCGGAGCAGCGGACCATGCGCCCGAGGTCGGCCAGGGCGGAGACCCGCAGGCCGGCTTCCTCGCCGCTCTCCGCGCGCGCGGGGTCGGATTCGACGCCCGTCTCCGTCATCCGGAATGCAGACAGACCGCGGAGCGACAGGTACTGCTCCATGCGCCAGAATCCCCGCACCCACCACGGCTCCCAGCGTTCCGGCGAGCGGCGGCAGGCCTGCTCGAAGTCGGCCGCGGCGCCCGCTTCGTCGCCCAGCAGAAGGCGCACCTGCCCGCGCCACGCATGGCCGACCCCGGCGTCCGGGCCCTCGGCGATCCAGCGATCGAGCAGCGCCAGCGGCTGTCGCGCAAGGTCGCGGCGTGCGTCGACGGTCATCTCGATCGAACGTACGCGGTCCTCGAAGGACGTCACCGACTCCGCCGCTTCGACCTGGAGCGCCTCCTGCATCCGTCGTCCGGAACCTGCGATTCCCCAGACCGTCAGGCCGACGATCGCCATCGCGACGACCAGGGCGCCCGCCAGCGCAGGACGTCGGGTCTGGATCCACACGCGCGCCCGGTACTCGCGCCCCCCCGGCCCCGCCTGCACCGACTCCCCCACAAGCCAACGACGCAGATCGTCGGCGAACGCTTTGCCGTCCCTGTAGCGCCGCTCCGGGTCCCGGTGCAGGGCGCGCAGGCAAATCGCCTCGAGCGGGGGCGATACCCGGGGGGTCGTCGCGGACGGGGGCGTGACCTCCTCCCGTGCCACGGCTTCGAGCGTACGCCAACCGTTCTCCCGTTGGAACGGCGGCCGTCCCGTGATCATCTCGTAGAGCATCACGCCGAGGGACCAGACGTCGGAGCGGGGACCGATGCCGTCGGACTCGCCCCGCGCCTGCTCCGGGCTCATGTACGCGGGAGTCCCCAGGACCGTGGCGGCCTCGGTCAAGGCCGCCGCGGGCGCGGACTCCATCCCCCCGGCGAAAGGGAGGCGCCTCGCCAACCCGAAATCCGCAACGCGCGGCCGACCCTGATCGTCGATCAGCACGTTCGCCGGCTTCAGATCCCGGTGGATCACCCCCTCCCCATGAGCGTGCCCCACGGCCTCGGCAATCCCGAGCAGCAACCCGACGCGCCGGCGCAGGGATTCCTCCCCCACGGCCGGATTCCCGGCCAGCCACGTCTCCAGGGTGCAGCCTTGCACCCACTCCATGACGATCGCCGGCGCACCGTCGACCTCCAGGGAGTCGTGAACCTGGACGATGCCGGGATGACGCAGCCGCGCCGCCACCCGCGCCTCCCGCAGGAAACGGGCGACTTCGATGCCGGAGTCCCCGTCGACGCGCAGGCGCTTGAGCGCGACGTGCCGTCCGAGTTTCGGATCCCAGGCACGATGGACGATCCCCATGCCCCCGGCGCCCAGTCGTTCAAGCAACCGGAATCGGCCGAACGGAAAATCTGTGCCGGAAGGCGGGCCCGTTCTGGTCGCGCCGGGCGCACGCGTCTCGGCCTGGGGGGGGTCGACGGGAGGCGTGCTGGACATGGCGTGAATTTTCCCACATCCGCGGTTCGATCGGAAACGAATTTCCGGGTCCGGGCGTCGCGGATTGACGGACCGGTCACGGTCCGGCACAATGCCCTCTGGCTGTCGCGAGGACCGTCATGGGACTGGGTCGAATCACCCGCTTCGCCCCGACGCCGCCGGGCGCCCGGAGGGTCCCGGTCATGCGCCGCGGGACCCGCGGACTCAAGATCCTGGCGCCCTCGGAAGAACTCCTGCGCGACTTCCACGAAGAAAAACTGCGCCTCCGCGCAGCCGGGGTGTCCTCGGGGGAGGCGCATGCGGAGGCGTGCCGCCGGATCGACTATCGCCGGCGCTACCGGGAGGAGTTTCGCGCGCGCCCCGGCGCGCTCGATGCGCTGCGGGTCCTGGTCCGGGAAGCGCGCTCCGGCGACGTCTACCTGATGTGCATGTGCCCGTACCGCACTCCCGATCGCGCCTGTCACACCTACCTGCTGCTCGACCTGGCCGCGGAATTGGACCCGGGGCTGACGCTGCTGGCGGAACCGCCTCTCGGGACGCGCCTTCCTCCCGCCAAGAGGTAGACGCCGGCGCGCGCGGAATCCCCTCGTCGTTCGCGGGGACGCCCGGAGCAACCGAAGCAGGGTGGCCCGGGAGAAGACCGTCGGCGCCGGCGCGTCGCGGTCAGAAGACCACCGAGAGCGCGATCCACCAGCACAAGGCCAGCAACAGGACGCCGATCCCGGCGGCAATCCAATAGACCCGCTTGCGCAGCGCGGGATCCATCGAAGCCGATTGCTCCTGGAGAGTGCGGGCTTCCACGTCGCGGCCGGCGAGTTCTGCTTCCAGCAAGTCCGCCTGGGCGAGCATCCGGTCGATCCGCTCGTCGTGCACTTCCTCTCGTTTTGCGGACAAGGCGCGCCCCAGGCGCGCCAGGCACTCGGCGCGCTCGCGGAGGAGTTTCTTCTGCCGCGACTCGACCTGGACCGAGCGGGCGTAGTCCCGCCCCTTCCCGGTCACCTGCGCCAGCGAGTGGGCCAGCCGGGCCCCGCGCGAGGTGCCGGCGGAGTCCGCGGCCAGCGCGACGTCTTCCGCCTCGAGCGCGGCCACCGCCGCCAGTCCCTGTCGCGCCGCCTCGAAGTCCTTCGCCACCCGGCGCTGCGGAGGCGTCGTCGGTCCGCGCTCGAACAAGGCGCGGCCGATCCGGCCGCAAAGCCCCTTGCGCTTGGCCTCGAGGTTGCGAATGCGGAATTCGAGGCGGGACAAGAGCGCGCGCGGGTGGGCGGGGGCCGGATCCGTCATGCTACTCCAGCCTCCGGCGGATCTCCTCCGCCTCGTCCTCCGCCACCCTCAGTTCGGCATCGAGTTTCTCGATCTGCCCGAGGACGTCTTCCATGTTCACGAGCGCGCGGAGTTCCGGGTCTTCGAACACCTTTTCGCCGATCCGTGCGTACACTTCCTCAAGCTCCTTTTTTTTCTCGGAGACCTCGAGGGCGATCTGCGCGCGGCGGGCCTGTCGTTGCGCCTCCTCCTTGCCTGCCTGGACCGTGGCCTGCACCTTGGCCTTCATCCCGCCCAGGAAGCCGCCCGCCGCGGCCGGGGCATCCTCACGGTCCTCGTCCGTCGCGGGCGCGCCGGCCGGGTCGGGGTCGGCGGGGGGCGGGGCCGCGGCCGGGCGGACCGCGGCGGCCGCGCCCGCTTCGGGAAAGTCGGTGTCCGAGTCCCCCGCGCCCCCGGGGGGTGCCGGAGACGTCGCGGCGGGGATCAGCAGGGGAGCCCCGCAGTGCGGACACTTGACGCGCCGCCCGGCCTGTTCTTCGCGCGCGCGCAGAGTCTTCCCGCAGGAGCATTGGATCGCGATCGGCATTCCGCACCTCTCCCTTCGATTTCCGCCCGTCCACGTTAGCGCAACCCGGGCCGGGGATCAAGCGCCCGGAACGGGTCGAACTCCCGGGTCCGCGTTCCGGGCTGCCGCTTCAGCCCTTCCGGCATTGACAGGGTCCCGCGATCGCCTCTAGCATGGTTTCATCGCCGTCTGGAGCCCACCGTGAACGATCCCTTCAACCCCACCGCCGACGAGCTCGTGGAGTGGGCCTACGACCCGGACGCCGTCGAACCGGTCCAGGAGTGGGCGGTGACGATCACGGACCTCGATCGCGCCGACCTCTTCCTCCGGTTGGCCGCCGACCCCGCCTGTCCGAATCGGATCTTTTTTTTGAAGTGCCTCTACCTGCTGACGGGCGACGCCGTCCGTTTCGAGGGTGGCGAGGCGGCGCGCCGGATCCTCTCGCCTCATCTCGAGCGCGCCCGCCAGCTCGAGGATCCGCGACTCGCCCGCTGGGCGCAGCGATCGCTCGAGTTGATCGCCGATCCTCGACGCTTCGATTGGACGGCCTGGTGCGAGGGCGGGCTGGCGGCCGAGGAGTGGCCCTGAGCCTCTCCGCGGGTCCCGCCCGGGTTCGCGCGGCGGGCTCCCCCCGGCGCGCACGACCGCCGGAGGGCCCCGGAAGCCGCCTTGACCTCGCGCGGTCCGGATGGTATTCTGAGACTACTAGCGCAAGCCTCCCTCCGCCGCGCCCACCCGCCGACGCGATGATGAAACGGACCCTATCCGGTGTGGTCCAATCCAGGTTGGCGGCCCCCCGATTCCGTCCCGGGGCCCCGACCGCAATCCAGGAGGGGTATATGCAACGGAAACTGAACAAGGTCATTCAGGGCCAGACCGTGGCCCACACGACCCCGACCGCCACCGTCGCGCAGGCCGCCAGCCTGATGAGGCAGCGCGGCATCGGCGCCCTTCCGGTGCTGGTGGGGGCGGACCTCGTGGGGATCTTCACGGAGCGCGATGCGCTCTTCCGGGTGATCGCCGAAGGCCGGGACGCCGCCCACACGCGCGTGGGGGACGTGATGACCCGGGACCCCGTCTGCGTGGAGGGCGAGGACACGGTCCGCCACGCAGTCCGGATCATGCGCGAGACTGGTTGCCGACACCTCCCCATCACCGATGCGGGCCGGCTTTCCGGCGTAGTCAGTTTCCGGGACGTGCTCGTCAGCCTGCTCGAACAGAAGGACCACGAGATCCAGGACCTGAAGGAGTACTTCGAATACCTGCCGCCCGAGGCCGGGCCCGGGGGGTAGGCGCAGGGGGAAACGGCGGACTTCGGCCGCCGCTTCCGTCCCCACGGGGACGAAGCGGCGGCGACCCGCCCCGCCCACAACCGTCTGCCCTGGAATCTCCCGCCCGCCGGATCACCGGCTTCCCGAACCAACCGCCGCCGATCCACCCCGGGCGAGCTTACCTCAACGGCGTTTCCATCCTCCCCCAGCCAGCGTCCGCGCCCGACTCCGGTCCGCCCGTGGATCCCGGTCGTTCCCGATCCTGCAGTATCGTAGCGGAGATTTCCGATGGACCCGAATGCGCCCAAGACCTCGAATTCCCGATTGCTCTGGATCCTCGGCGGCGTGTTCGGCGTCGGTCTGTTGCTCTGCTGCGGCGGCGGGGCGGCGTTCTACTTCGGTATCCGGGCCGTGCTCGACCGCGCCGCGCAACCCGTGCAAGCGCACATCGACCGTGTCCGCGCCGGCCAGTGGGAGGCCGCCCATGCCGATTGGAGCGCCGACCTGCAGGCGAAACATACCGTGGATGAATTGAAGCGGATGGCCGACGGAGATCTGAAGAATCTCTATCGGGCCACGGCGCTGACCTGGAATCACGTCTCCGTCTCGAACGGAGTCACCCGGCTGGAGGGGTCGGCGACCGGACCCGACGGCATCGACCGTCCGGTCCAGGCGGTCCTGACCGAGGAACATGGGCAGGCCCGCATCGCCCGACTTCAGGTCGGCGTGGACTGACCGCACCCGAAAACGCCGACGGCCCGCGAGGGTCCTGGACCCCGCGAACCGCCGAACGCAGACCCCCTCCCCCCGACCGCTACGCGCCCACCGCCTCGAGGGCGCGGGTCCGCCCGCCACGGGCGGCCAGCGGCAGGTACCAGGCACGGGTGCGGAACTCCTCCACCACCACGAAACTGCCCTGCTCGAGCGCCTTCTGGATCCGGTTCAATCCGCCGAGCAGGACCGCCGCCTGGTCCCGGGGTTGCGTGCCGATCGTCCGCGACAGGAGCACCACCGATGCGCGGCTCTCCTGCATGCCGACGATCAGGGCCAGAAACTTCGTCTCGCAAGTGACCAGCGCCCGCTCCCTGCGGGCCGCAAGCGCAAGCACTTCCGAGTCGTCCAGCCACTCCATCCCGTAGTCACGCACATGAAGGGCGTCGTGACCTTCCTTTTGCAGCTCCTCCGCAATCGCGGGAGACAATGCACTGTCGATCAGGAATCTCATGGTCGGTCACCTGATTGGAAACCTCCTCTGACAATGGGAGGCGACCCGCGCTCCCCCGGCAACCGATCCGGACCCGCATCCAGGACTCCCGTTCGCGAATCCTCCGGCGACCATCCCCACCGTGTCGCGAACCGGAATGCGGGGACCCCCGGAGACGGGGCTTCCCCCCCCGACCTCCGGATGGACCGTGGAAACCGGGCTTGCCGCAGGCCGCCTCTGCCCCACCGGGGATAGGATTCCGACGGCCATGCCGAAGGAAGTCCGCCCCAACTCACCGTCTACAGGAGTGAACGGAGATACATTTTCTATGCATGATCTTACGCGCGGGGAGGGTGGGAGTCAAGAGTCAATTGACGATCGGGGTTCCGCCCCGAGGAGGTCCCGGGTTCCCTGCGGCCCGGGTCGATACGGCCGTCAGCCCCGGGGACCGGGCGCGTCCCGCGGGGTCGCGGGACCGCCCGGCGGCATTCGGCCCGTTATCGCCCCTTGAGGTGCGCGGCGAACACCTCGCGCACGATCCGGATGGGCGTGGCGTAGGTGGTGCCGTGGTGCGGCCGTCCCACATTGATTCCGACGAGCCGTCCCGACCGGTCGAGGACCGGGCCGCCCATGCGGGCCGGGAGGACCGGGGCGTCATGCTGCAAGACGCGCGAGTAGGTGCGCGGATCGGTGCCCTCCTCGAACCAGCGCCGCGCGCGGTCGGCCTGTTCCAACTGCTCGGCGAGCTGGCGCATCTGCGAGCCCGGTGGGGACGCCTTGAAGGCGCGGATCAGACCCCACTGGACCGCGCGCATGAGCCCGCCCGGCAGGAGCGATTCCGCCGCAGCCGGGATGCCGCGGGTGGCCGCAGACAAGACGCCGATCGCGGGGGCCGTTCCATCCGCGCCGGGAGCGACGACCCAGCTCCCGATCGCGATCCCGTCCGCGTCCTCTCCGCGCGCCGAAACCCCGCTCGCGCTCAGCAGGGCGAGGTCGTGTTCCGCATTCGCCGCCACGAGCGTGGCGTCGATCGCCTCGCCCGGAGCGAGGCGGAGGACGGCGGAGCGTCGGTCGCCGAGCAGGCTCGCCTTGGTCACGACGAATCCGGTGGCGATCACCGTACCGAGCCCCAGGGACTTGCCGTCCCCGGACTCCAACGCGACCGCGCGGGCGCGCTGCGCCTTGAGCGTGCCGGCGAACGCGCGGGCAAGGCGGTCCTGGCGGGGCGCCCCCTTCTTCCCCTCGAGCGCGTGCCCCGCCTTCGCGGCTGCGGGCGTCCCCGGGTCGAGGCTTTCCACCAGGCGTTCCAGCCAGCCCGCGCGCGCGGGTCGCGGCGCCGCCGCGGCGCCCGGCATCTTCTCGCCCGGCCAGCCGTTGCGGATCCAGTTCTGCGCCGCTTCCAGGCTCATCGGCTCATACAGGTCGAAGATCGCCCGCAACGCGGGATCCTTGGGGTCGAGGACGATCTCGTCGGTCAGGATGATCTTCTCCTCGGCGAGGCGCGGCAGGACGTCGGCGATGATCTCCAGCGACAGCGTGAAGCTGGCCGCCTCCATCTGGTTGACCGCCCCGTTGATGCCGACGAACCGCCCCTGCAAGTCGAACAGCGGGCCGCCGGAGTTCCCCGAGTAGATGGGAACGTCCGACTCGATTCCGCCCGAGTAGTCGAACACGCCCGCGACCGGGCCGAACTCCACCGAACCCGTCACCTGGCCCGCGGAGAAGGTCGGGCGGGCGTCGGGCTTGAGACCGCCCGGGTGGCCGTACGCAACGACCCAGTCCCCGGGACGGACCGAGCCGACGGGGGCCGGTTCGACCGCGGGGTAGGTCCCGGCCGGCAACTGGATGAGTGCGAGGTCGCGCGGAAAGTAGATGCCGATCCGGCGCGCCAGCACCTTCTTGCCGTCCGGGAAGACCACGGCCGCGTGGGGCGCGGCCAGGGCCACGTGCGCGTTCGTCAGCACGAGGCCGGACGGATCGATGATCACCCCGGACCCCATGCCGATGAGGCCGAGGATGGCGACGGTGGCCGGGCGCACCTTTTCGGCCACATCCCGGAACCGGGTCTCCAGCGCCGCCAGGTCCCGCGCCTCGAGTTCCGGGGACGACTGGGCCGCGACCCGCGGCGCGAGCACGAGGACGAGCACACCCAGGATCAACGTGGCAAGCCGCTTCATGAACTCCTCCTCCCGAGACAACCTAATCCCAGAACTTCGGCCCGGTCACCGTATCGGCCTTCCCGTCCTCGCCGAACGTGATGGCGACGGAGGCATGGCCGGGGGTGAGGCCGAGAAAGGTGAAGACGTAGCGGGCATTGCGAACGCATTCCGGCGGCAGTTCCGTAACCGCGTCCTGCACGCCCGTGCGCGTGCGGAATTGCTGGCGTTCCCGGCCGCGCTGCAGCGAGAGGCTGCCGTCGGGGAGGACGGCGATGCCGATCGCCTCGCGCGGGCCGTCGGCCGTGTTTTCCGACGGCAGGAACCCCTGGCAGACGAACCTCCCCTCGGCAAGGCCGATGACCTGGGCCAGCGACATCCCCGCCCGCACGGACTCCCGGAACGTCCGCGCGTTCCGGGACGGCTCGCCCCCGACCCACAGGGCGACGGCGAGGAAGGTCCCACAGATCCCGACGAAGACGACGCAACCGCGCAACGGAAACGGCTTCGGCTTTTCCACCAGGGGTTCGGGCATGCAGGGCTCCCGCGGTTGCGACTCGAGCGGCGATCCTACCTTTACGAGGGCGGGAAACGAAGCGTTTGCGCCATCCGGGCGGAGCGACGGGGCAGGCATTCGGAGCGGTCGCGGCGCCCTGCAGGCTTGACTCCCGTCCGCCCTTCCGCTACGGTGTCCGCCGTCCCCGAGCCATGAGGTCCTCCGGATGACCCGCTTCGACTCGCGCCCCTCCGCCGTGCAGGCCCTGCTCGAGCAGGCTGCGGATCACCTCCGGCACGATCGTTTCGCCGACGCGCGCCCGCTCCTCGACGAGGCGCTGGCGCGGGCGGTCGCCGCGGGGGACCGATCGCTGGAGGCGCTGGCGACCCACCGGCTCGGCACCTGCGACCTGTCGGCGGAGCGCTGGTCCGACGCGATCGGTCGATTCGAACGCGCGTTGGCGCTCCGGCAGGGGATCGGCGACCGCGCGGGCGAAGCGGCGAGCCTGAGCCAGTTGGGGCTGGTCCGCCTCTACCAGCGCGACTTCGCGGCGGCGCGCCGGCTGTTCGACGCGGCGCTGGCGCTCGATCTCACGCTCGGCGACCGGCGCGGGGCGGCGATGACGCGCGCACACCTCGCGGCGGCGGCGATGGAGGAAGGCGACCACGCCGGCGCCGCGCGCGGGTTTCACGAGGCGACGGCGACCATGCTGACCCTCGGGGACTGGCACGGGGCGGCGGGCGCCATCGCCAACGCCGCCTCCCTCGCGCGCCGGATGAACCGCGCGCGGGGCGCCCTCCGACTCCACCTCCTGTCCGCGATGATGAAGACCTCGCTCAAGCACTCGGACGCCCACGAGTCCGTGGAGGCCGCGAATCGGCTCGCGGGCGAGCTCTGCTTGAGCGACCTGCAGATGGAATCCGACTTTCACGCCGTCCAGGGCGCATTCGAGCGGGACCGGGGCCTTTCGGTCCTGGAGGAATCGCTCGGCCTCGAGCCGGCCTCGCCGGCAGACGCGCCCGCCGGCGCCTGACCCAGGAGGAGGTTCCCATGCCCATCAAGGACCGACCCGATCACACCGACGTGAACATCCTGTTGCAGCTCTACGATCTCCGCCGGGAGAAGGTCATGCGCGAGTCCCGGACCGCGATCATCGCCCAATTCAACCCGCAAACCTGGGAAGACCTGGCCGCGATCACGACCAACTTCCAGCATCCGCTGAATGCCGCCTACCGCCAGGTTTCCTCCTACTGGGAGATGGCGGCGAGCTTCGTCCGCCACGGCGTGCTCAACGGCGACATGTTCGCGGAGCAGTGCGGCGAAGGCCTGATCGTGTACGCGAAGATCCTGCCGCACCTGGCGAAGATCCGGGAATCGGCCCCGACCGCGTTCCGCAACCTGGAGTGGTTGGTCGAGAACAACGCGGAGGCGAAGCGCCGGCTCGAGATGATGCAGGCCCGGCTCAAGGCCTGGGCGAACAAGTAGCCCGGCTTCATTCCACGCGGATCGCCCTGCGCGCCGTCGCCTCCGGCGCGTAGGGCGAACGCGCGCGCACCTCGATGGCGTGCACCCCCTTGGGCAGTCCTGCCGGAAGCGTTCCCCGCCAAAGGTGCGGGGACGGCATCCCCTGGGAGAGGGGCCGGCCGGGGGCGGGCTTGCGAGCGTCCTCCTCCCGCTTGGCGCGGGCGAACTGCGGGTCGACCCCGACGAACTTCTCGAGGGTGACCCAGGACCCCTCCGGGCCGACTCGCATCTCCACCGTCGTGCGCGGCGATCCGCCGAAGACGTTGACCAGCACCTCCACGGGTTCGGCGCCGCCGCGCGCGACCTTCTCGGGGGCGTGGATCGCCATCTGCCAGTCCGCCGGCCGCCGGGCGGCCTTGAATTCGATCTCGTACTTCGCGCCGTCGAAGGTGAAGATCGAGTAGCCGTTCGGGGCGCCGTCGCGCATCGTCGCGTGCGGGATTCCCGTCTCGTCCGGCGCCCCCTTCCACCAGTCCCCGCACACCGTCACGTTGACCACGTGATGGTGCGGTTGCTCGCCGCGCCAGCCGTCTTCCCCGTCGAGGAAGAGATGTTCCTGATAGTGCTGATGGGCGGCGATGGAGAGGCAGTAGGGACGGTCCTCGATCAGCCGGAAGAGCTCCTCCCGGTCCTGGACGGAGTCCGAGGCGTCGGGGAATCGGATGTGGGACGTGCGCTCCGCGAGCGGGATGTGCATCATCAGGACGACGAGTTGTTCCCGCGGAACCCGCGCCAGGTCGTTGCGCACGAACTCCAGTTGCGTGGCGCCGAACCCGCCGCGCAGCCGCGGCCGCTTGTCCCCCGGCAGCATCCCCCACTGGATGTCGTCCAGGACGAGGAAGTGGGTCGGACCGTAGTCGAACGAATAGTAGGTGGGACCGAACACCCGCTCAAAGGTCTCATCCGAGTACCGGTCCTCGGCGGCTTCGGCGTTGATGTCGTGGTTGCCGATCACGTGGTACCAGGGGATGCCGATCAGCGCCACCGCTCGGGCGAGCGGGAGAAAGAGCGAGAGATCGTCGAACACGATGTCGCCGAGCGTCACGCCGAAGGCGGCGTCGGTTCCGACCAGTTCCTCGACCACGTCGTGGGCAATGAAGTCGACCTCCGCCTGGTCGCGCGGCTGGGGATCCCCGAAGAAGACCGCGCGGAAGCGATCCGGCTCTTCCTGCGGGACCAGCGGGAAGTCGATCGACTTCGGCAGCGGCCCGGTGGGCTTCACGCCCGGATGCCGCAGGGCCTGCGGCGACCCCTTGGGCTTGTGGATGTAGTAGAAGCGGGGCAGGTGGAGTCGGTTCAAACGCGTCCGCCAGCCGCGCGGCTTGATCACGAAAAAGATGCAGTCGTCGGAGGCCGGGAGTTCCCAGCGCCCCTCCACGTCGGTAACGACGATCTCCCGCTGGTTGGACACGGCCACGCCGGGCAGCCCGGCTTCCCCCGGATCGCGCTCGCCGTCCCCGTCGGCGTCGTGGAACACCGTGCCGCGCGCCGTGACCGGCGGATCTTCCGCCCCTGCCGCGCAGGCGAGGAGAAGGAGCAGCGGTAGAATTCGCGAAACTCGCATGGCGCGCCCGAATCTACGGGGCGGGTCGGCGGAGGACAAGGAGATTCCGTACCACCGATCACGGCCGCCGCGGCTACGTCCCGAAGCGGAGCCAGGGCCTGGGAACTTCGGAAGCTCACCGGCAGGCGATCCTCCTTGTCCCGCCCGATGGCACGCCCGGCACCCGAACCGGTGGTCCGCTCGGGGGCGGACGAGTCCCCGCAGAAGCCCGCGAAGTCTGACCTTGGCGTCGGAGAAGCCGTCTGGCCCGCAGTCCCGACGACCGCCGCGCCGCACGCCCGTCGCCTCCTCCCCCACACCGTAGGGCAGGCACGTGAACGCCCACAGCGGGGTCCGGTCAGATTCGAAATGAACGGCATCCCCTACCATCCCGTAGCTAACCCTGTGAACTGGATTTCCGGCGATTTATGCTTGACGAAGATATTACATTATCTATATCTAATCAATGATCTTTATGGAGGCTTTGTCACGATGCAGATCCATCCGCTTTGGCGCTCTTCCCTGGTCTGCGTCCTCGCGCTCCTCGGATCGGTACCGACCGGACGCGCGGAGAACGACGGGCGTGATCTCGGTCCGATCGTCACCGATCGTCCCGACCAGACCGAATCGTCGGAGACCGTCCCCCCAGGGTTCGTCCAGTTCGAGGCGGGCTGGGTCTATGCCGAGGAAGACGAGGATGACGCCGAGGTGCGCACGCACACCCTCCCCGGCAGTCTGCTCCGTGTGGGCGTCTTCGAACGCCTCGAACTGCGGTTGGGCTGGGACGGGTACCTCTGGGAGGATGCCCGGATTCCGGACGACGATGCGGGACGGGTCTCGACCGATACCGAGGGGGGCGGGGATGCGAGCGTTGGGCTGAAGTTCTTCCTGTGGGAGGAGGCCGGATGGTTGCCTGAGACTGCGTTTCTGGCCAGCGTCTCTCTGCCGGTCGGGCGCGAGGGATTTTCCAGCGAGCGGGTCGATCCGGCCTTCCGATTCAGCCACGCGCACACGATCTCCGAGGTGATGTCGTTCGGCTGGAACTGGGGGGCGGCCTGGGAATCGGAGCTGCAGGAAGAGGGCGACGACCGGAACACCTTGGCGGTGTTCCAGTACACCGCTGCGCTCGGCATTGCGCTCTCGGAGCGCGTTGGCGCGTTCGTCGAGGCCTTCGGGGATGTGCCGCTGGCGGGGGACGCAGGTCCGCGCCACAGCATGGATGGAGGGTTCACCTGGAAAGCGATGGACAATATGCAACTCGACATGTCGGCGGGCTTTGGACTCTCCGACGAGGCGGACGACTGGTTCGTCGGCGTCGGACTTTCCGTACGGTTGCCGCGATAGCCTGCGGGCTCCTGGGGGTCTACGTAGCTCATGCAGGTCAAGAGCGCGGCTTCATCGACCAGGGCCTGCCACTTGAACCGCCCTTCCCTGAAGCGGCCCCTGCACCCACCCTCCCGGTTTGCCCGGCGGGCGATCGAATCGCTCCAGCAGCGCAGGAACCGGCTGGTCTCGGCCAGCCGCGCTCGGAAGAGTCCCGGGCGTGTCACGGACACCGGCCCAGTTCCGTGTCCTTGATCCGGTCGGCACGACCGAATGCATCTCCTTTTCTTCGGTCTCCTTCCGGCGTTGCACTACGGCGCAGAGGTGGCCCAATCCGGTGTCCGCGCAAGACCCCTCCGCGCCTGTGCCCGCACGGACACCGGACCCAGGACTCCTTCGCCCGCCGGCTACCCGTCCCGAAACGCACATCGGCCGGCGGGGTCGCCCTCGCCGGCCGATGCCTCGTTCCCGCGGCTCCCCCGGCCGCTACTCGTCGTCGAGCTTCGGTCCCAGCACGTCCTTCGGCCGGCGGAACGATTCCCCGCCGAACCGCAGGATCGTCGCGTTGTGAATCAGCCGGTCGGTGATCGCCACCGCTTGCGCCGCGGAGGGCATGAACTCCCCCCACTTCCGCAGCGGCGCATTCGCTACCAGCACCGTCGAGCGCTGCTGATAGCGCGCGCACACCACCCGGAAGAGTTCGCTCGCCTGCTCCGCTGCACCCGCCGCTCGCGCCGCGACTGGCGCTCCACGTCGAGCGCCCGCGCCAGGAAGGCAGAGAACGACAGCGTCTCGCCTTCCGCCTGCGCCAGCAGCTCCGACAGCCGACGCGCCAGCGTCGTCAGGTTCATCTCGACCAACGCCGCTTGCAGGTCGGCCAGCGGGTCCCGACGATCTTCGCCCTTGCGCGTCATGCCCCACCTCCTTCGCTCGGCTCGGCCGCGTCGAAGGGATCGTCCGCCGGCGACCCCCCGTCCGCGTCCTCCAGCGCGCCCAGGACGTGCGGCGGTACGAACGGCCCGCACGGCGGCGGCTCCGGCACCACGTCGGGATGCGTACGCTCCAGGATCCGCGCGACCGCATGC